>NZ_RHLN01000016.1 GCF_004121075.1 Lutibacter sp. HS1-25
GTATTTTAAAGTCAAAGCGAAAAAAGAAAAACGAGGACTTCAACAGAGATAAACTATATTACAACCAAGAGCAAGACCACTATATCTGTCCAATGGGTCAAACTATGAAAAAAATAGGTGAGCGAAAGAGAAAGACCAAATCAGGTTATGCACAAACTACTAGTATATATAGCGCACAAAACTGTCAAGTTTGTCAATTGCGAGGCGCTTGTTTTAAGGCAAAAGGAAATAGAATTGTAGAGCGGAATCACAAACTAGAGGCATACAAGGAAAAAGCAAGAAGGAATTTGCTTAGCGAAATAGGTGAAATAAAACGCAAACAGCGTACCGCTGATGTAGAACCTGTTTTTGCACACATAAAATCCAATCGAAATTTTAAACGATTTACCCATAAAGGAATAGAAAAAGCTGAGTTAGAGTTCGGATTACACGCATTAGCGCATAATATAAGAAAGAAATGTGCCTAATAAATGGCAACTTCTTGCCAAAAATTAAAACCTCCTAAAATTATCGGTAGAAATTAAAAATAAAAAAAACCGCCCCAATTTAATTTTGAGACGGCTTCTTTTAAAAATCAGCTTTTTTATTGGGTTAATACTGTAAATTTTCCTGCTTCAACTTTAGGAAAATCAATTTCAGTTTCTGCAATATGGTTTACATAATTTGTTAATGTATTTGATACCACATTTAATACTATTTCAAGAATATCTTCATCAGTATACCCCGCTAATTTAGCTGCTTCAATTTCTTCAGAAGTTATTTTTCCTCGATTTTTTGTGATAGATTGCGCAAGTTTTAATCCAACTTCAATTTTTACATCAGTAGCTATTCCTTGTCGGCTTTGTTCTGTTTGCTCATCACTTAAACCATTCATTTTTCCAATTGTAGTATGTGCCGATAAGCAATAATTACAATTATTTTCTTCTGCTATCGCAAGTGCAAGTTGCTCTCTAAACTTATTGCTAAAGTTTCCGCTAGCAGTTAATTCGCCTAACTGTAGGTACGATTTTAAAGTAGCGGGTGAGTTTCCAAACACTTTTATTAAATTAGGAATAAAACCTAATTTTTTTTGAACTCCGTTAAATAATTCTTTTGATTCGCCTGTTGTTGTTTCAGGATTTAATGTTTCAATTCTAGTACTCATATCTTTTTGTTTTTAAATGTTATTGTTTATTTTCGGTTATGTTTATTTGTTGGTTTTCTTCATATTCTTGAAAACCCCAGCAATTTGGACAATTTGTTTTTTGATTTGTTTTCACGTTTTTTTAATTTTAAATTACACTACAAAGTTGCGATTGTTAGCAATGTCAATACATAGACAAAAGTTCCTTATAGTTTGATAATTAGTTTTTTGAAGATTCAATTAATTTATTTAATTGATTTTTTAACTCATTTTCAGGAGCAGCTCCTGTTGATCTTCCTACAGTTTTACCTTCTGAAATGTAAATAAGCGTTGGAATACTTCTAACTTGAAAAGCAGCAGCCAAATCCTTATTGTTATCTATATTTACTTTTTTTATAGCTACTTTATCAGCATATTCTTCAGCTAATTTCTGAATTGTTGGACTCAAGGTTTTACACGGTCCACACCAATCTGCGTAAAAATCTAGTAATACTAATTTGTTATCTGTTATTACTTTTTTGTATTGATTTTGATTTATTTGAATATCCATAATTATTTGTTTTTAAATTCATTACAAATATGCGATAGATATAAAGGCTAAGAAATGGACAAAAGTTCTTACTAGTTGGACTTTTGTTTTTTAGGAAGTTTTTTTAGCTTAATTAGCTATTAATATGGTCAGCCTTAAATTGTAGTGGTGATTTTTTAACCGCTTTTGTAAAAAACCGACTAAAATATGCCGGGTCCTCAAAACCTAAATTAAAAGCAATTTGTTTTACAGATTCATTAGTGTAAATTAATTGACGTTTAGCATCAAGAATAATTCTGTTTTTTATAAAATCACTTGGTTTTTCGGCATTAATTTTTTGAAAATGTTTAGCTAAAGATTTAGGAGACAATCCTAATCTATTCGCATAATCGGTTACGGAATGTAGTTTTCTGAAATTTTGCGCTACCAAAAGGCTAAAATCTTTAAATAGGGCAGATTCAATATCATCTTTAATTGGTTCAATCTCTTTTTTTATTCTTACTGAATGTATGATGAATTGTTTTAAATACGCTTGAAGCATATCATATTGTGCAGTATCTTTATTGTTAAACTCTTCAATTAAACTCGTTAAAATAAATTCTAACTTTTGTTCGTCTGATTTGGAAGTTTTAACAAAAGGAGTTTCATATATATTGTTAAATAATACACCGTTACAAGCAATTTCTTTATCGTGCGTTTCAATGCAATAAAAATCTCTTTTAAAAGTAAGCTTATATGCTTCTTTTATTTTTTCTGAATCAACAGAAAATAGCTGCCCAGGCGAAAGAAAAAATAAAACACTTCCATCAAATGAATAACTTTTAAAATCAATATTATAATTTCCTTTACCTTCCTTAATCCAAAAAATACTATAGTTATCTACTTGCTCGTTTTTATTTACAACGCAAGCATTTTCAAATGAAATTTTGTTAAGTGAAAAAATGTTTTTAAATGAGTATGTTGAAGTATTTTGAATTGCCATTTTGTATAAAATTTTTATTTTTAGTCGAAAAATATTAGAAGTATTACAAAAAAAAGAACCCTGCATTTGCAGGGTTCTTTTCAAACTTAAATTAAACTAACTAAAACTAATTTATACTTTGTTGTTTTTTTGTTTGCCACCTTTTACACCCTTTTGGTTATTTTTAGCCATATTTTTTTTACCAGACTTTCTTTGATGTTGCATCATTTTTTCCCATTTTTCATATTGATCTTTTGTCAATATATTTTTCATTGCTGTTTTATGTTCAATTTTTTTGTCTAAACGTTGTTTTTGCATTTCATATTTTTCATCGTCAGAAATGGTAACACCATCTTGTCTTTTTTGCTTCATAGAAGCCATTACACTTTGTTGTTCAGTAGCGCTATTTTTCATTAAATTGTAAACTTCGGTTTGCTGTTTTGTATTTAAATCCAATGCTAAAGTCATTTGCTTTGCTTTTAAAGTCGCTT
Organism: Lutibacter sp. HS1-25; assembly: GCF_004121075.1. Lineage (GTDB taxonomy): Bacteria > Bacteroidota > Bacteroidia > Flavobacteriales > Flavobacteriaceae > Lutibacter. Next base: position 3,105 of record NZ_RHLN01000016.1, read on the forward strand.
TTTGTTCAGGAGTAAGATTCATTCCTTTTTGACCTTTTCCTTGACCTTGTTGTGCATTAACAGCTATTGATGTAAGTAATGCGATTACAAAAATTCCAATTATTTTTTTCATAATGTGTGTATTTAAAAATTTATATTATACCTCTTTGACTATCAGGTTTTACAAAGGTTTAAAGCGTTAACACACGTTAACATTCATTAACAAAGTGAAGTTTTTTATAAATTATATAGAATTGTTATAAATAGTGTATTTTTGCACAATTATGATGCATAAACTTTCAGATTGGTTACCTACTACAAATAAAGAGGTAAAGCTTAGAGGTTGGGAAGAATTAGATGTAATTCTTTTTAGCGGAGATGCCTATGTAGACCATCCAGCTTTTGGACATGCTGTGGTTGGACGTATTTTAGAAAGTTACGGTTTAAGAGTCGCTATTGTGCCTCAGCCAAGTGTGAACGATAATTTACAGGATTTTACAAAACTTGGAACTCCAAAAATGTTTTTTGCAGTTACAGGTGGTTGTATGGATCCAATGGTAAGTAATTATACTGCCAGTAAAAGAAAAAGAGATACTGATGCATATACACCAAATGGTGATAAGGGTTTTAGACCAGATTATGCAACAACGGTTTATACCAATATTTTAAAAGAAAAATTTCCAGATGTTCCTGTTTTAATAGGTGGAATTGAAGCTTCATTAAGAAGGGTTACACATTATGATTATTGGAGTGATACTTTAAAACCAACCATTTTAAAAGATGCTAAAGCCGATTTATTGGTTTATGGAATGGGAGAGCAACCCTTAAGAGAAATTGTAAGTTTATTACAAAAAGGGGTGCCATTTTCAAGTTTAACCACTGTAAAACAAACAGGTTTTTTATTGAAAAAAGGTACTGAAATTCCGAAAAATAAAAATTGGAAAGATGTTGTTATCAATTCGCATGAGGTTTGTTTAAAAGATAAAAAATTATTTGCATCTAACTTCAAAGTAATTGAACAAGAGTCAAATAAATTGTTTGCAGATCGTATTTTACAAGATGTAGGAGATACCACTTTGGTTATTAATCCGCCTTATGAAACAATGACAGAAGCTGAGATTGACGCCTCTTTTGATTTGCCTTTTACACGTTTACCACATCCAAAATATAACAAGCGAGGACCAATTCCTGCGTTTGAAATGATTAAATTTTCTATAAACATTCACCGAGGTTGTTTTGGCGGTTGTAGTTTTTGTACCATTTCAGCACATCAAGGTAAATTTATAGCCAGTCGTAGTCAAGAATCTATTTTAAAAGAAGTAGATAAGGTGGCAAATATGGAAGATTTTAAAGGTTACTTATCTGATATTGGAGGACCATCGGCAAATATGTACAAAATGAAAGGTAAAGTACAGGAAATATGTGACAGATGTGTGTCGCCTTCGTGTATTTCTCCAGTTATTTGCCATAATTTAGACACTTCACACAAACCATTAACAGAGCTTTATAAAGCTGTTGATAGGCATCCTAAAATAAAAAAATCGTTTATTGGAAGTGGTATTCGCCATGATATGTTGGTGCCAGAATTTAATGTAAAAGCCGATCCAAAAGAATTGGACGCTTATACTGAAGAAGTAATGACCAATCATGTGTCAGGTCGTTTAAAAGTAGCACCAGAGCATACTTCAGACAATGTTTTGAAGTTAATGCGTAAACCTTCTTTTAAATATTTTCACCAGTTTAAAGAACGTTTTGATAAAATAAACAATCGTAAAAAATTAAATCTTCAATTAATTCCGTATTTTATTTCAAATCACCCAGCTTGTGAAGTTGAAGATATGGCCAATTTAGCAGCCGAAACCAAAGATATGGGCTTTCAGTTAGAGCAGGTACAAGGTTTTACACCAACACCAATGACAGTTGCTACGGTAATTTATTATAGTGGTTACCATCCGTATACTTTAAAACCTACCAGAACGCCAAAAACTAAAAAGGAAAAAGATGATCAGCATCGTTTTTTCTTTTGGTACAAGAAAGAAAATCAACAGTGGATTAAAAATACTTTAACCAATGTTGGTAGAAGTGACTTGCTTCAAAAACTGCTTCCAACAAATAATTCGTGGCGTAAAAACAAAGGAGAAAAACCTAAAGATACGTTTGACGAAACTGTTACATTTTCTTCAAGAAAAAAGAAAAAATTCAACAACAAGAAAAAAAGATAATAATTTACGCCCTATTATTTATGGTGAAAAATTAAAATCTTAAATTTGATATTTCAAAATTCCAAAATAAAAAATGAAGAAATTAATTCTATTTTTTATCTTATTTACAGCATCTTTAAATGCACAAGATAAAATTAAGGTAAATTTAAACAACCCAAATTCAACTGTTTTAACACATTGGTATTTTTTACAGCAAGATTCTTATGAACCAACAAAAGCAGCTGCTACAATTTATGGTTACGAGGGGGAAGAAGCCGTTGAAATTGCCTTAAAATTAAAGCAAATTTTTGAAGGTAAAGGGTTGAAAATTGATTTTAATAAAATTCCTGCAGATTCAGTTTATACAGATTCAACAAGAATTTTAGATAAACATAGATTTGTATTATTTCCTTTACAATTGCCAACTATTTATGTTGAAAAAATAGGAAGTAATTGGTACTTTTCACCTGAAACAACCAATCAAATAAATGAAATTTGGGCAGACGTTTTTCCGTGGTATACAGAAAAATTATTGCAAATGATTCCTGATGTTGGTCATAAATCTGTTTTTAATATTGAAATTTGGAAGTACTTAGGATTTGCATTGTTGCTTATTTGTTGTGCTTTGTTATTTTATGTATTGCAAAGGCTGGTTTACTTTTTATTGCGTAAAGTTCAATATTGGATTGTACATTATAAAAACGATCTTTTAAATATTGCCTTAAAAAAATTGGCAAGACCTGTTGTGTTTTTAATATTAATGGGATTTGTTAAAGTTGTACTTCCATCGTTGTTTTTACCTTTAGATGTAAACAATATTTTGTTTTTAGCAATCAACATTATGCAAACCGTTTTTTGGATTTACGTTTTCCTAAAATTGGTAAAAGTTGTGATGAATATTTATTCAATTTATGCTGAATCTACCGAAAGTAAATTAGACGATCAATTAATTCCTGTTTTAAATAATTTTTTATCAGGTTTGGTTGTGTTTATTGGGTTTTTAAAACTGTTAACTATTTTAGGCGTAGATCCTGTAACTGTTGTTGCGGGGGCTTCTATTGGAGGTTTGGCTGTTGCTTTGGCATCACAAGACACGGTTAAAAACTTGATAGGAACCGTAATGATTTTTTTAGATAAACCTTTTCATATTGGAGATTGGATTGAAGCAGGTACTGTTATGGGAACTGTCGAAAAAGTTGGATTTCGTTCAACAAGAGTAAGAGCAGCTGATACTTCAATTTTTCAAATTCCAAACAGCGCTTTGGCTGAAATGGTGGTAAATAATAAAGGTTTAAGAGCTTACAGACGTTATACAACAAATTTAGGCATACGTTACGATACGCCACCCGATTTAATTGAGGCTTTTGTAGTTGGTGTACGTAAAGTAATAGAATTAGATCCTGGTACAAGAGACGATGCTTTTAATGTTGAGTTTATTGGATTTGGAGATTCTTCTTTATTAATTTTATTAAATGTGTATTTTCATAATTTAGATTGGAATACTGAGCAAGCTTCAAAACATAAATTACATATGGCTATTTTAAAATTAGCAGCTGTTATGGGTGTTGAATTTGCATTCCCTTCAACAACGGTTATGATTGAACAATTTCCTGAAAAGAAAAATGCAGCGGTGCAATACAATGTAGATGATAAAAGAATAAAACAAATAATTGACGATATAAATAAACCAAGTTAATCATGAAAAACGCAATACTAGTTTCATTGTTTTTAACGGTCTTAATTTCTTGTAAAGAACGTAACAATGAAGCCCGAAAACCTATTAAACAAGAATCGAGTGTTGAAAGTCAAAATGATATGAAAAAAAATCTCAATAAATACGTTACATTTAAATTAACAGCAGTTGTTAATGTTTTATCAGAAAATGAAAAAAAGATGTTGCCAATTTTAATTGAAGCTGCTAACAAAATGAATGAATTGTTTTGGTATGAAGCTTATGGCAATAAAGAAGAATTAATGGCAAAAATTTCTGATGAGGAAACCAAGCAATTTGTTGAAATAAATTATGGTCCTTGGGACAGATTAAACAACAATACGCCTTTTGTTGAAGGAATAGGAGATAAGCCAAAAGGTGCAAATTATTACCCTTCTAATATTACTAAAGATGAGTTTGAGGGTTTTGAAAGCTCAGAAAAAGCTAGTTTGTATACATTTATAAGAAGAAATGACGATGGAAGTTTAAAAACAATTCCTTATCACGTTCAGTTTTCAAAACAAGTTAAACAAGTTTCAAATTTACTGCTTGAAGCTGCAAATTTAGCTGAAGATGAAGGTTTAAAAAATTACCTGCAATTGAGAGCTGCAGCCTTTTTAAACGATCAATACCAAGCCAGTGATTTTGCCTGGATGGATATGAAAACCAATACGTTGGATATTGTTATTGGTCCTATAGAAACTTACGAAGATCAATTGTATGGTAACAAAGCTTCACACGAAGCTTATGTTTTAATTAAAGACCAAGTTTGGAGTCAGAAATTAGCCCATTTTGCCAGTTTTTTACCTGAATTACAAGAAGGATTGCCTGTAGACGCAGCTTACAAAACAGAAGTTCCGGGAACGGATTCTGATTTAAATGCATACGATGTAGTTTACTATGCGGGTGATTGTAACGCAGGAAGTAAAACAATTGCTATTAATTTACCAAATGATGAAGAAGTTCAGTTGCAAAAAGGAACTAGAAGGTTACAGTTAAAAAATGCAATGAAAGCAAAATTCGATAAAATAATGTTGCCAATTTCTGATATTTTAATTGATAGTACGCAACGAAAGTTTGTAAAATTTGATGCTTTTTTTGCCAATACAATGTTTCACGAAGTTGCTCACGGATTGGGTATAAAAAATACCATTAACAATAATGGAACAGTAAGAAACTCGTTAAAAGAATTGGCATCTGCTTTGGAAGAAGGTAAAGCTGATATTTTAGGATTGTATATGGTACAACAGTTGCATAAAAAAGGAGAAATTGATGGCGATATGCGCGATTATATGACCACTTTTATGGCGGGTATTTTTCGTTCGGTTCGTTTTGGTGCATCAAGTGCTCACGGAAAAGCAAATATGATTCGTTTTAATTTCTTTAAAGAAAAAGGTGCTTTTACTAAAAATGATGATGGTACTTATAAAGTAAATTACGACAAAATGGAAAGCGCTATGAAAGATCTTTCAAATATAATTTTAACACTACAAGGTAATGGAGATTATAATGGTGTTGCAAAGTTGGTGGAAGAAAAGGGTGTTATTACTACCAATTTACAAGCAGATTTAGATAAACTAAGCAAAGCCAATATTCCTGTTGATGTTATTTTTGAACAAGGAATTGGTGTTTTAGGACTTTAATATACAAAAATAAACAAAGATCCTAATTGACGGTAAAACGTTGTTTAGGATCTTTATAATTACAATATTTTAGCAATATTTGTAATTAAAAGTTAATAGAGAAATTGATTTAACAAATTAAATAAGATTATTATTAATGAAATTGTTGGATAACACATTTTATTGTATTTTTAACTTATTGAAAATAAATATGATTAAACAATTTTTCATTCTTTTTATTTGTTCACAAATAATCTTGTCTTGCTCATTTTTAGAAGATAGAACCAAGCAAGTGCAACAAGTAGACACTATCGTTGATTTTAATTCGATAGATGCTTTTCCGTTGTTCCCAAATTGTGATGAATTTCCTTCTCGTGAAAAACAGCAAAATTGTTTTCAAATTGAGATGGTACAACATATTTACGCATCATTAAAGGAATATTCTTTAAACGCAACAGAAGTTGTAAATGATACCGTATTTGTAAAATTAATTGTGGACGCACAAGGCAAAACTAGCTTATCTGCAATTGAGATATCTCAAAAAACAAAACAGTTATTGCCAGAGTTTGATAGTATTTTAAAGGTAAGTTTGCAAAATTTACCCAAATTACAACCGGCAATTAAACGAAATATGCCGGTTGCAACAGAGTTTACTTTACCAATTATTTTAATAAATTAAGCATCCTGATTTAACATTTTCCAAAGCATGTCTTTCAATTCTGTAAGACCTTGGTTTGCTACTGATGATATAAAAGTAGTTTCTATACCATTTGGAAGCTCTTTTTTAATTTCAGCTTTTAATTCATCATCTAACATATCAGATTTTGAAATGGCTAATAACCTATTTTTATCCAACAATTCAGGATTGTGAAGTTTTAATTCATTTAATAAAATATTGTATTCATTTTTAATGTCTTCAGAATCCGCCGGGATTAAAAACAATAAGGTAGAATTTCTTTCGATATGTCTTAAAAAACGATGTCCTAAACCTTTACCTTCAGCAGCACCTTCAATAATTCCAGGAATATCAGCAATTACAAAAGTTTGATAATCACGATATTCTACAATACCTAAATTTGGTTTTAAAGTTGTAAAAGCATAATCGGCAATTTTTGGTTTTGCTGAAGTTAATACCGAAAGTAAGGTTGATTTACCTGCATTTGGAAATCCAACCAAACCTACATCGGCCAGTACTTTTAACTCTAATTGAAACCACCCATCTTGTGCATCAACACCAGGTTGTGCATATCTAGGTGTTTGGTTTGTAGATGTTTTAAAATGCCAGTTTCCACGACCACCCATACCACCTTCTAACAAAATTTGTTCAGTGTTTTCAGTAGTAATTTCAAAAAGAATTTCTTGGGTTTCACCGTCTCTAATAATAGTCCCTAAAGGCACATCAATATAAACATCTTCACCATCCTTACCGGTACTGCGTTGTTTACTACCATCACCACCATGTTCGGCTCTAAAATGCTTTTTAAATTTCAAAGGATACAATGTCCACATATTTTTATTTCCGCGAACAATAACGTGACCTCCACGTCCTCCATCACCACCATCTGGACCACCTTTATCAATGTATTTTTCACGATGTAAATGCATAGATCCACGTCCTCCTTTACCAGAGTTTGCGTAAATCTTTACATAGTCTACAAAATTTCCTTCAGTCATTTTAGTTTTTAATTCGTGTTAAGCACAAATCATGTAATATAATTATAATAGAGACTTAGCTCTTTAAAAATTTAGAAACTATTAAAGTTTGTCAAATACCTGACAAAGATTTTCAGTAATTTCTGAAATTGATCCAACCCCATTTACAGCAAAATATTTGTTTTGAGCTTGGTAATAATCTTTTAAAATAGCAGTTTTAGTATTGTATTCATTAAAACGATTACGTATTTTACTTTCGTCTTGGTCATCAGCACGTCCGCTCACTTTTCCACGACCTAATAAACGTTCAACCAATAAATCTTCAGGAACTTCTAAAGCAACCATACCATTTATACCTTCACCTTTTTCTTCTAAAAAGGCATCCAAAGCTTTTGCTTGAGATTCTGTTCTAGGAAAACCGTCAAAAATAAATCCTTTAGCATCAGGATTTTTTTCAACTTCAGCTTTTAACATATCAATAGTCACTTCATCAGGTACTAAATCGCCATTATCCATGTACGATTTTGCTAATAAACCTAGTTCAGTTTCATTTTTAATGTTGTATCTAAAAACATCACCTGTAGAGATGTGTTTTAAGTTGTACTTTTCTTTTAATACATCTGCTTGTGTTCCTTTTCCAGCACCTGGAGGGCCAAACAATACAATGTTTTTCATATTTTGTTCTTTTGTAAGTTGATAAATGCTTTCTAAATTTCTTCCTATTCCATCGTAATCCAAGCCGTATCCGACAATAAATTTATCTGGAATAGAAAGTCCTATATAATCTATAGGAAGTTCTTTTTTAAATACATCGGGTTTAAAAAATAAGGTTGCAATTTTAAGTTGCTTTAGGTTTTTGTTTTCAAAAATTTTATAAATTTCTTGAAGTGTATTACCAGTATCAATAATATCTTCTAAAATTACAACAGTTCGTCCTTCAAGATTTTCATTAATACCTACAAGTTGTTTAATTGCTCCTGTTGAGTTTGTACCTTCATAAGATGCTAATTTAACAAATGAAACTTCACAATTTGCGTGGTATTTTTTTACAAAATCGGCTACAAACATAAAAGATCCATTTAATATACCTATAAATAGCGGTGTATCTTCGTCTTTTAAATCTTCTGAAATTTGATTTACCAAATTTTTTATGGTTTCGTCAATTTTTTGTGCCGAAATATATGATTTGAAATATTTGTCGTGTAATTTAATAATACTCATACTGTTATTTTGTTGCAAATTTACTAATCAATAACTAAAATTGATTTAATTTTTAATTTATTTCTTAATTTGAAATACAAAAACCGTTTTGAAACTCAAAACGGTTTTGTAATATAACTTTTAAAAATAGTTATTTTTTCTTTTTATCGGATTTTTCTTTAACTGTATCAAAAAGAACAGGAGAAGCAATAAACCAAGATGAGTAAGTTCCAACACCAATACCTACAATTAATGCAAACATAAATCCTTTAATTGAATCACCTCCAAATAAGAAAATTGCAATTAACACCAATAATGTAGTAAGTGATGTGTTAATAGTTCTACCCATTGTACTATTTAAACCAGTATTGATCACTTTTGCAAATGGCCAAGAACTATGTGTTTTTGAAAATTCACGGATTCTATCAAATACAATTACCGTATCGTTTATAGAATATCCAAGTACTGTTAATATGGCGGCAATAAATGATTGTCCGATTTCCATATCAAAAGGTAAAATTTTATAGAACAATGAGAATACACCAAATACAATTAATACATCATGGAATAATGCAACAATAGCACCTAAACTGTATTGCCATTTTCTGAATCGTAATAAGATATATAAGAAAATTACAATTAACGATCCTAAAATTGCCCATCCTGCTGCAGATTTAATATCATCAGCAATGGTTGGTTCAACTTTAATAGATTGCATGATACCAACAGTTTTAGCACCATCGTAACCAGGTTTAAATTCTTCAAATGTTAAAGTTGAAGGGTTGTATTGTTTCAATCCGTTATAAAGTAATTCTTGAACTTCATCATCAATATGATTTCCTTCTTCTTCAATTTTGTATTTAGTCGTTATTTTTAACTGACTAGCTTCACCATAAGTTTTTACTTCAGGAGCGTCTCCAAAAACATTTTTCAATTCAGCAGCAACATCTGTCGCTTTCATTGTTTGATCAAACTTAACAACATAAGATCTACCTCCAACAAAATCAACACCGTAATTTAATCCGTTTGTAAATAATGAAACAATAGAAATTGTGATAAATGTTGCAGAAATTACATAAGCGATTTTTCTAAATTTCAAGAAATCGACATTGATTTTTGTAAACCAATTTTTTGTAATATCTGTATTGAAAGTGAATTTTTTTCCTTTAGCAGCATAAGCATCAACCAATAAACGAGTGATAAAAATAGCTGTGAATAAAGAAGTAATAATACCTACAATAAATGTATAAGCAAATCCTTTTACAGGTCCTGTTCCAAATACATATAAAATAACACCTGTTAATAATGAAGTAACGTTGGCATCTAAAATAGCAGAAAATGCACCGTCGTAACTAAATCCATATTCAATAGCTGCTTTTAATCCTTTACCATTATTTAGTTCTTCTTTAATTCTTTCGTAAATAATTACGTTGGCATCAACCGCCATACCTATTGTAAGGATAATACCTGCAATACCAGGAAGTGTAAGTACAGCCCCAAATGCGGTTAAAATTCCGAAAATAAATAATAAGTTTACTAGTAAAGCAATATCGGCCATAACACCTGCTTTTCCATAGTAAAAAATCATCCAAATAAATACAATTAACAATGCCAAGACAAACGAGTACATACTGCTATCAATAGCTTGTTGACCTAATGATGGTCCAACAACTTCAGACTGAATAATATGTGCAGCAGCAGGTAATTTACCAGCTTTTAAAACGTTTGCTATATCTTGAGCTTCAACAACAGTCATACTTCCACCAGAAATTGAAGTTCTACCAGTTGTAATTGCAGTGTTAACAGAAGGTGCAGTATAAACATAATCATCTAAAACAACAGCTACAAATTTACCAACATTTTCAGTGGTCATTTTACCCCATTGTTTAGAACCTGTAGCATTCATAGTCATACTAACTTCAGGTTTTCCTGTTTGTCCGTATTCTTGACTTGCATCATCAATTACATCACCTTCAATAGGTGCTACATCTTCTCTATTAGATTTTATAGCATATAATTGAACTAATTGAGTATCTTCATTAGTAGCAGTTAATTTTGCAGTAAATGGCTTTGCATCCCATAAAAATTTAGTGTATTTCATTTCAGATGAAAGCAATGCTCTAACTTCTTTTAAAGCTAAATATTTATTAACTTTAGCTGTATCTGAAACTTTTGCAGTTGCAACAACTGATGAAATTTGGTTTTGATCTTGAGGAATACTTGGAGATAAAACAGTAAATAAATTATTGGTTTGTTTTACTGCTAAAGAATCAGATACTTCACCTAACAAATCGTTTAATTCATCTTTTACAGCTGTTGAATCAGTTTCAGAAGCATTGTTTTCTAATGCTAATATATTTTCTACAACACCATTTGCCTGATAAAAGAAAGTTGCAGTTTCTTGGTTTGAATAAACTTCCCAAAATTGTAATTCTGCAGTACTTTGCAATAAGTTTTTAACACGGTCAATATCTTTAGCACCTGGTAATTCAATTAAAATACGACCAGAGTTTCCAATACGTTGAATGTTTGGTTGTGTTACACCAAATTTATCGATACGACTACGTAATACTTCAAAAGCAGTGTTAATAGATCCTGAAATTTCTTCTTCAATAATTGGTTTAACTTCTTCATCAGAAAGTTTAAAATTAATCTTTTCTCTTAAAGATTTGTTTCCAAAAATACTAGGATCACTTAATTTTACAGTACCGTTACTTAACTTTTTAAATTCGTTAAAAAACAAGTCTAAAAAGTTTTTATCACTATTTTTTTGAGCCTCACTAGCTTTTGCCAATGCTTCATTAAATATAGGATTTTTAGAGTCGTTTGATAAACCAACTAAGATATCTTTTACAGATACTTGTAAAATAGCATTGATACCTCCTTTAAGGTCTAATCCTAAATTTAACTCTTTGTCTTTAATATCACTGTAACTAAATTGTGCAAATCCTAAATCAATAACAGGTTTGTTTGCAACAGAGTCTAAATAAACTCTTTCTAAATTTGCTATTTCTTTACTTTCTTCAGCTCTAGCTATAGCATATTCATTTGCTTTATTTTCTACATTTTTTGTAAAAAAGGTGAATGATAATTGATAGACACTTACTAATCCAAATAAAATAGCGAATAATTTTATTAATCCTTTATTCTGCATGTTAAATTATTTTAATATAAAATTCTTTTGTAATAAACGTGCAAATATATAATTTCAAATAGGAACTGACAATTCTTTTTTTCTTTATTTATTTTTTATATGTGGTTATCTAAAATTAGGGGGTTCCATATTTTGAATTTTGTATATTTAGCCCCTAAATTTTATCAAGAATGAATTATTTATCGGACATAGAAATTGCTCAACATAAAAAATTGGTACATATAAAGCATATTGCTGAAAAATTAGGTATTGATGAGGATGATTTGGAAATGTTTGGTAAGTACAAAGCCAAGCTACCACTTGATTTAATTGACGAGGAAAAAATAAAAAAAAACAACCTTATTTTGGTTACTGCAATAACACCAACTCCTGCAGGAGAAGGTAAAACCACTGTTTCTATTGGCTTAACAGAAGGATTAAATAAAATAGGTAAACAAGCTACGGTTGTTTTAAGAGAACCGTCTTTAGGTCCTGTATTTGGTATTAAAGGTGGTGCTGCAGGTGGTGGTTACTCTCAAGTAGTTCCTATGGAAGATATCAATCTTCATTTTACAGGTGATTTTAATGCTGTTGAAAAAGCAAATAATTTATTGGCTGCTTTAATAGATAATAATTTACAAAGTCAGTGTTGTAATATTGGGTTAGACCCAAGAACCATTCTTTGGAAACGTGTAATTGATATGAATGATAGATCTCTTAGAAAAATCACCATTGGTTTAGGAGGTACATCAAACGGAATACCGCGTGAAGATGGTTTTAATATTACACCTGCATCTGAGGTTATGGCTATTTTGTGTATGGCAACAGATTTTGAAGATTTAAAAAGTAGATTAGGCGATATTTTAGTGGGTTTTACATTTGATAAAAAACCTGTTTTTGCAAGAGATTTAAAGGCTGAAAATGCCATGGCTATTTTATTAAAACATGCTATTCAACCTAACTTGGTACAAACCTTAGAAGAAAATCCAGCAATTATACATGGTGGTCCATTTGCAAATATAGCGCAAGGTACCAATACCATAATTGCAACTAAAATGGGCTTGTCACTTTCTAATTATGTGGTTACTGAAGCTGGTTTTGGTGCAGATTTGGGTGCCGAGAAATTTTTAAATATCAAATGTGTTGCTGCTGGTTTAAATCCAAAATGTGTTGTTTTGGTTGCTACAATTAGGGCTTTACGTCATCATGGAGGTGCTAATAACGAAGAAATAAACATTCCTAATGTTGCCAATGTTGCAATTGGTTTTAGCAATTTAGAAAAACATATTGAAAATATTAGAAAATTTAATATAGAGCCTGTTGTTGCTATAAATACGTTTGATAGTGATACTATAGAGGAAACTAATTTTATTATAAATAAGTGTAAATCAATTGGCGTAAAAGCAGTTGTGTCCGAAAATTGGGCAAAAGGTGGTGAAGGCACCATAGCATTGGCAAATGCAGTGGTTAATATTGTAGAGTCTAATCAATCTACTTTTAAACCTTTGTACGATTGGAATATGCCTGTTAAACAAAAAATTGAAATTATTGCAAAAGAAATTTATGGAGCAGACAGTGTAGATTTCGATAAAAAAGCAAAATTAAATTTAAAGCGTATAGAAAGTTTGGGCTTTAACGATTTTGCAATTTGTATGGCTAAAACGCAAAAATCTTTTTCAGATAACGAATATTTAAGAGGTAGACCTGAAGGTTTTGTGGTTACTGTTAGAGAAATTGAAATTGCTGCAGGAGCACGATTTATTATCCCTATTTTAGGGCAAATGATGCGTATGCCTGGTTTGCCAAACAATCCAGCTTCTGAAGGAATGACTATCGATGAAAATGGTGTTGTTGCAGGTTTGTCTTAAGTATTTATTTTAAGTTTACCTTCAATTTATAAAAAAATGATTGCATATCAAGTCGAAAATAATATTTCAGCAAGTGAGTTTAAACAATTACTTGTAAAATCTACTCTTGGAGAAAGAAGACCAATTGATGATTTTGAAAGAATTAAAGAAATGGTTAAAAATGCCAATCTCATTATTACAGCTAGAGATGGCATTAAATTGGTTGGTATAGCAAGGTCAATTACAGATTTTGTTTATTGTACCTACCTTTCTGATTTGGCTGTAGATAATCAATATCAAAAGCAAGGTATTGGAAAAGAGTTAATCAGATTTACAAAAAATCAAACTCCAAATGCAACGCTTATATTGTTGGCGGCTCCAAAAGCTGTAGATTATTATCCGCACATTGGTATGAAAAATCACAATGCTTGTTTTTTGCTAAAAGACAAAAACCATTTAAAATAAATGTATACCAACGTTCATATTTTGGGCGTTCCCTGTCGGTCGGGCTTTTCGCTATATCTTTTTTACAATTCCACTACGTTGCATTGTAAAAAAGGATGCCGCTGCAATCCCTAACGCATTTTTAGTGCTAAAAAGATATGGTGTTGAAGCCTTAAATTAATTAAATATAGTTGAATCAAGTATTAAGTATAAGTATCAGGTTTTAGGGGCAACAACAAAAAAACAGCTACAAAAAAAGCTCCTCAAAATAATTTTGAGGAGCTTTTTAATATAATAAATTGTACTTATTACAATAAATTGTTTACAGCTTTAACAGCTTCTGCATTTGCATTGAATTGCTCTTTTTCAGCAGCGGTTAATTCAATTTCAACAATTTTTTCAATACCATTTTTTCCAATAATACAAGGAACACCAAAAGAAATATCGGATAAACCATATTCACCTTCTAATAAAACTGAACAAGGGAACATTTTTTTAGTATCACAAGCAATTGCTTGTACCATTGCAGATACTGCAGCTCCAGGTGCATACCAAGCACTAGTTCCTAATAATTTAGTTAAAGTAGCACCACCAACTTTAGTAGCTTCAGCAACTTCTGCTAATTTTTCTTCCGATAAAAATTCAGAAACAGGAACGCTGTTTCTTGTTGCCAAACGAGTTAATGGAATCATACCAGTGTCACTGTGTGCAGCTATAACCATTCCGTCAACATCAGATTGTGGGCAACCTAAAGCTTCAGCTAAACGGAATTTAAAACGTGCGCTATCTAAAGCTCCACCCATTCCTATAATTCTATTTTTTGGCAATCCAGATGATTTATGAGCTAAATAAGCCATGGTATCCATTGGGTTACTTACTACAATTACAATTACATTTGGCGAATGTTCAACTAAACTAGCAACAACTGATTTTACTATACCTGCGTTAATTCCAATCAATTCTTCACGAGTCATTCCTGGTTTTCTTGGAATACCACTTGTAATTACTGCAACATCACTACCTGCAGTTTTTGAATAATCATTTGTTACACCAGTAATTTGAGTGTCAAATCCATTTAATGATGCTGTTTGCATTAGATCCATTGCTTTTCCTTCAGCAAAACCTTCTTTTATGTCTATCAATGTTACTTCTGAAGCGAAGTTTTTAATTGCTATGTACTCAGCGCAACTTGCACCTACAGCACCAGCACCTACTACTGTTACTTTCATATTTTTATGAATTTTATATTTAAATTTTAAGCTCTAAAGGTACTAATTTTTTTAATTAATGAATGTGAACCTTCTTGGTAATTTACGAAATCGTTATTAGTAATATTTATTGTTCTGTTTTGTTAAAATCATAAAAAAAGCCATCTTTTCAGATGACTTTTTAAATATTTGTATAAAAAATGGCTTATGCGTCAATTTTTGCATATTTAGCATTCTTTTCAATAAAAGCTCTCCTCGGCGGAACTTCGTCTCCCATTAGCATAGAAAACACCCTGTCTGCTTCAGTTAAATTATCAATAGTAACCTGACGCAAAGTTCTAAATTCTGGATTCATTGTAGTGTCCCAAAGTTGAACTGCGTTCATCTCTCCAAGACCTTTGTAACGTTGTATAGTTACACCACCACCCATATTTAAGGCAATTAAATCGCGTTGATCATCATTCCAAGCATATTCTTTTTTCTGACCTTTTTTAACTAAATATAAAGGAGGTGTGGCGATAAAAATGTTTCCATTTTCAATCAATTCTTTCATATATCTAAAGAAGAATGTTAAAATTAAAGTAGCAATGTGGCTACCATCAACATCGGCATCACACATAATTACAATTTTACTGTAACGTAATTTTGCTAAATTTAAAGCTCTTGGGTCTTCTTCTGTACCTATAGAAACACCTAAAGCGGTGTACATATTTTTAATCTCTTCATTTTCAAAAACTTTGTGTTGCATTGCTTTTTCAACATTTAAAATTTTACCTCTTAAAGGTAAAATAGCCTGAAAAGCTCTGTCTCTTCCTTGTTTTGCTGTTCCACCTGCCGAATCTCCCTCAACTAAGAAAATTTCACATTTTTCTGGGTCTGTTTCAGAACAGTCGCTTAATTTACCAGGTAAACCACCAATGCTCATCACTGTTTTGCGTTGCACCATTTCACGTGCTTTACGTGCAGCGTGACGTGCAGTTGCTGCTAAAATTACTTTTTGAACAATAGCTCTGGCATCATTTGGATTTTCTTCCAAATAATCTTGTAACATTTCAGATACGGCTTGACTTACAGCTGCAGTAACATCTCTGTTACCTAATTTTGTTTTTGTTTGCCCTTCAAATTGAGGTTCTGCAACTTTTACCGAAATAATAGCTGTCAATCCTTCACGGAAATCATCTCCAGCAATTTCAAATTTTAGGTTTTTTAACATTCCAGAATCATCAGCGTACTTTTTAAGTGTTGCTGTTAATCCACGTCTAAAACCAGCTAAGTGGGTTCCACCTTCGTGTGTATTAATGTTGTTTACATAAGAATGTAAGTTTTCATTATACGAAGTGTTGTAAACCATAGCTACTTCAACAGGAACCCCATTTTTTTCACCTTCAATAGAAATTACATTTGCAATTAAAGGTTCGCGGGTTGCATCTAAATATTTTACAAACTCAGGTAAGCCTTCATCACTATAAAAAGTTTCAGTAGGATTATTTCCTTCTTCATCTGTAACACGCTTGTCTTGTAAGGTAATAGTTAGTCCTTTGTTCAAAAATGACAACTCACGCATTCTTGTGGCAAGGGTTTCGTAATTGTACTCTACAGTTTGTGTAAATATGGTATCATCAGGTGTAAAAGTAACTAAGGTACCTTTGTCAGTAGTTTCTCCAATTGGTTTTGCAGGATACATAGGTTTTCCACGCTCGTATTCTTGTTCCCAAATTTGAGTACCTGTAAAAACAGTTGCTTTTAAATGTACAGATAAAGCATTAACACATGATACACCAACCCCGTGTAAACCACCTGAAACTTTGTATGAGTCTTTGTCAAATTTACCACCAGCACCAATTTTAGTCATTACAACCTCCAATGCTGAAACGCCTTCTTTTTTGTGCATCCCTACAGGAATACCACGACCATTGTCTTTTACAGAAACTGAATTGTCTTTGTTTATAATAACGTTGATGGTGTCACAATGACCAGCCATAGCCTCATCAATAGAGTTGTCAACAACTTCATAAACCAAATGGTGTAAACCTCTAATACCAACATCTCCAATATACATTGATGGACGCATACGTACATGCTCCATTCCTTCTAAAGCCTGAATACTATCGGCTGAGTAATTATTTTTATTTATTTCTTCGCTCATATTTAAAATATTAAATAGGTGTTTTAGTTTTTAATTTCAGTAACATACAAATATAATCATTCATTTAAGTTTAAAAATTGCTTTTTAAAAGTGTTTGGTTTAAGTTATTAACAAAATGTAAATTATGTAAAAGTCGCTTAAAAGTGCTTAAAATGCGTTAAAAAGGTATTTCTGTTCTGATTTTATATTTTAAAAAATGTATTTGTATCAAAGTTGTTTTATAGCTTTTATTTTGAGGGAGTAAAATAGGTTTGATGTTTGTTTTCAAGGCTTTTTTATGCTTAAATCGTCATATTTTTTAAGCAAAATAATCAAAAAGGATGCTATTTAAAATTATTAAATATTATTTGTTGAGAAAAAATGTAATAAAGTATTTGTACTATTTATAATAATATTATTTTTGCGGATGCAACATCAGGTACTTATATTAGATTTCGGTTCGCAATACACGCAGTTGATTGCTCGAAGAGTTAGAGAATTGAACATTTTTTGTGAAATTTTCCCATACAATAGTAAAAATTTTAAGGTTGAAGACTACAAAGCCGTCATCCTATCAGGAAGTCCGTTTTCAGTGAGAGCTGAAGATGCGCCACATCCCGATTTATCTCAAATAAAAGGCAAATTACCTCTGTTAGGTGTTTGTTATGGAGCGCAATATATGGCTCATAATTTTGGAGGTGAAGTGGGTGCTTCAAATACACGTGAATACGGAAGAGCAAATCTTTCATTTATTAAAGAAAACGAATTGTTTTTTGAAGGTGTTTCTGAAGGTAGCCAAGTTTGGATGAGTCATAGTGATACCATTATGGATTTGCCAGAATCTTTTGAATTGATAGGAAGCACGCACGATGTTAAAAATGCAGCTTTTAAAATTAAAGATGAAAGTACTTACGGAATTCAATTTCACCCAGAGGTTTACCACTCAAAAGATGGTTTAACTATTTTAAAGAATTTTTTAGTTAACATAGCAGGTGTAGCTCAGACTTGGACTCCAGATTCATTTGTTGAAACTACAGTAGCCGAGCTAAAAGAAAAATTAGGAGACGATAAAGTTGTTCTTGGTTTATCTGGTGGTGTAGATTCTACAGTAGCAGCTACTTTAATTAGCAAAGCAATTGGTAAAAACCTATATTGTATTTTTGTAAACAATGGTTTGTTACGTAAAAATGAGTTTGAAAATGTGTTAGATCAATACAAACACATGGGCTTAAACGTAAAAGGTGTTGATGCTTCGGCACGTTTTTTGAAAGAATTGGCAGGAGAATCTGATCCTGAAGGAAAACGTAAAATTATTGGTCGTGTGTTTATTGAAGTTTTTGATGATGAAGCGCACGAAATTCAAGATGTTTCTTGGTTAGCTCAAGGTACTATTTATCCAGATGTTATAGAATCTGTTTCAGCAACTGGAGGTCCTTCAGCAACAATAAAATCACATCATAATGTAGGTGGATTGCCAGATTTTATGAAGTTAAAAATAGTAGAGCCATTAAATACTTTATTTAAAGATGAAGTAAGAAGAGTTGGTCGTTCTATGGGTATTGATGAAGAATTATTAGGTCGTCATCCGTTTCCAGGACCAGGATTGGGAATTCGTATTTTAGGAGATATCACTGCTGAAAAAGTAAGAATGTTACAAGAAGTTGACCATATTTTTATTCAAGGTTTAAAAGAAGACGGATTGTATGATGGTGTTTGGCAGGCAGGTGCTATGTTGTTACCAGTTAACTCGGTAGGAGTTATGGGTGATGAAAGAACTT
The DNA here is from genome assembly GCF_004121075.1 of Lutibacter sp. HS1-25. Lineage (GTDB taxonomy): Bacteria > Bacteroidota > Bacteroidia > Flavobacteriales > Flavobacteriaceae > Lutibacter. The sequence continues at coordinate 22,006 of NZ_RHLN01000016.1, forward strand.
ATGAAAAAGCGGTTGTGTTACGTGCAGTTGAATCTACTGACGGAATGACGGCAGATTGGGTGAATTTGCCTTACGAGTTTTTGCAAAAAACATCGAACAAAATTATAAATGGTGTAAAAGGAGTTAATAGAGTAGTGTACGATATTAGTTCTAAACCACCAGCAACTATTGAGTGGGAATAAACCACTTTTTTAAAGTTAAATTATAATGAGAAAAATACAGCTTTTAATCACATTTTTGTTTTTGATAACTGCCATTGTTTATGCGCAGGATAAAAAATATATTTCTTATGAAGTAAAGAAAAATGAAACACTAAAAAGTATTGCCAGCGATTATAATATGTCTACCAAAGATTTATCTAAATTAAATCCGGGTGTTAGTCGAAAACCTGTATTGGGAACCATTATAATTGTACCAAACAAAAACTTTGGAAAAGTAATAAGTACAACGGTTGTAAATGAGCCTAAAAAGTATATTGTTCAGCCTAAAGAAACTTTGTACGGAATTTCTAAAAAGTTTGGAGTTTCAATAGATCAATTGCAAAATGCCAATCCAACATTAGTTAATGGACTAAAAATTGGGATGGAGCTAGTGATACCTGTTGTTAAAGCTTCTGTAGAAGAAGTTGCTCAAAATTATGTGACTCATACCGTTGTGAAAGATGATACAGTTTATAATTTAACCAAAAGATTTGGTGTTTCTGAAGCTGATTTATATGCTTTAAATCCTAAATTGAAAGAAGGTTTAAAATTAGGTATGGTTTTAAAAATGAAACCAACAGCTGTCAAAGAAACTTCAAATGAGCCAATAGTTGAACATTTTAAAGCTGTAAGTAGTCACGTTAATAAAGCTTCTTTTGAAGAAAATATCAATTTAAATAAAGAGATTAACGTTGCAATTATTTTACCTTATCAATTAAATAAATTAAATGATTCAATATTAGATCAAAATTTTGCAAAAAATAATTTATTAAAAATTGCGACTGATTTTCATATGGGTGCGCAATTGGCAATAGACTCTTTAAAATCAAAAGGTTTAAATGTAAAAGTTACTTATTTTGATTCTGAGAATTCTGATCAAAAATTGCAATCACTATTGGCTAAAAATCAAAATTTTAGCAATGTTGATTTTGTAATTGGTCCACTATTTTTTGACAATGCACATTGGATTTCTAAACATATTAAACAACCTGTTATAGCACCTCTTTATTCTAAAAAACAAGACGATGTAAATCAGCAAAATTTAATAAAAACAGCTCCTAAATCTGACCTAAATCAACAAAAATTATTGGCCTATTTAGAAGAAAATTACGCTGGTGAAAATGTGGTTGTTGTTAATGATGGTAAAGCTGAAACACAATCGCAACTTTGGCAAATTGTAAATAAAATAAACGGGTTTAAAAATGTCCACAATGTTTCGGTAATTAAACCTCAAAATGGTTATATCAATCGTTCTGTATTCAGTTTAAAAATAAGTAAAACAAATAAAAACTGGGTTATTATTGTAAGCGATGATAATGTTACAACATCAGCTACAATTAATGGTTTAAAAGGTTTTTCTGAAGACGTTGAGATAGATTTGTATGCTTTAAATAAAGGGAAAAATTTTGATAATATTGAAAATGTATTTTTAGGAAAATTGAATTTCACTTACCCAACTTCAGAGTTTATTGATACTGAAAATGAAGAAATCAATTACTTTTACAATGCATTTTATGTTAAAAACAAAGCATATCCATCAAAATATGCCTTGCGTGGTTTTGATGTAACTTATGATATGTTAGTGCGTTACGCAAGTAATAATGGTAATTTAGATAAAGGTTTAAATGCTGGTTGGTCTACTAGAGTTTCTGGAATTTTTCAGTATTCAAAAAATGATTTTGGAAGTTTTGACAATAACGGATTGTATATTATTAGATATACAGAAAATTTAGTGCCTATTATTATGCCTTAATGCCTAACAAAATTATAATATAAAAAACGAAAATGTAGACTGAACCCAAATGTTTGGACAAATTTATAATTAATTTTGATAATAATGAGCTCGATATTGTATCGGGCTCATTTTGTTTAAATTTGACTTGATTCTGTCATTATTGTAATAATTTGATGATATAAAAAAAGCAGGTAAAGTAATCTTCACCTGCCTTATTATATTTAATAAACAATTATTGTTTTAAAATACGTTGATTTACTGTTTTATTGTATCCTGTAAGTTTAAATATATACAAACCAGGAATTAAATGAGAGATTTCAACAGATTTACTTTGGATAGCTTGATTCATAACCAATTTACCCAATTGATTATATACAGTAAGTGTATCAAAGTTATAATTTCCGCTAATGTTAACAGTATTTGTAGCCGGGTTTGGCCAAAGCAATACGGCTTTTTCTGATGAGGAAATATCATCTCCTATAGATAAAGTTTCACCTGCAAACACTCTGAACTCAGTTAAACTCATCCATGTACCTGTATATGTTGCAGCGCCAGAAATGGTTACCTTAACAAAACGCCCGTCAATACCAGAGAAAGTATCAATAATAGGATGTGTTAAGGTACCTTGTGTAGTATTAGCAGATCTATCAACAATTTGGGTATAAGTACCGTTTACTGTACTTGATACCGATACTGTAAACTGATAATCTCTATCAGAATGACATACCATTTCAGTTCTTCCCAATGTATAAACTGCTCCTAAATCTATAATTGCTGTTTGCGGAAATCCAGAAACTGACCATTTTGTTGAAGTCAATCCATCCACTAAATTTTCAACTATATAATCTGCATCATGGATACCAGAACCAGTGATTGGTTTATTCAACGCTAAGTTATCTCCTATAGAAGGTGTTACAACTGTAATTAAACTTGTATCTGTAAATCCTCCGTCATCTGTTATTACTGTAATTGTAGCACTACCTTCAGATTCAGCAGTAACAAGTCCACTTGTTGGATTAACTTTGGCAACTAACGGATTGTTACTACTATAACTTATAGCTAAATTTGAAGCATTTGATGGACTTATTGATGATGATAATTGTTTTGTGCTCCCTATAATAAGGTCTACGGTACTTGGTAATAATGTTACTCCAGTAACTTTTTGTACTCCATGGTTAACAGAAAAATCATATACCAAAACTTCTCCATAATTATTAGGGTTATCTGTATCACTTCCTTCTTCATCTGCATTGCTTTGGGTATAGTTTCCTACCTTAAAATAAGATTGATCATAATTTAAATCCATTACATAATCATTACCGCCATCTTTTACCAAATATGAAGATGCATTACCACTATTATATGCGCTTAATAGATTTCCATCTTCAGAATAATAGCAATAGTGCTTGCCATCAACTACCCGAAAAATAACTTCATGGATAGTTCCTAAAGTATAGTTTGTTTTAATAGTAATATCACTTCTTAACTTACCTCCATTAAAAGTTAAGAACAGATGTGAATTTTCTAATCTCATAACCATGGAATCATCAATACCGTCATCTTTATTTCCGTGTATTTGAGTTGCTACTAAGTGAGGTTTGTTAATTGGTAAATGGGTAATTGCCTGTTTAACATAAACCATGTGTGTGCCAGTAGTAGTCCAATAAATATCCGCACTACCATCCGCTAATCTTTCTCTAAGTTCAGAACGAATATTACTTGAGTTGGGAGTAGTGCCATTATTACTTCTTATTGGAGCACGAAAAACAATTGCATCTCTAGTACCATTTACATAAAAGAACTCGTTATTAGGTTCTCCACATAAAGTCTTATCTTCAGCTCCAGTGGGATAAGTAATTTTCCATTGTTTACAGTTTTCAATAAGATCTGATGGTACTTGTGCTATTACAGGAATTGTGAAATATGTTCCTATCATGCATAACGCAAAAAGGCACAAGCGTTTTTGTAAATAAATTTTCATTTTTAATTTGGTTTAGGGTTGTTTAGTTTGATTAATTGGATATCCAGATTGGTAAACCAATTTGTAATTGCTAAAAGTAATAAAATAAATCAATATACGATTGAAAATTTAGCCCTTTTGAATTCAGCCAAATATTTATAATAAGTGGGTCTTTTGTATTAAATGTGTGACTGTGAAATTAGATGTTTCTTTAGATAGTACCTTTGATATTTAATTGATACTATTTAAATTATTGAATTTTTAATAATTATAAATTTATCAATTGATAAAATATTTTTATGTTATTTTTGAAGTACAAAAAATTAAATGAAATGGATATTTTTCTATTGATACTTGGCTTTTTATTAATTATAATTGGTTTGGCAGGTTCGTTATTGCCTGTTTTACCAGGGCCTTTAGCAAGTTGGGTTGGTCTATTATTGCTGTATTTAACAAATGTAATACCTAATGATTGGACTTTTATTGGGGTAACTTTTGCAATTGCTTTAATTATTACCGTTATAGATAATTTTATTCCTGCTATAGGAACAAAAAAATTTGGTGGTACTAAGTTTGGAGTTAGAGGTAGTATGGTCGGATTAATTATTGGAATGTTTTTTGGTCCTTTGGGTATTATTTTTGGTCCATTTTTAGGCGCGTTTATTGGTGAAATATTAAATGATAGTAGAAATGGACAAAAAGCATTAAAAGCTGCATTTGGTTCTTTTATCGGATTTTTAACGTCAACTTTGTTAAAATTTATAATGTCTTTGGTATTTGCGGGTTTGTTTATCGCTAAATTTTGGGAATATAAAAGTGCATTTTTCACTTTCAATCAATAGGGATAATAAATCTTTGGCAGAAATAGTATAAAAAATAAGAACCAGCAACTTTGAATTGAGAATCTTTGTTGCTGGTTCTAAACTAAAACTACTAACTAATATCTGCTTTTCTGAAATTACAATCTGTAAATCAGATATTTATATTTTTAACAAAATATTTATTTAAAACATTACGAATGTACGGGGTAAATTGTATCTAAATACTGACATTTATCAATGTTTACAGTTTTTTTAAATAATTTTTTAAATAACAAAAAGTGTAGTTGTTAAAAATATTAGTACAAATATTATTAGTGAAGCTTTCCAAAATGCATGTGCTTTTTTTATTTCCATAAAGTAAAATGAAACCAATAAAAATTTAATTGCAGAAAATGTTAAGATGACATGAATTATGAAATTAGAATGCACTAACGTTTGTGCAGTAAATGCAGCTAATAGCGTTATTATTATCAAAACAACCCAAATAGCAATAAAACCTTTTGTTTTCATTTTAAAATATCAAATAAATTATAGGAAAAAGTAGCAGCCATATTAAATCGCACATATGCCAAAAAGCAGCGCTTGATTCAAAATCTTCTAACGTTGTTTTTAATTTTATGGTGTTAAGTAAGCCTGTGTAAATAAATAGTAATATTACAAGTCCAACAATTACGTGAATTACATGAAATAAGGTAAGCATCCAATAAAAAGTAAAAAAAGTATTGTAGCCAATTGTTAAACCAGCCTCTATTTTAGAGTGGTATTCAATAGATTTTAGTCCTAAAAAAAAGCAGCCTCCAAGCATTGTTAAAAGTAAAAACCACTTTGCTAATTTTAAATTATTTTTTTTAAACCACAGCACACTTAAAGCCATAAATAAACCACTTGTTAATAGTATAAGTGTGTTTATTACGCCATATGTAGTGTTTAATAACAATCTGGAATTGTGAAAAACAATTGGCTCTTCTTTGCTATAAATAACCATGGCTATTAAAGCTGCACCAAAAGTAAACAATTCTAAAAAAATGACAATCCACATTAAAATTCCACCAGGAGGGTAGAAAATGTTTTTGTGATTGATATTTGTGTTTTCCATTAACTTTGATGTTTTATTTTTTCGTACAACAGTACCATCGACTTTAATAATTCGACGGGTGTGGTTAAAATTTGATAATGGTTTTGCCCAAACATTTGGGGTAAATAATATTTTGCCTGTGCTTCAATAGCCAATGCATAAGAATTAATGTTGCGTTCATTTAATTCGCGCAGCGCTTGTTTTACATCATTTACACCATATTTTCCTTCGTATTTATCATAGTCATTAGGTTTGCCGTCTGATATTAAAATTACCCATTTATTTTTGGTGTCTCGCTTGTCTAACATAGCGCCTGAATGTCGTAAAGCCGCGCCAATACGAGTGTAGCCACTTGGCTCAATAGCACCTATTTTAAATTTGGCTTTGTTCCAATCTTCATCAAAATCTTTGATGGTGATATATGAAGAATGATTTCTGGTTTTTGAATAAAAACAATCGATAGAAAAATCAATATTAAATTCGCTTAAAATTTCGCCAAATAAAATAGAAACTTGTTTTTCAACATCAATTACGCGATTTCCAGCGGCATAACCATCACTTGACAAACTGACGTCTAGTAACAATAGAATGGATAAATCTTTTTCTTTTTTTCGTTTTGAAAGGTATATTTTTTCTGAAGGAGTGTGTCCAGAATGTACATCAACAAATAAATCGGTTATGGCATCAATATCAAACTCATCACCTTGTGTTTGGCGGCGTTGTTGCTGGTATTTGTTATTAACGTTGGTCAACATTTTACGTAAACCAACCAAAGTTGACCGGTAGTCACTCAATGTTTTTTTGTAATAGGGGATGGCTGTTTTTTGTAATGTTTTTGGATATACTTTACAAAAATTGCTTTTATAAGTACGTTTAGAAAAATCCCATTCATCATATAAAATATGATAGCCAGTACTGTCATTTTCTGCACTTTCAGAAACTGTTGTATTTTCAATAAAATCGGCTTGGTAAACAGCGTGTGCGGTGTCATCTACACGTACTGTGTATTTCATGTTTAAATCTTCCAAGGCGTTTGAGTGGTCTTCTAACTCATCATCGCCATCAAAATCTTTAAAATTTCCACCAAATTCTTCAGCAGTTTCTACTTTTTCAAATTGATGTTGCAACACAGCATCTTCCTGTTGTTTTACATCAACCTGAACCGAAATAATTTCTTCAACAGCATTTGATTTTAAAATGGTTTTTGGCTTTTCTTCATCTGCATTTTTAACTTTATCGGTAAAGTTATTTAGTTTTTTATCTAAATAATCTTCAGGATTGTTACGCATCCATTTTCCATAGATAAAAGTATAATCTGCAGGTGTTTTAGTTGTTGATTTTGCTGAATAATATTTCTTGAAATTTTCGTGGTATTTTTCTGTAATTGGAAACTGCTCAAACAAAGATTGTAAAACCAATGTGGAGGTTTCTGAAGCTTTTTGTTGAGATTCAATTAAATCGTGTTCAATATTGTCATTCCAATTTAAATTTAAATTCTTTTGAACGGATAAATATAAAATTCGGAACAAATAAAAAGCAATATTTTCATCTGTTGAAGGGAAATCTGAAAATGTTGAAGGTAAAAAAAAGTTATTGTTTTTATAGCCACCTTCTCTTTCAGCCTCATATATTTCAATAGTTTGTCCTGTAATTGCTCTTGATAGAATTGTTAATCGGGGTTTTATATCATTTAAATATACTGCATGTGCAATATCCTCTTGCTTTCTTTTACTTCTTCTTTTGAAGTAATAGGCAAGTTTGGTAAAAAGATATTCATCTGGTTCGAACATGTATTTCAGTTTTCAGTTACAGTTTTCAGTTTTCAAAGCATAATTGCCTGCGAACTGTTACTGTTTACTAATTATATCATCAAATTACATAAATCTTTCAAGGCTTCGATAACATCTAAATCGTCTGTAAGTGGTTCTACAATGGCAACTTCAACAGCCAAACGTTTTGGTAAACCGCTATGAATTAATTTTGCAGCATCTACCAACAATCTTGTTGAAACAGTTTCAGCCAAACCAAGTTCGGTTAAGTTTCTAATTTTTGTGGCAATGTTGACAAGCTTTTTAGCAATACTTGCTTCAATACCAGTTTCATTTACCAATATTTCAGCTTCAATTTTTTCATTTGGATAAGCAAAAGAAGTGGCTATAAAACGTTGTCGGGTTGAAGGTTTTAGCTCTTTAAATCCTTTTTGATAGCCAGGATTGAAAGATGCCACCAGCATAAAATCTTGGTGTGCTTTTACGGTTTCACCCAGTTTGTCGATGAACAACTCGCGTCTGTGATCGGTTAAAGAGTGAATGGCAACAATAACATCGGGTCTGGCTTCAGCAATTTCATCTAAATAAATAATAGAACCATTTTTTATGGCAATGGTTAATGGACCATCCATCCAAATGGTTTCGGCTCCTTTTATAATATATCTTCCTATTAAATCTGTTGAAGAGGTTTCTTCATGACAACTAATAGTGATTAATTTTTTAGCTAATTGATGTGCCATAAACTCAATAAACCTTGATTTACCAGTTCCGGTTGGTCCTTTTAATAAAAAAGGAATTTTGTTTTTATAAGCGTGTTCAAAAACTTCGACTTCTTTTCCTATTTGCTGATAATATGGAATTTGGTTTTTCATTTAAACAGTTTTAAGTTTTTTATAAAAAACCAGAGTTAATGTTATTTTTGTTATCTATTTTAAAATAACAATAGCTTTAACTCTGGAAATTAATTTGAAAAATGATGGTACAATTTTTTATTTATTCTTGTATCTCTAGTGCTTCGTCAGTTGGTAATCCGTGTTTGTAAAAATCAACTATATAAAGTACAATACCTGTTGTGAACATAGTTGCACAAAGTATTAAAACTACAAAGTGAATACTTATTTCTTTTTGAACAAGCATAAACTCCATTCCAAACTTACGTTCTAAATATACCTGAGCAACTCCGGCAACACCAAAAGCAACTGTCATACCAAGCATACCTATATTTGATAACCAAAATGCAGCTCTACCTCTTGAACTTTCGTATAATTTTCGGCCTGTCATATTTGGTAAAGCATAACTAATAATGGCTAAAACTATCATAGCATAAGCTCCCCAAAAAGCCAAATGACCGTGCATTGCTGTAACTAAAGTACCGTGCGTGTATAAGTTTGTTTGTGGTAAAGTATGTGCAAAACCTAATAAACCAGCACCAACAAATGATACAATTGCAGAACCTAATGTCCAGTACAAAGCCAATTTATTTGGGTGTTTTTTCTCACCTTTTCTGTACATATTTACGGCGAATAATGCCATTGCTAAGAACGCCAAAGGTTCTAAAGCTGAAAATATACCACCAACAACCAACCAAATTTTATTTACTCCAATGTAGTAGTAATGGTGACCGGTACCTAAAACTCCCGATAAGAAGGTTAAACCTACAATTACATACAGCCATTTTTCAATAACTTCTCTGTCAACTCCAGTTAATTTGATTAATAAGAATGATAAAATACCACCCATAATTAATTCCCAAACACCTTCAACCCATAAATGCACTACCCACCAACGGAAAAAAGAATCCGTTACTTGGCTGTCAAATGGCAACATTCCAGGTAAGTAGAGCAAGGCAGCAAAAAGCAAACCCATAGACAATACCAATGCTGTGGTTGTTCTTCTTTTTCCTGTAAATAAGGTTGTTAATATTAGGCCTAAAAATAACAACACGTTTACCACTACTAAATAATCTAACGGACGAGGAATTTCTAAAAATTTACGTCCTTCCCAATAGTTAAAATGATATCCAACAATAGCAGTAACACCTACAAGTGCTAAACTTATTAATTGTACATAAGCCAATTTAACGCTGACCAATTCTTTTTGAGCTTCTTCAGGAATAATATAGTAAGCGGCTCCCATAAAACCAGATAATAGCCAAACTACCAATAAGTTGGTGTGAACTGCTCTAGCAGTATTAAAAGGAATAAAGTTGTGTAAATTGTCAAATCCAATTCGGGCAAAACCCATTACAAATCCATAAACAATTTGTAGTACTAGCAATAGCATTGAAAGGGCAAAAAACCAATATGCTACTTTTTGTGATTTATATTTCATAATGTCTTTTTTTACTTGTTAATTTTGTCTTTTGCTAATGGAGAAACAATTCTGTCAAATCCGTTTAAGTCTATTTCACCAATCCAATTAAAAAAGGCAACAACATCAGTAGCTTCCTGTTCGGTCATTCCGTAAGCGACCATTTTTCTGCCATTAGGCTGCCAAGGTGTTTTAGACATTAATATACTTTTGATAACTTCTTCGCCATTACCGCCATATTTGATATTTAATCGATCAACAACTTTTGTCAATTCTGGAGCATAATAAGCGCCTTCACCTAAAATAGTATGGCAGCCCATACAGTTATTAGATTCCCAAATTTCTTTACCTCTAACAACTGAATCTGTTAGATTCTCATGGTTAGTTTGGTCTGTACTTGATGATAAGGAATACACGGTTAATCCTATAAAAATAAGGAAAGTTACCAGTGTTCCTCCAAGAAAGAAAGCCCTTGCTTGTTTTTTAGATAACATGATTTACGAGTTTAATTGGTTAATTATTTCTATTTAAAATATAAAAAGACCTTTAAATCTTTTATAAAACAAAAGTAAATTTTATTTTTCATCTAGAAGAGAAAAAAAACATTTTTTTTTAAGGTTTTTTTGTGATTTTAGGGCTGATGTCTTTTAAAGTTAAGATTCTTCCAGAATCAGATATTTCTTTAGCAAATTCAACAATAGTTTTGTCTCTAAATTTACCTAAGATGTTGTTTTTAAAAGGTTCAACTATAAAGTGAACAGGGCACGGGTTAGCACCATCGCATTCGTGTAAGCCTAAAAAGCAATCATTTAATCTGTTTAGGCCGTCAATGTTTTCAATAATATCACAAACATTTTTATTGCTGTTTTTTTTGTTTAAATAAAAACCGCCATTAGGTCCTTTGGTTGAAGAAATTATTTTGCCACGTACTAACTGCTGAAATAATTTTGCTAAAAAAGGATGCGGAACGTCAATTTTTTCAGCAATTTCTTTAACACTTATTTTACGTTCTTCACTAGAATGTTCTGCTAAATAGAGTGTAGATAAGATAGCATATTTGCTGGCGCGTGATAACATCATTTTAATTTAAATTAAATTCTTTGTGCAAAATTAAGTAAAAAAGATAAAAGTGTATTGTATTTTTTGATTTAATGTAAAAACAGTTTTGTTTATGTCTTTTTAAATGACAATAATCATCAGGATTCATAAAAGTTAAATGTATCTTTATCGGCTAAAATTGTATTAAATATATATTGTTAAAGTTAGGTCGTAATTTAGCCTAGTATGACAAATATCATTATTTTTGCAATTCATTTATTTTTAAAGATAAAATATATATAATGAACAAATTACTCTCTCTTATTTATTCAACCCGAATTACAGCTGTTTTGTTTTTAGTTTTTGCGCTTTCTATGGGGGTTGCAACATTTATAGAAAACGATCATGGTACAGAAACTGCAAAAGCATTGGTTTATAGCGCTTGGTGGTTTGAGGGTATTATGTTGTTTTTTGTGCTAAATTTTTTCGGAAATATTTTTAAATACAGATTGTATAAAAAAGAAAAATGGGTTGTTTTAATTTTTCATTTGGCGTTTTTATTTATCATAATTGGTGCAGGTATAACGCGTTATGTTAGTTTTGAAGGTATTATGCCTATAAAAGAAGGAGCTGTTTCCAATAAATTTTTATCAGAAAAAAACTATATCAGTATTGCTGTTAATAATGGTAATGAAGAGAAAACTCCAGAGAATTTTCCTATTTTATTATCATCAATAAGCAAAAATAACTTTAGTTATAAAAGCGATTTTAGAGGAGTAGATTTTGAAGTTAAACTAACCAACTATATTCCAAATGCAACTACAAGTTTTGTTGAAGACGAAAATGGTACGGAATATTTAAAATTTGTTGAATCGGGTGGTGGCGGAAGACACGACCATTACATTAAAAAAGGATCTTCAGAGGTTGTTCACGGCGTACTTGTTGGTTTTGATGCTCCTAATCAAAATACCATTGATATTATTTCTGTTGATGGTGGTTTTAAAATTAAATCGGTTGTTGAAGGTAATTTCTTTAGAATGGCAGACCAATTTGAGGGTGTTATTGCAAAAGATTCATTACAAGATTTTTCACTTTTAGCGGTTCACAATATTGCTGGGTTAACTTTTGTTGTTCCGCAAGGTTCGTTAAAAGGAGCATATAAAACAGTTCAAGGTAATAAAGACCAAAACTCTTTGGCTTTGTTAGAATTTGATGTTACCGTTGCAGGCGAAACCAAACAAATTCAAGTTAGTGGTGGGCAATTTGCAATTCAACCACCAACGCAATTTACTGTTGGTAATTTAAATTTTAGAATGAACTATGGTGCTTTGCAAAGGCAGTTGCCATTTAGTATAAAATTAAACGATTTTCAGTTAGACAAATATCCTGGTTCTAACAGTCCAATGTCTTTTGCCAGTGAAGTGACTGTAATTGATCCAAGTGAAACTTTTGATTTTAGGATTTTTATGAATAATATTTTAAACTATAAAGGTTATAAATTTTTTCAGTCGAGTTATAATATAACCGATGAATATGAAGAAACTCATTTATCTGTAAACCATGATTTTTGGGGTTCAACCATTACCTATGTTGGTTATTTTTCATTGTATGCAGGGTTGATTTTAATTTTATTTTTACCAAAAACACGTTTTGATTTTTTAAGAAAAAGTCTACAAAAAATGAGAAATAAAAAAGCAACGCTTACTACGTTGGCCTTGTTATTAATTTCTAGTATTGCGTTTTCTCAACAACACAATCACGCAGTTACAACTCAACAAATTGATTCGGCTTTAATCGCAAATGTTATTAGTAAGGCACATGCAGATAAGTTTAGCAAAGTGGTTATTCAAGATGCCGGTGGAAGAATGAAACCAGTTGATACTTATGCTTCAGAATTGTTGAGAAAAGTAAGCAAGCACGATACTTACGAAGGTATGAATGCTACTCAGGTATTTTTATCTATCCAACAAAATCCACGACTTTGGTTTCAAGTTCCTGTTATTTATATTGAACCTGGAAATACAAAATTAAGAGATGTTTTAGGAGTTGCTCACGAAGATAAATATGCGTCGTTATCTTCTTGTTTTGATGAAAGAGGAAATTACAAATTAGGTGAAATTCAAGCTGAAGCTCAAAAACAAAATATTAAAAGTAAATATGAAAAAGACGTTATAAATGTAGATAGAAGGGTTAATTTATTGTACTCGGCAATTACTGGAGATGTATTAAAGATTTTCCCAATACCTAATGATCCAAACCATAAATGGGTATCTCATAACGAATTGAATCAGGCTAATTTTAAAGGACAGGATTCTATTTTTGTTCGTCAAATTTTACCAATTTACATTCAAACTTTGTCTGAAGCAAAAATTTCAAACAATTATTTGGATTCTGATGATATTTTAGGAGGGATTATTACTTTTCAAAAAAAATATGGAAGTGCAGTTTATCCTTCAGAAAAGAAAATTGACCTAGAAATAGCTTACAATAAATACGATGTTTTTAAAAAACTGTTTAGTTACTATATGTACATTGGAACTTTAATGTTTTTATTGGTAATATTTCAAATTTTTAACAACAGCAAGGTTTTAAGCTATTTAATTAAAGGTTGTATTGCCATTATTATTGTATTGTTTTTAATGCATACAGGCGGTTTAATTGCACGTTGGATAGTTAGTGGGCACGCACCTTGGAGTAATGCTTACGAATCTATGATTTATGTTGGTTGGGCAACAATGTTGTTTGGATTGATTTTTGGACGAAAATCATCTATGACCATTGCTGCAACGGCATTTTTAACAGCATTTATTTTAATGGTTGCGCATTGGAACTGGATGGATCCTGAAATTGCAAACTTACAACCTGTTTTAAATTCGTATTGGTTAATGATTCACGTTGCAATTATTGTAGCAAGTTACGGACCATTTGCTTTGGGTATGATTTTAGGTTTAATTGCGCTTATTTTAATGGTTTTAACCACTTCAAAAAACAAAGATAAAGTTGGCGAAATGATTAAAGAAATTACCATTATTAATGAAATGGCTTTAACTGTTGGTTTGGTAATGTTAACTATAGGAAACTTTTTAGGCGGTCAATGGGCTAATGAAAGTTGGGGACGTTATTGGGGATGGGACCCAAAAGAAACTTGGGCGTTAATTAGTATTATGATTTATGCTTTTGTTTTACACTTACGCTTAGTTCCAGGCTTAAGAAGTAGATTTACATTCAATGTGTTTTCTGTAGCTGCTTTTGCTTCAATTTTAATGACTTACTTTGGTGTTAACTTCTATTTGTCTGGTTTACACTCGTATGCAAGCGGAGATAAGGTAATTACGCCAACATTTGTGTATTATTCAATAGCAATTGTAGCAGTAATTTCTATAGGTGCATACATTCAATTTAAAAAACATTATAAAAAATAAGGAAAACAGTTGCAAAAATGTAACTTTGCAAACTCTTAAAAAAAGTAAAAATGTATAATAAATATATAAAGTTAGTAATAGCTGCTGGTATTTTAGTTTGGTCAATTTTTCAATTTATTGATGGAAATATAATGAATGGAATTTCATTGATTTTATTGGCTGGTATTTTTGTGTTGTTTTATTTTAAAAACGAATTTATTTTATTGGCCTTTTGGCAATTAAGAAAACAAAATTTTGCTGGAGCAAGCAAATGGTTGGCTTACATTAAAAACCCAAGTACGGCATTGGTTCAAAAACAAGAAGGATATTATAATTTTTTACAAGGAATTATGATTTCTCAAACCAATTTAACTCAGGCAGAAAAGTTATTTAAAAAAGCATTGAGTTTAGGTTTAAGTATGAGCCATGATGTTGCTATGGCAAAATTGCAATTGGCAGGTATTGCAATGTCTAAAAGACGTAAGCGTGAAGCAACACAGTTGTTAAACGAAGCTAAAAAATTAGATACTCAAGGTGTTTTAACAGATCAGGTTAAAATGCTAAAAGAGCAATTGAAGAAAATATAATTAGAAAACAATTCTAAAACAAAAGCCGCTGAATTTTAATTTAGCGGCTTTTGTTTTTCAACAACACAAAGTGTTGTTGAAAAACAAATTGATAATTGATAATTGATAATTGATAATTGATAATTGATAATTGATAATTGATAATTGATAATTGATAATTGATAATTGATAATTGATAATTGATATCTATTCCATTTTTTCTAACTGTTTTTGAATTTTTTTAATGGCATTTTCAATTGGTTTTTCGGGCTCAATTACATTAAATTCTCCCCAAAACTCGGGGTCGTTAAATCCGGAAGCTTCATCAGCCATAATAACAGATTGTCTTAAGCGATCTCTATTTCTAATAGAAGCTGCTGAAGTATCAGGTTTCCAGTCTGTAATTGCCAATTCCATAGTAGAGTAAAAGATAGAGTTGAATATTTTTTTGTGCCAATCAATTTTAAATCCAAGTTCAATTCTGCTATAACTATGAAACCATTTGCCATTTTTTTCAGCATATTTTGTAAAATAGTTGGCTTGTATAGGTTTTACTTTTGCTCTTTGTGGTTTTCTCACTATAAAAAAGTCAGATGCTTTGTTGATATCCGATAAATCTACTTGAAATTGTACAGCTGTTAATGCCAGTGAATTAGCATCAATAAATAATTTACCAAAAAACAGGGCATCTTGTGATGCTGGTTTTTGCTTAAAATTTACAACGTATATAACCCTATTGTCAATTTTTGTTGAAGTGTCAAATGTGAAATCATAATTTTTAAACATTTCGTCTGTAAGAAGCAATTCAGGATTCTTAATAATATCTAAACGAATCATGTCGTAAGGGCCTCCGCTATGTTTTAAAGTTATGGTATCTAATTTTTCATAATTGGTGTTTTTACGCGATTTATGAAGTTGTAAAATATCATTTCTTTCAGTAGTATAAGAAGGTTTGTTAATTATTAAAATGGCTTCTGCAAGTGACACATAAGTGTTTCTTTTTTTGATGGTTTCTCGGTAAAAACCTGTCATTTCAGTATTTACAGCAAGATAATTCTGAGCCTTTCGTTTAAAAACTTCTTTAACCAAACTAGGCGCATCTTTTGTAGTAATTTTAATTTCTGAAAGTTCTTCAATATAGGTTTCTAAAGTAATTGTGGTTTCATCTTTATTAAAATCTGAAAGATTTACAACTTTACTGGTATATCCTAAAAAAGAAATGGTAATGCTTTTACTTTTATTTCTTTTTGGAACTTTTAATAAAAAAGCACCTTTTGTATTTGTTACTGTGCTAATATTGGTTTCGTTTACTGTTATAGTAGCAAAAACCAATGGCTCTTTTGTTTTGCCATCTATCACAATTCCTCTATAACTATTGTAACCAATAGAATCGTTAACGATACTGTTTGATGAATAAGTATTTTGTTGAAATCCAATTAATAGCAAGAAAAAAATAGGAATTGCCAATGGTGTTTTTAAAAATAATACGGCTTGTTTTTTCATGACTCATATGGTTTGATATGAGTATACAAGTTACTAATTTTTAACTAAATAGAAAAACCATAGCAAACTATTGTTGCTATGGTTTATAAGATGATTTTTATTTATTTAATCAATTTTTTTTAACACAAGAGTTTCGTTACCTTCTTTATCGTAAAAAAATAGATTCAACTCTTTTAAGTTGTAATTTGATGTATTTTGAAGTCCTGCATTAAACAAATTTGTAATGGTCATATCAGGACACATTTTTCGGGTAGCAGCTATGTTTTCTATTAAAATTTCATTTGAAGTTAATTGTTTTATTCCGCCAGTAAAATTATTACAACCATCATTTCCTAAAATCTTCATTTTAGAAATATTGATTTCAACTTGTGGTAAATTACTGCTTTTATCCAATGTTTTTCCGTTGATACTTGTTACCACCCAAATATCATTTAATTTAAACCTACTGTCTTCAACTTGTTCAATCACTTCTATTAATTTATATTTAATTGATGAGGCATCTGCAGGTACATCTTTTTCTTTTAACTTGGTTGTTTTTACTTTTATTTTTTGAAAATACCCAGGGTTAAAGTTAAAACCTTCAATGTTTGAATAAAAATTTTCCCATTTAGGACTTTCAAGATTGTCATTGTAATTAACCAACAAACATTGCATATCACCTACACCAGCTGTACAAAAACTTTTATAACTGTTTACCCATAAAACTTTATTTGTACTGCACGATTGTAAAACCAATGCTGCAATGATTATAATTGCTTTAAAAATTGTTTTCATATGTGTGTTTTTATTTTTTATAAAAATATTAAATATAATATTGTTTTGTACTATTTTTTATTTTGAAAAAGCTAAAATTTTGAGATTAGTTTAAAATTTACTTTCTTTTTAAAATAAAATAGTCAATTTTTTATCAATTTCTATTTAACTTTTGAATTTTATATACCATTGAAGTCGATAAATTTTGAAGTGAAATACGAAGTAAAATGGCTAAAAACCGACTTGTAAATCTTGGTATTTTAACTATTTTTTCTTTCTTTAATGCTTTATAACCTGTAGTTAAATGGGTAATATTAAGTTAAATTTTACCATTGTTAATGGCTAATTTGGCTAATGTCAGTCCTAATCCAATAGCAGTTATATTAAAATATTTTTTGTCATCTATTAAAAGTGTAACTAATCTTTAATTTGAAGTTTTAAAATGAAGGTTTTATAAATTTTATTGAAAATAGAAGCAAACAAAAAAAGGAACTACATTTAAGTAATTCCTTTTAAAATATTTTTATGAAGTAGGCTTAAACTTTTTCAACAAACAAACCATCATCAGTATTGTTAACTTTTGCAAGGTTGTTTTTTGTTAAATGTTTTAAGCATTTGTCCCATTTTTTATTGCTCAAACCACTTTCAGTTTTTAAGTCATTTAAAGCAATAGGAGATTTAGTTTCAATTAATTTTAACAATGCTTTTTCATCATCGTTTAACTCAACCGAAGGTGCTTTTTTCTCTGGTTTCATTTGAGGGAAAAACAATACTTCTTGTATAGAAGCATTGTTGGTCATAAACATTACCAAACGGTCAATTCCAATACCAATACCTGATGTTGGAGGCATTCCGTATTCTAAAGCACGAATAAAATCTTGATCAATAAACATGGCTTCATCGTCTCCTTTCTCAGATAATTTAAGTTGGTCTTCAAAGCGTTCGCGTTGGTCTATTGGATCATTTAACTCAGAGTAAGCATTGGCCAATTCTTTTCCGTTTACCATCAACTCAAAACGCTCAGTTAAATCTGGATTTGTACGGTGTTCTTTTGTAAGCGGACTCATTTCTTTTGGATAATCTGTAATAAATGTTGGTTGAATGTAGTGGTGTTCACATTTTTCACCAAACAATTCATCAATCATTTTTCCTATACCCATGGTTTCATCAACTTCAATACCAACCTTTTTACAAACATCTCTCAAAGCATCTTCTTTCATTCCGGCAACGTCAAAACCTGTGTGAATTTTAATGGCTTCTAAAATAGGTACTCTTGCATAAGGTGCTTTAAAACTAACTTTGTTTTCTCCAATTAAAACTTCTGTTGTACCATTGGTTTCCGTACAAACTTTTTCCAATAACTCTTCAGTCATATTCATCATCCAGTTGTAATCTTTGTATGCAACGTACAATTCCATTACCGTAAATTCTGGATTGTGAGTTCTGTCCATTCCTTCATTTCTAAAGTCTTTTGCAAACTCATAAACAGCATCAAAACCACCAACAATCAATCGTTTTAAATACAACTCATTTGCAATTCTTAAATACAAAGGCATATCTAAGGCATTGTGATGCGTCATAAAAGGTCTAGCCGCAGCACCACCCGGAATTGGTTGTAAAATTGGAGTTTCAACCTCTAAGTAACCACGTTCGTTAAAAAAGTTACGCATTGCGTTGGTAATTTTTGTACGCTTAATAAACGTCTCTTTTACGTGATCGTTTACAATTAAATCTACATAACGTCTGCGGTATCTTTGTTCGGCATCTGCAAAAGCATCGTGTATTTTTCCATCAGCATCTGTTTTTACAACAGGTAACGGACGTAAACTTTTAGAAAGTACGGTCAATTCCTTAACATTTACAGAAACTTCACCAACTTTAGTTCTAAAAACATCACCTCTAATTCCAATGATGTCACCCATATCCAATAATTTTTTGAATACCGTATTGTACATAGTTGGGTCTTCTTCTGATGAAATTTCATCTCTGCTAATGTAAATTTGCATTCTTCCACTGGCATCTTTCAATTCAGCAAAAGAGGCTTTACCCATAATTCTTCTGCTCATCATTCTACCAGCCAATACAACTTCTTTACCTTCGTACTTATCAAAATTTGATAAAATATCATTAATATGTGCAGTTGTTTTAAACTCTTCTGCAGGATAAGGATTGATGCCTAATTCACGAAGTTTTTGAAGCGATTCTCTTCTAATTATTTCAAGTGGTGATAATTGCATGATGCGTTTTTTATTAGTTCTTTTTAATTTACAATTTGCAAAGATACAATCAATTCAGAAAACTAAATAATTTAGAGATAAAAAGTGTTTAGAATTTGATATTGAATAAAAATTTATATATTTGCTTATCGCTACGAAAGCGATTTAGTTGTGTTGTTGACGTTGTAAAAGACGTCACGGTTTTTTAAACCAATGGAAAGCTTCCCGAATTACGGGACGCTTTTTTTGTTTTAAGGAATCCCTATAAATCCTTCCAAAGAGGACTTTTGGTTCAGAAATTGACAGTTTTCCCTTATTTTAATTGATGATTGAACTTAGCCTAAACCAACTTTAAACCCTTCAACAATTTGCCCTTCAACGATTATGAAGTAATTAAAATGTTGTAAAATAGCAAACACCATCCACACACCAATAACAAGCCTCCAAGTGGTGTAATTGGACCTAAAAAACGTAATTTTTTGTTTTTTGCTGAAGAAATTACCAAACCGTAAATACTGAATGAAAAAAGTACAACCCCAACTACAAAGCTAATAGCCATATACTTTTCTGAAATGGTTTCTAATTTAAAATGAAATCCGATAAGTAATAAAACCAAAGCATGGTACATTTGGTATTTAACGCCGGTTTCAAAACTTTTTAATTGTTCTTCAGTAAGTATTTTTTTTAAAGCGTGAGCGCCAAAAGCACCAAATACTATAGCCAAACCGCCCAGTAAACTGGCGAAAAGTAATGTGAATTGAGTCATAAATTATTAAATAATAGTTAGAACAGTTATGTTTATTTATACTAAATATAAATTACCCAAACTTACTATTAATTTTTGGTTGGCTATTTTTTTTTTTTTTTAATTTTACCTTGAAAGAGGTTTTAAAAATATAAAAATATTGCTATGATTATAATGAATTGCTATTGAATTCACTTCAATTTTTTGTGCCAAATTAATTTGTAAGGGGAATAAAACTGTGTAAGTTTTAATTTCTTTATAGAATTGTTATGTGAAAAATTCCTCCGTTTATAAAATTTTAAAAAACACAATACGCTAATAAAATGTTCAACTTAAAACTATTGCCTATGTAATAAACAATGCATAAACAGAGGAAAGTGTTGCAAAGTTAATACTCCTCACAGGATTTACAAAATATTTATGCGCTGGGTAGCGCGATTTACTAATTAAAATTTAATAAAATGAAAAAAGTAATTTTAGGAATAGTATTTGTTTTAGGGACTGTTAGTTTTACTAATGCAAAAAGTGAAATAATAAATAATAAACTTACGAATACACAATATGCGCCTGCAGATTGTATGGCTGATGCATTTAGATATGGAGATGAAATGGGTTCTGGAGGTGATGAATATTTTTGGACATCGGTTTATTACGACCTTTTTTGTTAAATAAAAATCAAGTAATCTGATAGAATGCCTTTTTCATTATTTTGAATTATTAGAAAATAATTAAAATTTGAAATAAGGCATTTTTAATCTTTAATTCAACTAAAATGAAAAAAAAGCAAATAGTTTTATTATTAATAGTTACAATTAATTTTTGTTTTGCCCAAAATAAAAGAGGAACAATAATATATAAAAAAGAAATTATAGAATTTCTTTCTGAAAAAGAAGGTTTTGAAATCAATAAAGAAAAACGTCCTAAGTATTATAAAACAGTTTTATTTATTGATCAAAATACAAAAAGGACAATAAAGGATATTGAATTTTCATTGAAATTTAATAATGTTGAAAGTATTTTTAGAGCAGATGTTTTTTTGGAATTAGAAACAAATAGATTTTATAAAGTAGCACTTGGTCCTGAAGGGAGTAAAATTTATTATACAAATCAAATAAGCGAGCAAAACATAGAACAAATTGACGCTTATGGTGAATTGTTTTTGATAAGTTACCCACAAAATGAATGGGTGCTTTATAATGAAACAAAAAAAATAGGAGAATATACGTGTTATAAAGCAACTACAATTAAAAAAACCAAAGGCAGAAAAGGTATTATTGATACACCTGTTGAAGTTTGGTATACACCTGATATAAATATTCCACTTGGTCCGTTGGGTTATAATGGATTACCTGGGTTAATTGTTGAATTGTCAATGCTCAATTATAAATATTATGTTAGTAAAATAGATTTAAATTCAAAAGTAGAAATTAACATTAAAAAACCTACTCAAGGGAAAGTGCTTTCAAAAGAAGAGTTTGAAGAAATTGGAGTAAAGGCAATGGATAATTTTAAAAAGAGTTTTAATTAAAAAATGATAAAAAAGCATCTTTATTTTCTGTTTATTTGTTTTTTGAGTATTTGTTTAAAAGCACAAACTGTTAACTTAAAAGGAGTTGTTAAAGATAGTTTACAAAATTATTTAGCTTATGCAAATGTGATAGCAAAGCCTAAAGATTCATCAAAAGCATTAAAATTTTCTATAACAGATGATATTGGCTATTACAAATTAGAGTTGTTGAAAAATAATTTATACACTATTTCTGTTAGTTATTTAGGATTTAAAACAGAAAGTTTTCAGTTTGTGGCTCATGAAAATTCACAAAAAAATATTGTTTTAAGCGTTGCGCCAAATCAATTGCAAGAAGTAGTAATAGAGCTTCCCGTAATTTATAAGGAAGATACAATAACTTTTAATACAGATCACTTTATAACTGGAGACGAACGAAAACTAAAAAATGTATTGAACAAATTACCAGGTGTTGAGGTTCAAAAAAATGGAGATGTTACCGTTCAAGGAAAAAAAATCACAAAACTTTTGGTTGAGGGAAGAACTTTTTTTGATGGTGGAACAAAAATGGCAGTTGATAATATTCCTGCGGATGCTATAGATAAAGTTCAAGTAATTGATAATTATAGTGAAATAGCCTTTTTAAAAAATGTATCTTCCTCAAACGAAATGGCTATGAATATTATGCTGAAAAAAGACAAAAAAGAATTTGTTTTTGGTGATGTAGAAGTTGGGAAAGGGGCAAACGATTTTTATAGAATGCATAGTAATTTGTTCTATTACAGTCCTAAAACAACGGCCAATTTTATAGGGAATTTGAATAATACTGGAGAAAAAACATTTTCGGTTAAAGATTATATGAATTTTAAAGGGGGCGTAAGCGCTATTTTAAATGATAATGGTTCAATTTATAATGAATCGGATATTGAATTATCTCAGTTTTTAGAGACACAGGATGTAGTAGAAAGTAGCAATAAATTTGGCGCATTAAATATTTATAGAACCATAAATAATAAATTAACCATTAGCGGTTTTGGAATATTTTCTCATGTAAAAAACAAATCGATAGAAGAATCATTAAACCAATATCCAACTTTTACAGAAGCTACTGAAAACATTAGGAATAATAGAAACCAAATTGCTCTTGGTAATTTTAGGGTTGAGTATGCGCCATCTACCCATGAACAATGGTATTTTAAAACTTCTGTAAAAAGGGGGGACAATTTTTACAATGAAATATTTAAATCATTTATCGTTGATAATGATTTGTCAATAGAAACGAATTTTAAAAATCCGTTTTTTTTTGTAAATCAGACGTTTGAATTACATAAAAAACTATCAAGGCAGCATTCCTTTTCACTTGCCTTATCAACAGAATTTAATAATAAAAAACCAACGTTTATCTGGGAAACAAATAAACAATTATTAAAAGGGCTAATTCCTTTTACTGAAACAGCTAATTATTTGTTTAATCAGTTTAATGAAATTACAAATGCAAATTTTTCAACTGTTTTTAAACATTATTGGGTAATCAATAATACCAATCATATTTATACAACGGTTGGAAATAAATTTAACAAAGTAATATACAAAACTGAAGAAAATCAAGTTTTGGATGACGGCACAACTGTTGATTTTTCGGAAGCAGGTTTTGGAAATAATTTAAATTATCAATTAAATGATTTGTATTTGGGAATACAATACAAGCGAAAACTTGGTATTTTTGAAATTAAACCAGGGCTGTTTTTACATAATTATAATTGGAATTTAGTTCAATTACCTGTAGTAAGTAAGCATAAATTAATTGTGCTGCCTGAGTTTTTTAGTAAAATAGAATTCAGTAATTCTAATAAATTACAATTTAACTATCAATTAAAAAGTTTTTTTTCTGATGCTTCAAAATTTGCAAATCGCTATTATTTAAGTTCATACAATACTGTTTTTAAAGGGAATGAGCATTTAGAAAATGAATTAATGCATTCAGCCAGATTGTACTACAGTCGATTTAGCCTGTATAAGGGTTTGATGCTTTTTAGTATTTTGAATTACACAAAAAAAGTAAAAGGAATACAAAATACAGTTCAGTTTGAAGGTGTCAATCAATTTATAACTCCAATAATTATTAATAATCCTGAGGAGCGTTATAGTTTTAATTTAAATGTAACAAAAAAAATTAAAGATATAAAGTATGGTATTAGTACCAATGCCGCGACTTCAAAATTCCTTCAAAATATAAATACTGTAACGGTTACAAATCAAAGTAATAGTATAGGTTATAAAGTTTTGGCAAAAACATTATTTGATAAATTTCCAACGGTTGAATTTGGTTTTGAGCAAAATTTTGGGAGTTATATTTCAAGTGATTTAAACTCAAGATTTGTTACAAATAGGCCATATCTAAATATTGATTATGATTTTTTAGAAGGATTTATTTTTTCATTTGAATTCGAAAATTATAGATATGAAAATACCATGCTTAATCAAAAAAATAAGTATCAAATTTTGAATTCGACGCTTTCATACAGAAATGAAAATAGCGTTTGGAGTTTTAAATTCGAAGCTAAAAATTTATTTAATGCCAATTTTAAACAATTTAATAGTTTCTCAACATATATAATTTCTGATTCGAAAACGTATATTTTACCAAGAATTTTACTGTTTACTATTGGCTATAATTTGTAAAAGTTACTTGTGAACTTATTATAAAAGGCACAAAAAAAGGTTACTGAAAACTAATATTCCAATAACCTCTTTTTATGTAATTCAAATTGAATTATTTTTTAATAACTTGTACATTCATTTCTTCTACTTTTTTATCTGATAATTGAGAAGGGCAGCCAAACAATAAATCTTCACTAGATCCTGTTTTTGGAAATGCCATTACTTCACGAATAGAAGCTTTTTTCTCTAAAATCATCATCAAACGGTCAACACCCCAGGCAATACCACCATGTGGAGGTGCGCCGTATTGAAATGCTTTGTACATAGTTCCTACACTTTTTATCATTTCTTCTTTGTTGTACCCCATATTTTTATAAGTCGCTTCTAAGATTTCAGATTTATGTGCACGAACTGATCCACCACCAATTTCGTAACCGTTTAAAATTAAATCGTATTGTTGTGCAATAATACTTCCAATTTCTTCTTCTTTGCCATTCATATGTTTTTCAATGTCATAAATTGCTGGCATAGAAAATGGGTTGTGTGTAAATGTCCAACGACCTTCGTCTGTTTTTTCAAACATAGGGAAATCTACTACCCAAGCTGGGCGTAATTCTTTTGGATTGATTAAATGAAAAATTCTACCCATTTCTTGGCGAACAGCATCTAAAGCTTTGTTGGCAGTTGCATAATCTGCAGCAGAGAAAAATACAATATCACCAATTTGTGCATTGGTAGCTTCAATAATTCGGGCTGCAATATCTTCGCCTAAAAACTTGATAATAGGCGATTGCAAATCGTTTTCATTTACAATAATATAAGCCAAACCACCCAAGCCGTGTTCTTGTGCTTTTGCAGTTAGGTTTTCAATTTGACCTTTAGACATACGTTTGTTGCCTTGCTCTTTAGCCGAAACTTTGATACATTTTACAATACCGCCATCTTCAATAGGTTTGCTAAATACTTGGAAAGTGGTGTCTTTTACAATATTGGTAATATCTTGCATTTCTAAACCATAGCGTAAATCTGGTCTGTCGCAACCGTATTTATCCATAGCTTCTTTGTAAGTAATTACTTGAAACGGATGTAAAATCCATTTTTTGCCATATATTTTTTCAACAATTTCATTAAACAACTTTGTGTTTAAATCTATAATTTGTTGCATACTTAAATAGGCCATTTCCATATCTAACTGTGTAAATTCAGGCTGGCGATCACCACGAGAATCTTCGTCTCTAAAACAACGTGCTAATTGAAAATATTTGTCAAAACCACCTACCATTAACATTTGTTTAAACTGTTGAGGTGCTTGTGGTAATGTGTAAAATGAACCAGATTGTTTTCGAGATGGTACAATAAATTCTCTTGCACCTTCATCTGTTCCTGCAGTTAAAATAGGAGTTTCTATTTCTAAAAATCCTTCTTCATCTAAAACATCACGCATTAATTTTATAACACGGTGACGGTTTACAATTGTTTTTCTAACATCATCATTTCTATGGTCTAAGAATTTGTACTGAAAACGCACATTTTCATTAGATTTTGTAGCTCTTTTTATTTCAAAAGGCAATGTTCTTGATAAGTTTAAAACTTCCAATACCGAAGTTTCAAGTTCAATTTTACCTGTTTTAATTGCAGGGTTGTAATCGTCTTCATTACGTTGAACAATAACACCAGTTACTGTAATTACAGATTCGGGTTTTAACCTTACCAATTCATCTAAATTAGGGAAAGTTTCTCGTCGTAAACAAACTTGTAAAACCTCGGTACTCGCGTCGCGTAAATCGATAAAAATCAATTCACCGTGGTCACGAACACTTGATATCCAACCTGCTAAAGTAACTGTTTCTGAAATAGATTTTTCAGTTAAATCTTTAACCAAATGTGTCCTGTATTCTTCTTTTATAATTAAAGGAATTTCAGCGTAAACTTCTTCTGTTTCTTTTGAAGTTGTTTTTTCAATTTTTGAAGTGGTAGTCTGAGCTTTTACTTCTAGATTTTTATTGTCAACTTCAGTGCCCAATAAAGCTTCAAAAATACCTTCTCTAATTACTTTTCCTGAAGCGCCTTTACCAATAATTGCAATTATTTTTCCTACTAAAATACCTGCTTTTCCTTGATTTCCAGCTTTAATGTCGTTTGCAATTGCTTCATTTTCAGAAATTACTTTGTCAATAGCTGCTTTTATTTGATCTTCAGAAATGGTATTTTCTTCAAAGTATTTATTGTAATCAAAAGTGCGATCTTTTAAATAAGCTGTAATGGCATTTTGCACCAAAACCGCTGTGATTTTTTCAGATTTAAAAAGACTAAAAATTTCAATTAAATGATTGATATTTTTAATATTCGCGTATTCTTCAGCTTTTAAATTGTTTGTCAGTGTTTTAGCAACAAATGAAGGGTCTTTAATTACATTATTTATGGCGACAAATGTTTCTGAACGCTTGGCGTCTGCTGTAAAAAATTTAGCATCTTGAGGCAACACACCACCTTTAATCAAAATAGACTCAACCGCATAAGGTAACACACTGGTGTCAACGGTTATGCTTTCAATAGCTTCTTTGATATTTACAAAAGGCAAATCAGGTTCAGAAATAAAGCGATAATCGGCTTCAAATTCTTTTTTACGCATTGTTTTGGTTTGCTTCAAATCGGCATCCCATAAAACAGTGGTTTGGTCTGGTCTAAATTCTTTATGTTCAGTGTAGTAGTTAAATTGTTTTTCAACTTCTTCTTTTAAAGCATCAACCATAAACTTAAACGAGTTTAAGTTTTTAATTTCGGTACGTGGATTTAAATCGTAACTTCTTTTTTTGCGAAGTGAAACCGAAACGTCTGATTTAAATTCTCCTTTTTCAAGGTTTGCTTCTGAAATTCCTAAATTCTGAACAATACGTTGAATGTATTGTGCGTAAATTGAAGCATCTTCAATATGACGAATACAAGGTTCTGTTACAATTTCAATCAAAGGCACACCTGCTTTGTTAAAATCAACCAACGAAATCTTTTTTTCGTGCATTAATTTTGCGGCATCTTCTTCAATATGAACCTGTGTTAAATTCACTGTAAATTGCGAACCATCATTTCTATAACACGATACTTGTCCGTCTGGAATTATAGGATTGTGAAATTGTGTTATTTGAATATTTTTAGGGTTGTCTGGGTATTCGTAATGTTTTCTATCCCAAGATATTACTTCATTAGAAAACGTTGATTCTACCGCTTTTCCAAAATAAATAGCTTTTGTAATAGCTTCTTTATTAATGGCAGGTAAAATTCCCATTTGTCCTGTACAAACCGAACAAATATTGTGGTTTGGTGTTTCTATTTCTTGATTTGGACAAGAACAAAACAACTTGGTTTTGGTATTTAATCGAACGTGTGTTTCAAGTCCAATTACCAATTCTAAATCGTGCGCTTTTATTGCGCTCATTAATTGCTCCAGTTCCATTATATCGTGTCTTTTAAAAAGTTTGCAAATTGCAATATGGTTTGTTCGTTGTTTTTTGCTGCTGTAATTTGAAGCCCAGTAGCTGTTCCTTGAGGTACAGTTAGTGTTGGTAATTGTCCAAGGCTAAAACCAACGGTGTAAGCATCAGATAAATACATTGCTAAAGGATCTTTTAAACTGTCTCCAATTTTTGGAGGAGTATTAGGCGTTACTGGTGAAAGTATGATATCAACTTCTTCAAAATCTTTTTCAAAATTTGCTGAAATCTGATCTCTCAAATTCAAGCCTTTTAAATAAATTTCATCAGAAAAACCTTGTGATAAAACTTGGTTTCCACCAACAATTCTTCGTTTAGATTCTTCTGAAAAATTTTCAGAGCGTGTAATAGAATAGGTGTCTTTTAAATTTTCGCCTTCAATTCTACTTCCGTAATTGGTACCATCTAAGCGCGATAGGTTAGAGGCAGTTTCAGCCATTGCCAAGGTATAATAAGTAGAAACCAACGTTTCAGAATCAAAGAAATCCAACGCTTTTATTGCAATGCCTTTTGCTTTAATTTTTTCAATAGTTGCTAAAAAATCAGCTTTAATTTTTGGGTCAATTGCTTTATTGTCGATAAAGTTTTTAAAATAACCAACTGTTTTTACGGTGTTATTTGAAATTGCTTCTTCGTCAATTTCTGTTGAAGCAATGGTAGTTTGGTCTTTTGTATCTTTACCACTCATTACGTTCAGCACAATCCTAATGTCTTCAATAGATTTTGCCAACGGACCAACACAGTCTGTTGAAGATGCATAAGCCATCAAGCCAAAACGAGAAATGCGTCCGTAAGTTGGTTTTAAACCATAAATATTGTTGTAACCTGCTGGCTGACGAATAGAACCTCCGGTATCTCCACCAATTGAAAAAACGGTGTAATCTTTGGCAACATTCACAGCAGATCCACCACTTGAACCACCTGCAACTAAATTGGTGTCAATGGCATTTTTTACTGCGCCAAAAATGGTATTTTCACTTGAAGAACCGTGACCAAAACTGTCACAATTTTCTTTAACCAACGGAATTGCACCTGCATCTAATAATTTTTGAATGGCAGTAGCCGTGTAAGCAGATTTGTAATTTTTTAAAATATTAGAACTGGCAGTTGTATACGTTCCTTGAACCATATATACATCTTTAATTCCGAAAGGAATACCTTCTAATAAGCCTATTTCTTCACCATTTGCAATTTTTGCATCTACTTTTTTTGCCAAAGTCAATGCCATTTCATCTAACAATGAATTTACGCTGTGGTGTGTGTTTTCTTTTAATAAAGCTAATTTTTCTTGCACAAGTGCTGTACAAGTTATTTGTTTAGTCACCAATTGCTGGTGTATGTGTTTTATTTGAGATTCCATTTAATTTTTAGTTGAATTGTTAATTAGTTGAATTTTAGCAATTACATATTCGTAATTCAAAATTCATTTAGTCTTCTATAACTTGTGAAACTACTAAATAACCTTTTTTCTGTTTTGGAAAGTTTTCAATAATAATTTGTTTTTCCAAATCAGAGCTTTCAATAACAATATCATCTCTTAAATCATTTATAGACAAGCAATTATAATTGACATTATTTAAAGAGTTATTATTTGTTAATGGTGCATTTTTAATCACATCAAATAATTTATTCACAGTTTCTGAGGGCTGTGCTCCTTTAATACTCGACAATATGTCGACTGTCATTATTTTACTCATCTTTTTATAATTATTTAGTTTAGAAATCAAACTTTTAAGCAGGCGAAATTACAAAAGTTTTACGTGGAATGCACGTTTTTTTTAATCATTTCCTAGGGTTTATGCGTATATCTGCTAAATAAACAGTATTAATTAACAATATGTTAAAAATAGTTGATTATGGTAGTGTTGAATTGAATTTTGAATAAAATTTAACTATAGATTATCAATTATCGTTAATTTGTTAATTGAAATAGATCTAGCTTTTTCTTTGACCACAGAAAGGTGATCTCTTTTGTGAATTAAATGTATTTTTGCACAAAATAGTTGCAATGCTTTCAACAGAAAATCAAGAAAAATTACTTCCTACTTTAAAAAAATATTTTGGTTACGACCAATTTAGAACTCAACAACAAGAAATTATTGAATCGGTTTTGTTGAAAAACGACAATTTGGTAATTATGCCAACTGGTGGCGGAAAATCTATTTGTTTTCAATTGCCAGCCCTGTTGTTTGATGGTTTAACTTTGGTTATTTCGCCATTAATTGCTTTAATGAAAGATCAGGTTGATGGTTTAAATGCCAATGGTATTGCTGCAGATTTTTACAATAGTAGTCAGGAAACGCACGAGCAAAACAGTATCTTTGATAAGGTTGTAAACAAAGAAATTAAGTTGTTGTATGTTGCGCCTGAAAGTTTGCAATTGTTACAAAATATTTTAACCGAAGAGCATGTGAGTTGCATTGCCATTGACGAGGCGCATTGTATTTCGTCTTGGGGTCACGATTTTCGTCCGTCGTATCAGCAATTGGGATTTTTAAAAAAAACATTGCCAAATACACCAATTATAGCTTTAACTGCAACGGCAGATAAGGCAACTCGCAGAGATATTTTAGATCAATTAAATATTCCAAATGCAAAACGATTTTTAGCTTCTTTTGATAGAAAAAATATTGAATTGGAAGTTAGACCTGCAAATGATAGGGTGTTGCAAATTTTAAAATTTGTGCGAAAAAAGCCCAATGAAGCTGGTATTATTTATTGTTTGAGTAGAAAATCTACTGAAGATTTGGCTTCAAAATTAAAACAAAATGGCATCAACGCAACTGCTTACCACGCTGGGTTAAATTTTTTGGAACGTACAAAAACACAAGAAGATTTTATTTACGACAAAACCCAAGTTGTTTGCGCAACCATTGCTTTTGGTATGGGCATAGACAAGTCCAATGTGCGTTGGGTAATACATTACAATATGCCTAAAAATATTGAAGGCTATTATCAGGAAATAGGACGTTCTGGTCGAGATGGAATGAAAGCAACTGCGATTTTGTTTCACAGTTATTCTGATGTAATTCAGCTTCGTAAATTTATGAGTGGTGCTGCTAATGAAGAAGTTCAGGCTGCGAAATTGGAACGAATGAAACAATTTTCTGAAGCTACTACTTGTCGAAGAAAAATTTTGTTGAGTTATTTTGGAGAATTAATGGCTAAAAATTGTGGAAATTGTGATGTGTGTAAAAATCCACCACAATTTTTTAACGGAACGGTGATTGCGCAAAAAGCACTTTCGGTAATTGCGCGTTTAAAAGAAGAAGAAGCTACAGGAACCGTTATTGATGTGTTAAGAGGCGCGCACAATGCAACTATTTTAGACAAAGGTTACGATAAATTGAAGTCTCACGGTGTTGGAAAAGAAATTTCTTGGAGAGATTGGCAGCAATATATTATTCAGTTAATCAATCAGGGTTTTTGTGAAATTGCTTTTCATAAAAACAATGCGCTGCGTTTGACTAATTTTTCGAAAAAAGTGTTGTTTGAAAATGAGATTGTGTATTTAACAAAACCTGTTGAAGTAAAAGAAAAAGAGGTTGTTGAAAAAGCAATTAAAGAACCTAAAGTTAAAAAAGATACTTTATTTGAGCGTTTACGTAAATTGCGTCATCAAATTGCTTTAGATGAAAATATTCCTGCGTATTTGGTTTTTAGTGACGCTACTTTAAAAGAAATGGAAAGAGCTCGCCCTATGTGTGAAGCAGATTTATTGGAGATAAGTGGAGTAGGGCAGCGTAAATTAGAAGTTTATGGAGATGATTTTATTGCTGAAATAGTTTCGTTTGTAGGTAGTAAGGTGAAGAAAGAAAGAAAAAATGATACCAATTTGGTAACTTATGAATTGTACAAAGAAGGCTTGTCTATAGATGAAATTGCTAAAAAAAGAAATTTAAAATCTACGACCATTTTTTCTCATTTGGCAAAATTATATACCGATGGAAAGAATGTTGATATTCATAGTTTTGTAAGTAATGAAGAAGTTGAAAAGATACGAAAAGCGCAAGAAGAATTAGAAAATCCACCTGCTTTAAAGCCTTATTTTGATCTTTTTGAAGGGCAAATTGAATATTTTAAAATTAGATTGGCACTTGCAATGATTGAAAAAGAAGGTTAGTGGAACTTGTAAAACTGAATATGAAAGTTATGAAGTTTAAAAATAAGTTTACATACTTACATTGCGAATAATATCTAAAAATTTGTTTCTTTTAGGAATAATAGCCAAGCTTCATTGGCAATTTCTTGTGTCTTTTTTTCAATAATTGCTGAACCTGCCCAAGGATCAATTGTTTTTAAAATATCAGTTTCTTCTTCAAAAAATAAATGACTTTCTGTTGAAGTTAAACTTTGGCAGCCGCCTAAAATTGCAGCAGATGCATTTAGTGGATTGTTAATTGTGACCTCAATATTTAAAGCTAAAGAGTCTTGTTTTTGCGGCGTAAATGATTGTATTAGTTTTGCCCACAACATTCTTGCTGCTCTTAATTTTGCAATTTCATTTAAATGATTTTTACAAAGTGTAGTTTTAAAAGATAATTGCGAAACAGCATTGTCGATTCTAATATTATTTTTGATGCTTTTTTGAATTGAATGAAATGATGTTGTTAAAAAATTGGACAATTCAATTGCAGGAAGAGTGTTTGAAGTAGTTGAACCTTCATTTAAAACAGTTGTTTTTAATGGATTTTGAAAATACATGGTTGTATGAATTCCTCTTAAATTTGGTGCAACACCAGCAATAAAATCTTCGTGGTTAAAGTAAGATTCTTTTTCTTTTAGAACTTCAATATGTAGTTTTGAAAAATCTTTACGCATCATTTCTTGATTTTTTTTGTTCCAATTTTTCTGCCAATCTTTTTGGAATTATAGGAATGATCAACGTTTTATGGTTTTTTCTTTCAATAATTGGAAAGGTGTCTAATTTTACAGTTTCAAGCGTGTTTTTATATTTATTGGCTCCCACTAAAATTAATTCGCCATTGTTAAATTGCGTTTGTTCTTTTTTTGCGTTTTCAACAATTTTTCGTTGAATGGTGCCTTCTTTTAACTGATTTAAAAAGCCGCCACCTTTTTCAATTTCTTTGAAAATATTTAAAGCTTTTTCAGCAATTTGTTTGGTAATAGATTCAATATAATAACAATCTGTTGCAGCGATTTTAAGATCATTGATATTGGTTTCAGAAAACAATTCTTTGTCAAATTTATTTGCTGTTACCGTGTTAGCACCGCTATAAATTGCGCTCAAACTTTCGTTAATGCTTCGTAAATTATTAATGTTGTGATTTGCTGTTTTGTTACGAAGACTTTGTTCAGCAAAAATCTGAATGTCAAATTCTGTATTGTATTCCTTTAAAATTAAATTTAACAAATATCTAAATGCTCTTATTTTTGCAATTTCAAAAAAGTAGTTGCTACCAATTGCAAAATTAAATTGCATGTTTTTAACTATTTTGCCGCCAAATTTGTTAAAATATTCATTGGCATGTGCCAAAGCGTATGCTATTTGTTGAACTGTATTTGCACCTGCATTTTGATACAATGCTGCATTTACACTTAAAATTTTTGTTGTAGCATTTTGTTCAATCAGGTTTTCAATACTTTTAAAATCGGCATTGAGCGATGTGTACCAATTGCCAGTTTTTGCAAGATTACCAACAATATCAATATTTATATAAACCGTTTCGTTTTTAAGAAATGCGATTAGTTTATTGGTGAATTCTTCAGATAAAAAACGCAGTTGAAATTGAAATTCAATTTCGTTGTTTAATAAATTGCGAAAAAGGTTTTCAAAATTAAAAGGTTTTGACACTTCAAATTTTAATGAGGTAAAGCCTTTTTTAATTGCATTTACTGCTTTAAAGTTTGCGTATTCTTCATTAGTAATTGCAATTGTACTGCAAATACAAAACTTATTTTTTGAAATAGGTACGTTTACTTTTTCAAAAGTATCTGAATGATAAAACGGTTTTATAGTAATACCTTCATTGGTTTTTGTGAGTAATGTTTCGTTAAAATCAGCGCCATTCAGTTCAAACTGAATTTTTTGTTTCCAAGCTGCTGATGAGCTTGGTTCAAAATTGCTGAAAATTAAATTACTCATAAGTATTTTGTGTTGAAATGTCGAAGATTTTTAGGATATGCGTTAATCTTTGTTTTTTTGGAGCGTATCATATTCAATCAAGTAAATTTCTTCATTTTCTTTTTTCATATGATATTCTTCTCGTGCAAATTTCTCTAATTCCTTTTTGTTTTGAAGTTGTTGTATTAACAAACTATCTTTATAGATTTCAGATTTATAATATTCTTTTTCACTTTCTAATTTATTGATTTCTTTGTCGAATTCTAAATGATTGATCAAAGAGTTTTCATCAAAAAATACCATCCAAACAATAAAAACAGCGATAATAATCACGTATTTATTGGTGATAATTTTTACAAATGGCTTATTTTTTAATTGTTTTAGGTTCATAAATTTATAATTTCTGACTAATAACAGTTCTTACAATATCTATAGCAACGGTATTGTGTCTGTCGTTTGGAATTATAATATCTGCATAATTTTTGGTTGGCTCAATAAATTGTTGATGCATAGGTTTTAATGTATTTTGATAACGTGTAATTACTTCATTTACATCACGGCCACGCTCTTCAACATCGCGTTTTAATCGTCTAATCAATCGCTCATCTGTATCAGCGTGTACAAATATTTTAATATCAAATAAATCGCGCAATTCTGGATTGTTAAAAATAAGAATTCCTTCAACAATTACAACTTTTCTTGGATGTGTAATTAAAGTATCAACTGTGCGATTGTGTGTAACAAATGAATATACTGGCTGGTTGATGGTTTTTCCCTTTTTTAAATCCATTAAATGAGAAACCAATAAGTTAAAATCGATGGCCTTAGGATGGTCGAAATTAATTTTTGTACGCTCTTCGTAGCTTAAGTTTTTGGTTTCATTGTAATAAGAGTCTTGTGACAATACACAAACTTCATCTAGCGGTAACTCATTTAAAATTTGATTTACTACAGTAGTTTTTCCACTTCCTGTTCCGCCTGCTATTCCTATTATAAGCATGTAATTTCTTGTTTAATTTGCTGCAAATTTAATCAAATATAATAGGTTAAAGATTATTGTGGTGAAATTTAGATTTTTTTTAAATATTCTTATCTGTAGCGGTTTATAAAATTTCTTTATGAAGTATTTTCCGAGTCCATTTTTTTAAGCTTTTTTAATTTAGTAACCTCTTAAACTGGATTAATGTGGTATTTTACAAATTATTAATATATGCTAAGCTTGTTTTATAAACTGCTGTTTTATTTATTTTAGCTTTTATCCAAGCATAAAAGCTAATGGTAAAAATATCTTCTTCTATTGTTTTAATTTTTAACAAAGCATCAACTTTATCCTTGAACTTATCAGCATAGACATCTTCAGTTTTGTAAAAGAAAATTGAAATTAGTTTGATAAAATTTAAAACTATTGATTCTTTGTGATTTATTAGATGTGTTCTGTGTTTTTTTCTAAAACTATTCAATCTAGATGTTGCAAGGTCTATATAATCTAACTCTATAAGTAGTAAAATTTCAATCAAGTTTTTTTGAATTACCCAAACATATCCCACTTTTGAGATATACCATTGGTCGCTATGGTAAAAGCCTTTGTAAATATTAAAAGCTTCTTTGTAGTTTTCATTTAAAAATAATGAAACTACCAATGTTAGTTTTAAATTAAGTGAATATTCAAGTGTGTTTTTATGCTTTTCAAAATTAAATGTTTGTAAATTTTTAATTGCAGCTTTATTGTCTCCGGTGTAAATTAATAATAAATTTTCTAACAACGCATATTGTGGGTGGAACATTGTATAGTACTTTTTCTTTTCCAAAAGCATATTAGTTTGCATAGCTTTGAGATGCTTATTTGCTTCCTTGAAGTTTTTAATGCGAAAATAAGTATTTGCTAAATAGTACAATACTTGTAAGTGATCATATAAATGTTTTTTTGAATACCTTTCTGAAGCATCTATTGCCTTGCAAGTGTTTTCAATAAATGGTAAAATAGCATGATAATTTCTTGTAACATGTGCAATTTGATTGCTTATTTGTAAGATTTTAAAAAGAGATTGGTAGCTTAGATTTTTAGTAATTGAAATATTAAATAATTTTAAATTTCTATTGATAATGTTTGAAACTTCAGGGTTATTTTCATTCAATTCAGCTTGAATAGTTGCGTAAAATAAGTTTAAATTTTCTTCTTGCTGAATATTTAATTTATTTGCTTGGTATTTGCTAATTAAGTGCTGTAGATTTAATGTTTTATTTAAATGTGCATGGTGTATTTGAGTTTGATAAATTTCATTCAAAACATTATATAATGAATATTTAATAGCAATTAACGCTGCTTTACCCAATGTTTTAAAAGCGATATTATTTTTGTTTTGTTGAAAAAAATATTGACTAACAAATACTAATTTTAACGCACTCATTTCTTCTGAAGATTCTTTATTGAAGCCTTTGGTAGCAATAAAATCTATCAGCGAATCGTGAAGTCGTTTGTACAATGCATGGTAAGCTCCTTTTGAGGGTTTTCCGTAAATAACCTTATCTAAATTAGTTTGCTCAATTGAGGTGTCTAAAAGTGTAAACAGTTCAATGTTTTTAGTGTCGTTTCTTTTATTCTTTCTCTTTAAATTTCGTAAGAACTCCTTTTTGTCTTCTGGAGATAAAGTTGTAATCATTGTGTGTATTATGCTCATTTATATCATAAGTTATTTTATTCAAATATACCTTTATACTGTGATATTAAAGTTAAAAACAAATATTTAATCGTAAGTTTTGTTGAATTGTAGGTTTTACGGGTAAGTTAATTTTATTGAATTTTGACCTATAGAATAAAATAATAAACAATTAAACTAAACATTATGGATTACAATTTTAAAAGTGATGCAGCTCAGGAAAATGAGTCTAAATCAACATCACGAATTTCAAAAAATAAGGAAATCAAAGAATTTGATCAAAAACCAACTCCTGCTTTTATAGGAGCGTCTTGGGTGGCTCTTTTTGTGGGAATTTTGGCTTACTGTATAGGTTTATGGAATTCTGATATGCAATTAAATGAAAGAGGGTATTATTTTACCATTTTGCTTTTTGGCTTGTTTTCAGCAATATCTGTTCAAAAAAGTGTTAGAGATCGGTTGGAAGGTTTACAAGTTACCGATTTGTATTATGGGATTAGTTGGTTTTCGGCTATTAGCGCCATTGTTCTTTTACTAATTGGGTTGTGGAATGCTGATTTATTGCTAAGTGAAAAAGGTTTTTACGGAATGGCTTATACCTTAAGTTTGTACGCTTCAATAGCTGTTCAAAAAAACACACGAGACAAAAGTTATATTGAAAATAATGAAATAATTACTGAGCACAAATAAAATGGGTGTAGTTTAGAGCTTAGATAATTTATTTATTAAGTTTTAAAAACATAAAAACTAACAGAAATATACTTTAACAATTAAGCAAAACATTATGAAAACAAATGAAATAATTACATTTACCACTATCGCACTATTAGGACTTATATCAATAGTTTTTCCCGTATTTTTTCATAGCAATTTAAAACAATATGATGCCCCTTTATTTCCTTTATTAAGAGCTGGAATTGAAGGGATATCAAAATACAGTATATGGTTTTTGATTTTTTCAGGTTTTATGGTTAAATTATTTAGTGATATCTCCTTTTGGAAAATTGGATTGATGAGCATGGTTTTATTTCCATTAGCTTCTATTTGTGAAATGTTCGTAGACTTATCTTCTCATAATATGTTTCCCATTGAATTTATAGTTTATGGTATTTTAACAATTCCATCAATAATAGGAGCGTATATTTCTCAGGTTATTAAAAGCTTTTTTATTAAAAATAAATAAAAATTGGTCGTAACAAAGCATTTAAAATAAAGAGTAATTTTTACTAAAAAGGCATAAATATTTAAACAATATTTAATAGTTCTAAGTCTGATTTGCAATTAAATCCAAAGCAATCGTTAGGCAAACGAGTGCAAATATTAGAAAATAAAAAATCCTCTTCAAGTGAAGAGGATTTTTTGAGCCGATAGAGGGACTCGAACCCACGACCTGCTGATTACAAATCAGCTGCTCTAGCCAGCTGAGCTACATCGGCTTATTTCGGGTGCAAATTAAATCACTTTATTAATAATAAACAAATATTTTTTAATTTATTTTTCAAATAAAATGTAATTGCAAGAAAGTTAGTGTTTTGGTTTTGGAAAAGTATATTTTTGCAGGCATAAAATAACACCGTAATAAGTCTTGTCATGAAAAAAATAAATTTTAAAAAGGTAGCTAAAATACTAGCTATTGTATTGTTACTTTTTGTTATCACCTTGGTAGCTGCACCTTTTCTTTTTAAGGATAAAATAAAAGCAGCTGTTTTAACTGCTGTTAACGAGAATTTAACTGCTAAAGTTGCATTTGAAGATGTTGATTTGAGTTTTTTTCGAAGTTTTCCGCAGGCATCTGTAATTTTAGATCATTTATCAATAATTAACAATGCGCCTTTTGAAAATGATACATTAATGGTTGTTAGTGAGTTGGGTTTAAGCATGTCTGTTAAAGAACTTTTTAAAGGTGAAAATGAAGCTATAAATATTTCAGCAATAAAAATTAATGGTGCTTGTTTAAATTTTATTTCGAATGTAGATGGAATTGCAAATTACGATATTGTAAAACCTTCTGAAAATGAAAGTGATAGCGAATCTGGTTCTTTTAATTTTTCAGTAGAAAAATATGAAATTACTAATAGTACTATTTTATATAAGGATGAGGTTTCTAAAATTAATTTGATGTTGCGTGATTTTAACCACTCAGGTTCGGGAGATTTATCGGCAAAGCAGTCTAAATTAGACACAAAATCTTCTGTAAAATTATCATTTCAATTTGAAGAGGTAAAATATTTTGAAAATGCCGAAATAACCTTAGATGCTTTAATTGGAGTTGATTTAGAAACAAATACCTATTCTTTTTTACAAAATGAGGCAAATATTAGCGGGTTGCCATTGGCTTTTGACGGAAATGTTGTTTTGTTAGATGCAGGTCAGCAAATTGATATTAGTTTTAAAACGCCAACATCATCATTTAAAAACTTTTTAGCGTTAATGCCAAAGGTCTATGCTTCAAATTTGGACAATGTTAAAACCGAAGGCGATTTTACAGTTAGTGGTTTTGTTAAGGGAATGAATAATGATGATAGAATTCCTAATTTTGATTTAAATATTGCTTCAAACAATGCTTGGTTTAAATATGCAGACTTGCCTAAAGCAGTTGAGAATATCACCATAAAAGCACTTATTAAAAACGAAACTGGTATTGTTGCAGATACTTATGTGATTTTAGATGCCTTGAATTTTAAAATTGATGAGGATGTATTTAAATCCAATGCCAATATTAAAAATCTAACAACAAATCCGGTTGTAAATGCAAAACTAAACGGTACTATAAATTTGGCAAATATTTCAAATGCGTATCCTTTTGAGATGAAGGAAAAGTTATCGGGAATTTTAAAAATGGATATTGCTACTAATTTTGATATGGATGCTGTTGAAAAAAGTAAATACGAAAGAATTAAAAGTAGTGGTAATATTACTTTAAGCAATTTTGTGTATAATGGTGCTGCTTTTGTAAATTCATTCAACATTAAAACGGCATCGGTTAATTTTACGCCTCAAGTAATTTCCTTGCAACAATTTGCAGCAACCACAGGTAAAACAGATATTGAAGCAACTGGGTCTTTACAAGATGTTATTGGTTTTGTTGTTGCCAATAAACCATTAAAAGGAAACTTTAATTTAGTGTCTAATAAATTTTCGGTAAACGATTTTATGAGCGATGTTGCTGTTGAACAAAGTAGTGATACCCTAGCAAAATCGGCCATAAAAATTCCTGCATTTTTAGATTGTACCATTGCAGCTCAGGCAAATACGGTTTTGTACGATCATTTTGAACTTAAGAATTTTAAAGGGAAAATGACAATTAAAGATGAAAAAGTCAATCTTGAAAATGTAACTTCTTCTCTTTTAGGTGGAAATTTAATGCTCAATGGTAGCGTTTCAACCAAAGAAGCAACGCCTTCTTTTACAATGAATTTAGGGATGAATTCATTTGATATTGCATCGTCTTTTGAAAAAATGGATTTGTTGAAAAAATTGATACCAATGGCAAAATATATTCAGGGGAAGTTAAATACCGAATTGAGTTTTTCGGGTGATTTGGATAGTGAATTTTCGCCTAATTTAAAAACAGTTTCAGGAAATGCATTTGCAGAACTATTAACCAGAGAATTTGATTTAAAATCGTCTGTATTGATGAATACATTGTCTAGTCAGTTAAAATTTATTGATTTAAATAAACTGGATTTGAAGAATTTAAAAACAACTTTGGTTTTTGAAAAAGGGAGAGTATTGGTAAAACCATTTACTATAAATTATCAAGACATAGCAATTGATATTAGCGGAACACACGGTTTTGATATGTCTATGGATTACAACGCTACTTTTTTGGTGCCTGCTAAATATCTTGGAAATGAAGTAACAGGTTTGTTGGCTAAATACAGTACAGAAGATGTTTCAAAAGTAAAAGTACCTGTAAACGCAATTATTGGAGGTAATTTTGACAAACCAAAAATTACAACCGATTATAAAAGTGCAGTTAGTAGTTTAACAACTCAGTTGGTTGATGTAAATAAATTAAAAGCTCAGGGAGTAAGTACAATTACAAATTTATTAAAGCAACAAACTGAAAAATCTACAGAAACTAAAAGTGATTCAGTTGCAACACCTTCTAAAGCACCTGTTTCTAATCAGCAAAAAGTGGTAGACAGTTTGTTAAAAGTTAAATTGAATAGTTTATTTAGCGGTAAAAAGAAGAAGAAAGATACCATAAAATAACTGTAATTTTTACAAATAAAAAATCCCATAGGCACTTGTAGTCTATGGGGTTTTTTTATGATTTCTGAATTATTTTATAAACTTTGAAGTTAAAGTATGTACAAAAAGAATGTTTCCTAGTTTGTCATATTTCTCAAAAATCTCAATACCGTTATCGGTTTTAACCATACTTTCGTGGAAACCAAGTAAAGTTAAATCAGCATCACTCGAATACTCATTTATCAAATCTACCCTGTTTTTATTTTCATCAATAGGTAAAACAACAATATTATTTGCAGATATTGGCAGTCTACCACTAGATGTTAAATCAATTAAATTTTGTTCTTCTTGTTTTATATTTTCTTTTGGAAAAGTGGCAAAAATCTTAATTTGACCATTTTTCCAATCTGGATGTCCAAGAATAATATAAGATAGTAAAATCATTAAATTGGCATTTTCATAATCTTCTTTTCTTATCCAAATATGAATGTCTTTTTTATATCCAAATCCTTTGATAGAACTTGACAATACGCATAAATCATAATTGGCAGCTTTTAGTACGCTAAAATTGTCAATAATAGTATTTAGCCATTCCGTTTTTCCTTTTTGATATTCAAAAAGCATCATATTATTAGGCTGTCCAGAAATACCAGGTTGTTGTATTGCTTGTACAATTGCCGAAGTATTTGAAGGTGAAATAAGTGTTTGTAAATACACATTAGATTTTAAATTAGAGCCAGCCTTTATTAATTTTTCTAAGTTTAAATCGGCTTTAGCTTTAGATTCTTTCGAAAAATAAGCTTTTTCAAAATGAATATATGATCCAAAACCATATCTGTAACAAATCCATTTCATCATTTCTAAAGCGCCATAGCGCTCAAAACTATCTTGAGATAAACACAAAACAGCAGGTCGCCAAGCTTCTTCTTTATTTTCTTTATCTGTTTTTTGAAGAAATACTTGCATTGTTCTGCTAAACTGATAAATAACACCTTGAAAAATAGAAGCCATACCTTGTTTGTGGTCATTTTTTAAGGTAATGTAAAAGTACAATACAACCATTAGTAAAATTGCAGCAAAGGCGTAAGTTGTATTAATTTTAAACATTAAAAATATACACATAACAGCTCCTAATAAAGATAAATACCATTTTGATTTAAATGATGGGCGGTAAGATGGATCAGCAGCAAAATGTTGCATAAATGAAATCAGGCAAAGTGAACCATAAGTAACCATAAAAAACATAGAAATAACTTCTGCAACAGCATTTACGTCTCCCATTAAAACAAAAATAAGCGCAATTATACTTGTTAAAATTGTAGCATTTCGTGGTTCATTATTTTTTTCGGTTCCTTTTGCAACCCAATCATTTGTAGATTTTTTAGGAAAAACTTGATCGCCTCCAATGGCTTGTAGCGTTCTGGGTGCAACCATAAATGAACCCAAAGCAGAAGAAATTGTAGCGGCAGCCAATCCAATTGGTATAATTGGTCCCCACAATGCTATTTTACTCATTATTAATTGATCGTTTACCAAATCTTCAGGACTTGCCGACGTAAAAAGTTTTAAAGC
Organism: Lutibacter sp. HS1-25; assembly: GCF_004121075.1. GTDB lineage: Bacteria > Bacteroidota > Bacteroidia > Flavobacteriales > Flavobacteriaceae > Lutibacter. The sequence continues at coordinate 64,265 of NZ_RHLN01000016.1, forward strand.
AATAAATACATAAATAATCATTCCAACAATTGTAGCAGATAGTGATCCTAATGGAATTGATTTTTTAGGGTCTTTTAAATCACCTGAAAGTCCAACTCCAGCTGTCATACCAGTAAAAGCAGGGAATATAATTGCAAATACATAAAAAAAACTTTTGTCTGTTGTAGCACCGCTAAATATTCTTGAACTGTCAAAAACTTCGCCATATGGCGTTGATCCAAAAAAGAAAAGAATTAAAGAAACGGCAAGTATTGCTACAACTACATACAATGCTTTCATACCCAAATCAGCGCCTTTAGTAACCATTAAAAGAATTAATAATAACAGTGCGGGTATGCTAAAAAGTCTATTGTCGTATAATTCATAACCAAACTCTGTAGCAACCCAAGGTTTAATAGCTTCAAAAGCTTCAGCAAAAGCTATAATATAAAAAGCAACACTAATTGCCTGAGAAAGATACAATGTAATACCAATGGCAGCACCAATGTTTACTCCAAAAGAGCGTGAAATAATAAAATATTCTCCACCACCTTCAACTTTTTGGTTGGTCGCAATTTCAGCCAAAGCCATTGCTGTTGGTATGGTAACCATATGGCCAATAATGATAATTGCTAAGGTTCCCATAAAACCAACTGAACCCACAGCAAAACCAAAACGTAAAAACATAACTGCACCTAATATGGTAGAAATGGCTGTTAAAAAAACAGGCAATGTGCCAAAATTTGCTTTTGACGAAACAAGAGGATTACTCATAATTATTTTAAGGGTATTTGTTGCTATTTTTTTTGATTTGCTAAAGTATAAATAAGCTGTACGTTATATAAAAATAGCTAAATTAAAACAATAATTACATTTTTTGTTTTTAGAAGATTTTATTTTAATGATTTTTTTTGAATTTGTAGTTGATTGTCTTATATTTAAAAAATATGGCATGATATATGTTATTTAATCAATTGCTTAAAACAAATATTTTATGAAAAAAACAACACTAATTTGTGTGTTTATTAGTTGCTTTACCAACCCACTTTTTTCTCAAAAATTAACAGATAATTATATTAAAGAGCAAATTGCTATTTATAAAAATGAATTGCGTGGACCTTATAAAGATATTCGTTGGTTTTGTAAGGACGAAAGCGTAAGAATGCCAAAAGAACCTTGTCCAGATTCTATTGGGCCAGGTGTTCAACATGCAAGATATAAGGATGTTGTTGAGAATATTGGAAAGAAAAATCATGTTTTTTTAGGTCAAATTTTGGCTTACACTACTGTTGATGCGTTTTGGGATGTTCAAAATCAACAATCTAGGTTAAAACAATATCAATTAGATAAGTATTTAAGAGCTGTAGATGATGGTTGGATTCATAGAAAAGGACAATATTACAGAGGTTCTATTCAGGCCGAAGATGAAGAAGCTTGGGGGGTAGATTTTTACAAATGGTTGTTGGCTGGAGATAAAAATATCACTCAAAATTATTTTTTAATTCGTCAGTCGTTAAAAGATATTCCACATAAAGGAGACGGTAATTTGGCGCAATTAATGAGGAGTCAGTCTAAAGTACTGTCAGATTTATTTCCTTCATTTATGGATTTGCGTATTAAAATTCACGGTCAGCCAACATACGATGATATTGAAAAAGTAAAACAATTTAAAATCAATAATAATTTAAAATTAACAAATGATTTAAATTTAAAATTTGATGAACTGGTTGTAACTATGGATAAATATTACCAACCAGTTGATGTTAATTTGTTGCCTCAAAAAAATACGTTACTTAAAAATACAGCAATTGGTAATTTAATTAAAGAATATGCTGTAAAAAATGGTAGCGAAAAAAAACCAGCTGTTTTGGTTACTGAAACATCAATATTATTGTTAGAAATAAGAAATGCGGTTTTAACTGAAAAAAGACCTTTGGCTAGATTACAGTTGTTGGATACATCATTAAAACTGGAAGAAATTATTTTTAAAAATGCTTCAGAATGGCATCCAATAACAATTGAAGAATTGCTGAATAAAACATATTATTTGGCAATGGCAACTGCAGGTGCTGGATATATTGAATTATGGGAGTGGCATAAAACAGAGGTAGTTTTAAAACCTCAAAATGTAGCCACACTTACTTTAAATGAGCTTACTGCTGTTTTAGAAAGTGCTAGAAGTATTGTTGAGTGGAGTTCTTCTATGGTAAAAGCATCTTATGAAGATATTGTTGAGGTTTATACTGGTTTTGAACCAAAAACATATGGTTTTATTGACGATAGAATTAGAAGTTCTATAGCGCTTCATTTGGGAAAAAGTGTTGCAGATTTGGGTGATATTTTGGCAACAGAATCTTCTTTAACAAACAAAGTTCTGACTATTTCAAACCAAAGTGCTGTTCGTGGATTAAATCCAGGTTATGCTTTTGGAGAGTTAGTGGTTATTGATGGTTCGCCTGAAGGTGTTGAGGTTTCTTCAAATAAAATTTATATTTTTCAAAAACCGCCTTCCGATTTAAAACCTGTTGGAGGTATAGCAACTGTTGCTGAAGGTAATTTGGTTTCGCACGTGCAATTGTTGGCGCGTAATTTAGGAATTCCAAATGCCGCATTGTCTGATGATAACCTTCAAAATTTAAAAAAGTACAATGGCAAAAAAGTATTTTATGCAGTTTCTAATAAAGGAAATGTAATTCTGAAATTAGAAAATGAAATGACAGCTGAAGAGTTAGGGTTGTTTTCTAAAAAAGCACGTAATGAAGCTAAAATAGCCGTGCCTATTGAGCAAATTCGTTTAGAGGAAAACAGCATTTTGAATATGCGAAATGTGGATGCTCATGATTCGGGTAAAATATGCGGACCAAAAGCGGCCAATTTAGGGCAGTTGAAAAAAATGTTTTCCGATAAAGTTGTAGAGGGAATTGTAATTCCTTTCGGGATTTTTAAAAGTCATATGGATCAACCAATGCCCGAGCAAAATGTTTCTTATTGGGTATTTTTAACCAATATGTTTAAGGAAGCTGAAAAAATGCGAAGCAATAAAACAGATGAAGATTTGGTTGAGAAATACCAACTAAAACAATTGGAAATTTTAAGTGCAGCCATTAAAAAAATGTCTTTAAAGCCAAGTTTTGTTGCGCAAATTGACAAAGAATTTCAGTCGGTTTTAGGGAAAAAACTAGGTGAAATACCAGTGTTTTTAAGAAGTGATACCAATATGGAAGATTTAAAAGATTTTTCGGGTGCTGGGTTAAATTTAACGTTGTTTAATGTAGTTAGTAAAGAAAAAATATTGCAAGGAATTAAAGATGTTTGGGCATCTCCGTACACCGAAAGAAGTTTTAAATGGCGTCAAAAATATTTATTAAATCCTGAAAATGTTTTCCCTTCAATTTTGGTAATACCAAGTGTAGATGTTGATTATTCGGGTGTTATGATAACAAAAGGAGTTAATTCGGGTAATTCAAAAGATTTAACCATTGCTTTTAGTAGAGGTGCAGGTGGAGCAGTAGATGGGCAAATGGCTGAGTCTTATGAAATTCAATTTAACGGAAAAGTGAAGTTAATTGCTCCTGCTCGTGAGACATTGTACAATAGTTTGCCAACGACAGGTGGCACTTTAAAAAAGTCAGCCACTTTTGAAACTCCTATTTTAAATGAACAAAATTTAAAAGAGATTGTTGCTTTAAGAGAAGCTGTTCAACAAAAAATGGCCGAAGAAGTAAATGCAACTTATACAGGTGCTTATGATGTTGAACTTGGTTTTAAAAATAACAAACTATGGTTATTTCAAATTAGACCGTTTGTTGAAAATAAAAAAGCGGTAAGTTCGGGATATTTAGAATCCATTACACCTAAAATTGATAAAAACAAAACAATATTACTTTCAAAAAAAATATAAAATGAAGAATTATTTAAAATATACAATTGTTTTAGTATTGTGTTTGATTTTTGTGGGCTTTAATCCTTACCCAATAGACGGTTATTCAAGAACGGGTATAAAGCGGTTGTTGCGAATAGAAAGAATAAAAAGCGGTGAAATTAAAGAAGCGAATACGCTTCCTGTGGGCGCAATGAAATCATATAAAGATATTCAATTGAATCTTTTAGCTAAAACCAAAGATAGTACTGCACAATTTTTAATTAAAGATGAAAAATTTAATAAAGAAATAAATGGACTGTTTTATGGGTTGGATAAAAGTTATTCGCTATCAGTTTTAGATATTTCAGATATAAATAATATTCGTTATGCAGCGCGTAATGAAACTGCTGGTTATCAGCCGGGTAGTGTTGGTAAGTTGGCAGTTTTAAACGGTTTGTTTACGCAGTTGGCTAAAATTTATCCAGATTCTTTTGATAAAAGAATTGAACTTTTGAAAACCAAATCTGTAAAAGCAGGTTTGTGGGGTTTAACAGACGAACATACTGTTCCAATTTTTAATATAGAAACCAACAAATTAGTGAAAAGACAGGTGGTTGAAGCTGATGTTTTTACTTTGTTTGAATGGGCAGATCATATGATGTCTGTTAGTAACAATGGAGCTGCAAGTATTGTATGGAGAGAAGTTTTGTTAATGGCGGCTTTTGGTAAAGATTATCCGACTTTAACACAAGAAGGTGTCGATGCTTATTTTAAAAATACACCTAAAAAAGAATTGACTGATTTGGGTAATGATGTGGTTAATTTGCCATTGCGTGAATTAGGAATTACTTTTGATGAATGGCGATTGGGAAGTTTTTTTACCAGAGGAGCTAATAATTTTATTGGAAATAAAGATGGAAGTATTGGAAGTCCAATTGGTTTAATGAAATTTTTAGTTCAATTAGAGCAAGGTAAAGTTGTTGATGAAAAATCGAGTTTAGAAATGAAGCGTTTAATGTATATGACCGATAGAAGAATTAGATATGCGCAATCACCTGCATTAAGCAACGCTGCCGTTTATTTTAAATCTGGAAGCTTGTATAAATGTGATAGAAGCAAAGGAGAAGCTTGTGGAAAATATATGGGTAATGTTCAAAACTTTATGAATTCGGTTATTATAGTAGAGCATCCAAACAACAAAAAATATATGGTGGTATTAATGACCAATGTGTTACGAAAAAATTCGGCAAGTGACCATATGTATTTGGCAGGAAGTATTGATAAATTGATTAATAAATAAGCTATTTTTTATTCAAAATTTCTAACGCTTTTTTTCTAATATTTTCATTGGTATCATTTATTGTTAACTCAACCAACGGTTTGTATTTCGGATCGTTGGTTTTTTCAATTAAATACAATACGGCTAGTTTTAATTTACTGTCTTTTCTTTGTAGTAAAGTTTTGTAACATTCAGCCTCACTTAGCATTTTTAAGTTTAGTTTTTTAATTTTTTCTTCAGAAATAGCTTCCACTAACATAGATTCTGCAATTGGAATTAATTCCTTTTTTAGTTGATTGTCTAAAATATTATCTAAAAATTCAATGGCGTGTATGCGTTGTTCTTCCTTACCGTTTAAAATAATATTAAGAATAGGTTCAACATCATTTGGAGGATATTTGATTCCTAAAAACCTAAAAATACGCTGTAACTGCCTGTCTAAACGTTGTTCCAATAATTGCATAAGTCCATTTCTGGCCTCAATAACTTCCAGATTTTCTTTTAAGTAATCTTTCTTTTTATATTGAATAACAATTTGAGAATGAATTACAGAAAGTGTGTTTTGGTATAAGTGGCACTCGTCCAGTACTTTGTCAACAATGTACCGATCTTTAATATATAGATTTGGATATTTCCATTTCAATCTTTTCAAAGCCTCAATAGCTTCAATTTTAATGGTATGTTCAGTTTCATCAGTTAATTTTTTTAAGCAGCTAATTGCTTTTTGAGAAGCAAATTTTTCGATAACAGCTATTGCATGAACGGCATCTTCTATGGCAATAGATTCTTCTTTAATTCTCTTAACCAAAATTTCATTGATAGGTTCTCCATAGCTAAATAAGGCATCAGTAGCACTTTTCCTAGTTTCTTTACCACTTAAAAAATCAATTATAGTAGGTATAAATCTTTGGTCTAATGTTTTGGCGCAACATAAAATAGCAGTGTTTTGTATGGTTTGATTACTAGATTGTAATTGTGTATTTAAAATGTGATAAAAATTTTCAACTCTGGCATTTCCTATGGCTTCTAAAATAGCCTGAATTTTATTTGTTTTTTGTTCTTCAGAAGTCAATTCTACGCTTTGTTGTAAGGCTATTTGAATTCTGTTTTCTAAGTTAAATCTATTTTGAAGTAAAGGGTGATTTCTTAGTTCTAATGAAAGTCCAATTAAAGCTGCGTTTGCAATGGTATCATCTTTTCGATTTAAATATTTAGCAAATAAGTCAATAGTATCATTGTTGTATTTTTTTAATAAATACCTAAAAGCGGCTGTAGTTACCTGTTGGTCGCGATCATTTACCATAGTTTCTATTTGAAAGCACAAATTTTCTGATTTCAAAAAGTATAAATTTTCAATGGCAAGCGCTCTTACTTTTGGTGATTCGTGAATTAGCAATGCTTTTATGGCTGTAAAAAAGCGTTCGTCTTTGGCTTCTAATGTTTTTTGAAGCATATGTAATATTTGACCTTCAGAACCATTATTCAATACTTTATTTACGGTGTCAATTATTGAAGTTACAGCAATTTCTTTTTTAACGGTTTTTTCTTTTTTTACTTGTGTTGTGTCGAATAAATTTTTAAATGAAACAATATATTCGATTCTTAAATGATAAATAAAATAAAGCCAAACAGATATCAATGCTATAATAATTAAACTAATATAAGTTGATGAGATATCTAATCCGTTTACAAAAAATATTAAAATAAAACCTGCCAATCCGGTAGCTATACTGTCTACAACAACGTCTGTAAATGTTTTTGTTTTCTTTTTGATGTCAATTGGAATTGGGATTGACAATAATTCTGTGGCGGCTTTATTAACAGATTGTTTTAAGCTGCCATCTATAATTTTAATGACAATAATTACCCAAATTTGAGGAATAAATAACAATAGTATTGAACCAATAAAAACCCCCGAAGGAAGCCATAATAACGATTTTCCAACACCAAAAGTACCAACAATACGTTTTGTTAAAAATAATTGAACTAGCAATGAAATTACACTTAATGTAGAAAACCAAAATCCGAAAAATGAAGTTAATTCTTCCTGATCTTCAATAAGTCTGGATGCATAGTCACTGTATTGGTAATCAACCAGTTTGGCAACCAAAACACTTAGTCCGATAACAATTGCAATTAAACTTAATAATTTTGATTGTTTTATTAGTTTAAAAGGCGACTCTACTTTTGGGTCTGATCTAAGAGAAACCTGAAAAGTATTTAGTTTAACAACCTCGGTTTTCCATATATATTTTGTTATTGGCAAGCAAAAAAATACAATAAATGCGGCAACAAAAAGTAGTACTTCGGTTCTTAAAAATGTTGTTAAAATAGAAGTTAAATACCCTCCAAAAATACCACCAGCAATGGCGCCTGCACCAATAAATCCAAATATTCGTTTTGCTTCTCTAACATTGTAAACAAGGTTGGCTAAAATCCAAAATTGCGAAGCAGTGAGCAAACCAAAAATAGCAACCCAAACATAGGGGATGTATAATATAAATCCACCAGCTATGTTAAAAGTAAAAGCAATTCCAAAAATAACCAATGAAATAACAGAGCCTATAATAGTGCCTTCAATTACTTTGTTTAAAGGATTTTTTTCTAAAATTTTATCGTAAAAATAAGATCCAATAATGGCCATTATTGCGGTTAATACGTATCCTAATGGTAACGCATCTGAAGTTAATTCTGATAAAAAAAGCGAATTTATAGTTGGTTTTACAATAAGTAAAGTGGTAATTAATAAAAATATATTTAGTTGAAGTAAAAGTGTTTTATGAAGTTCTTCTTCTTTTAAATCAAATATTTGTAAAATGTATTTTTTAATAGTATTAAGATGAAACATTTGGTGTTCTTTTTTAAAAAGATGAAGAAATTTTTATCAAATATATTGAAATGTAAATTGCTTACAAAGGATTTTACATTTTCAAATTTTATTTAAATTAAAAAGCTATTTAATTAATTTTAAGTGCTTTTTCAACTGGTTTTACCAAATTTCTAATAATTTTTTCACCTGAAGCATCTTCAACAAGTGCGACTAAAATATAGCGTCTTTTTGGATCTTTTCCCCAAACCAAAATAGAGTCAGAATGGAAGTTTCTCCAAGAACCAGATTTTCTAAACAACCTTGCTTCTGGCGCAATTTGATCTAAAGTATTTACAAATTTGTGGTGTAAAGCAGGATCTTCCATAATGTCTAACATTTGTTTAGACCTGTTAGTGCTTACTAATTTTCCGTTTGCTAATAAATAATAAAATCGGCAAACCTGATTTACGGTTGCTGCGTGGCTTAAATTTTTTAGCGGTTCTCTATTTGTTGCTCCTGTGCTGGCGTAACGTTTTCCAACCCAAAGACCGCCTCCGTGTTCTTCATCGTATAATTGATATCTCTCATCGGTTAAAACGCTTTCAATTTTATCAAAACCTAGTTTGTCAATCATTCTTGTTGCTGCAGCATTGTTAGATTTGCTAATCATTATTTTCATATCATTAGTAAGCTCAGGTGTTTCAATAATTTCACCCTTTTCAAGGGCGTCCATAGCAGCTAATAATATGGCAATTTTAGGTAAACTTGCCGCATACATCATATTGTTACCATTTACTCGAGCATATTCAATGTTGTTTTGATCGCTTAAGTCAATAACCCCAACAGCCATTTTATTTTTTGCAATTAAACTTTTCCATTTCGGATTTTTGTTTAACTCTAATTGCAGTTGGTTTTGAAGTTGTTTATTGTAAAGACTTCCTAAAGGTTTTAATGTTGAATTGTTTGATTGAATTGGAAGTTCATTTTGACTAATGATAATATTTGTACTAAAAAATGTTAAAACTAAAAGTAATTGAATAGCTTTCATTGTATTTTTTTTAGAATTAATAGTTAAAATACAAATTTAATTTGTGAATTAAGCAAAAAGAAACTTGAAATAGATTTTAGTTTAAAGAAATGTTTTAGATTTTTTAAGGGCTGTTTCTACTGGAACTACTAAGTTTCGTATAATATTTTCACCATTGTTATCATCAATAAGTGCAACTAAAATATAACGCCTTGTTTCATCTCCCCAAACTAAAATAGAATCAGAATGAAAATTTTTCCAAGAACCAGATTTTCTAAATAGTCTTGCGTCAGGAGCAATCAAATCCAATGTATTTACAAATTTATGGTGTAATGCTGGTTTTTCCATAATGTCTAGCATTTGTTTGGATCTGTCATTGTTTACCAATTGACCATTTGCTAGTAAATAGTAATATTTACAAACTTGGTTTACAGTTGCAGCGTGACTTAAATGTTTTAGTGGCTCTCTGTTTGTAGGACCATCAGATGCATATCTTTTACCAACCCATAAACCGCCATAGGTTTTGTCGTATAATTTGTAATTTTCATCGGTCATTACACTTGCAATTTTTGCATAACCCAATCGGTCAATCATTCTTGTGGCAGCTTGGTTGTTAGAATTGCTTATCATGAGTTTCATGTCTTCCTTAATTTGAGGAGTTTCTTTTAATTCTCCTTTTTCTATAGCATCCATTGCTGCTAATAAAACGGCAATTTTTGGTAAACTTGCAGCGTACATCATTTGGTTGCTATTTACACTTGCGTATTTGGCATTTTCAGGATTGGTAAGGTCAATAACGCCAACAGCCATTTTATTTTTTGCAATTAAATTTTTCCAAGCAGGTACTTTATTTAGTTCTTGTTCTAAACTTTTTTGAAGATCAGAATTTTGTAAGCTATTTAAAGGTTTTATTTTTGATTGATCTAAATGTAAGGGTAAATCGTTTTGAGATTTTACACCAGTTGTAATAAGAAGCATTATTGCTATAATTAATTGATATAACTTCATTTAGATGCCAATTTGTTAGTTTATAAATTAGGCAAATGTATTTTATTTTTAAATATGTTGGTTGTTAAATTTTTAAGTTTGATGAAAATAAATATTCCTTGATAATATTGATGTTTTAGGGTTTTTGTAGGGTGAAATTTGTTAAATTATTGTTTGAGGATTTATATTATGAAATTTTTTTAGATTAAAATTTACATTTTTTTTGAATTGTATTAACAATCAATGTTTGAAATTGATTTTGCATTAGGGATAGTAGCGGCATCCTTTTTTACAATGCAACGCAGTGAAATTGTAAAAAAGATATAGCGAATAGCCCGACCGAAGGGAATGCCCAATTTAAAAATAAGATAGGTTTTGAAATACTTATAAAAAAAGCCTTTTCAAGTAAATGAAAAGGCTTTTGTCGGGGTGGCAGGATTCGAACCTGCGACCTCCGCGTCCCAAACGCGGCGCGATAACCGGGCTACGC
>NZ_RHLN01000017.1 GCF_004121075.1 Lutibacter sp. HS1-25
AAAGCAGCAAACTCGGTGGTCATCCGTGTTCCCTGTGCTACTAAGTTCCAATCTCTTTGAATAACTTCCTTGGTTGTTTTATCCAGCCATCTACGTCGTTTTATGTGTAGATAAACCGTGTTTCCACGTAATGGAAAATCTTGGATTGTTACTTCTTTGTGAAAACCGTGCGCTATTAGAACTTTGGAAACCTGCTCTTTTGGAGGTATATTTCGCTCTTCAAAATAAAGATGCATTACTTCACCGTTTTTGGTGTTCTTTACCAGATAGAAGTGGTTGATTAAAAACTCAGGGAGTATGAGTTTTAGTAAGTCTAGATAATTGTCCAAAATTTATTTTTTAAACAAAAATCATAATTTTAATTCAATTCACACACAACTTTTGAGAATGATCCCATTGAATGATTACCCATTTTGGAAATCTTATTACAAAAGTTTTTCAATAATAATTGGATATTCTATATTTTAACAACAATTTATACTTGATAGCGTTGTATATATCAAACATCAAGGTTTACGGACAATACCCTAAAGTACTTAGGATTAGGTTTTATAGAATATCAGAGATATCAATAATGAAATGATGTTATAGGATATAAATATGAATCACCATGATAGTTACTTTAAATTAAAAATAATCAACCATTTAAGAGCTAAATCCATTTTATGTAAAATATTTTATGCTGATTTATTTTTTCGTTTACCCGTTAAATAACCCAAATAAAAAGGCAATCCAAGAACAACAATAAATAACAATATAAAGTAAATTATTAATTTCTTAAGCATATTTCCCAGGCCTTCAAAAGCTTTCTCAATTCCGGTTTCAACCAAGGTATCGGCTTTGGCTGTTAATGCAATCCGTTCTCTCATAATTATTGAGTCTAAAACCACTCTTTCTCGCAATAATATGGTATCTACGGATGCCACATCTGAAGATAAACTTTGCATAGCCAAGCCAATCTCATTGTTAAGACTACTAAAAAGTGGACCAATATTTTTTCTAAATTCTTTAATAGCGTCCTCAATAGTCTCTGGAGAATTTTCTGCTATTGTAATCAATCTGTCAAATTGTTTTTCAAATTCTGCCAATTTAGCTTCAAATGCAATGGAGTCTAATCCTTTTTCCTTTAAAATCATTTCAGCCTTCCAATTAAATCTTTTACCTGAAGCGTCAGAATAGTAACCAATGCGATTGCTAGCATCTGCGACCACTTCAGACAAGGTTCCTACAGTTTGAACAGCAATACTGTCGGGAATATTTTTAAATTTCAAATAAGGTTCTCTAATTGATTGATGCTTAAAATCTTTTTCTTTTAATAAGGGTGTATCTTCTGCATACTGCTCTACAAAATCTTTGATTTTTTCATATTCGCCCTTTGGCATTATATTTAAAGCTATATTTTGTATGTCATCAATATTTTTTGATATTGCGTCGAGTGCAATTGCTTTATGTTGCCCAAAAACACCATCTTCTTCAAATTTTTCAATTGAATTTCTAACTTCTAAAAAATAAGACCAAGTATCCATTAAAGCCACTTTTGGTTCGGTTTGAAAACTAACTTTACCCAATTCTTCTGAAGTTTGAATTTTCCAATGAAGTGTATTTATCTGAATATTTTTGTTATCTATTGATAAATTTGAAATACTATCTGCAGCTAACTCTACCCTATCCATTGCTGTTCGTGCAAAATTTTGAGTTAACAACCTGGTATTTAACTCTCTAATACCCAAAGGTTTTTGTTCGTTTTCTATTTTTACTAGTGAACATGATGAAACTAATAATATAATAATAGTTAATAAAGTATAGTAGAAAGTGTTTTTTACAGAAATCATAATTTACCTCAAGTATTTGTTAGTTTTTTTTACTATAAATGGTTTGATTATAAAAATAAGCATCCAAAAAATAAGAACCTATATTTTTATTAATATTTTTTGAATTTGAAAAAAATTGAATTCAAAATTATTAATAAACCATTAAATAAAGATTTTCACTTCCATAGTTTAATTAAACACCTAATCAATTGTAAGGTTAAAATTACATCTAAATATTAATTTTTTAATTGAATTTAGAATGATTCTTAACTTAAAAATCATTAACTTTAAGAATTAAGTTTTTTTTAATTTACCACTTCTTTACCCCAACCCCTTTCGAGAATTTAAAAATTAAAAAATGGATTTTAAACCTACATATCAAAAACTAAAAAAGAATATAAAATATTCTACTAAAAAAGATGAAGAAAAATTCAAACAACTCATAAAAAATTCATTTGATATGATTGTACTTTTGGATTCAAACGGAATTCAACATTATGTTAGTGAGTCTAGTGAAAGAATTTTGGGTTATAAACCAGAAGAACTAGTGAATATTTCTGTAATAGAAAAAATGATTCATCCTGAAGATCAAGAAAAAACACGAGCAGGATTTATTGATATTTTAGAAAATGGTAAAAATGGAGGTACACAATACAGACACAGGCATAAAAATGGTGGTTGGGTATATTTGGAAGCCTTTGGCTCTAACCAAATAAAAAACCCTTTAATAAAATCACTAATACTTAATTTACGTGATATTACCGATCACAAAAAAGCAGAAGAAGAATTAAATAAAAGTAAGACACTTTTAATGGAAGCTAATGCTACCAAAGACCGTTTTTTCTCTATTATAGCTCACGATTTAAAAAGTCCATTTAATAGTATTTTAGGATTTAGTGAAATACTTGTAAATCGTATAAAAAATAAAGACTATTACGACATTGAAAATTATGCTCAAATAATTAATGATTCATCGCACAGAGCAATGAATTTGCTTACAAATTTGCTGGAATGGTCTCGTTCACAAACAGGAAAAATAAAATTTAATCCCGAACATTTTAATTTTACGGATACTGTTAACGAAGTTGTTGAATTATCAAATGATTCAGCCCTGCTAAAATCTATCACAATTTCAAAAAAAATACCCAAAAATACTTATGTTTTTGCAGATCAATCTATGATAAAAACTATTTTAAGAAACTTAATTTCAAATGCAATAAAATATACCAATCAAGGCGGTGAAATTATAATTAGTCTCAATCAAAATCAAAAAGAGTTTGTTGTTAGTGTGTCTGATAATGGTGTTGGAATAAAAAAGGAAAAAATAGAAATTCTATTTAGAATAGACTCTAATTACTCTTCATTAGGTACAAATAATGAAACAGGAACCGGATTGGGTTTATTGCTTTGTAAAGAATTTATCGAATTTCATGACGGTAAAATCTGGGCTAAAAGTAAATTAGGAGAAGGTTGTTGTGTTAAATTTACTATTCCAACTTACAATAAAAATAAACAACCACTCAATTCTGTAAATTAGAATGGTTATAGAAAAAAAAACAATATATTTATAAAGTCAAATATTTACAGTTAACCCCTTAAATTCCATGTTCAAATTCTTAAATTTCAGTTCAAAAAATATCAAAGAGGTTATTTTAGCTATTTCTATTAAATACTTATTAAAATAAATGAATGAAAAATAGCGCTATACATTTATTGATCCTCTTTTTACAATTATCTTTCGGATTATACGCACAAGAGTCTAAACAAGTTTTACTTATCAGTTCCTATAATTCGAGATTTCCAACATACTTTCAACAAATAAATGGCATTAAATCGGTATTAGATACTGCTAAAATTGATGTTGATGTTGAATTTATGGATAGCAAAAGGTTTATTGACATTGAAACACAGGTTTTATTTTACAAGTCTTTAAAAAACAAACTTCAACATAGTAAAAATTATGATGCCATTGTTACCGCCGATGATGATGCATTTAACTTTGCACTAAAATACGAAGATGATTTATTTAAAAATATCCCTATTGTTTTTTTCGGTGTAAACAACATAGACAAAGCACTTGAACAAAACTCCAATCCAAATGTATCAGGAGTTATTGAAGCTGTTTCAATGAAAGAAACTATTGAACTTATGTTAAATCTTTTCCCTGAGACTAAAAATATTTATTGCATAGCTGATAGTACAAGTAGTGGTCAATCTGACTTAAAATTATATCGCCATATTGCAACAAAAATTCCTCAAATTGATTTTAAAGAAATTAATCTCTCTAACCTTACATTTCAACAATTTAAAGAAAATTTAAAAGCAATACCCAATAATGTCCCTGTTTTACTTCTTTCTGCATACCAAGACAAAACGCACCAAACAATTAACTTCAATAATACACTTAATATACTTAATGAAAACCTGAATGCACCACTTTTTCATTTGTGGGAACACGGAATGGGTAACGGTCTTTTTGGTGGAAAATTAATTTCTCATAACCAACAAGGTAAAGAAGCAGCTACAATGGTATATCAAATATTATCTGGCAAATCTATATCTGATATCAAAGTTATGGATAAGAGTCCTAATGTTTTTAAGTTTGACTTCAACCAGTTAGAAAAATACAAAATAGCAGCAAACAAATTACCTGCCAATTCAATAATAATCAACCAACCAGTTACATTTTTACAAAAATACAAACGCCTTCTATTTGTTATTCTTGCCATTTTATGTACGCTTGTTTTTTTAATCTTTATACTATCCATAAATATTCTCAAAAGGAAAAAAATTGAGAATCAACTTAAAACTCAAAATTTAAGTTTTTTAAAATTAAACAACGAATTGTTAATTGCAAAGGATAAAGCCGAAGAATCTAGTAAATTAAAAACCGAATTTCTTCACAATATGTCTCATGAAATCCGCACTCCAATGAACGGTATTATTGGTTTTTCTGAAATGCTAAATAATGAAGATATTGATAGTGAAGAAAAAAAGAAATTTACGGCAATTATTATTAAAAGTAGCTATCAACTTTTAAATATTATCAATGATATTTTAGAAATTTCTCGCTTAGAAACCCGCCAAGTTAGTGTCAATTTTGAAACATTTTGTTTAAACTCATTTTTGGAAGACATTCATATGCTCTATACCCCTAGAATGAAAGAAAAAGGGCTTTCCTTTAATCTAAAAACAGAATTTGAAAATGAAAAATCTTTTATAACTACAGATAAAGCAAAAGTAAATAGGATATTAGGCAACCTAATTGAAAATGCACTTAAATTTACCAAAAAGGGATTTATTGAATTTGGTTATTTTATTAAAAATAATCAGGTGATTCTTTTTGTTAAAGATTCAGGTATAGGCATTTCTCCAGAAAATATCAACAGCATATTCGACAGATTTGCACAAGAAGAAAAAGAATTATCTCAAAAATTTGGTGGCCTTGGGCTTGGATTACCTATTTCAAAAGAAAACGCCCAAATATTAAATGGTTATATTACTGTTGAATCTAAAAAAAATATTGGCTCAACATTTTACCTTACTATCCCCTATATCGCTAATAAAATTTCAGAAGCAGCTGTAGCACAAGCACCTAGTATTTCAAAAATTGAAAACAATACAAATACCACCATTCTTATTGCTGAAGATGAAGAAATAAACTTTTTATACGTAGAAGCATTGATAAAAAACAACTACAATTCTACAATCAATTTATTACATGCCTACAACGGAAAAGAAGCTGTAAATGCTTGCAATAAAAACCCTTTAATAGACCTTGTTCTTATGGATATTAAAATGCCTGTATTAAATGGATTTGAAGCAACAAAAGAAATAAAATCAGATTTTCCTAAATTACCAATAATTGCTTTTACTGCTTATTCTACGGAATCAGACAAGCAATTTGCTTTTAAAAATGGTTGCGATGACTTTATTTCAAAACCTATTAACAAAACAGAATTATTTGAATTATTAGACAAATACTTGATTCAATAAATACGAATCATAATATCAATTTATTACACCAATTAATAACATAATTTCAAATTAAATTTCAAAATTATCAATCATATTTTCAAAAAGCAATCCACCTTTATACATTCCTTTTAAAACAGGACGTATTTCTTTACCCAAAGCTGTTAAGCTATATTCTACTCTTGGCGGAACTTCTGGAAATACAGTCCTTACAATCAAATCATCCTCTTCTAATTCTTTAAGTTGTTTGGTCATCATACGCTCACTTATATCAGGCATCAATCTCACCAACTCACTATATCTTTTATTTCCTTGAAAAAGATGTAAAATAATGGTACCTTTTCTTTTTCCTTTAATAGCATTTATAAAAGTATCAATAGGACAATAACTTTTTTTCATATTTTTTTTTGTTCATACACCTAATAAAAGCACAAAACAGCACAAAATGTTCGTACCTGCATAATTTGTAAGCCCTTGTATAATAGGTTATTTTGTTCGAAATTTGCTGTAAAAATAGTCAAATCATATAAAATATCAACTATGAATATGCAATCAACATTTAAAGCTTTTCGCGTAGAAGAAAAAGAAGGAAGTTTTATTACTTCAATAAAAGAAATGCCATTTAATACTATTGGTGAGGGAGAATTACTTATCAAAGTACACTATAGCTCATTAAACTACAAAGATGCTTTATCGGCAAGTGGAAATAAAGGTGTAACCAGAAATTACCCACATACACCAGGTATTGATGCGGTAGGAATTGTTACTTCTTGTGAATCTGGCAAATTTAAAGTTGGAGACGAAGTAATTGTTACAAGTTATGATTTAGGAATGAATACTGACGGTGGTTTTGGACAATACATAAAAGTTCCTGAAGATTGGGCTGTTAAATTACCTAAAAACCTTTCAATGAAAGAAGCAATGGTAATTGGAACGGCAGGTTTAACTGCGGGTATGTCTGTATTAAGGCTAACTGAAACTGTTAAACCTGAAGATGGTGAAATTATTGTTTCTGGAGCTACTGGTGGTGTTGGGTCTTTAAGTGTCGCTATTTTAAAAAAACTAGGCTATAAAATAACAGCAATATCTGGTAAAGAAACTGCTAAGGATTATTTAACAGCACTTGGAGCCAACAACATTATTATGCGAAAAGATTTTGAAGAAATGCCAAACAAACCACTTTTAAAACCAATTTTTGCAGGTGCTATTGACACCGTTGGTGGTGTTATTCTTGAAAATATTATTAAATCTACCCTACCAATGGGTACCGTAACTTGTTGCGGTAACGTTGCCTCTCCAAAACTTGATTTAACGGTATTTCCTTTTATTTTAAGAGGTGTTACTTTAATAGGTATCGACTCTCAAAATTACCCAATGAGCTATAGAGAAAAAGTGTGGAATAAATTATCAAACGAATGGAAAATAGCCAATTTATCAGATAATTGTACTGAAATAACATTAAATGAATTAGATGAAAAAGTTGATTTAATGCTTAAAGGAAAACTAAAAGGAAGAACCGTATTAAAAATGGATCTTTAAATTATAATATCCAACATTCCAAAATAAAGCGCTTTAAATAATTTTTTTTTGAAATTATTTTAGCCAATATTAAAGAAAACACACCAAAGCACATAACAATACTATTTTGCAAAAATTTGCTATTTTTTCACTATATTTAACTTAAGTTTTAAGTATTAATTAGTATAATTGCAAATGCTAAAAAAAATATTATTTATTGTTTTTGTGTGTTTTTCTTTGAAAGGGTTTTCACAAGAACCTAAGGAGATTGATACCACTAAAATTAAATTTACAGCGCCTATTTTATTAAAAGGTCAGGTAATTGATAATTTAACTAAAGAACCTTTAAAAGGCACTAATCTATTCAATTTAAATTCGGTAATTGGTAGTGTTGCTGATGATGAAGGTAATTTTTACATTTCAACAAAACCAAACGATACTATTTACGTTTCCTATGTTGGTTACCAATCTATCAAACTAAAAATTACCAACGATTTATTAAAAGGAAATGAATTGGTAATTGAATTGCATGAAAAAACCGAACAATTTAACGAGATCGTTGTAAAATCCCATAAATTAGTGGGTGTTTTGGTTATTGATGCCAAAAATATGCCTGTTGATAAATATTCTAGAATTCATATAAATGGGGTTTCTCAAACTTATGAAGTAGGTTCTATAAGCCGAAAAGGCTACAACTCTAGCGTAGATGCTATGTTTCAACCTTTAAACTTAATGTATGATAAGTTTGGTAAGGATCCTAAACAGTTGAAAAAAATCAAAAAACTTAGAGACGACGATAGTTTGCGTCAAATGTTAGAAACAAAATTTAACAGAGAGTTAATGATGGAATATTTAGACATTGATTCTCAGGAATTAAATGATTTACTTAATGAGTGTAATTATTCTGATTATTTTATAAAACAAGCAAGTGATTTACAATTAATTGAAGCTGTTTTACTGTGTTATGAAAACTACAAAGCCATAAAAAAAGGCAGCACAATTAGAGAAACACCAACTACAAAAGAAACTGCTAAATAAAATTAAACAAATTGCTTTGTACTAAAATTAGTTAGCAAATTATTTAAAAAAGCATCAAAAAAGTTTTATAAAATTTCTTTTATAAAACTTTTTTTTTGCCTAAAAAATGGCAAAAAGCACTATAAAAACACAGGCAAAACAAATTTAAAATACAATTGTTTAAAACTCATTAATAAGTGTTTTAATTCTATACAAACTAAATTATCTATTTCTAATAATTTGGTTAAATTTGCGCTTTCTAACATTTCACTAAAAAATCATCATATGATTCATTTCTTTGGAAACAAAAACAGCAAAATTTATGCTGTGCAAACATCAAAAGAACTTTCGCAAGAAAATACTCAAAAACTAATTTGGCTTTTTGGTAATCAACCTAAAATTGAATCGACTACTGTTGATGCTTATTTTATTGGTCCACGTGCAGCTATGATTACTCCTTGGAGTACAAATGCTGTTGAAATTACCCAAAATATGGCCATTGAAGGCATTATTAGAATAGAAGAATTTAATGCTTCAAACGAAAAGGAAAGCTATGATCATATGCTTTTTCAAAAATACACTTCATTAAATCAGGATATTTTTGATATTCATATCAATCCAGTTTCAATTATAGAAATTGAAGATATTGCTGCTTATAACCAGCAAGAAGGATTGAGTTTAAATGATGAAGAAGTTAAATATTTAAATGATTTAAGTACTAAAATTGGAAGAAAATTAACCGATTCTGAAGTATTTGGTTTCTCACAAGTCAATTCTGAACATTGTCGCCACAAAATTTTCAACGGTACATTTGTTATTGATGGTGAAGAAATGCCAACATCATTATTCAAATTAATTAGAAAAACTTCTGAAACAAATCCAAATAGCATTGTTTCTGCTTATAAAGACAACGTTGCCTTTGTTGAAGGTCCTGTAGTAGAACAATTTGCGCCAAAATCGGCTGACAAACCAGACTTTTATGAGAAAAAAGATTTTAAATCTGTTATTTCATTAAAAGCTGAAACACATAACTTCCCAACAACTGTAGAGCCTTTTAATGGTGCTGCAACAGGTTCTGGTGGAGAAATTAGAGATCGTTTAGCTGGTGGAAAAGGTTCTTTACCTTTAGCTGGTACTGCTGTTTATATGACTTCTTATTCTCGTTTAAACCAAGAAAGACCTTGGGAAAATGGTATGCAAGAGCGCGAATGGTTGTACCAAACACCTATGGATATTTTGATAAAAGCATCTAATGGAGCTTCAGATTTTGGAAATAAATTTGGACAACCATTAATTACGGGTTCTGTTTTAACTTTTGAACACAAAGAAAAAGCCAGAAATTTAGGTTACGATAAAGTAATTATGCAAGCCGGTGGAATTGGTTACGGAAAAGCTGATCAAGCGCTAAAAGACAAACCAAATGCTGGAGATAAAATTGTTATTTTAGGTGGAGATAACTACAGAATTGGTATGGGTGGTGCTGCTGTATCGTCTGCAGATACTGGAGAATTTGCAAGTGGTATAGAACTAAATGCTGTTCAACGTTCAAATCCTGAAATGCAAAAAAGAGCAGCCAATGCCATTCGTGGTATGGTTGAAAGTGATAAAAATTCTATTGTTTCTATTCACGATCACGGAGCTGGTGGACATTTAAACTGTTTGTCGGAATTGGTTGAAGAAACTGGTGGATTGATAGATTTAGATAAATTACCTGTAGGTGACCCTACCCTTTCTGCAAAAGAAATTATTGGTAACGAATCTCAAGAACGTATGGGATTGGTTATTGGAAAAGATGATGCAGATTATTTACATAGAATTGCAGACCGCGAACGCGCTCCTTATTATGAAGTTGGAGATGTAACCAATAACAACCGTTTTACATTTGAATCTAAAACTACTGGTGAAAAACCAATGGATTTAGAAATGACTGATATGTTTGGAAGTTCTCCAAAAACAATTATGAATGACAAATCTGTTACTTATGATTATTCAGATTTGGAGTATTCTATTCAAAAAATTTCAAGCTATTTAGAGCAAGTTTTACAACTAGAAGCTGTTGCTTGTAAAGATTGGTTAACAAACAAAGTAGACCGTTGTGTTGGTGGAAAAGTTGCCAAACAACAATGTGCAGGCCCGTTACAACTACCTTTAAACAATGTTGGTGTTATGGCATTGGATTACAATGGTAAAGAAGGTATTGCAACATCTATTGGTCATTCGCCAGTAGCAGCTTTAATTGATCCTGCTGCAGGAAGTAGAACTGCTATTGCAGAATCTTTATCAAATATTGTTTGGGCGCCTATTAAAGATGGTTTAAAAGGAATTTCTTTATCTGCTAACTGGATGTGGCCTTGTAAAAACGAAGGTGAAGATACACGTTTATACGAAGCAGTAAAAAGTTGTTCAGACTTTGCTATTGAATTGGGAATCAACATTCCAACAGGAAAAGATTCGCTTTCAATGAAGCAAAAATATCCAAATCAAGAAGTTATTGCTCCTGGAACGGTCATTATTTCAGCAGCAGGAAACTGTACTGATGTTAAAAAAGTAATTGAGCCTGTTTTACAAAAAAATGGTGGTGCTATTTATTATATCAATTTATCTCAGGACGCATTTAAATTAGGAGGTTCTTCTTTTGCACAAATCTTAAATAAAATTGGAAACAGTGCGCCTACTATTAAAGATGCAAAATTTTTCAAAAATGCTTTTAATACCATTCAAGAATTAATTGTTGATGAAAGCATTGTTGCTGGTCACGATATTGGTAGCGGTGGTTTAATTACTACTTTATTAGAAATGTGTTTTGCTGATGTTAATTTAGGTGCTAAAATTGATTTTTCAGTTTTTGAAGAAAAAGACATTATCAAATATTTATTTTCAGAAAATATTGGAATTGTTTTCCAAGCCAAAGAAGATGCTATTGTTGAAGCTAAATTAAATGCAAACAATGTTGCGTTCTATAAACTAGGTAATGTAACCAATGAAGCTACTTTAGATTTTGGACCTTGTAAATTAGACATTGCAAAATACCGTGATATTTGGTTCGAAACTTCTTATTTGTTAGACAATAAGCAAACTGCCAATGGTTTGGCTAAAGAGCGTTTTAACAATTATAAAAATCAGCCTTTAACATATACATTCCCAAAACACTTTACGGGTAAATTACCTGTCATTTCGAGCGCAGTCGAGAAACCAAAAGCAGCTATTATTCGCGAAAAAGGATCAAATTCTGAGCGTGAAATGGCAAATGCGATGTACTTAGCTGGTTTTGACGTAAAAGATGTACATATGACCGATTTAATTAGTGGTCGTGAAACATTGGAAGACATTCAGTTTGTTGGTGCTGTTGGCGGATTTAGTAATTCAGATGTATTAGGTTCAGCAAAAGGATGGGCTGGTGCATTTTTATACAACGAAAAAGCAAATACAGCTTTACAAAACTTCTTCAAAAGAGAAGATACCTTATCTGTAGGTATTTGTAATGGTTGTCAGTTATTTATGGAATTAGAAGAAATTAATCCTGAACATGAAGTTCACGGAAAAATGTTACACAACAATTCTCATAAACACGAAAGCAACTTTACTTCAGTTACTATTCAAGAAAACAACTCTGTAATGCTATCTAGCTTAGCAGGTAGTACATTAGGTGTTTGGATTTCTCATGGAGAAGGTAAATTTAACTTGCCTATGGAAGAAAGTGCTTATCATATTGTGGCTAAATATGGTTACGAAAGTTATCCTGCAAATCCAAATGGATCAGACTATAACACAGCTATGATGTGTTCTAAAGACGGTCGTCATTTGGTGATGATGCCACATATTGAACGTTCTATTTTTCAATGGAACTGGGCAAATTATCCTGCTGGAAGAAAAGATGAAGTTTCTCCTTGGGCAGAAGCTTTTGTAAATGCTAAAAATTGGCTAACAAAAAAATAATATTTATTAAATAGATTTTATAAAAAAGGTTTTACTTTGTAGTAAAGCCTTTTTTTTTGTGCAATGTTATCATAAGCTAAAAAACATTTGTACAGGATTAAGGAAAGCTATACCCCATTATTATGTTAAAAAAAGCAACCCTACTCCTACTTATCATATCTTTTCATCATTTAAATGCACAAATTAAATTAACCAACAATATTGGAGAAACCCTAATAGAAACAGGAATGCCTGGTTGTGTAGAAGATGAAAGTTGGTCTAAAGTTTTTAAACTTTCAGATTTTGGTATAACAACTAGTGAACAATTTATTATTCACTCAGGACAAGTTGGAATTAGTAAATCAGATAATGCAGCCTATGTGGGGATTAATATTTTTAATATTGATTCAGATTTCCCTAATTCAAAACCTGTTCTTTTAGGTAGTGGAGGCTATATGTTATTACCTCAAATAGATACTCCTCAAATTATTGAAATTAAACTGAGTACACCTATTGTTGTCCCTGCCAATGTTGAAAGAATTTTGGTCGAAGTTGTAAAACAAGTAGATTTTTATAATCCTAATTCAGCTGAAGTAATAATAGCTGGAACAAAAGAAGATACAGATATTTCTTGGTATAAAGGATGTAGAAAATATTATACACATATATCAACTACAGACTTAGACATTCCTATTCCAGATGCAAATTTTTATATAAATATTACAGGAAATAAATTTAATATATCAAATGCTGGTGCCACCACTATTTTAAGTCATAATTATTGTGATAATATAATAAAAACACAACAATACGCTTGTTCTGGAGGAGGGTTAAAGTTTGCCCGAACTTTTGTTTTGAAAGATTTTGGAGTATCAGCAAACGAAGAGTTTGTTATAGATAGAGGACAAGTTGCATTTTCAAGTGTAGGTCAGGACACTAAAATTCAATTCAATATTTATAAAATTGATCCCAACTTCCCTAATTCTTTATCTGATGCTGATTTAATTGGAAGCAGTCAAATTGTTGATATACCATACTTTAGCACACCTGTTATACCTCGAATATTTAATGTCGATTTTGAAACACCAGTAGTCGTTCCGGAAAATATAGAAATGATACTGGTTGAAGTATATAACCTACCTAGACCGGGTTATTCTTCTCTAGCCTTTATTGCAGGAACTGAACAAAGTAGAGGTTTGTCTTGGGTAAAATCTGAAGCTGGAGGTTGCACACCGTTTAGAGAGTATAAATCAACAGAGCAAATGGGGAGCCCAGCAATCAATTATTATATAAAAGCCATTGGTACAAGTAGAGATGTATCCATTCCTTTTAGTATGGACATAACAAATAACTGTTCTGATTTTTTCAAAGGGTTTAGCGTTACAAATCCTTCAGAAGTAGTATCAATAAGTTGGAATTTTGGCGATCCCTTGTCTGGTGTAGAGAATTTTTCTTCAGCTTTAAATCCAAAGCACGATTTTTCATCAAATGGAGCATATACAATATCAGCAAATATAACGAGTACTGATGGAAATGTGTATACGCTAGATGAAACAATTGATGTTTTAGAAGCTCCTTTTGCTTATCAAATAGATGATGTTTATGCCTGTGAAGATAATTTTGCTACAGGTATTTCATCTACTTTTGACACTTCAACTATACACAACTTAATTGTTAATGGTAGAGCTAATATTCTAGTTCATTATTTTGATGGAAATGGAAAAGAATTACCAAGTCCATTGCCAAATTCAATTTCAAACACCATCCCATTTAGTGAAATTATAACCATTCAACTTTCTTACGAAGACAGACCTTGTTGTTATTCTGAAACTTCATTCAATCTTAAAACAAATCCTTTACCAAATCTGAGTGCAGTGCAAGATTTGGTAAATTGTGGTAATGGTACAGACGGGTATGCAACATTTAATCTCACACAATTAAAAAATGACTTACAAGTTAATAGCTCGTATTTAGATGTTAAATTTTATCACGAAGATGGTAATGAAATAACAAATCTTGATGCCGTTATGAATGTTGTTGAAAATGAAGAAGCAATTACAGTAAAAGTTCTGAACCTTGATACCAATTGTGATATAGAAACTACTTTTAAACTTATTGTATCTTCTTTACCAATTGCAAATACTTTAAATGATTTAATTGGCTGTGATGATAACAACGATGGGATTTCAGCATATTTTGATACTTCAACCATTGAAACTTCTGCGTTAGGAAATCAAACAGGAATGGAAGTTAGTTATTTTGATAGTAAGGGAAATCAATTATCAAGCCCATTACCAAATCCGTATACAAACACCATTGCAAATAAAGAAACCATAACTGTAAGAGTTACAAATACACAAACCAGTTGTTATGCTGAGACTAACTTAAATTTAATCACTTCCACAAAACCTAAAATTAACAAACCAACAACATTATATACTTGTGATGAAGGTAACGGAATTGGAAGTTTTGATACATCAACAATAGAAAATCAATTAATAGGAAATCAAACAGGCTTACTTATTTTTTATGTTGATGAAAATGGAAATCAACTACCAAGCCCCTTACCTAGCACTTATAAAAATACAACAAGTTGGTCACAAACTATTAAGGTTAAAGTTGAAAACAAATTAAATTCATTGTGTTATTCCGAAACAAGTTTTGACCTGATTGTAAATGAGTTACCTAAAATTAATTTGGAAAAAGAATATTTTTTATGTGATTTGGAACCTTCATTATATATTACCGAAAATTCAAATTTCGATTCTTGGAAGTGGACTTTTGATGATGGCTCTGTAATTTCAAATTCTTTTGATGCCAATTTAATAAAGGCAGGAACATATCAACTTCAAGTCACAAAAATTAACAATGGCATTTCCTGTGAAAATTCGTTTTCATTTAAGTTGGTTCGCTCTATGTTACCAACAATTAATGAAGTGAAAATTAACGATATTTCAGACGATAATTATATTGAAATAATTACTTCTGGCGATGGTGATTTTGAATACACAATTGATGGTGTTAATTTTCAAGACAATAACAATTTTCATCATTTATCAGGTGGTGTTTATAATGCTCAAGTGCGAGATAAAAACGGTTGTGGCACCGATAATAAAGAAGTTGTACTGGTTGATTATCCGAAGTTTTTAACCCCAAATAATGATGGTTATAATGATTATTGGCATATTAAAGGAGTAAATAAATTTCCTAATGCAAAAATATTTATATTTGATAGGTTTGGCAAACAATTAAAAGAACTTACTAGTAAAGACTTAGGTTGGAATGGTCTTTACAAAGGACAACCACTTCCAAGTTCAGATTATTGGTTTACAGCCAATTTAGGAGATGGCAGAAGTTTTAAGGGACATTTTTCATTGAAACGTTGATAAATAAAATGCAAAAAACTAGAAATAACAAAAACCTTAAACAATATTTAATTAACTTAATTTCAAACAATTAACAACTTTAAAATCCCAAAATTTGAGTATTAAATACAAACTAATTGGTTCATTTTTTAAAGAACAAACAAAAAATGAATGTCATTGTGTATTATTTAAAACCAATACGTACTATAAAAACCTATCTGAAGATCACAAATACACATTTAGAATAAGAACCTTGATATTTTTATGGACTACAAATTTTAATTCGGAACCCGAATTTTCATTAAACAATAGCATGAAAATAATTATATCAAGTGCTTTTGTTCAAATTACATTTGGATTAA
This sequence comes from Lutibacter sp. HS1-25, assembly GCF_004121075.1. GTDB lineage: Bacteria > Bacteroidota > Bacteroidia > Flavobacteriales > Flavobacteriaceae > Lutibacter. Next base: position 15,964 of record NZ_RHLN01000017.1, read on the forward strand.
AAATAAATACACTCAACACTTTTAATAATATATTTATAACACATAAATCTTACTCTTATAAAAATAACAAGGCTGTTTTTGATGGTGATGTAAATTTGTACACAAAAAAAGTAAATATGTCTTGGCCTGCAATTAAAAAAGGCTTTGAAATATCTGATGATGCAATTAACTTATCTATTCATGAATTTGGACATTGTTTGATTTTTGAAAATGCAGAAAAATCATACTTCTCTAAAATATTTAACCAAAGTGATTTAGAAATTTGGAAAATACATGCCACAGAAAATTTTTATAAAATAAAATCTAAAAAAAATAAAGTTTTAAGAAATTATGCAGGTACAAACCTTATAGAGTTATTTTCAGTTGCACTTGAAGCCTTTTTTGAACAATCTGAATATTTTGAATACAACGAACCTCAATTGTATTTAAGTATGGCTAATTTGTTAAAACAAGATCCTCGTAACAAGTTAAATCCAATTTTTAAATAAAAACTATCATCAAAAAAAAATAGTCTGATAAAAAAACTAAATTCTTTTATCAGACTAAAAATATATGATAAGCAAATGCAATTAACTTATCGTTAGTAAATTATAATTAGCACTTAACTTACTCTACAATCTCCCCATCTTCTAATAATAAAGGATACACATAACCTGCACCAAAATCTTTATCTAAAGTTACCTTTGCTTTAAATGTTACAACATCACCAACTTTTACAGTACTTTTAGTTGTAATTGTCAAATCATTTTTTCCTTCAAAATTGCTTCCATCAACAATATGAACCCAATTTTTATCTAAAATACCATTGTTAACTTTTACCACTTCTCCTTTTACAATTACTACTTTTGTTGAAAATGAAGCTGGATTTGCATACAATTCTCCTACAGAAACACCTCCATTGGCTTTTTCAATTTTGATATCAGTTACATTTGGTTCATTAGCTGTATGATTATCGCCATCTGTATGTACGTGTTCTTTTGGTTTAGCCAATGTTGATTCTGAAGTACTTATTCCTTCAGCAAAAGTAATAAAATCGAAAGTTTTATCTAATTCTTTGCTTGTAAAATCTTTCATAAGCATTCCACCGGCATAATAATAAGTAGCTCCTTTTTCAACCTTTGTTGCAGGAATTGCCATCCAATAATTTTCATTTTCTTCACTTACATTTATATAGGTATAACCTGCTGCATCCATAAATTCATTAACCACAATTTTATGAGTCGCATTTTCAGAAACTACAGGCGCTGTATCCATTTTAGAATACCCTTGCTTGTCTTTACAACCAAAAAATACAAATACACTTGCTACTACTACTAAAAATTTTATTTTATTTCTCATTATATTAAATTTGTTTGATGTAAAAATAGGAATAAACTACTACATATCAACTGATAATAATCACCAATTTATACTTGCTAAATTTTTACTTTTCAGGTATTCATTTACTTTACTAAAATGCTTATTACCAAACCAATAACCTCTATTTGCACTTAAAGGTGAAGGATGACCACTTTCTAACAAGCAATGTTTGGCTTTGTTTATTTTTGCGCCCTTTTTTTTAGCAAAACCACCCCACAACAAAAACACTACATTTTCTTTTTTTTCTGAAATTATTGAAATCACTGCATCGGTAAATTGCTCCCACCCCATTTTTTGATGCGAACCAGCCTCGTGAGCTTTTACCGTAAGGGTCGCATTTAACAACAATACGCCTTGTTTAGCCCAACGTTCTAAATTTCCACTCTCAGGAATTTCAATATTTAGATCTGTTTTAATTTCTTTAAAAATATTGATTAACGAAGGTGGATGCGCAATGCCATCATTTACCGAAAAACACAAACCATGTGCCTGCCCTTCTCCATGATATGGATCTTGACCAATAATAACTACTTTTAAATCGTTAAACTTGCATAAATTAAAGGCTTCAAATATTTGATTTGCATCCGGATAACAAATATGCTTACTATATTCATCCTTTACAAAACTGGTAAGTTCCTTAAAATAAGGCTTTTCAAACTCACTTTTCAACAAATCTTGCCAACTTTCATCAATTTGTACATTCATTATAGGTATTCGTCTTAAATTTATACTTTTGTCTAACTTTCAAAAATAGCATTTTTTATGGGTAACATATCAGAAAAAACATTAATTGACTTAGAATTTTTTACCATTTTAAAAACGGTGAGCGAATTATGTATTTCTGATTTAGGCAAACAAGCTACTTTGGCAATTAAACCTATTTACAATAAAGAACTTTTATTGGCTGAATTGGCTCAAGTAAATGAATATTTATCGTCTTATTTAAATGACAACCGCATACCAAATCATTATTTTGATGATATTCAGAAAGAAATTCATTTATTAAAAATTGAAAACAGTTATTTAGAACCTGCTGCGTTTTTAAAAATTTTAAACAATGTAACAACCATTTTTGAATTGTTGAAATTTTTTAAAACACTCAAAACAATTTATCCTGTACTGTATCATTTTTCGGAAGAAATTGAATATCAAAAAACAATTACAGAAAATATACAAGCTGTAATTACCCCTTTTGCTGAAGTTAATGAAAATGCCTCGCCTTTATTAAGACAAATTAGAACTGAAATGAATGCCATTCGTGGTAAAATTGGATCGAGTTTTGCAAGGGCTTTAGCGCAATACAACAGCGCTGGTTATTTAGATGATATTAGAGAATCTGTTGTTGACAATCAGCGTGTTTTGGCTGTTCAGGCAATGCACCGACGAAAAGTAAAAGGAAGTTTATTGGGTAGTTCTAAAAGTGGAAATATTGTTTTTATTGCGCCAGAAGCAACTTTGCAATACAACCGAGAATTACAAAATTTAGCCTATGATGAACACGAAGAAGTTGTTCGAATTTTAAAAGAATTGTCGAATTCGTTACGAGAATTTACGTCTGATTTAATTGAATATCAAAACTATTTAACAAAATTAGATGTTATTGGTTCAAAAGCAAAATATGCTAAAAACATACAAGCTTGTTTACCTAAAATTACTTCGGAAAAAAAGATTTATTTAAGAGATGCTTACCACCCTATTTTAGTTTTAAAAAATAAAAAACAACATATAAAAACGGTTCCACAAACCTTAGAACTAAATGAAAAACAGCAAATTATTGTTATTTCTGGACCCAATGCTGGTGGAAAAAGTATTACCTTAAAAACCATTGGTTTGTTACAAGTAATGCTTCAAAGTGGCTTGTTGATTCCTGTTCACGAACGTTCTGAAACTTTTATTTTCGATACAATTTTAACCGACATTGGAGACAATCAATCTATTGAAAATCAATTAAGTACTTACAGTTATCGTTTAAAAAATATGCGTAACTTTTTACGCAATTGTAATGAACATACCTTATTTTTAATTGATGAATTTGGCACAGGAAGTGATCCTGAATTGGGCGGTGCTTTGGCCGAAATATTTTTAGAAGAATTTTATTATAAAAAAGCTTTTGGTATTATTACCACCCACTACTCTAATTTAAAAGTTTTGGCAAGCGAATTAGAAAACGTAGCCAATGCAAATATGCAGTTTGATGAAAAAACACTGGTACCTTTGTACAAACTGTTTATTGGACAAGCTGGTAGTTCTTTTACTTTTGAAGTTGCACAAAAAAATGGGATTCCGTTTAGCTTAATCAACAAAGCAAAAAAACGGGTTGAAGGTGAAAAAGTGCGTTTAGACAAAACCATTTCTAAATTGCAAAAAGAACGCAACAAATTACAATCGACTTCAGAAGATTTAGAAAAAGAAAAAACCATTGCTATAGAAAAATCAGAAATTTTAACTGAACAGCAACAGAAAATTCAAGACAAATTAGAAAGTTTCCAGGAGTTATATGATAGCAATCAAAAAATGCTTTCATACGGAAGAAAATTAAATGAATTGGTTCATAAATACTTTCAAACAAATAACAAAAAACAATTTACAGCAGATTTTAACAAATGGGTTGCTATTGAAAAAACCAAGTACTTGAAAAAAAATCCGCCAAAACCTAAAACCAAAGCTGAGAAAAAACAAGTAAAGGTTGAAGAAAAAAAGATTGAAGAAAAATTAAAAGTTATTGAGCAAGAAGTTGTTGTTGAGGTTGTTAAAGTTAGAGAAGAAAAACAAAAAGAAGCCAAAAAAATAGCCAAACAAAAAGCAGACTATGTTTTTAAAGTAAATGATCGTGTTAGAATTATTGATAGCAGTTCTAACGGTGTGATTGAAAAAATTGAAAAAAACAACGCATTTATCAACTATGGTTTTTTTACAACCAAAACAACTTTAAATAAACTAGAGTTGGTTCAGGCTGCAAAAAAATAGGGAATTTTAAAAAAGGTATTTCTTTAATTAATTTGGATCAATTTTGATATGGTATTTTGCCAAAAGTCCACTAACAGATTGTAAAGAAAATTTAGCACCTTTAATTTGATTTTTTTCTGGATCAATCGTAAAATTAAACGAATTTCTTAAATCGGCTCCTTTTAAATTTGTATTGTCAAAAATGGCATTAAGCAAATCGCAGTCGTTAAAAACAGAAAAACTCAAATCACATTCGGTAAAATCTACTTCCTGCATTTTACATTTTGTAAACACTGTTTTTGAAATTTTTTGATGATAAAATGAAGCATCATTTAATTGGCAATTTTCAACTTTCATAGAAAAAGTAAAATCACTACATTTTTCAAAATGCAAACCCAACATTTTACAATCTTTAAACAACACATTGTTAATTATTGTTTGACTAAGATTGGCCATACTTAAATCACAATCGTAAAATTCACAGTCAATAAATTGAATTTCAGACAAATTAGCATTTAAAAAATTACAATTTAAAAAAGTACACAACTCATATTGTCCTTTTTCAAGTCTGTTTTTCAAAAAGTCTTCTCTATCAAATGTTTTTTCTTCTACAAACAAATGTTTCATTTTACAAAAAATAGTCAAAAAAAGCTGACAATCAGTAATTTATAAATTAATCTTTTTGGTAGCGTTCCATTTCACGATCGTAAAACTCGCTGGCTTGTTCAATTAGTGTAGCAACTTGCACTTCCAATTCTTCTTGATCTTCACCATCAAAATCTTCCCACCATTCAATTTCATCATCAACTAAATTGATTAAAAATCGTGGAAACTCAGTATGAATTACAAAAATAGCATCTGCACAATCTGTATTATCTCCAAGTAAAAATTTAGGTAATTCCATTTTTCTGTTTTATTAATTTATTTGTTAAATAATTAAATCTTAAGAACAACATAACTGCCGAACTTGTTAAGGATATAAGCAAACCTATCCAAATGCCAAAAGTACCCAAATTTGTATTGCGCACCAAATAATAACTTAGCGGAAAACCAATAATCCAATAGGCAATAAAGGTAATAACCGATGGTATATTTACATCTTGCAAACCTCTTAAAGCACCTAAAATTACAGCCTGTAAACCATCAGACAATTGAAACAATGCTGCAATTAGCAATAAACTTGAAGCAATTTCTATCACTTCTAAATTCTCTGTAAAAATGGTTGGCAATATGTTTTTTAATATCATAAACCCTATAGAAAAAGTAGTCATGATTAATAATATCAACAAAAAATTAGAAAATGCTATTCGGCGTAATTCCACATAATTTTTCAATCCTTTTTGGTTACCAACCCTAATAGTTGCAGCAACTCCAAGCCCAACTGCCACCATAAATGTAGAGGACGAAAGTTTTAATGCAATTTGATTTGCTGCCTGCGGAAAAGCACCCAAAGTACCTGCTAATAAAACTGCCGAAGTAAATAAACCAACTTCAAACAACATTTGTAAAGCTGTTGGAAAACCTAATTTTATAATTTTTCTAAAAATTGTTTTTTTAATTTCCGCCAATTGCAAACGTTTCATGTAGATGGCAAATTTTTCTTTTCTGGCCAAAACCACGTATAAAAAAACAAGCATTACAACTCTCGAAATTAAAGTACCAATGGCAGCACCAACCAATTCCAATCTAGGGAAAATCCAAAAACCATAAATCAATACAAAATTCAATATTACATTAACCACGTTGGTTAAAATTGTAGCCCACATTGCATATTTTGTTTGCGACAAACCATCGGCAAACTGCTTAAAACCCTGAAAAATCATCAACGGAATCATAGAAAAAGCGACAATTTCATAATAAGGAATCGCTAAAACTACCACTTCATCTGGTTGATCTAAATGGTATAAAAGAGGTTTCAACAACAATAAAGTCAAAAACATTCCAACACCAATAAGCGTAGTTAAAATAAGTCCGTGCTGAAAAATACTGCGTCCTTTCTCCTTATCTCCTGCACCATCAGACTCTGCAATTAAAGGCGTAATAGCAAAAGAAAATCCAACACCTACAGAAAAAGCAATAAAAAACAAACTATTTCCCAAAGAGGTAGCCGCCAATTCAACAGCGCCTAGCCTACCCACCATAATATCATCAACCAAACCAACCAAAATATGCCCTAAAGACCCAAGCATTACCGGAGTCGCAAGTTTTAAATTGTTCTTAAATTCGGAAGTGTATTTTTGTAAAGTCAAAATTGTGTATTTTCAGCGTGCAAAGATACGGTAAATATTATTCAGAATATTGCAGTTACAATTGAATAGTGAATGCTATAAGCTAACAAGCTGTTAAATTTGTAAAATAAAACATCTGTTAATTACTTTAAAAATCATATTAATATGGGCGTTCCCTTTCAGGTCGTGCTTTCCACTATATCTTTTTTACCATTTCACTGCGTTGCATGGTAAAAAAGGATGCCGTTGCAATCACTAACGCGGGTTTCATAAAAACATAGCATTATAAAACAACCTTTCGTATTTAATAAAATTTGTTTTGCAAATTGTAATGTAACTTTCAAAAATTCAGCATATAAACTTTCAAACTATATTTTTGTATAAATAAAATCTATTTCAACATAAAATATTAGAATTACATTAACAATATTTACCTGTTTTAATGATTACATTTGTATCACAAAAAATAAATATTCACAATAAAAATTTATAAAAATGGCAGTATTAGTAGGTAAAAAAGCACCAAATTTTAGCGCACAAGCAGTAGTAAACGGAATGGAGTTTGTAGACAACTATTCGTTAGAACAATTTGAAGGAAAAAAATATGTAGTATTGTTCTTTTATCCAAAAGATTTCACATTTGTATGTCCAACAGAATTATTTGCTTTTCAAGAAAAATTAGCAGCATTCGAAAAAAGAAATGTACAAGTAGTTGCTGTATCAACAGATACTGAACAATCTCACTGGGGTTGGTTACAAATGGCTAAAAATGATGGTGGTATTAAAGGTGTTACTTATCCTTTAGTTGCTGATACAAACAAAACAATCTCTAAAAATTACGACGTTTTAGCTGGAGATTATTTTTACGATGACAACGATCAATTACAAGCTAGCGGAGAATTAATTGCTTACCGTGGTTTATTTTTAATTGACAAAGACGGAATTGTACGTCACCAAGTAGTAAACGATTTACCTTTAGGTAGAAATGTTGATGAAGCTTTAAGAATGGTAGATGCATTACAATTTAACGAAGAACACGGAGAGGCTTGTCCTGCAAACTGGACTTCAGAAAAAGAAGGATTAAAAGCTACTCACGAAGGAATTGCTGATTATTTATCAAAAAACTAATACTAACTAATTTAAATTGCCAAAACTCTCGAAATTTTTCGGGAGTTTTAGTTTTTTAAACTAACTTTGATAATCTTAAAAAAATATATTATGACAAAAATAACATTAAAAGGAAACCCTTTTAAAACAGTTGGAAAATTACCAAAAGTTGGTAAAAAAGCACCAAAATTTAATTTAGTAAAAGCTGATTTATCTACTGCTAAATTAAAAGATTTTAAAGGTTCAAAAGTAATTTTGAATATTTTCCCAAGTATAGACACTGGTACTTGTGCTGCATCTGTTAGAAAATTTAACGAAGAAGCTGGAAAATTAGAAAATACAAAAGTTTTATGTATTTCAAGAGATTTACCTTTTGCTCAAGCTCGTTTTTGTGGTGCTGAAGGTTTAGAAAATGTGATTACTTTATCTGATTTTGCAAAAGGAAAATTTGGAAAAGCTTACGGCTTAACAATTGAAAACGGTCCATTGGCAAACTTACACTCTAGAGCAATTGTAATTATTGATGAAAAAGGAAATGTAGTTTATACTGAACAAGTTCCTGAAATTGTTGACGAACCAAATTACGAAGCTGCACTAAAAGCTATTTAATTAATGAATACAGAAAGTAATTTTTTTCTAAACAGAATTAAAGCGTTTAAATACGCTGCCAAAGGTTTTTGGATTTTAATTACTTCTGAAAATAGCATTATAGCCCAAGTTATTATTGGATTGATAATGACTGTAATTGGGTTTTTAATGAATCTTTCTGCTACCGAATGGATGTTCCAAATATTTGCAATTGGAATGATTTTGGTAGCAGAATCATTAAACACCGGTATTGAAAAATTAGCCGATTTTGTACATCCTGATTTTCATAAAGAAATTGGCAGAATTAAAGATATTTCTGCGGGAGCTGCCTTTTTTGCTGCAATAATTGCTGTAATTATAGGATTAATAATTTACTTACCTAAATTTTGCTAGGAAACAATCTTCAATCGCATTAATTTTATATTTTTGTGACATAATTGTATTCATGGCAAAAAACAAAACAACATCACCTAAAACACCTAAAAAACCTCGCTTTCAAAAAACAAAACTGTTTTTAGAGAGTAGACAAACTCAAACTATTTTTGGTTTGTTTTTAATGGCGTTTTCTATATTTTTATTTGCTTCATTTATATCGTACCTATTTACTTGGCAAGAAGATCAAAGTCAGATTGCAAGATTTACAGATAAAGCTGTGAATGTAAAAAATCTATTAGGTAAACTTGGCGCATCATTAAGTAATTTATTTATCTATAACGGCTTTGGTGTTGTTGCTACTTATTTTCCAATATTGCTGTTTTTTTCTGGCTATTATATCTTTTTAAAAGGAACTTTTAAAAAAATGAGAAGTAACTGGGGATGGGGTATTTTAGGAATGCTTTGGTTTTCAATTTCTTTTGGTTTTTTAGCACATAAAAATCCAAATCTTAGCGGTGTAGTTGGTTACGAGCTCAATATTTATTTACAACAATTTTTAGGAAAAACAGGTTTAATTATTTCGTTGTTATTTTTAGCAATTTCATATTTGGTAATGCGTTTTAAAATAACACCTGATAATTTTAAAAAAGAAATTGCTTTAAATGTTGATGAAGAAATTCCACCAATAATTTCAGTTCCAAATACTGCGGAAGAAAAACCGATAATTCTTGAAAAGCCAATTTTAGTAAAAAATGAAGTTGTTGAGAAACCTTTAGAGTTAACTTTAGAGAAAAAAGAACCTGAAAATGTTGTTACTAAACCAATTTCAAAAACCATTTTTGAAAAAACAGAACTGGAAGATGATGTTGCTATTGATGTTGAAGAAATTGTTGAAGAAACACATGTAGAAGAAAATTTATCTGACCAATTGGTAAAAGATTTTGGTGAATTTGACCCTACACTTGAATTAGGAAATTTTAAGTTTCCAACTTTAAATCTTTTAAAAGATTATAACGAAAGTATTTCGGTAGATCAAGAAGAATTAGAAGCCAACAAAAATAGAATTGTTGAAACGCTTAACAACTACAATATTGGTATAGACCGTATAAAAGCAACTGTTGGACCAACAGTAACTTTGTACGAAATTGTACCTGAAGCTGGTGTTAGAATTTCAAAAATTAAAAATTTAGAAGACGATATTGCCTTATCCTTATCTGCAATGGGTATTCGTATTATTGCGCCAATTCCAGGAAAAGGAACCATTGGTATTGAAGTACCAAACAAAAAACCAACAATGGTTTCTATGAAATCGGTTATTTCTTCAGCAAAATTTCAAAATTCAGAAATGGAATTACCAATTGCTTTAGGAAAAACAATTTCAAACGAAACTTTTGTAGTTGATTTAGCAAAAATGCCTCACTTATTAATGGCAGGTGCTACAGGTCAAGGAAAATCTGTTGGTTTAAATGCAGTATTAACTTCATTACTTTATAAAAAACATCCTGCTGAAGTAAAATTTATTTTGGTAGATCCTAAAAAGGTTGAATTAACATTGTTCAACAAAATTGAACGTCATTATTTAGCAAAACTTCCTGATACAGACGAAGCCATTATTACAGATACTACAAAAGTAATTAACACGCTTAATTCTCTTTGTATTGAAATGGACAACCGTTACGATTTGCTTAAAAACGCAATGGTTAGAAACATAAAGGAGTACAACGCTAAATTTAAAGCTCGTAAATTAAATCCTAACGACGGACATAAATTTTTACCTTACATTGTTTTGGTAATTGATGAGTTTGCCGATTTAATTATGACCGCTGGTAAAGAAGTTGAAACGCCCATTGCCCGTTTGGCACAATTAGCGCGTGCTATTGGAATTCATTTAATTGTAGCAACTCAAAGACCTTCGGTAAATGTAATTACAGGTATTATAAAAGCCAATTTCCCTGCAAGAGCTGCATTTAGGGTAACATCTAAAATAGATTCTAGAACCATTTTAGATACATCTGGAGCAGATCAATTGATAGGAAAAGGTGATATGTTATTTTCTGGCGGAAGTGATATTGTGCGTTTACAATGTGCTTTTATAGATACGCCTGAAGTTGATAAAATCACCGACTTTATAGGCTCACAACGTGCTTATCCTGATGCTCATTTATTGCCAGAATACAATAGTGACGAAGTTGGCACAAGTCTTGATATTGACATTAGCGAAAGAGATCAGTTATTTAGAGATGCTGCTTTACTAATAGTTCATGCGCAACAGGGTTCTGCGTCCCTATTACAAAGAAAATTAAAATTAGGATACAACCGTGCTGGTAGATTAATTGACCAGTTAGAAGCCGCTGGTATTGTTGGTCCTTTTGAAGGAAGTAAAGCAAGACAAGTACTTGTACCTGATGAAATGTCTTTAAATAAATTATTAGATAACGAATAAACTAAAGTTATAAATTACTCAAAAAAATGAAAAAATTATTAGTATTAGCAATTATTACATTCGTAAACTTAACTGTATACAGTCAATCAGATGCAAAAAAATTATTAGATGAAGTTGCCGCAAAAGTAGAAGCTTATAAAAATATTGAAATAGAATTTAATCATCGTTTAGACAATTCAGATGCTGATGTACATCAACAAACACGAGGAAATGTAACTTTACAAGGCGATTTGTACCATTTAAATTATATGGGTACAGAACAAATTTTTGATGGTAAAAAAGTTTACTTAATTATCCATGAAGATGAAGAAGTAATTATTCAAAGTCCTTCAAGTACAGAAGAAACTTTAACACCTTCAAAAATGTTTTCATTTTATAAAAATGGATATACTTACAAAATGGGTGCTTTAGAAACCGTTAAAGGTATTAAAATACAATATGTAAAACTTATTCCAATAGACACACATTCTGAAATTGAAAGTGTTAAAGTAGGAATAGATGTAAAATCTAAACACATTTATACAATTATAGAAACTGGTAAAAATAAAACAGTTACAACGCTTGAAGTTCAATCGTTTAAAACAAACCAACCTATTTCTCCAAAATTATTTGTTTTTGATGTTCAAAAGTATAAAACACAAAAAAAATACACCATTTCTGAACCAAAATAATAGCGTTGAAAATATTTGATAAATATATTTTAAAAAGCTTTATACAACCCTTATTGGCTACATTTTTTGTAGTACTTTTTGTGTTAGTTATGCAAGCTCTTTGGCTGGCTTTTGACGAAATTGCTGGTAAAGGTATCGATTTGGTTTTTATCCTAAAGTTCTTGGGCTATTTAGCATTAATGCTTACGCCTACCGCTTTGCCAATTGGTATATTACTTTCGTCTATTATGGCTTTGGGTAATTTGGCTGAAAACTACGAGTTTGCAGCAATGAAATCTGCTGGAATATCATTAAAAAGAGTGATTCGCCCATTGGTTATTTTGACCTTATTTTTAAGTGGCCTAAACTTCGTTTTTCTAAATAACATTTATCCTTGGGCTACTTTAAAGCAAAAGAATTTGTATTTAAATATGAAAATGAAAAAACCAGCCCTAGCTTTAGTTCCTGGTGCTTTCAATACAGATATTCCGGGGTTTAGCATCAAGTTTGAAGAAAAATATGGTGAAGATAAAAATTTGCTTAAAAATGTTCAAATAGCTGATTTAAACGGCGGAAAAGGAAAAATAAAAGTAATTACAGCTGCAAAAGGTACAATTTCATCAGATGAAGGCAGTAAGTATATGACACTTACACTTGAAGATGGTAACTATTATGAAGAACACGTTAAAAGAATGATGCTTCAAAAAGATAGAGAAAAAATGCCTGCATCAAATGCAACTTTTGAAAAATACACTATAAATATTGATGTTTCATCATTTAATGACAGTGAAAGTTTAAAAGATGAAAAAGTAAAAGAACATCACGGAATGTTAAGTGTTCATCAACTAGATTCTATTTCTAAAATTAAAAAAATTTCATATGATGAATACATTGGTAATAGAGCTAAATCATTTTACTCAAATGTAAAAGGCAATAAATTATATAAATATCCAGACTCTCTAATAAACAAAGATTTGGCTCCAGAAATATTAGAAAATTTCAATCTAAATAATCAAAATATTGTAATTAATGATGCCCTTCAAACTGTAAAAAGATATTATGAAAGAAGCAATAATGAAATTAAAATGTTTAAAGATCAACGTAAATTGTTAAATCTTTACGATTACGAATTTAATTATCGATTTTCATTTTCATTGGCTTGTTTAGTCCTCTTTTTCATAGGTGCTCCTTTGGGTTCAATTATTAGAAAAGGTGGTTTTGGATTGCCTATGCTATTGGCAATATTTATATTTGTAATTTACTTTTTCATCTCTCAATTCAGTAAAAATTTAGCTGAAGAAAGTGCCATTTCGGCTATTATAGGCAGCTGGATGTCTACATTAATATTACTACCTTTTGGAATATTATTAACTTATAAAGCAACAAAAGGAATGGGAATTTTTAATATTGATGCCGTGATTGACAACTTTAAAAAATTCTTTGGAAAATTTACTAAAAAAATAAATTTAAACAATGAGCAATAGAAACGATATTAAATTAAATACAATTAAAGAAGCCATTGAAGATATTAAAAATGGTAAAATTGTAATTGTAGTTGATGATGAAAATAGAGAAAATGAAGGCGATTTTGTTGCTGCTGCAGATAAAGTAACTCCAAAAATGATCAATTTTATGGCAACTAAAGGACGTGGATTAATTTGTGCTCCTATCACTGAAAGTCGCTGTAAAGAATTGGATTTAAATTTAATGGTTGGTGTAAATACAGATCCGCTAGGTACTGCATTTACTGTTTCTGTAGATTATAATGGTATTGGCGTAACTACAGGAATTTCTGCAAAAGACCGATCAATTACTGTAAAAGCATTGGCCGATAAAAGAACAAAGCCTCATGATTTAAGCAGACCTGGGCATATTTTTCCTTTAATAGCACGTGAAGGTGGTGTTTTACGTAGAACCGGCCATACGGAAGCTGCAATTGACTTAGCGCGTTTAGCTGGACTTAACCCTGCTGGTGTTATTGTTGAAATTATGAATGAAGATGGTACAATGGCACGTTTACCTGAATTGGTGAAAATTGCCGAAAAACATGAATTAAAAATTGTTTCAATTGAAGATTTGGTTGAATATCGTATGCTTCACGATTCTTTAATTGAACTTGCCAAAGATTTTAATATAAATACCAGATTTGGAGAATTTAGGTTAAGAGCTTATAAACAAACAACCAACAATCAAGTACATTTAGCACTTACTAAAGGTGAATGGGATAAAGATGAAGAAATACTTGTAAAAGTAAATTCTACTTTAGTTAATAATGATATTTTAGGCACTTTAACCAAAAATCCAGACGATAAATTAAAAGGTGTTTTTGACGCAATTAACAATGCTGGTAAAGGTGCTGTTGTTTTTATCAATCAAGAAAATCAATCATTTAATTTGTTAGCACGTTTAGAAATTTTGCAAAAAAGTCAGGCTAAAAACGAAAGCTATACTCCTAATTTAAAAATGGATGAAAAAGATTTTGGTATTGGTGCTCAAATTTTACACGAATTAGGAATTACAAAATTAAAAGTGCTTTCTAATGCAACAACATACAGAAAACGTGTTGGTATGACTGGTTACGGCCTGGAAATAATTGAATATGTAAATTATTAAATCTTATTTTTTGCGATGAACAAATTAATAATATGCTGTTTTTGTAGCCTCATTATTATTTGTAGTTGCACTACTTCAACAAAAAAAATTGAAAAACAACAACAACCTACAAAGGCTGATTTTGTTTTAAAAGGAAAACTGACAAGCTATTTGTCTGATAAAATATACTTAAATAAAATAATTGAGAATTCAATTACACCCATAGATTCAGCTCTTATTAAAAACAATGAATTTGTATTTAATGGAGCTGTAATTTTTCCTGAACGTTTTTTATTAACTTTTGAAAACTATTCAGTTTCAACAATAATAATTGTTGAAAATACCCATTTTGAAATTGAAATCGACCCAAAAAATACTCAAGAGCCTATTATTACAAATTCTCCTTTAAATAATTTATTGAATGAATACAAACAAAATTCAAAAAATATATTTCATAAGTTAGATTTATTGTTTCCTGCATTTCAAAAAGCAAGGTTACAAAATGATGCTAAAAAATTGTCTGAAATTGGAGAAAAACTAAGAACAATTGAAAACGAATACAGAGACTATAGTTACAACTTTATTCTTGAAAACAAAAATTCGTATGTGTCTGCAATGGTATTACGAGATCAATTAAAGCTTATACCAACAGACACTATACGAATTAAAAAATATTATAATTTGCTTTCTGAAAATGTTAAAAAATCTCCAGACGCGCAAATTATTGCGCTAAATCTAGAAAATTAACACCTTATTTTACAAACTTGCTAAACTTGCTTTTATAGTTTCAATTTTAGCCAATGCATCAGCTTCTTTTTGACGTTCAAGGTTAATTACCTGCTCTGGTGCATTAGATACAAATCTTTCATTACCTAATTTCTTTTGAACAGATAATAAAAATCCTTCATTGTATTTTAACTCTTCTAATAATTTTACTTTTTCAGCTTCAACATCAATAGCATCACCCATTGGAATAAAATACTCGTTAGATTTTACTCTAAAACTAATGGCACTTTCTACTTTTTCTTGAACATAATTAATAGTAGAAATGTTTCCTAATTTTTGAATTACCGAATCAAAATTTGAACTTACTTGGTCGTTATTTAAAATCGAAAACTCAATTTCGTTTTTAAATGCAATGTTTTTATCTTTTCTAACAGTTCTAATTCCAGAAATAACTTCAGAAGCAATTTTAAACTCTTGAATTAAATTTTCATTTACATCAATAAATTTTGGATATGATGCAATTATCAAGGCTTCTTCAGGAGTTCTTTCTGAAATATTTTGCCAAATTTCTTCAGATAAAAATGGCATATACGGATGTAACACTTTTAAATTATCTTCTAAAAATGAAATTACTGATTTTAGTGTTTTGGCATCAATTGGTTGTTGATAAGCTGGTTTTACCATTTCTAAAAACCAAGATGAAAAATCGTCCCAAATTAATTTGTAAATGCTCATTAAAGCCTCACTAACTCTGTATTGCTCAAAAGACTTCTCTAAGTCTAACAATGTTTGTTGAAACTTAGCCTGATACCAATCTATGGCAATTTTAGACGACTGTGGCTGCTCAATAGTTTCAGAAACTTCCCACCCTTTTATCAAACGGAAAGAGTTCCATATTTTATTAGAAAAATTACGCCCTTGTGCACATAAATCTTCATCAAACAACAAATCGTTACCAGCAGCAGAACACAACAACATTCCCACACGAACACCATCTGCACCATATTTTTCAATCAAGCCAATTGGATCTGGTGAATTTCCTAATTGTTTAGACATTTTTCTACCTTTTTCATCACGTACAATTCCTGTAAAATATACATTGGTAAAAGGTTTTTCATTTCTAAATTCGTAACCTGCAAAAATCATACGAGCTACCCAAAAGAAAATAATATCGGGTCCTGTAACTAAATCGTTTGTTGGATAATAGTAGTTAATCTCATCATTATCTGGATAACGGATACCATCAAAAACTGATATTGGCCACAACCACGAAGAGAACCAAGTATCTAAAGCATCTGGATCTTGTGTTAAATCAGCACTTGTTAATTGTTGGTTATTTGTTTTTTCTTTTGCCAATTCCAATGCTTCTTCAATAGACTCAGCAATCACAAAATCTTCTACACCATCACCATAAAAATAAGCCGGAATTTGATGTCCCCACCATAACTGACGAGAAATATTCCAATCTCTAATATTTTCTAACCAATGCTTGTAAGTACTGTTATAATGCTTTGGAAAAAACTTAATTTCTTCATCTTCTAAAACTGCTTTTAAAGCAGGTTCAACAATGGTATCCATTTTTAAAAACCATTGCGCAGAGATTTTAGGTTCAATTACTTCTTTAGTTCTTTCAGAAGTTCCAACTTTATGCATATGTTGTTCAACCTTTACCAAATAACCTAATTTGTCTAATTCTTTGGTAATTTCTTTTCTAACTACAAAACGATCTTTTCCTTCATAATGCAATCCAAAAGAATTTAAAGAAGCATCATCATTAAAAATATCGATAACTTCTAAATTGTGTTTTTCTCCTAAAATTTTATCGTTTTGATCGTGTGCAGGCGTTACTTTTAAACAACCCGTACCAAACTCAATATCAACATATTCGTCTTCAATAATTGGAATTACTCTACCAACAATAGGCACAATGGCTTTTTTACCTTTTAAATGTGTAAAACGCTCATCGTTAGGATTTATACAGATTGCTGAATCACCTAAAATAGTTTCAGGACGCGTAGTTGCAATAGTTAACACATCATCACTACCTTCAATTTTATAATTTAAATAGTATAAATTACCTTGTCTTTCTTCATAAATAACTTCTTCATCAGACAAAGTTGTTTTAGCTGAAGGATCCCAGTTAACCATTCTGTAACCACGGTAAATCAAGCCTTTTTTATACAAATCGATAAAAACTTTTGTAACAGCCTGGTTCAAATCATCATCCATTGTAAACTTAGTACGTTCCCAATCGCATGAAGCACCCAATTTTTTTAACTGCTCTAAAATAATACCTCCGTGTTCATCTGTCCATTCCCAAGCGTATTTTAAAAACTCATCACGCGTTAAGTCTGCCTTATTAATACCTTGTTCTTTTAATCTAGCCACAACTTTAGCCTCAGTAGCAATTGAAGCGTGGTCTGTTCCTGGCACCCAACAAGCATTGAACCCTTTTAAACGAGCTCTTCTAATTAAGACATCCTGAATTGTATTATTTAACATATGCCCCATATGTAAAACACCTGTTACGTTTGGTGGTGGTATTACAATAGTATATGGTTCTTTATCATTAGGAACAGAATGAAAATAATTATTTTTCATCCAGTAATCATACCATTTTCCTTCAACATCCTGAGGATTGTATTTTGTAGCTAAACTCATTTTGGTCTAATTTTTGTAAGTAATTTGCAAATGTACAATTATAACACATAACACAAAATATTTTGAAAGCATAAAAAAATAACTAACTTTGTACATCAAAAAAATATAAATAATGAAAAAAATATTGACATTACTTTTTATTGGATTTGTTGCATTTTCAGTAAAAGCACAAGAAGTAAAACCAGCAGAAGTTGCTGTAGACCCAAATGCTCCTGTAATTGAATTTGAATCTGACGTTATTGATTACGGAAAGATCGATCAAGGTGCTGATGGAGTTCGTGTTTTTAAGTTTAAAAACACTGGAAAATCACCTATTACAATTGAAAGAGTACAATCTAGTTGTGGTTGTACAGTACCTGAAAAACCTGAAGCGCCTGTTTTACCAGGTCAAAGTGGTGAGATTAAGGTAAAATATGATACCAACAGAATTGGTGGTTTTTCAAAAGAAATTACTGTTTTTTCAAATGCTTCAGAGCCTCAGAAAAAAATACGCATTAAAGGTATTATTATTAAAGCTGAATCTCCAGTAGCTAAAGACAAACCAACCGTTTCTTCAAAGTAAGAAACTTAAGTGATATAAAAAAAGGCTTCAATTTATTTTGAAGCCTTTTTTTGTGCTATTGCATCTCTTAATTTAAAACTATACTGATAGTCAATTCCATCTCTTTCAACTACCAATTCTATTTTTGTATTTTCTTTTTCATAAAATTTAGCAACTATTTCATCTAATTTTAAATCGTATGTATATTTACCATTAATTTTAATTAAAACATCTCCTGGCCTTACCCCTGCTTCATAAGCTGGAGAATCTTTTCTTAAATTTTCTACCCTGTAAGTAGGCTTAAATATAAATTTATAATTATAGTCTAAAGTGACTTTAAATCCATTAGTTGGTGTTTCACCTTTATATGAAATGGCGCCTTGATCTTTTTCTTTTACCAATATTTTTCCGTTATAAACCAACTCAATACCACTCATATTATACCTAAATGGTTCTTTATATCTTGAACCTTTTTTAAAGGTGATTTTATTATTTTGATAATCAAACAATACCGTAAATCTTTTTAAAATTCCGGCTCCTATACTTCCATTTCTTTCTTCAAACTGCAAAGCACTTCCTATTGATGACGAATCTGGATAAGAAACTGTAGGGTTTTTAAACTCAAAAGTACCCATTATCAGGCTTTCAATTTTACTGCGTTTACCTGTAACAACACCACTTAATCCTTCACCTAAAAAATCATTAAAATAGTATTCTGGAGATATTATATCTGAATGAGAATTTTCAAATAACCACAAAGCATCACTCCCACCAGAATCTATTAACAATTTAACTGGTGTAATTTTAGATGAATTTTCATTAAGTTTAACCCCAACATTAATGTAAGGTTTCAACATTCTAAACTCAATTTTAAAAGTTTCACACTTTCTACAATTGTTATAATTATAACTATCGGGACTATAAAAAGTTAATTTTTTGGTGCTATAATTTATTTTTACCGAAAAATCTTTTAAAATTTCATAGCCAATAATTCCATGTATAGTAAGGCCCATTTTTGACGATAAATCAAAATTATCATTTGATATAACATACAATTTTTCATTTCTACTAACTATATTTGGCAGTTTAAATTCATTTCCGGTAGATAAAATTGCATCAACAGACTCTTCACTTCCAAGACCTTTCAATTTCTTTTTTTCAACATTTTTTAAAACAACCGAATCCTGTTCATTTAAATTAAATAGTAAGGTCGAACCTACACCTGAATCTAAAATAAAATTCAATTTACGACCATTTACTTCCATAGGAAAAACAATTAAATTACTTGAAAATTTGAAAGAAATTGTTTGCTTTTTAACTCCATCTAACATTATAAAATTGTTTTGAGCAGTTACATTACAAATTACAAGTATTACGAAGACGATATAAAAATACTTTTTATTCAAAATAATTAATTTATTTTTCTATAAAATACAAAATAAAACGCTAATTCTCTTATATTTTATACTATTTTTAATTTTAGAAAATAGTAGGTTTTATTCAAATTTATGAATTAAAATTCGCAATTTTGCGCCACTAAAGCAATTAACTAAAATTACAATGCCAAAAATTTCAAATACGGGTAAAAATATGCCCGAATCACCTATAAGAAAACTTGTTCCATTTGCTGAAAAAGCAAAGAAAAATGGTATAAAAGTTTTTCATTTAAATATTGGTCAACCTGATATTAAAACACCTAGTTGTGCATTAGAGGCAGTTAAAAATAATACTATTGAAGTACTTGCTTATAGTAGTACCGACGGTTCTCCAAGTTACCGTGAAAAATTAGCAAATCATTATTTTGCAAAAAATAATATAAAAATAAATGCTGATGACATTATAATAACCACAGGAGGTTCTGAAGCTTTATTATTTTCGCTTGGAAGTATTACAGATCCAGGTGATGAAATTATTATTCCTGAACCATTTTATGCAAATTACAATGGGTTTTCATCATCATTAAGTGTAAAAATTGTTCCAATCACTTCAAAAATTGAAAACAACTTTGCCTTACCTGATGTTGAAGATTTTGAAAAATTAATTACACCAAAAACCAAAGCTATTTTAATATGTAACCCTGGTAATCCAACAGGTTATTGTTATTCAGAAGCTGAACTACAGCAATTAGCCTCTATGGTTAAAAAACATGACATATTTTTAATTGCAGACGAAGTTTACAGAGAGTTTATTTATAATGAAGATGCGAAACATCATTCTGTTTTAGGAGACTTTGGATTAGAAGAACATGCAATATTAATAGATTCTGTTTCAAAACGTTACAGTATGTGCGGCGCACGTATTGGTTATTTAATTTCAAGAAATAAAGAAGTTATGGTAACCGCTAGAAAATTTGCACAAGCACGTTTAAGTCCACCAACTTATGCACAAATAGCAAGTGAAGCTGCTTTAGATACACCAAAATCTTATTTTGATGAAGTAATTGTTGAATATAAAGGTCGTAGAGATTTATTAATTCAAGAATTAAATAAAATTGAAGGAGTAAAAGCTACAACACCTATGGGTGCTTTTTACTGTATTGTAGAATTGCCTGTTGATAATGCTGAAAAGTTTTCGCAATGGTTGTTAGAAGATTTTTCAGATAACAATGAAACTGTAATGGTTGCTCCGGCTGCTGGTTTTTACTCAACGCCAGGACTTGGACTAAATCAAGTTCGTGTTGCGTATGTTCTAAAAAAAGATGATCTAAAAAGATCTGTAGCGCTTTTAAAAATTGCACTTTCAAAATACAATAATAAATAATTGAAAATTCAAGAAAACATATCTTTAAAACCTTTTAATACATTTGGCATTGATGTATATGCCAAACGTTTTGTTACCATAAATTCTTTAAACGATTTAAAAAGTATTACTTCAAAAGAAAAAAATATTTTTTTGATGAGCGGAGGAAGTAACATGCTGCTTACCAAAGATATAGAAAATTTGGTATTACAAATTAATTTAAAAGGAATTGTTGTTAATGACACTGATAATGATGTTGTTTATGTGACTGCTGAAGCTGGTGAAAATTGGCACGAATTTGTTATGTGGTGCATTTCACAAAATTATGGTGGTTTAGAAAATTTAGCACTTATACCTGGCAACGTAGGCACCTGTCCAATTCAAAATATTGGTGCTTATGGTGTTGAAATTAAAGATACTTTTCATCAATTAGAAGCTTTAGAAATTGAAACAGGTAAAATCAAAACATTTACCAATGAAGTATGTGATTTTGGTTATAGAAATTCGGTTTTTAAAAACGAATTGAAAGGAAAATATATTATTGTAAATGTTACTTTTAAATTGACAAAAAGGAACCATAATTTTAATATTTCTTACGGAGCTATTTCTAGTACTTTAAAAGACATTTCAAAACCTACTTTGCAAGAAATTGCCAATGCAGTTATTGCCATTAGACAAAGTAAATTACCAGATCCTAGAGAAATTGGTAATAGTGGTAGTTTTTTTAAAAATCCTGTTATTGATTTAGATTCTTTTCAAATTTTACAAAAAAAATACCCGGAAATACCACATTATATTGTTTCAGAAAATGAAATTAAAATACCTGCAGGCTGGTTAATTGAGCAATGCGGTTTTAAAGGTCAACGTTTTGGTGATGCGGGCGTGCATCAAAATCAAGCTTTGGTTTTGGTAAATTATGGCAATGCTAGCGGACAAGAAATTCTTGAACTTGCACAAAAAATTCAACAAAAAATACTTGAAACTTACAATATTTTACTTGAAATTGAAGTGAATATCATTTAATAAAACAATTGTCTAAACCTTATGCTAAAACCACGGTCAGCAATCGGTTAATAAAAATTTCACTACTAAGACAAAACATTATTTACTAAAAAGCCTCTCCAAATGGAGAGGCTTTTTAGTATTATCCTTTTCTTCTTTGAGAAGGTTTTGTATTTCCAAAAGATTTGCTGTCGCTTCTTTTTCTTCCAAATCCACTGGCTGAGTCTCCACCTCCAGCAGTTTTACGATCTTTGCTTCTAGGTTTTCCTCCTCCGCTTCTAGAACGTCTTCCTCCTTCGCTATCGCTATTTTCACGTCTTCCGCTTCCACCACCATCTCTTCTTGATGATCCTCCGCCTCCGCGTCCTGAACGTTTCTTTTCAGTAACTTCAACATTTACATTTCTACCTTCAAAATCAACATCCCCTTTTTGAAAAGCTGAGATAGTTTCATCTTGATAATTTTTATCTAATTCAAAAAATGAAAAAGTGTCTAAAATTTCAATTTGACCAATTTCAATATTTTTTGCAATACGTTGATCGTTAATTAAACCAATTAAACGAGCAGGATTTAATTTATCTTTTCTACCAATATTGATAAAGAAACGAGTCATATTTTCATCATCACGACGTTTTCCTCTCGTATCAGAACCTCTATCTGAGCCTCTCATTTGTTCACTATCGTTTAAATCTGGTGCATTTTCGTAGTATGAAAGGAAAGTGTTAAATTCAATAGAAACAAATCTTTTAATCAATTCTTCTCTATCTAAGCCTTCTAGTTTTTCATAAATTGATGGTAAAAAGTCATTGATTTCAGTATCATTAACTTTAATATCATGAACTTTATCAATCAATTTCAACAATTGGTTTTGGCAAATTTCTTTACCTGTTGGTACTTGTGTACTTACAAATTGTTTACCAATAATTCTTTCAATTGGACGAAGTTTACCTTTTTCTCTTCCTGTAACAATTGCAATAGAAATACCTTCTTTACCAGCACGACCAGTTCTACCACTTCTATGAGTATAAGATTCTATTTGGTCTGGTAATTTATGGTTAATTACGTGTGTTAAATCATTTACATCTAATCCACGAGCAGCAACATCTGTTGCAACTAATAATTGTAAAGTTTTATTACGGAATTTTTCCATTACACTATCACGTTGAGCTTGAGATAAATCTCCGTGAAGCGCATCTGCATTGTAACCGTCTTTTATCAATTTATCGGCTACTTCTTGTGTTTCTCTACGAGTTCTACAAAAAATAATACTATAAATATCTGGATTTACATCGGCAATTCTTTTTAAAGCTGCATATCTGTTTCTTTCTGAAACAACATAATACTGGTGAGAAACCTGATCTGAACCTTTATTTTTTTGTCCTGAAGAAATTTCAACAGGTTTGTTCATATAATTACGCGCAATGCTTTCTACTTCTTGAGGAAAAGTTGCTGAAAACAACAATGTTTGCTTATCTTCTGGCGTAACTTCTAAAATTTTATCTAGCTCATCTTTAAAACCCATATTCAACATTTCATCGGCTTCATCTAAAACCAACCATTGAATTTTTTCAAGTTTTAATTGTTTTCTGTTAATTAAATCAACTGTTCTTCCTGGTGTACCAACAACAATTTGTACCCCTTTTTTTAATTTTCTAATTTGCTCTTCAATGCTTGCTCCTCCGTATACGGCCTCACATTTTACACCTTTAAGGTATTTAGAAAAATCGTTGATATTAGTTGCAATTTGCAAAGCCAACTCACGTGTTGGAGATAAAATAACAGCCTGTGTATCACTACTATTTGCATCAATTTGCTCTAAAATAGGCAAACTAAATGCTGCTGTTTTTCCTGTTCCTGTTTGCGCAAATGCTTTTAAATCTTGTTTTGAAGCAATTACTTGTGGAATTGATTTTAATTGAATTTCGGTAGGGTTTTCATACCCCAAATCTGTAAGAGCTTTAATGATATTTTCATTAAGCCCTAGGTCTTTAAATGTTGACATTATCTATAAATTATTGATTTACAGACGCCCATCTATAAACCGGTTAAAAAACGTGCAAAGGTACGTTTAATATCAATGCTAAAACTACAATATTAATTTATTTGTAATTTATTTAACTCTTTTTCTAAATTTTTAGCATCTAAATAAGTAAAACCATTCATTACCAAGCCATTACTATTGGTAATAATTAATCTTGGATAGCGACTTGTTAAAAAATTATTGGCATAACTTGTTGCTAAAAGCTTAAATTGTTGGCTTGAATCCAACTTTTTCAACTTATAATCTGTCTTAATATCAATATATGCAGGTTGCATTTGTACACCAATAAAATGTACTTTTGGGTATTTTTTTTGCAAAAACTGAACACGACTTACCAAATATTCAGAAGACATATATTCTGTAGACCAAAAGTAAATTACTGTTTTTTTATTTTTTATGATGTTGTTAATATTTTTAACACTATCATTATTATAAGAAACAACTTCAAAATCTGGTAATAGCTTGTTGTTTTCAACATATTTACTATCACTAACAAGATTTTGAACCTGATCTATATATTCTTGATTTGAACAGTTTTTCAAAAAAATTTCAATTTTAGTAGTATCAATTGCGCAAGTAGTTTTACTTTTTAAAAAATCGTTTACTACAATTCTTTTTAATAAGGTATTTTTAATTTCTTCCGAAGAAACATTTTTAACAATCGCATTTAAAACATTTGTTGTAATATCATTTTTTGTAGAATCCTTTTCCTTTTCAACATAACTTTGATTGTATAAAAAATTCACCACATAATTTTGGTACGGATAAAAAAACAACAAATGATCGTTATTTAAATCAATACTTTTTCTATAATCATAAAATTGCTCAGAAAGTACTGGAAAAGACGCTAAGCGATAAGCTTTTTTATAATAATAAGGATAAATTTCTTTTAAACGATATAAGGGATAATTGATAGCAACATTTGTTAAATGTTGAAATCCTTCTGAAATTTCAATCTCATTAATTTTAAAATTCTCATAAATCGTTTCCTTAACATTTTTTAAAGAATCTATTTTATGTTGAAATTGGTTCTCATCTAATTTAAAATAAGAAAATATTTCCTTTTCTTCTTCTTCATTTTGCAAAAATAAATTCAACAAAAACTCATTTTTAGCACTTCCTACGCCACTATATACAATAGATTCATCAAAATCCCAAGAATTTAACCTCACCAATAGACTATCAGCTGGTTCTAAATAAATATATTGAAATTCTAATCCGTGTTTAAAAGTGTACAAACCTTCGTCTAAGTTTTCATATTTAGTCAAAAAACGATTGCTTTTATCTAAAATTAAGGTGTCTAATATTTGTTCATCTTTTAAAAACAATACAAAATTAGTTCTCGGATTTACAATTTGTCCACCAAAATAAACAGATGAATCTGATACTGAATTCTGATTACAACTAAAAACAAAAAAAGCCAATATTAAAACAATTAAATATCTCATTAAAAATGGGTTATAGTAAAAGTACATTGTTGTACATCACTGTCTTTTCATTAAGATGTTAAATATAAATTAGGGTTGCAGGATATTAAAGAAATTAACTTGAATTTAACAGTTCTTTAGTGAATTGATTTCACTATTTTTGCAAAAATTTTAAAACTAAAATCAAATATGCTTTCAGTATCAAATTTATCTGTTCAATTCGGCAAACGTATTTTGTTTGATGATGTAAATACCAAATTTACAGCTGGTAACTGTTACGGTATTATAGGTGCCAATGGTTCAGGAAAATCAACTTTTTTAAAAATAATTTCAGGAAAAATGGATCCTACATCGGGTCACGTTCATCTTGAATCTGGAAAACGTATGTCTGTATTATCTCAAGACCACTATGCGTTTGACGAATATGCAGTATTGGATACTGTTATGATGGGAAACAAAAAGTTGTATGCCATTAAAAATGAAATGGATGCCATTTATGCAAAAGAGGATTTTTCGGAGGAAGATGGTGTAAAAGCAGGAGAATTAGGTGCAGAATTTGAAGAAATGGGCGGTTGGAATGCTGAAAGTAATGCTGCAACTTTGCTATCATCATTAGGAATTAAAGAAGATAACCATTACACTTTAATGAGTGAATTAGATGGTAAAGCAAAAGTACGTGTTTTATTGGCTCAGGCTTTATTTGGAAATCCTGATGTATTAATTATGGATGAGCCTACCAACGATTTGGATTTTGAAACTATTGGTTGGTTAGAAAACTTTTTAGCAAACTACGACAATACAGTAATTGTTGTTTCGCATGACCGTCACTTTTTAGATGCTGTTTGTACACATATTTCAGATATTGATTTTGGTAAAATTAACCACTTTTCAGGAAATTATACTTTTTGGTACGAATCTAGTCAGTTAGCTGCTCGTCAACGTGCACAACAAAACAAAAAAGCAGAAGATAAAAAGAAAGAATTAGAAGAATTTATTCGTCGTTTTTCTGCTAACGTTGCCAAATCTAAACAAGCAACTAGTCGTAAAAAAATGATTGAAAAGTTAAATGTTGATGATATAAAACCTTCGAGCAGAAGATACCCAGCTATTATTTTTGATAGAGATCGTGAAGCTGGAGATCAAATTTTAAATGTTGAACATTTATCAAAAGCTGTTGAAGGAGAAGTATTATTTAATGATTTACATTTTAATTTGGCTAAAGGCGATAAAGTTGCTTTGATTTCAAAAAACTCAAGAGCTGTTACTGCTTTATATGAAATTTTAAACGGAAATGCTCAAGCAGATAGTGGTAAATTTCAATGGGGAGTTACTACCACACAATCTTATTTACCCTTAGATAATGCTGAATTTTTTAAAAATGAATCTTTAAATCTTGTAGATTGGTTACGCCAATATGCAAAAACCGAAGAAGAACGAGAAGAAGTTTATTTAAGAGGCTTTTTAGGAAAAATGATTTTTAGCGGTGAAGAAGCGCTAAAAAAATGCAATGTACTTTCTGGAGGTGAAAAAGTAAGATGTATGATGAGTAGAATGATGATGATGAGAGCAAACGTTTTAATGTTAGACGAACCTACAAACCATTTAGACTTAGAGTCTATTCAAGCATTTAACAACTCATTAAGCAACTTTAAAGGTACCGTTATATTTACAACTCATGACCACGAATTTGCACAAACTGTAGCAAACCGCGTAATTGAAATTACACCAAATGGTGTAATAGACAGATATAGTACTTTTGATGAATATTTAGATGATCCAAAAATAAAAGAGTTAAGAGAAAAAATGTACTCTTAAATATAGTATCTAAATAATGCTAGAAATAGCATTTCTAATTAAAAAAGGAGCTTATTAAAGTATTAATTACTTTGGTAAGCTCCTTTAATTTTTACTGTTTTTTAAAAACCTTCAATAAAAAAATTACTTAAATTATAAACAAAAAAAATCTCGCCGAAACGAGATTTTATAAAACATTTATGATTTTAAACAGACGTCTATTTTGCAATATTAACAGCCCTTGTTTCTCTAATTACAGTAATTCTAACCTGACCTGGGTAAGTCATATCATTTTGAATTTTTTGAGAAATACTAAATGATAATTCAGATGCTTTTGCATCACTTACTTTTTCACTTTCAACAATTACACGCAATTCTCTACCTGCTTGTATAGCATATGCTTTTTGAACTCCTGAAAAACCAAAAGCAATATCTTCTAAATCTTTTAAACGTTGAATGTACGAATCTAAAACTTGACGACGAGCACCTGGCCTAGCACCTGATATAGCATCACAAACCTGTACAATTGGCGCAATCATAGTTTTCATCTCAATCTCATCGTGATGTGCTCCAATAGCGTTACAAATTTCTGGATTTTCATTGTATTTTTCAGCCCACTCCATACCTAACAATGCGTGTGGTAAATCACTTTCTGTTTCTGGTACTTTACCAATATCATGAAGTAAACCTGCTCTTTTAGCTAATTTTGCATTTAAGCCTAATTCTGCAGCCATAATACCACAAAGGTTAGCTACTTCGCGTGAATGTTGTAATAAATTTTGACCGTAAGAAGAACGGTATTTCATTCTACCAATAGTTTTTATCAATTCTGGATGCAAACCATGAATTCCTAAATCTATCACAGTACGCTTACCAACTTCAATAATTTCTTGTTGCAGTTGTTTTTCAGTTTTTTTAACAACCTCTTCTATACGAGCAGGATGTATACGTCCGTCTGTAACTAATTTATGTAAGGCCAAACGAGCAATTTCTCTACGAACAGGATCAAAACAAGATAAAATAATTGCTTCAGGCGTGTCATCTACAATAATCTCAACACCAGTAGCAGATTCTAAAGCACGAATATTTCTTCCTTCTCTACCAATAATTCTACCCTTAACATCATCAGATTCAATATTGAATACAGATACACAGTTTTCAACAGTTTGCTCTACACCAACACGTTGAATGGTATTTAAAATAACTTTTCGAGCTTCTTGTTGTGCTGTTAATTTAGATTCTTCAATAGTATCTTGTATAAATACCATTGCATCAGATTTAGCTTGCTCTTTTAAAGATTCTACCAATTGTTTTTTAGCTTCTTCGGCAGATAACCCTGATATAACTTCAAGATTTTCTACTTGCTTTTTATGCAATTTTTCAACCTCTTCGGTTTTTCTTTCTAAATAATCAGTTCGCTTTGAATAATCATCCATTTTTGACTCGATCTGATCATTCAATTTTTTGTTTTTATCTAATTCTTGAGAAACTTGAGACTCTTTATCTCTAATGCGTTTTTCAGCTTCAGCAATCTTTTTTTCACGAGCAATAACAACTTTTTCGTGTTCAGATTTTAGTTCGATAAATTTTTCTTTTGCTTGTAAAATCTTATCTTGTTTAAGACCATCAGCTTCAATTTTAGCCTCTTTCAATATTGTTGAAGCTTCTTTTCTAGTGTTTCTAATAATTTTAGTTGCTTTGTTTTTTTCAACAACTTTTGCAATAACATATCCTATTGCCAGGCCTATTGCAATACCAACTAGTATTGGCATCATATATTCTACCATAATTTACGTCTATATATATAAAAAAAAAGCCTACATCAGAGAGGTTTTGTAAACTCCTTATAACATTTTTAGGAATAACTAATTGATCAAGGATCCGTTCAAGACGGCTTGCTTTAACAATTAAGACTCTTCCTTTATAAAGATATCTTGTTGAGTTTAACAAACAATTACTAATGTAGGCAGTATTATTAATTAATTTAAAAGAACTTATTTATTTAAGTGTTCATCTATTAGATCACTTAATTTATTCAAATTTTTTGTTGCTTTATCGTTTTCTTGTTCTTTATTAATTGCATTTATTTCAATTAGCGATGCAAATTGTAAAGCACACATGGCTAAAACATCTTGTTTATCACTAACTGCATAATTCTTTTCAAATTTTGATACCAAATCATTGATTTGATTTGCTGCCTTTCTCATCCCTTCCTCTTCATTTACACTATTCACTTTGATAGGGTATGATCTTCCTGCAATAGTAACCTTTATTTTTAAAGAATCTGCCATTTTAAAGAACTTATTCGCTTAATTGATTAATACACGCATCAATTTCACGAATTAAAGCATTTATTTTGAGTTTTGTTTCTCTTGTATCTTCCTTACTGCCTTCAATAGTTTTAGCAATTTTTAATGCTTGATATTTTTTCTCAAGTTCATCAAATAATTGCGATTTTTTAATCATTGTATTTTCCAAAGCGGTTAATTTGCTATACAACAAATCATTTTCTTCCTTTAAAAAATTGTAATTTTCTAATAGTATTTTGAGTTTATTTTCAACTAAATTAACAGCTTCTGTAATGGTACTCATAAATAACTAAAAAATATAAACTATTATTTACAAAGTTAGTATTCCGAAAGGAATATTACAACTGTTTTCTTTCATTTTACAAAAAACTTCAATTTATGCTTATAAAAGCTTTGAGTTTGAGCGATTTTAAAAAATAATATTTACTACTTTAGCGAAAAACATTTTTTGTGAAGAACCGATTATTCCTTTTACTATTTTTTAATATTTTTTTGACCTTTTCACAAGGTACATTGTTCGTAAACAACTCATTTCCTACTGATTATTTTGGAAATCCTTTAGAAATTCCTTTAATTTTATCTGGTACTTTTGGCGAATTACGTCCTAACCATTTTCATGCTGGGTTAGACATAAAAACGCAGCAAAAAGATGGTTTAAATGTTTTAGCATCGGCAAGTGGCTATGTTTCTCGCATAAAAATATCGCATTGGGGCTACGGAAAAGTAATTTACGTAACCCATCCAAATGGTTTTACTACTGTTTACGCCCATCTTCAAAAATTTAACAATAACATTGAAACCTATTTAAAAAAGCAACAATACAAAAAAGAAAGTTTTGAGATTGAACTTTTCCCTTCTGCCAATGAATTGCCAATTTCAAAAGGTGAAATAATTGCTTTAAGCGGAAGTACTGGCGGATATGCAGGACCTCATTTACATTTTGAAATTAGAGATAGTAGAACAGAGGAAACTATAAATCCAATGCTTTTTGGTATTGAAATTGACGATACCATAAAACCAAGTATCAATAGTTTGATGGGCTATTCTTTATCTGAAAACTCATATATCAACAATTCGAGCATTCCAACTCAAATTCCCTACAAAACTTTGGCTAATGGCGATTTATTAGCCAATAAAATTACAGCTTATGGCACTATTGGTTTTGGAATTAACTCTTTTGACCAACTAAACGGTGCGTATAATAAAAATGGAGTCTATAGTTTAAAAATTTTGGTAAACGGAAATATTGTTCATGAATTTATTGCTGAAAAAACAGCTTTTGTTGAAGGAAAATATATCAATTTGTTAATTGATTATGAACGCTATGTGAAAACCAGACAAACCATACAAAAATGTTATACAGAACCGGCAAATAAATTAAATATGTTCGCCGTATCTGTTAACAATGGTTTTATTAATATTGAAAATGGAAAAGATTACAATGTTGATATTATTGCAGCTGACTTTAAAGGTAATTCAAAAAAAATAACCATTCCTGTTCTTGGAAAAAAAATGAATTCAGTAATAACTTCACCTGTTGACTCTACAGCTTATAAAATTATTTCAACAGAATTTCACCAATTTAATAAAGATGGAATTACGGTTGCTTTTCCAAAAAACACGTTTTACAACGATTTTTATTTAGATTTTGAAGTTAATAAAAATGTAGTAAAGGTACACAACCCAACCATTCCATTAAACGGCAGATATACACTTACTTTTGATGTTAGCAATTATACTGATTCTGAAAAAAAGACCTTATATATTGCTTCAATTAATAGTAAAGGAGGTTCTAGCTACGAATCGACAGTAAAAAAAGAAAATTCATTTTACACTTCAACAAAAAGTTTAGGTAAATTCACTTTAAAAAATGATTTGATTGCGCCTAGAGTTATACCGCATAATTTCAACAACAATCAGTGGCTAACCAATTCTAAAACACTGCAAGTAAAAATTTCTGACCAAGGATCAGGAATAGATTCTTACAGAGGTGAAATTGATGGTGAGTGGATTTTAATGGAATACAGTGTTAAAACAGGTTTGCTAACCTATGATTTTAACGACAAAACTTTTAATGAAGCAAAACACGAACTTAAAGTAACTGTAACAGACAATGTTGGTAACACATCTACTTTAAACACTACTTTTTATAGAAAAAAATAATTACATATTTTGAGAAAATTCGCCTTTATCCTTTTTTTAATAACCAGCACATTTATTTACGCACAAACTGCTACAGTTAAAGGTGTTGTTAATAATGAGTTTAAAACACCTATTGAAGGTGTTGCAATTACTTGTGCTCAATACGGTGCAGAAACAAACCAAAAAGGAGAATATATTTTAACCATTCCGGCAGGTATTGATATTATCATAACATACTCACATGTAACTTATAAAACATTTGAAAAAAAATTCAACATTCCAAAAAACAAAACTTTAAACTATTCACCAACCTTAACAGTGAAAGTTGAAGAAATGGAAGAAGTAATTGTAAAAAACGAAACAAAAGAAGCACAAGGTATTTTAAAAATAGACCCTGCAGATGCCGTTAAAATTACAAGCGCTAAAGGTGGTGTAGAAACTGTATTATTGGCTTTACCTGGTGTAAACAACAACAACGAATTAAGTACACAATATAATGTACGTGGTGGTAATTTTGATGAAAACTTGGTATATGTAAACGGAATTGAAGTTTACCGTCCTTTTTTAATCAATTCAGGTCAGCAAGAAGGTTTGAGTTTTGTGAATGAAAATTTGGTGCAAAATATCAATTTTTCAGCTGGAGGTTTTCAGGCAAAATATGGCGATAAACTTTCTTCGGTTTTAGACATTACCTACAGAACTCCTAAAGAGTTTGCTGCAGGTGTTAATGCTAGTTTAATGGGTGCAAAAGCCAATGTAGAAGGTACTTTATTTAACAATAAATTAAGCGCATTATTAGGTGCCAGATATCAAAACAATAGCATGTTTATTAATAGCAAAGATATTGAAACCAATACAAAACCTAATTTTACCGATGTTCAATTGTTTCTTTCGTACTTTTTAAATTCAAAATTCAAAATCGACTTTTTAGGAGTTTATTCTTTAAATAACTATAACTACACGCCTATTTCTAGAAAAACAAATTTTGGAACTTTAACTGATCCAAAAGAATTAATCGTTTTTTATGACGGACAAGAAAAAGACTCTTTTGAAACCTTATTTGGTGCTGTAAACGGTACTTATACTGTAAACGAAAATCTACACCTTGGTCTTACACTTTCTTCTTTTCATACTATTGAACAAGAGCGTTACGATATTTTGGCCAACTATAATTTAAGTGAATTTGATTCTGATTTTAATTCAAAAGACATAGGAAATGATAATTCTTCTCCTCAATTTGGAACACAGTTAGATCACGCTCGAAACAATTTAGATGCCTTAATAGGTGCTGTTGATTTTAAAGGAACTTATAAAAAAAATAAGCATCAAGTAGATTTTGGCATCAAATATAAACATGAAAATTTTAGAGATCAGTTAAAAGAATATGAAGTATTAGATTCTATTGGTTATAATGTTAGACCTTTAGGTAATATTTCTAACAATGAGCCTTACCAACCTTATGATGGAGCAATAGTTCCTTTTAATTATATCAATGCAAAAAACAATATATCTATCAATAGATTTGTTTTGTTTGCCCAATACAGTAAAAATTCATTTATAAATTCTCATAAAATCTGGTATAATTTAGGGGGAAGAGCACATTATTGGACCGTTAGTGATGTTAACAATAAAAATGTAAATCAGGCTACATATAGTCTTAGAGGACAATTTGCAATTAAACCAGATTGGGATAATGATATGCTTTTTAGAATTTCAGGAGGCATGTACAACCAACCTCCATTTTATGATGAACTTAGAAATCCGAAAGGAGAAATAATACCAACTGTAAAAGCTCAAAAATCATTACAAGCAGTAATTGGAAACGAATTTAGTTTTGATTTATGGAACAGACCTTTTAAGTTAATTTCTGAAGCATACTATAAACACTTAACCGATGTTAATATTTATACTGTAGACAATGTTAAAATTACCTATTTAGCCAATAACAATGCCGTTGCATATGCAGCTGGTTTAGATTTTAGGTTAAATGGTGAGTTTGTTCCTGGTACTGATAGTTGGATAAGTATTGGATTTTTAAAGACCGAAGAAAATTATGACAATTTAGGATATATTGCTCGTCCTACAGATCAGCGATTTAAATTTGCGATGCTTTTTCAAGATTATATCCCAAATATTCCAAGTGTTAAAATGTATTTAAACTTGGTTTATAATACCGGTGTTCCTGGTGGTTCTCCTGCAAATACAAATCCTTATAATTATCAAAACAGATTAAACGATTACAAAAGAGCAGACATTGGTATTACTTATGTTTTTACCGATGCTAAAAATGTATCTCAAAAAACATGGCTAAAAGGCTTTAAA
The DNA here is from genome assembly GCF_004121075.1 of Lutibacter sp. HS1-25. Classification (GTDB taxonomy): domain Bacteria; phylum Bacteroidota; class Bacteroidia; order Flavobacteriales; family Flavobacteriaceae; genus Lutibacter. Next base: position 49,956 of record NZ_RHLN01000017.1, read on the forward strand.
GAATTAGCTTTTGGAGTAGAAATTTTCAACTTATTTGATATTCAAAATTCTATTACAAATACCTGGGTAAGAGATGTGTATTCAAAAGAATATTATGCAATTCCAAATTATATGACCTCACGTGTTTTTAATCTGAAATTAGATATGAAGTTTTAATATTGTATTATTCCTTCAACATTTCATCAATAAAATAAACATAAGTATCTTTTCCTTTTTCTAAAATTGAAACTGGAATTCGCTCATTTGTATTATGAATAAATTCTAAATATGATTTATTAAAAAATACAGGTGTAAATCCATAACCCGGTATTCCTTTAGATCTAAATATACCCAAATCGTTAAAATTTGGAGAAAACATAGTAATTACATCATCAACTTCATATTGCAACTCCAGTGCCTTAATAATATTTTTAAAATACTTGTTTTTAGTGCTCGAATTTTCAACTTGAGGCATCGCTTTTAGTATTTTTATTTTTACAGCAGTATCATCCATTTTTTTGATTAAATCTGCCATAAAATCTTCAGCAGATTCCAACGGTAACAATCTACAGTCTAAATGAGCAATAACTTTATTTGGAATCACATTTATAGCTTCACCATGACTATCAATACTAGTTAAAGTAATTGTATTGGAAAATAACGAAAATAACTCAGGTTGTTTTCTTAATTGTGGTATAACAATAAATTTAAATAATTTTGGATGCTTTAATATCCAACCTTTAAAACCACCTTGCAACTCTCCTAGTTGTTTTAAAACACAAATATTTAAATCGGTATAAATTGCTTTCTGTTTCTTTTTCAACAATTTGTACAATGCCGTATTCATTTCTTTGTTTGCATATTGTAAAGGAGTGATAGAACCATGACCTGAAGTTTCTGTAATCAATTCTAATTCTAACCACAAAGCTCTTTTATGAGCTACTGAAACAGAAAATACTGGTGTTTTTGAAGAGCTATCTATAAGACCTACAATTCCTGGGGGGCCTTCACCAATAACCACAGCTGCATTTAAATTGTTAAAATAATTTGCAATAACATATTTTATACCACCATTAGTTTGGGTTTCTTCACTTGAAACAGACAGCATACTTATATTATATGGTAGTTGAATATTGTTATACTTTTTTTTAATTTGAAGTACAGAAAATAACTGCATAATAGCATTTCCTTTATTATCAAATGCGCCTCTACCCCAAATTTCATTGTTAACTATTTCACCTGAAAAAGGAGCGTATGTCCAATCTGCAAAATCACCAACAGGAACAACATCAATATGATTTAAAAAAATAATATTTGGTTTTTGACTTGAAAGTGGATACAATGAAGCAATAAAATTATAATTACCATTTTCGTCTCCCATTTGCTGTACAAACAAACCATTTTCAGTACAAATTTCTTTTAAAAATAATCCAGCAGCTTTTTCATTTCCTGAAATTGAATTGTATTTTATATACATACTCAATGCATTTTCTATACTTACAGATTCACCTTTGTAAACTACTGAACTTTCATTTCGTATATTTTGACTGCCTACATAGTAAGTACCTAATATCAAACAAAATAACAACAATAAATATTTATTAAATTTCATAAATGCACTACATTAAAACGATTTTAAAATTTGAAATAAAATAATCAAGCTTTTAAAATAATGATTAAATAATTTATGGTAAAAATCACAGCCTCTAAAGTAAACAATTATTAAAACAATTGATTAGAATTATAATTTCTAATTCATTTTTTTACAAATTGAATAAATATTATTCAAAATTAAATCGTAAATTAGTTTGACTAATCAACTTTAAATCTAGTAATTATGAAAAATTATTTAATATTACTATTTGCCTTTTCAATGTTATTTTCTTGCCAAAAACGTTACACAACATCTTCACCAGAAATTGACATTGCCAAAAAACATTTAGAAGCCTACGAAAATGGCGATTGGGAAGTTTGGAAAGAGCAATATACAGATAGCTCAAAAATATACCATAACAATTGGGATGTTGCATTAACTAGTACCCAAGCTTTAAAAGGACATCAATTGATTATTTCTTATTTAAATTTTTACGAATACGTTGATGAACCTATCTTTTTTGAAATGATTGTTGATGATGATGGAAAAAAATGGGTGAATTTTTGGGGTGTTTGGCACGGAATTATGGCAAATACTGAAACCGAAATAAAAGTTCCTGTACATTTATCTATTAATTATGAAAATGGTAAAGTTGTAGAGGAATATGGTTTTTGGGATACCAGCAAATTAATAGAAGCTTTAGATGAATCTGACCTTGAACAACCCGAAATAGTAAGTATTGAATAAATTTCAACGTTTTTTTTCTTCCAAAAAAATCTGTCTAAAAAGTATCAATAACTAAAATTCTAAAGTTACTTTAGGTTTAGGTTAAAAATTGTTATACTTTATGGACAGTTTTTTTATGTAAAAAAATAAAATAAATTTAAAAATGGCAAAAACAGGACGTCCAAAAAACACCGTAAACAAAGCAAAACATTCTAAGCTAATGAAACAAAAACAAAATAAATTAAAAGAAAAAAAATTAGCAAATGCCGAGCGTTTAAAAGCAATTATTAGAAAAAGTCAGGAAGAAAAAGAGGTTTAGGTATAGACTTTCAAGACTTTTAACCTTTAATTACCCAAAATACGCCACTTTATACCTTTGTATCTTTATACCTTTAAATACAAACTTTTTTCAAAAAATTTGGTAGTTTTAAAATTTAACATATCTTAGCTTATATAATTAGCAATATACGCTCACATAATAAGCTTTATGAATTACTTAGCAAAAAACATCAAACATTTACGAACATTAAAAGGTTTAACTCAAGAACAGTTTTCGAGTATTTTAAACGTATCTCGCTCTAGAATAAGCTCCTATGAAGAAGATAGAGCAATACCTCCCATTGATTTTTTGGTCGCTTTATCTAATTATTTCAACATACCAATTGATGCTTTTATAAAAAATGATTTGTCTTCAGCAACAGATGCTTCGTTTATTGAAATTGGTAACAAGCGCGTTTTATTTCCAATTACTGTAAATTCTGAAGATGAAGAATTTATAGATTTGGTTCCTACTGAAGCTTCCGCTGGCTATTTACGTGGTTATGCAGATCCAGAATATATAGAACATTTAAGCAAAATTAAATTGCCTTTTTTACCAACTGGTACACACAGAGCGTTTCCAATTAAAGGAGATTCTATGCTTCCTGTAAAAAGTGGTTCTTATATTGTTGCTCGTTTTGTTGATGATATTAGAAATTTAAAAAGCGGTAGAACCTATATTGTTTTAACGCTAAATGACGGACTTGTTTACAAACGTGTTTACGATAAAATTGAAGAGCATAATATGTTACTTTTAGCATCTGACAATAAAAAATACGATCCTTATTATGTACCTATAGAAGAAGTCATGGAATTGTGGGAATTTACTTGCAGTATCAACACGCAAGAGTATGACGAGCACGAATTAAAAATTAGCAGTATCGCTGGAATGCTAACACAATTAGGTGTAGAATTAAAAGAATTACAAAAAACCATTCATTAATGTATGCAATTGTAGATATAGAAACATCGGGACATAGTTCTAAAATTACTGAAATTTCCATCTTTATTTTTGATGGTAAAAAGGTAATTGATGAATATACTACTTTGGTAAATCCAGAGTGTGTGATTCCGCCATTTATAACAAATTTAACCGGTATTACCAATGCTATGGTTGGCAGTGCTCCAAAGTTTTACGAAATTGCTAAAAAAATTGAAGAAATTACAGCAGATACTATTTTTGTAGCGCATAATGTAAATTTTGATTACAATATTATTCAACAAGAATTTAAAGATTTAGGATTTGAGTTTAAACGAAAAAAATTATGTACGGTTCGATTGTCTCGAAAATTAATTCCTGGTTTAAGTTCTTATAGTTTAGGATCTCTTTGCGCAACACAAAATATTGTAATAAACGATAGACATCGTGCAAAAGGAGATGCTGAAGCAACAACTATTTTATTTGAAAAACTAATAAAATTAGATAAAAATGAAGAAGTTTTTAACTCGTTTTTAAACCCACGTTCACGCCAAGCAACACTTCCACCGTTATTGTCAAAAAAAACAGTTGATGAACTTTCTGAAAAAACAGGTGTTTATTATTTCAAAAATGAAAAAAACGAAATTATTTACGTTGGCAAAGCAAACAATATAAAGCAACGAGTTTTAAGTCATTTTTACGACAAATCTAAAAAAGAAGTTACCATGTGCTTAGAAACTGCCCAAGTAACTTTTACTGAAACTGGCAGCGAATTGGTGGCACTTTTATTAGAATCTGCTGAAATTAAAAAAATATTTCCAAAATTTAACCGCGCACAACGCAGAGCTCAAGAAAGTGTTGGATTGTTTAGTTATGAAGACAGAAATGGCATTATTCATTTGGCATTTAACAAATTAAAGTTAATTCCAAATCCGCTTATGAAATTTCACAACACAACTGAAGTGCGTTCTTTTTTAGAAAAACTATGTGAAGAATATAATTTATGTCCAAAATATTGTCATTTACAATCCAAATTAGATAACTGTTTTCATTATCAAATAAAAGAATGTAGGGGTGTTTGCAGCGATAAAGAAACTGTTGAAAATTATAACGAACGAGTAATTGAAGCCATTCAATCTTTTCAATTTGAAACTGAAAATTTTGTGATTAAAGAAGCTGGAAGAACATCTAATGAAAATGCTTATATTTTAATTATCAATGGAATATATAAAGGTTTTGGTTATGAAAACAATAAAAAAACACTGACTTCAGCAACTGATTATCTTAAAGTTATAGATGAACAAAAAGACAATAATGATGTTAAACGAATCTTAAATTCGTACCTTAAAAAAAACAGTAAAACTGTAAAACATATTTCTATTGAAGATTTAGAGCCACAAACTTTTAACCTATTTTCTTATTAATTAATATGAAAGCAGTTACAGTAAAGCAGCTAAAAACAGCATTAAACAATTGTTCGCAAAGTGAAATGATTGAACTATGCCTTCAATTGGCAAAATTTAAAAAAGAAAATAAAGAATTACTTACTTATGTTTTATTTGAATCTGATTATGAAGAAGGTTATATTGAAACTGTAAAATTAGAAATAGACGAACAATTTGAAGAAATCAATACAAAAACCTATTACTTTATAAAAAAGAGTGTTCGTAAAATTTTAAGGAACATTAAAAAGTATATCCGTTATTCAAAAAAGAAAGAAACAGAAATTGAACTTCTACTCTATTTTTGTAAAAAATTAAAATCACTTAGACCATCTATAAACAACAACAGCGTTTTAAAAAATATTTATTTACGTGAAATTGCTTCCATTCGTAAAAAAATAGTACTACTTCACGAAGATTTACAGTACGATTATAATTTAGCGTTGAATGAGTTGTAAGTTTTAAGTTCACAGTATTCAATGGTCGTTTCTGGTCATATCACAAGAAACCAAACCCAAATTTGTAATTCGAAATTCAAAATTCGAAATTCAAAAATACTATATTCTACTTTGATAAGTGTACAATTCGTAATACCTACCTTTTTTAGCAATCAATTCTTCGTGTTTACCCCGTTCAACAATATTACCATCTTCAACCACTAAAATTTGATCTGCCTGCTGAATAGTACTTAAACGGTGTGCAATTACAAAGGTAGTTCTGTCTTTCATTAACATTCCCAAACTTTTTTGAATGTACAATTCACTTTGCGTATCTAAGTTTGAGGTAGCTTCATCTAAAATAATAATATTAGGATCTGCCAATAACGCTCTGGCAATTGAAATTCGCTGACGTTGACCACCAGATAATTTTACGCCTCTTTCACCAATAACCGTATCCAAACCTTCCTCAAATCGATCTGTGAATTCATCAACATAAGCTCCTTTAACAGCTTCCAACAATTGAGATTCTGTTGCATTAGGCCTAGGAAATAATATGTTTTCACGAATTGTACCTTCATATAAAAAATCGTCTTGTAAAACCACCCCCAAATGTTGTCTAAAACTACTCAAGTTTACTTTAGACAAATCAATACCATCAAGAGATATTTTTCCTTCTGAAGGATTTAAAAATGTTGCAGCCAAACCTGCAATGGTAGATTTTCCAGAACCTGAAGAACCAACCAAAGCAGTTACACTTCCCTTTGATGCTTCAAAAGATATGTTATGTAATACTTCTTTTCCTTCATCATAACTAAAAGATACATTGTCAAAAACTACATCGCCTTTTATTTTATCTAATTGAATAGTTCTAATTTCAGGATTGTCTTCTTCAGTCATATTCATCAATTCTTGAGTACGATCTAAACCAGCCATTGCTTCGGTTAACTGACTTCCAATATTACTCATTTGTACAATTGGAGCAACCATAAAACCTAACAACAACGTAAATTGAATAAAATCACCCAAAGTCATCGTATCATTCATCATATAATAACCACCAATTCCCATAATACCAGCCGATGCCAAACCAATTAAAAAAGTTGATGAACTTGTAATTAAAGCTGTTGCCGTTAAACTTTTTTTAACGTTTAAAAACAGTGTTTCAACACCTTTTTCAAAAGTTTTATTTTCCTGTTCTTCAGCATTAAAACCTTTAATTACACGTACACCATTTAATGTTTCGGTTAATCTACCTGTAACTTCGGCATTAATTTTTCCTCGTGCTTTAAAAATTGGTCTAATAACTCCAAATGCTTTTAGCATTACAAAAGCAAAAATCAACACAGGAACCAATACCACAATAGTCATTGTAGCATTGATTTTAATCAACCAAATTAATGATAAAATAGCTGTAATTGTACCTCCTATTAATTGCACCAACCCTGTTCCAACCAAATTTCGAACACCTTCAACATCGGTCATTACTCTCGAGACCAATGCACCCGATTTGTTATTATCAAAAAAGTTTATTGGTAGTTTTAAAAGTTTTCTTTGCACTTTTGCTCTTAATAATGAAATTAAATGCTGCGCTTCAACACTTAACAAACGTGTTAATAAAAAAGAAGTAATTGCCTGAATTAGCAATGCTAAAACCACTATAATTAACAATTTATACAAACCATCTAGATTGCTATTAGGTACTACATCATCAATCAATGTTTTTGTTTGATATGGAATTACAAATCCAGCCAAACTTTTTATAACAATTAAAACAATCCCAATAAGAACAATCTTTTTTCTTGGCCATATAAACTCTTTGAAGGCCCACGCAAATGAAACTTTATTTTTACTCATAATAGGTGTTAGTCGAAAAAATAACCAATAATTACAATTAAATATTGGTTTAATTAGAATGCTAATTTCAACAAAAAATGAATAGTAAAAGGCTGTTCAACTAAATAATATTCATAGATTTTATTTTTTTAATGAATTCGCAAAAAAACTTCAAAATATTATACTAAAAATATTTTACCAAATGTAATTTATGCGTTTTAAAAATAGACAAAGGCAATATTGCTATGTTATTTAGTACAAAAAATGATTTGAATATTAAAAAATAAACTAAATTAGAATTTCAAAAAAAAATCAATAATTAATTAAATGACAAATAACCAACGAATTGCAATTACTGGCGGAAGCGGTCATTTAGGCACTTGTCTTATTGAATTACTTATTTCACAAAATTATTTAGTAAAAGCTTTATTTACAAATACCCAACCTACAAAAAAACATAAAAACTTAACTTGGGTAAAGGGTGATATTTGCGACAATACTGCTATTGATTTTTTACTTAAAGATTGCAACGCAGTAATACACAGCGCTGGAATGATTTCAATAGGTTCAAAAAACACAGATGAAATTTACCACGTAAATGTTACTGGTACAGAAACTATTATAAAATCTTGTTTAAATTTACCAACTATAAAACTGATTCACATTAGCTCTTCCAATGCGGTAAAAGAGTGCAAAGACACTGAAATTTTTAACGAGAATAGACCTTATAAAACTTCAAAAGATTTCACATATTCATATACAAAAGCATTGGCTGAACAAGTGGTTTTAAAAGCTATTGAAAACAACAATTTAAATGCCTGTATTATTAGACCTACTTCAATTGTTGGTCCGCCTGATAACAAACTATCTTTATTAGGACAAACTATTTTAAATTTATCGCTAAACAAAATACCTGTAATAACAACTGGTGGCTATAATTTGGTAGATGTTAGAGATGTTTCACAAACCATTATAAATAGTTTAGAAAATGGCAAAAAAGGAGCCATTTATTTAGTTGGCGGACAATATTTAACCGTTAAAGAAATTGCTTTAGCATCAAACCCAACAAAAATACCCCTTGAGATTCCTTTAAATTTATTGTTGTTTATGATGCCTTTGATAAATGCCTATCAGAAATTATTTGATTTAAAATGGCCTATTACCAAAGAGAGCTTGGTTACTTTAAAATATGCGCCAAAAAGAATGGATTTTTCAAAAGCAACAAAGGAATTAAATCATAATTGCAGACCAATAACTGAATCTATTGAAGATTTAAAGCTTTGGTTTCAAATAAAAAACACATAAATGACTTTAGAAACTTTAAATTTAATTTGTATAATTTGGTCTGTAATTGCAGTTGCAACCTATGTTTTATTACAATTTGTTACTGCTCCTTATGGCAGACATACAGCCAAAGGTTGGGGTTTAGAAATTTCGAATAGAGTTGGCTGGATTTTAATGGAACTGCCTTCGTTTTTAATTATACTTTATTTTTACATCTCATCAAATCAAAGTAATTACGCCGCTTTTTTAAGTATGCTTTGGCTGTTTCATTATTTAAACAGAACTTTTATTTTTCCGTTTAGAATAAGAACAAAAGGTAAAAAAATGCCTTTAGCAATTGTGTTTTCAGCTATATTTTTTAATTTTTTTAATGCTGGATTAAATGGCTATTATTTAGCAAATTTTGAAACCTATACAAAAACAAACTTTAGTGACTGGAATTTTATTTTAGGAATTACACTATTTGTAATTGGATTTACAATCAATCAAATAAGCGACAATATCTTAATTCATTTAAGAAAACCAGGAGAAATTGACTATAAAATTCCGAAAGGATTTTTGTTTAACTATATTTCTTGTCCAAATTTATTTGGAGAATTTATACAATGGTTTGGTTTTGCCTTAATAGCTTGGAATTTTCCTGCAACCACTTTTTTAATTTGGACAGCAGCTAACCTATTTCCAAGAGCTATAAAACACCACAAATGGTATTTAGCAAATTTTAAAGACTATCCTAAAAACAGAAAGGCAATATTTCCAAAAATATGGTAATTATTTAATTTCAATAAATTTAATATCCAATTCCTTTTGAATTTCATGAATTTTTTGAATTTCATTTGGAACAATTAAAGCAATAGAGTAACCTGTTTTTCCTGCTCTGGCAGTTCTTCCACTTCTATGTGTGTAATATTCTAATTGTTCAGGTAATTGATGATGAATAATAAAAGCTAAATTATTTACGTCAATTCCACGTGCTGAAACATCTGTAGAAATTAAAACTTGTAAACTACCATTTTTAAAAGCACGCATTACTTTTTCACGGTCTTTTTGTTGCATATCACCCTCTAAAGCTTCAACTGAAAAACCTTCTGCTTTCAATTGCTCTGTTAAAGTCTGCGTACCAGCCTTAGTTCTACAAAATATAATCCCTCTATCATCTCCTCTACGTTCCAATAAATTAATCAAAACATTGACTTTATCCTTAACTTCTGTTCTTATAAACTGATGTGTAATGTTTTCATTTACCAAAGCATTTTTATTAACTGCAATTCTTGGCGCATTAACATCCATATAAGCCTTTACAATCTTTTTAATTTCTTCGGGCATTGTTGCCGAAAAAAGCCAAGTATTACTAGAGCCACTTGTAAATTTTAAAATTCTGTTTAAATCTTGTTTAAAACCCATACTCAACATTTCATCAGCTTCATCTAAAACAATTGTTTTTATGTGTTTTAAATCTACATCTCCACGCTCAATTAAATCTATTAACCTTCCTGGAGTTGCTACAATAATATGTGTAGTACGCTTTAATGCAACTATTTGTTTTTCAATTTTTTCACCACCATAAACACCTTCAATAAATATTTTTTGATCAAGATATTTGGTAAATTTGAACAATTGCTTTTTAATTTGTTGCGCCAATTCTCTGGTTGGAGCCAATATCAAACCTTGTACACTGTCAAATGACGGATCTACAGCATGCAATAAAGGTAATCCAAAAGCAGCCGTTTTACCAGTACCAGTTTGTGCTAAACCAATAAAATCTGTTTTTGAATTTAGTAAAACAGGAATTGCTTTTTCTTGAATTTCGGTAGGTTTTTTTATACCCAATTCTTTTAATCCTAAGATATATTCTTTTTGAATACCTAATGCTGAAAATGTTGACATACTTTATATTTATAGAAATGCAAATGTACGTTTATTTAAAAGCTATTTAACTACAACTTTTAAAATTTAAAAACGCATAAAAAAAGCCACTTTTAAAGTAGCTTTTGTAAATTTTATTTATTTAAAAATTAAATCTTTTTAACTCTTACAGCGTTCATTCCTTTTAATCCTCTTTCAAGTTCAAAAGTAACTTTGTCATTCTCAGCTACTTGATCAATCAAACCACTTACATGAACAAAGTGTTTTTCTTGAGAAACACTGTCTATAATAAATCCAAAACCTTTTGAAGTATCAAAAAATGAAACTTTACCTTGTTTTGCAACTTCTTCTTCTTCTATTCTATCTTCCTTTTTAGGAATTCCAATTTCAATACTTGAAGCATCAACTTTAATTTTTTTAGTTGGATCCGGTGGTGTATCAGTTAACTGTCCAAATTCATCAACATAAATAAACTCATTTTCTTGACCTCCAGCTTTACGCTCTTCTTTTCTAAGTAGTTTATCTTTTTTCTTCTTTAGACGTTTTTTTTCTCTTTCTTTTTTACCAAAGGTTTCTTGTGATCCAGCCATTAATTATTAAAGTTAATTTTAAAAGTTATACTGTTATTTCCTAAACAGTTAAGGTTGTATTTCTATGAAATTTAAGATGAAGCTTTGAATTTATTTATAGGATAAAAAAAAACATCATTTTAAAGCTAAGTTGAAATCACTCTCTTACAGCACCTTAAAGGTACTAAAAGTTATGCAAATATATAATTTACTTTTTAATTTTAATCATTCATATCCCAAATAATTAATCTAAAATTTTTGAAGCATTCATTTCTAATGCTTGTCTTTCCCAAATTTTATACTTCACTTCTACTGTATCTGGAACATAAATAACAATTGGTAATTTACTATTATAAGGTATCATTTTTGAAATTGATATCACAAATTTCTCACTCGTATCAGAATCTGGACAAGCCATTAAAGTACTTCTTAATTTACCATTACTTACAAATTGATAATAATTATATCCCCATCCTGAAAGATTTTCTTCTGTAAATTGTCCCATTAAACTATGTTTGTTGCAATCTACTATGGCATTTTTACCGGCATACACCTCAATTTGAAAATCACTTTCATTGTCTTTTGGTTCTAATGCTATATAAACAAGTTTATAACCTTCATTTGCTTTTGGAAACATTGTTAAATCAATAGATTGTTCCATTGGATTTTGCTGAGCACTTATTTTTGATTTTTCTGAAACAAACAGACTTATAACCAATACTAAAAATATCGTTTTTTTTATCATCTTTATATATTTTCAATGATGTTTCAAAAAATATGCCATTATTAATATTTATCAAATTTTAAAATCTTTACAACCAAACTCGTTAATTTAATAATTAGTTAAAATCAAACTTGCTAAAATCCAAATATTTAGCTAATTTGTAAACTTTAAATTATTATTTAAATCCGTTTTAATATTTTAAATTATGACAATAGCAACAAAAAAACCAATTATATCATTTTGGATTATTAGTGTACTTGCTTTGCTTTGGAATATTGCTGGTGTTTTTGCATATTTAAGTCAAGCTTATATGTCAGACGAAATTATTGCAACATTATCTGTACCAGAACAGCTTTATCACAACAATGTTGCTCCTTGGGCTACAGCAGCCTTTGCAATAGCAGTTTTTGGTGGTTTTTTTGGTAGCCTTGCTTTGTTATTTCGAAAAAAAATATCGATTTTACTTTATATTATTTCATTAATTGCAGTAATAGTGCAAGCAATTTATAATTTTTTAATACAAAAATTTATGCCTGTCGAATATTCACAAATGATTTGGTCATTTGTTGTTATTTTTATTGCTGCTTTGTTGGTAAAATTTTCTAAAGATGCTCTCAAAAAAGAATTTTTATTTTAAACTCCTTTGGTTATATAAGACACCTACAAACTTTTAATACATTCAAAATAAGCAATCTAACTTTATTCGTAAATTTCATAGAGAACATTATATCATTAAATAAAATCCTAAATGAAGTTTATTTAACACATCGTTTTTTTTTAATTAACTGCTTTTTATATCCTAATTTTACATAAAACATGATAAAGTTCTTACATTTGATCACTTATGAAAAAACTTTTAATTATAGGATTGGTTTGGCCTGAACCCAATTCAACTGCTGCCGGAAGCAGAATGCTACAACTTATTGAGCTATTTCAAAAAAAAAATTATTCAATAACTTTTGCTTGTGCTGCCTCTAAAACAAACAATTCGTTTTTATTAGAAACATTAAATATAAAAACTTTTGAAATTCAGTTAAACAACAAAAGTTTTGATGATTTTTCAAAAAAAATCGATCCAAATATTGTATTATTTGACAGGTATTTAACTGAAGAACAGTTTGGTTGGAGAATAACCGAAAACTGTCCGAATGCAATTAAAATATTAGATACGGAAGATTTGCATTTTTTAAGAAATGCACGACAATTAGCGTATAAAAATGACACTAAAATTTCATTAAAATTATTAATTAATGATATTACAAAGCGAGAAATTGCTAGTATTTACAGATGCGATTTAACTTTAATTATTTCGAAATTTGAACTAAAATTACTTAAAAAAACTTTCAAAATACCAAAATCAATTTTAGAGTATACTCCGTTTTTATTAGAAAAAATTTCAGAAAAAACAATAAAACAATACCCATCATTTAAAGATCGTTTACATTTTATAACTATTGGAAACTTTAAACATGAACCCAATTGGAATGCCGTATTATATTTAAAATCTACTATTTGGCCTTTAATTAAAAAAGAACTTCCTAACGCAGAAATGCACATTTATGGAGCATACTCTTCACAAAAAGTTCAGCAATTACACAATTTAAAAGAAGGTTTTTTAATAAAAGGTTGGGCTGAAAATTTAGAAAACGTATTTACAAATGCCAAAGTATGTTTGGCTCCTTTACAATTTGGTGCTGGTTTAAAAGGCAAACTTATAGATGCTATGCTTTTTGGAACACCTAGTGTTACCACCAAAATTGGTGCAGAAGCTATGCATAAAAAATTACCTTGGAACGGGTTTATTTGTGATACACCCAAACAATTTGCTCAAAAATCGGTTGAACTGTACACCAACCAAAATACTTGGGAAACTTCACAAACAAATGGCATTAAAATTATTAATACTTGTTATGACAACATTAAATATGGCCAAAAACTAATAAAACGTATTGAAAAAATACAATCTAATTTAACAAGTCACCGCTTAAATAATTTTATGGGGGCAATTTTTGAACATCACACCTTAAAAAGCACAAAATATATGTCGAAATGGATTGAAGAAAAAAATAAAAAAGGATAAAAAACTGTTTAATTTATGCAAATAGCTTCATTATTTCAGAAGGAATTCTAACTGGTTTCATTGTCTTTTTGTCTAATAAACACCAAATAGTTTTAGCTTTTGCTATCAATTTTCCCTCTTTTTGAATTTCAACAATACGTTCTGATTTTACTCCAACACTACTTTTAACCCAAGTATTAATTTGAATTTTATCTCCTAATTTTGCAAAAGAAACATAATCAATTTCATGACGTAAAACTACCCAAACATAAGCTTCATTAATAATGTCATTACTTAAAAAATCCCAATGTTTTTGGGCTGCATCTAAAACCCAATGTAAATAAACTACGTTATTAACATGATTCAAATGATCTAACTCATTTGCTGAAACTTCAAAAGAAAAGTTAAAAATAGTACTCATAAAACCACAAAATATATATTAAAAAAATACAACAATATGTTAATTTTTTAAAAATTTAAAAAAAAATTGGTTTTTTTAAACATAAATTCTACATTTACAAAACCTAAAAAGTTCAAGAATATAAGATCATTTAATCATACAAAAATATGAATAAATGATTTTACAGTCGTAATAACTTGAAAATTAAAAGATTATCGTGGGGACGACGGTTTTTTACAGGATTTTTGCGGCTGTATTTTTAAATTTACACGTGTTTATAAAACAGTTGCAAATATTAAGGTCTTAAAAAATACTACCGTTGTGGGGACGACGCTTATTAAGATATAATTGCAACTGTTTTTTTATTTCACTAAACTTCAGCTACTACCTATATATTTTTATTTATTGCATTATTTACTATCAGAATTTTAATCTTTATTAAAGTTCTAAACGCATACTATTGATAAAAAACAGCTGTAATTATTAATGTTATAAAACACTACCGTTTGGGGACGACATTTTACAAGGTATAATTACAACTGTTTACAATTGTGGGGACAATCGTTATCTCAACGTACTTTAATTTTTTCTATGTATCAAAAAGATTTACATCACTCTTTTGAACTAAAACAACCTCTCCAGATTTATTTACATACTGAAAATGAGGTGTTAATGTATTAATGTGAATGTTATTTTTGGCATTCTTAAATCCTTTCTTCACTGTACTCTTTAATGTTAGCATCATGATTTTTGGTTTTTAATTAGCGTTCAATAAATATTTGTGTAAAATAATTTCTACCTTCAATGTTTTTTTCAGTTGAAATTCCAAAATGAGTATATGCTGGCTTTTCAATTAGTTCTCTATGGCTATCACTCTTCAACCATGCATTTACAACACCTTCTGCAGTTGTAAATCCATATCCAACATTTTCACCAACAATTTTAGCATTGGCATTTGACACTAATTTTTGGTGTCTTTCTGAAAAATTATCATGACAAACCTTACCTGTTTTAGCCATATAATTTGTATGAGTTTCAGCAACATCAGAAATAATATTCATTTTATCCAAAGCACCTAAACCTTTAGACACTCTATAATCGTTAACTAAGTCTAAAATTTCTAATTCAATATCTGAATATTCTACTGCTACTTCAACGTGTTGCTTAAAATAAATTCCATCTTCTTCAGATGAACAAGAAGTAATAAATAGGCATACTAACAATACTAGGACGAGGTTAATTTGTAAAGTTTTCATTATTTGGGGTTATAAAAATTTGGGGTTGAATATTTTTTTAACAAAAGACAGTCGCAAACACTATCTTCTTACTAACCGTTGTGGGAATTTAAAGGTCTCGATAAATATATTGCGACTGCTTGTTTATAATAACACAAAATTTAGCCAAAAGCATTGTTGAAAAACACTTTGAATTGGCTAAATTTAATGGAATAGAAAGTTTCACAGATTGGGGTTTTCTGATTTTACTATGAAACAAATATGTAATAGTTATTACTGTTAAAAAGGTAAGTATATTAATGAACTGGGTATTCATAATTATTATTTTTGGGGTTTTGACTTAATTTTTTAATTTTAAAATAAGAGGTAGCTTCAAAGTTCTTACTAACCATCTAACATCAAAAGCATTTTCGGATTGCTTTATAAGTATGTGACTACAGTGAGACTACCTCTGTATTTTGTTGGGGGTTGATTTATTTTCTCTTTTTTCTTACTATAATTATTTTAATTCTTACTTTTTCATTCATTTTAATTGTTCAATATTTATTAATTATAGGGTGATAATTTATAAATATTAAAAACAACTTACTCAATTGGGGTTTCTATTATTTTCTAATTTTTTCTAATAATTGATTTAGAGCTATAATTTCAGTTGTGGTTAAATTACCAACAACATCTTTCTCAAAATCACTTTGAACGTTTTCAATATCTGCTAACATTTTTAAACCTTCATCAGTAATTTTAATATCAACTTTCCTTCTATTTTCTTCATTTTGATTTCTGGTTATATAACCTTTTAATCTCAACTTTTCAACCAAACGAGTCGTATTGCTATTTTTACTCACCATTTCTGCCTGAAGTGTTTGAAGATCAGCTGATGCTCCATTCATTTCTTTTAAAGAACGTAAAACTTGAAATTGTTGAATTGATAATCCGTATAATTTTAAATGATCTGAAAACTTTTCATTCATCCAGTTACCTGTTTGCAAAATATTTGCAATCGTATAGTCAGGTAAGTTTAACTCATACTTTTTTCCATCTTTATTCAACTTCGGGGGGACGACAATTGTTTATACTACTATTGTGTATACGTCAAATGTATATACAAATGTTATATTAACCAAATTTTTTGTTAAAAACTTTGTGATTTTTCTAAAATTAACTGAATTATGAAGTGATTTTACTATTGAAGTATAGAAACATAAAAACACCATTAAGCAAAAATAAACAAAACTAATACCTTAATAATAAGCACCTTAACATTGCATTAAGATTGAAAAATTACATTTTACATCTAGATTTTTTCGTTAAAAATAAGAATTGATTTTTTTAAGTATCCCAAAAAATTAACACTTAAAATTGTTAATAACTATGTAATATTGTTGATATCAATATGAATTACAACACAAATAAAGTAAAGAAATATGCTATAAAAATTAAAAAAATCACTTTTTTAATACAATTTAGATCAAATACAGCTAAAACCTCCCCTACTATCCTATTCTTTGAATGGCGTTTAATAAATAAATAATATTCTGGTCAGTTTTGCTATTTACAAAACATAACAAATTCAAAATAAATCAATTAACTCAAAATATTAGGTTTTTTAATCAACTGTTTTAATTGATTGGCATAAATAAAACTCAACCCTAAAACTACAATCATACTTACAATTAATACATATAGATTGTAATTCTCAATGCTTGCAATACCTAAAATCATTAATAAACCCTGCCCAAACAACAATACTTCTGTAAATAAAACACCTAGTAAAAACAAATAAACACCCATTGTTGACATTTTTGATTGCAATTCAATTTTACCAAATTCATTCAATAGTAAAAAAATAAAAGCACTCATAAAACCTAAAGTAAATAAGTGCAAATAACCAATAATTAAAAATGGCTTTAACGCCAAGGCTTTTTCTACAAAATAAGGAATTGAAGAGCATATTTGCATTATAATTTTTAAAGTATAAGCAAGTAATAAAACCTTAAACAACAATTTTGAAATCGCATTCCATTTTAACTGTTGCCATACTTGCTTAACAATTTTTATTAAAAAAAACAATGAGATAAACTGCAAAATAGCCGCTATAAAACCTACAATATAAAAATGCATAGATACACCACTCCACAATACAGAAAGTACATATGCTGGAATACAAGCAATATTTAAATAACTAAAAAAGTTTTGCTGAAGTTTTGTTGAAATTAAAATCTGCTTATTTTCAAACAATTTAAATAACAAACCAAACAAGGCAAATACAAAAAAACCATTGTATAAAAAGTGCAGATAAAAATATACAGTGTTATAGTACAAAGAAGATTTACCCTGAGTAATTAATACAAAAGCCAAAAACCAAGTAGCTAAACTGGAAAGTAAATAATAATAAATTCCATATTTTATAAATTTTAAACTGAAGGTATTACCTTTTAAAAACCGCAATAACTTAAAAGAAACTATATACGATGACAATCCAAAAACCGATAGTAATACAATTGAAAATACCTTGTAACCTCCTAAAGGAAAACTAACCAACATCAAACAAACAGCCAGTAAAGCAATAACAAATGAATAACTATATAACTTACTTTTTTGTTGAATTTTAGTCAAATAACACTCACTTATCAATGTTATTACAAAAATATATCCCCAGCCCAAAAAAGCAACATGAGAATGACTTTGCAAAACATTTTTATAAGGAAATGACATTATTGGAAAAGCAAAATTCCAGCGAATTAACAATCCGTACAACGATGCTAAAATAAAAAGCGTAAACGCAATGGTATAAAGTATTGTCTTGTTTTTATGAAATAACATGTACTTATTTTTTGATTACAAATAAACATTAAAAATTAGATTAATTTAATTTTTGCCTAAAAAACTACAAATCAAAATAACATAAAATCCATTATTTTAAATGATCATAACATCATCTTAAAATAACAAAAGTTAGCTAAATTTTAATGGCTTAACACTGTTAAAGCAATAATCAAAGAGCTAATTAAAACAAAAAAACCGAAGCAATACACTGCTTCGGTTTTTTATAATATATAACTTTAAATTATTTTTACAAGTGAATTACTTCATCATATGCAGCTGCAACAGCTTCCATAACAGCTTCACTCATAGTTGGATGTGGATGAATTGTTTTTAAAACATCGTGTCCCGTAGTTTCTAATTTTCTACCTAAAACCGCTTCAGCAATCATATCAGTAACACCAGCACCAATCATATGGCAACCTAACCACTCACCGTATTTTGCATCAAAAATAACTTTTACAAAACCATCAGGAGCACCAGAAGCTTTTGCTTTACCAGATGCTGAGAAAGGGAATTTACCAACTTTAATTTCGTAACCAGCCTCAATTGCTTTAGCTTCAGTTAAACCAACACTTGCAATTTCTGGAGTTGCATAAGTACAACCAGGAACATTTCCGTAGTCAATTTTTTCAGTATGTAAACCTGCAATTTTTTCAACACAAGTAATACCTTCTGCAGATGCAACGTGCGCCAAAGCTTGTCCAGGCACAACATCACCAATTGCATAATAACCAGGAATATTGGTTTGATAATAATCGTTTACCAAAATTTTATCTCTATCAACAATAATTCCAACATCTTCTAAACCAATATTTTCAATGTTAGATTTAATTCCAACAGCAGAAAGTACAATATCAGCTTCTAAAATTTCTTCACCTTTTGCTGTTTTTACAACCGCTTTCACGCCTTCACCTGAAGTATCAACAGATTCAACAGAAGAACTTGTCATAACTTTGATACCTGCTTTTTTAATAGAACGTTCAAATTGTTTTGAAACATCAATATCTTCAACAGGAACAATGTTTGGTAAAAACTCAACAATAGTTACATCAGTACCCATTGAATTGTAAAAATGAGCAAATTCAACACCAATAGCACCAGAACCAACAACAATCATTTTTTTAGGTTGTGTTGGTAAAGTCATAGCCTGGCGATAACCAATAACTTTTTTACCGTCTTGCGGTAAGTTTGGCAACTCACGAGAGCGAGCCCCAGTAGCAATAATAATGTGGTCTGCACTGTATTCAGTCACAGTACCATCAGCAGCAGTTACATCAACTTTTTTACCTGGCTTAATTTTTCCAAAACCATCAATAACGTCAATTTTGTTCTTTTTCATTAAAAATTGAACACCTTTGCTCATTCCTTCAGCAACACCTCTACTACGTTTAATAACAGCCTCAAAATCCTTGTCAATAGCTTCAGCTTTTAAACCATATTCATCAACATGTTTTAAATAATCGTAAACTTGAGCACTTTTTAACAAAGCTTTGGTAGGGATACATCCCCAGTTTAAACAGATTCCACCTAAGTTTTCTTTTTCAACTACGGCAACTTTAAAGCCAAGTTGCGATGCTCTAATAGCTGTAACATATCCTCCAGGACCACTACCAATAATAATAACGTCGTATTTCATGTTTTATATTTTCTGTTTTATGATAACTGATTTAACCCCGCAAATTTAATTAATTTTTTATTAATAAAAGAGCCGTTGAATTGTTTAATGACTTTAACTCAAATTTCTTGAAATCTACAATTCTAAACGCATCTAATTATATAATTGTGTTTTTTAACGGGTATTTATTGCCATTTTATGAATCAATTAAACCTCATCCTTTTTAATTTTGAGCCCTAAACTTTAAATTTTCACTTATTGGTTAACCACATTTAGCAAAAAACAACCTCAAATGTTTACAACTTGCGACTTTCAGATTTTTAACTATTGACTTAAATATTTTGGGCGTTTCCCTTTGGGTCGTGCTATCCGCTATATCTTTTTTACAATTCCACTGCGTTGCATTGTAAAAAAGGATGCCGCTGCTATCACTAACGCAAATCAACTAACAATGAAAATTGTTGGTAAATTATATCTAGTAACTTATAAATTTCAAACTCCAAACTCCAAACTTCTAATATTTAATATCTAACTTCGTAAATACCTCAAAATTGCTTCTAACTCGTAAATACAAGCATTGATGTGATTTCTCCGTTGTCGAAATGACAAAGTCAAC
>NZ_RHLN01000018.1 GCF_004121075.1 Lutibacter sp. HS1-25
ACGTACAAAAACTTGCACTGGAAGCACTTCAGGATATAAGAATCAAGCATAGATGGGACGCTATAGAACTAGAGAATGAACAGATAAAACTAGCAAAAGCAAAGAACAGCACATGCTCTCCCAAAGAGTTTAGCAACGGAGACACAAGAAAACAACTTTTGGCTAGAAGTAGGTACTTGCTATACAAAGCCCCCTCAAATTGGACAGAAAGCCAATACAGTAGAAGCAAAATATTGTTCGATCAATATCCTGATATAAAAATCGCTTTTGATCTTACTCAAGGACTAAGGAACATATTCAATACAGCCAAAACTATAGAAGTAGCATATACAAAGCTAGCACATTGGTATAAAGATGTAGAAAATACAGGTTTTAAAGCGTTCAACACAATTGCAAATACGATAACACTCAATTATAGGTCAATCCTAAACTATTTTATAAATAGAAGCACTAATGCTTCAGCTGAATCATTCAATGCTAAAATAAAAGCGTTTAGAGCTCAATTTAGAGGAGTTAGAAACGTTGAGTTCTTCCTTTTTAGATTAACAACAATATTTGCATAAACACAACAATTGTTATTGATTCAACACTAGGCTCACAAACAAAAACGCATAAAAAAAGCCTTCTCAATGAGAAGGCTTTTGCGGTCTGGACGGGACTCGAACCCGCGACCCCCTGCGTGACAGGCAGGTATTCTAACCAGCTGAACTACCAGACCGTTGCTGTTAGCGGTTGCAAATATACATCTGTTTTTGACTTCTGCAAAACTTTTTTTCAATTATTTTAAAAATATTTTTTTCTACTTACTAAATACGAAATAAGAACCTGATCAAACCCCTTATGAATATCAACAGGAACATAATCTATCTTATACTGCATACACTTCAATTTCAATTCATTAAAATATTTTTCAACTTCAATTTTGTATTTTTCTTGAACTTCTGAAGCATATAAATTAATTTCTTCACCCGTTTCAACATCAACAAATTTTTTCGGAGAATTTTCAAAATCGAAGTCTAATTCCAACTTTCCATCATAAGTATGAAACAAAACTACCTCATGTTTGTTGTATTTTAAATGTCGTAACGCTTCAAAAAGAGCCATTTCATTTTTATCAGACTGAAACATATCTGTAAATAAAAATATCAAAGACCTTCTGTGTATCTTTTCCGAAATTTCATGCAATGCTTTATACGTATCTGTTTTTTTGGTCGATGTGTTTTTTAAAAGTAAATCCAATTGCGCCAATAACATCCTTCTGTGTCGTTCTCCTCCCTTTGAAGGCGCGTAATACTCATTAACATCACTATAAACACTTAAACCAACTGCATCTCTCTGACGCTTTAAAATCTCCATCAAAGCTGCTGATGCAACTGTTGAAAATGCAATTTTCGATAATTTTTGTAACGATAGGGTTTTAACTTCAGGAAAATGCATAGATGCAGAATTGTCTATAATTAAATGACATCGCAAATTTGTTTCCTCTTCATACCGTTTTACAAATAGTTTTTTTGTTTTGGCAAATAATTTCCAATCTATATGTCTGGTGCTTTCACCTGCATTGTACAATCTATGCTCTGCAAATTCAACCGAAAAACCATGAAACGGACTCTTATGCATACCCGTAATAAACCCTTCTACAACCTGACTTGCTAACAATTCAAGGTTGCTCAATTCGGATATATGTTGTATTGATAAATCGCTCATTAAAAATTATTAATCATTGTAAATATAGCATTTAAAAAGAAAAAGCCCGACAAATTTGTCGGGCTTTCCATAAATTATATATTAAAATTACATTTTATAAATGCGCATTTAATTTTTCAGCATAAGTAGCTTTTGGTGCAACACCAACTTGTTTTTCAACAACTTCACCACCTTTAAAAACCAATACAGTAGGTATATTACGCACACCATATTTTGATGCAAATTCTTGATTTGCATCAACATCTACTTTTGTAATTACAGCCTTACCATCAAATTCTGATGTTAAGTCATCCATAATTGGAGCGACCATTCTACAAGGACCACACCAAGCTGCCCAAAAATCAACCATTACTGGCTTTTCCGATTTTAACACTATTTCATCAAAAGTTGCATCTGTTACTTCTATTGCCATGATATATATATTTTAATATTTGTCTATTACAAAAGTACACAATTATTTCACCTAACCAATCGCTCTATAATTTCTTTTATCTATAAAGCTATTAACAAAACTGATTTTAACAATTCTTTAAAATATTTCTTTTGCAATTGCTTTGATATTATCCGATTTTCCCATCGAATAAAAATGAACAACGGGCGCTCCATGAGCCATCAATTCTTTAGATTGTTGTATCGCCCATTCAATACCAACCTGTCTAACTTGCACATTGTCTTTACAACCTTCAATGGCCGAAATTAAATCCTCAGGCATATCCAACCTAAAAATCTGTGGCAATATTTGCTGATGTCTTTTAACTGCTACTGGCTTAATTCCTGGTATAATAGGTACGGTAATTCCTATTTTACGTGCCTTTTCTACAAAATTAAAATATTTCGAATTGTCAAAAAACATTTGCGTAACCACATAATCTGCTCCAGCATCTACTTTTTCTTTCAATCTTCGCAAATCGGCATCCATACTTGGCGACTCTAAATGCTTTTCCGGATAACCAGCAACACCAATACAAAAATCGGGTCTATTAGTTGTTTCAATAATATTGTGCAAATATTTACCTTGATTCAATTCACGTATTTGATCTACCAAATCAACCGCATATTCATTACCTCCTGGTGTTGGCACAAAATAAGGCTCGTGTTTCATGGCATCACCGCGCAAAGCCATAATGTTATCCAAACCTAAATAATGACAATCAACCAAAACATACTCTGTTTCTTCTTTGGTAAAACCTCCACACAGCACATGCGGTATGGCATCTACATCGTATTTATACTTTAAAGCCGCGCAAATACCAACTGTTCCCGGACGCATACGAGTCATTTTTTGCTCCAATAAACCGTTTTCCTTTTTAATATAAACATACTCTTCTCTTGATGTTGTTACATCAATAAAAGGCGGTTTAAACTCCATTAACGGATCAACATTATTGTATAAATCCTGAATATTTTGTCCCTTTTGTGGCGGAACAATCTCAAACGAAAACAATGTTTTTCCGTTCGCATTTTTAATATGCTCTGTTACTTTCATTTTATCCCATCCTTAATCCTTCCCTAAGAGAAGGAAATTGCTACTATTTTAATTCTTATTCCTAAATCCTCAAAACAACGCTCTAACCTTGAACTTTTAAACCATTCAACCTTTAAACTTAATTTTAAGGGCGTTACCCACAAGGGGTCGGGCTATACGCTATATCTTTTTTACAATTCCACTGCGTTACATTGTAAAAAAGGATGCCGCTGCTATCCCTAACGCAAATCAATTATCAATTATCAATTATCAATTACTAATGAATATTTTTTCAACCATTCAACCCTTCAACTGTTAAACCCCAAAATTCCCCCTTTGAGGGTTAGGGGATTAAACCAAATTCGGATTCAACCATTTTTTAGCCGTTTCTAAATCCATATTTTTTCTTACAGCAAAATCTTTTACCTGTTCTTCGGTAATTTTACCCAAACCAAAGTATTTTGCTTTTTCATTTCCAAAATAATATCCCGAAACCGATGCCGCTGGCCACATAGCCAAACTATCTGTCAACTCAACACCAATGGTTTCTTTTACACTTAACAAATCCCAAATAGTCCATTTTTCAGTATGATCCGGACAAGCAGGATATCCCGGTGCTGGTCTTATTCCTTTATAATCTTCCTTTATCAATTCTTCATTCGATAAATTTTCAGCGTTTGCATAACCCCAATATTCTTTACGAACCTTTTTGTGTAAATACTCAGCAAAAGCTTCCGCCAATCTATCTGCCAAGGCTTTGATCATAATCGAATTATAATCGTCGTGGTCTTTTTCAAATTCAGCAGCCAATTCAGCAGTTCCAAATCCGGTCGACACACAAAATGCACCCATATAATCGTTTATACCTGTTTGTTTAGGCGCCACAAAATCTGCCAAGGCAATATTTGGAATGCCATCTTTCTTTTTTGCCTGCTGACGCAAAGTTACAAATTGCACATTTACCTTATTTCTTTCAGCATCAGCATAAATCTCAATATCATCATCATTCACCGTATTTGCAGGAAAAATTCCAAACACCGCTTTTGCTGTAAGCAATTTTTCATCCAAAACTTTTGCCAACATTATTTTAGCATCTTTAAATAAATTTGATGCCGCTTCACCTACAACCTCATCAGTTAAAATAGCAGGAAATTTACCTGCCAATTCCCAAGTTCTAAAAAACGGACTCCAATCTATATAATCAACCAACTTGGTTAAATCAAATTCTTCAAAAACCTGCGTACCAATAAAATTAGGCGCTTTAATTTCTGTAGAATTCCAATCTATTTTAAATTTATTTTTACGAGCATCAGACAAAGAAACATACTCTTTATTATTTGACCTGTTTTCAAAACCTTCACGCACTTTTACATAATCAGCTTTAATATCGCTAATGTACTTTTGATTGGTTCTTTTATTTAACAAATCACCAACCACAGTTACTGCTCTTGAAGCATCATGAACGTGAACAACTGCATTTTTATATTGAGGATCAATTTTTACAGCTGTATGTGCTTTTGAAGTAGTTGCGCCACCAATTAACAAAGGCACTTCAAAATTTTGACGCTCCATTTCTTTGGCCAAATACACCATTTCATCTAAACTTGGCGTTATCAATCCGCTTAAACCAATGGCATCAACATTTTGATCTTTAGCCGCCTGAATAATTTTTTCAGGAGCAACCATTACCCCTAAATCTACAATATCATAATTGTTACAACCCAAAACAACACCCACAATATTTTTACCAATATCGTGCACATCACCTTTTACGGTAGCCAATAAAATTTTTCCATTTGATTGGTTTGCACCATCTTTATCAAGCTCAATAAAAGGCAATAAATACGCTACCGCTTTTTTCATTACACGCGCAGATTTTACCACCTGAGGTAAAAACATTTTACCCGATCCAAATAAATCTCCAACTACATTCATCCCAATCATTAAGTTACCTTCAATAACCTGAATGGGTTTTTCAGCTTCTAATCTTGCTGTTTCAATATCTTCAATAATATATTCATCTAAACCTTTTACCAACGAATGTGTAATTCTGTCTTGTAAAGGTTTTTCACGCCAAGACAAATCAACTTTACGCTCTTTGGTTGTGCTAATAACACTTTCTGCAAAATCTAACAAACGTTCTGTTGCATCTTCTCTTCTATCTAAAATAACATCTTCAACACGTTCTAATAAATCTTTCGGAATTTCATCGTAAACTTCTAACATTGTTGGGTTTACAATTCCAATATTCATCCCTGCTTTGATGGCGTGATATAAAAATACCGAATGCATAGCTTCACGAACCGCATCATTTCCACGGAAAGAAAACGACACATTACTTACACCTCCACTAACATTTACATTTGGCAGGTTTTCACGAACCCAACGCGTAGCTTCAATAAAATCTATGGCATTTCTTTTGTGCTCATCCATTCCTGTGGCAACAGGAAAAATGTTTAAATCGAAAATAATATCTTCCGAAGGAAAACCAACTTTATCAACCAAAACATCATAAGAACGTTTGGCTATTTCAATTCTTCTATCGTAATTATCGGCTTGACCAACTTCATCAAAAGCCATTACAATAATGGCAGCACCATACATTTTAATTTTTTTGGCTTGCACTATAAAATTTGCTTCACCTTCTTTTAAACTGATTGAATTTACCACACATTTACCTTGAGCAACTTGCAAACCAGCTTCAATAATTTCCCATTTAGAACTATCAATCATAATAGGTACACGAGCAATATCTGGTTCTGCAGCAATTAAATTCATAAAACGAACCATTGCTTCTTTACCATCTAACAAACCATCATCCATATTAATGTCGATAATTTGCGCTCCACCATCAACCTGATGACGTGCAATAGCTAAAGCTTCATCAAACTTTTCTTCTTTTATCAGTCGTAAAAATTTACGAGAACCCGCAACATTGGTACGTTCACCAACATTTATAAAATTACTTTCTGGCGTAATTACTAAAGGTTCAAGTCCTGATAACCTTAAATATTTTTTTTCTTTATTCATTTTATTCTGATGTGATTCTGAAACAAGTTCAAAATGACGTATAAATTCAATTTGTACTAATTAACCAACAGCTAACAACTAGTAACCACTCTTGGTTTATAATCTTTTACCATATCAGCTATTGCTTTGATATGCGCAGGTGTTGTTCCGCAACAACCTCCAATAATATTGATTAAGTTTTTATCTAAATATTCTTTAATTTGATTTGCCATCATTTCTGGCGTTTCATCATATTCACCAAAAGCATTTGGCAATCCTGCATTTGGATGTGCCGAAATACCCAAATCTGATTTTTGTGCCAACACTTCTAAATGCGGTGTTAATTGACTGGCTCCTAAAGCGCAGTTGAAACCAACAGATAACAATGGGATATGTGATACTGAAATTAAAAAAGCTTCAGCTGTTTGTCCAGACAATGTTCTTCCACTAGCATCGGTAATTGTACCACTTAACATAATTGGAATATCAATATTTCTTTCAGCTTTTATTTCTTCAATAGCAAACAAGGCTGCTTTGGCATTTAAGGTATCAAAAACAGTTTCAACCAACAACACATCAACACCACCGTCAATCAAAGCTTCGGCTTGTTGTTTGTAAGCAACTCTTAAATCTTCAAAAGTTACTGCTCTAAAACCAGGATCATTTACATCGGGAGACATACTTGCAGTACGGTTTGTTGGACCTATAGAACCTGCTACAAAACGAGGTTTATCAGGATTTTTAGCCGTAAATTCATCAGCAACTTCTTTGGCAATTTTAGCCGATTGGTAATTTAACTCATATACATAATCTTCCATTTCATAGTCGGCCATAGCAATGGTTGTACTGCTAAAAGTGTTTGTTTCAATAATATCAGCACCGGCTTCTAAATATTTTTTATGAATTTCTTTGATAGCTTCAGGTTGGGTAATAGAAAGCATATCGTTATTTCCTTTTACTGAAATTTTAAAATCTTTAAATTGCTCACCTCTATAATCTTCTTCAGTAAATTTATACTGTTGAATCATAGTTCCCATAGCGCCATCAAGCACCAAAATTTTATCTTGTATTATTTTCTGAATATTTTCCATAATTATGTATTCGTATAAACTTTTATATGAATTTTGATAGTTATTAAATTAAAGAATTTCCTTTTTATGAAGTTTTCTTATGTTATCTTCCCACAAAATTGAGGTAGAATGTAGCACCTTCTTTATGTATAAAGGGTTGCCAAGGCTTCATAAGGTCTATTCCCTCTGCCTTTCTTAATAACTAATTTCAATGCGTTTATGAACTTGCGTGCAAATATAGGACATTCCATTTTGAAAATGAAACCTTGATAGTTTTTTTATGAATTTGGCAGATTTATATTAATTGTAATACGAGTTCCATTATTTTTTGAAGTATTAATAAAAATCCTACCATTTATATAATGAATGCGCTCTCTCATAAAAAATAACCCCATTCCTGTCTCATTTTTTGTTTCTACCAATTTTTCAGGATCAAACCCTTTTCCGTCATCGTCAATTACAATACTTAATACCTGAGCAGAATGACTAATTGAAATTAAAATAAAGTTAGATTCGGCATACTTTAAAGAGTTATTTACAGCCTCTTGAACAACACGGTACAAATTGGTTTCGACCAAAGAATCGAATCTGCCTTTAAAATTGGTTTTGTTTTCAAAAAATATTTTTTTTCCTGTGAAATCTGAAAGTCGATCTGCCAATTTTTGAATGGTAGGCACAATGCCATAATCAACCAATTCTGGTGGTGTTAAATTAAACGTTACTGCACGAACTTCTTTAATTAAAGTACCCAACAAATCTTTTAATCTTCCAACTTTTACTTCCGTATTTTCAATATTTGAAGCATTTATAGACTCTATATTAAATTTTAAAGCCGTTAACATTTGCCCAATCCCGTCGTGGATATCTTTGGCGATTCTTTTTCGTTCTTCCTCCTGAGCCTCAACAATTTGACTTGCCTGAATTTTTTGCAAATTCACTTGTTCTTTAAAGCGTTGCTCATTCAATTCATCAATTTGCTTTTGCGAATTTTTTCGTTTTGTAATATCATTACACAAAATTAAAACACGCTGATTATCATTCAAATGATTCATTGGAATAATTGACATTTCCAACCACAATTTCTCGTTATTTTTGGTTGCAACCTGTAATTCTCCAACCCAAATAGAATGTCTTTTTCCTTTTAATAATTCTTTAATAGTTTGCTGCTCACCTATTTCAATTTGCAACAATTCTTCAAATTTTACTTGCGTATCCCTACTTTCAACCCCCAATAAATGATTGAATTTTTTACTCATATGCACAATGGTACCTTCACGCGTTACACTGGCAAACAAAGCTGCATTGTCTAATGCATAATTTAAATGTTGTAGCTCTTGTAATGAAGCTTCTTTAGCAATATAAAGTTCCTCAATTTTTTGCGCCTTTTCTTGCGCTTCTCCTTTGGAAATCATTAAATCAGCTATTACCTTTTTTATATGAATTGAAATAGGTTTGAATAAAAATAGAATTTCAAACAATAAAATAAGGAAGGAAATTAGCAGTAAAACATACTCTATCTGCTTAAGATTTGCTACTTTTTGTTGACTTACAGCATCATACTTAAACACTATCTCGTCCATTTTTCTTAAAAAACGACCTTCAACATGCGCTAATTCATTCAACCTTTTGCTTAGCAACACCTCTGAATCTTGCGAATTTTCAACTACAATATTGTAAACATTGCTACAAATAGTAATAATTTGATGATGATCTTCTTCAATTTGCGCAAAAAGCAGCCTAAATTCTTGACTTGTACGAATTAAATTTCGAAGTTCACTAAATTCGTTTTGAAAACCAATATGCGCATTTAAAAAAGTTTCGTTGTCCTTTTTTATAATTTCAGCATGAGCCAAACGATCATCAACGGTTTTAGCATTGTTTAAATACAACACTTCTTTCACCAACTTTTGACTTAACATACGCTGTCTTCCTGCAATGTTTACAATTCGAGAATCGTTTAATTGAGAATTTAGATGTTTTTGAATCAATATTTGCGCAATAACAATACTTGCGGCAATCAACAAAAAAGCCAATAAATACAACCTTCTTAGCTTAAGAAAGGTCGAATTATCTATTGAAATGCTATCGCCTTCTTTTGTCATTTGAAGAAAAATATTGAATTAACTAAGTGCTTTTGTGATTAATGCCAATGCTGAAGCTGGTAAATTTAATTCCAAAGCAGCTTTATGACCTTTATCCGACATTTTTTTCCACGTTTTTTGAACAATGTCTATCAGTTTTTCTTCGGAATATTTTTCAGAAAATTTTAAAAAGTAAAATTCTAAAAACACCAAACAAATTACATCTTCTAAAGTTTGGGTATCTGCATTCTTTTTCAATTGTTTTTTCAACAGTAAAAATGCAACATCATCAATAACCTCATCATCGTAACCAACGCTTTTTAATATTTCTGAAGCTTTTTTAGCGTGAAAATCTTTTAAATCTTTTCGCCAGTTAAGATAACCAACACGATTCATTTCGTAAGAATCTCTTGGTATTTCCCAGCGACAAATATGTTGGCAACGCACTGTAAGTTGTAATGCTTCAGAAGAATTAGGAGCAAACTTATTCAGTTGCTCCGTCATTCTCATTGCGTATAATAATTCCTTCGGAAATTCCTTTCCTTCAAAAATTTCTGTATTTGGATCTGATGAATTTGCTTCATCAAATAATTGTATTGCTTTGTTAAATTTTTCTGATTGCATGATGGTTGAATAAAAAACCAAAGCTATTCAGAAAATCCGATATACACAAAGTTGTCTTCAATTTTAACCGGATATGTTGCAATTGCATCCAAATCACCGTTTAAATTTTCACCTGTTTCTAACGAAAATGTTTTTTTGTGCATTGGACAAGCCACTTTTGGCATCCCTTTATCGTCGCCTATCATACCGCGAGACAACACCATTTCCATTTTATGCGGACATACATTTTGGCACGCATACCAAGCATTGTTTAATTGAAAATTAAAAACTGCTATTTGTTTTTCTTTATATTTTACACACACACCTCCATCAATTGGAAAGTCTTTTACTGGTGCTGCTTTAAACCAAACTTTAACATCATTTAAAGCTACTGTTTCGTATTGTGATAAAATTGCTTCCATATTTTAATTTTTTAATTTTCCCAAGATTTTGGCATTTTTTGATCTCTCATTGGTACAAAAACCAAGTTATCATCCGATTCGTCTGAATTCACAAAATGCTTGAATTTACTTTTAACTTCTTCGTTTTCAATCGCTTCTTTCCACTCACATTGGTAAGCATCAACCAGTGATTGCATTTCAATTTCTAATTCTTCAGCAATGTTAAAAATATCATCGATTACTATTTTTTTCAATTGCTCAATACCACCTTCTAATTTTTCTAACCAAGTTGCAGTTCTCATTAAAGGCGCTGCAGTTCGTATATAATACATTAAAAATCGGTCTAGATATTTAATTGCAGTTGCATTGTCAATTTGCTCGGCCAACAATAACGCATGTTTAGGAGTTGCGCCACCATTACCACCAACATATAAATTCCAACCACCATCAACAGCAATTACACCAAAATCTTTCCCACGCGCTTCTGCACATTCGCGAATACAACCAGAAACGCCACCTTTAATTTTATGAGGCGAACGCAATCCTTTGTACCTGTTTTCTAAATCAATGGCAAAACCAACACTTTCATCCATACCGTAACGACACCAAGAAGAACCAACACAACTTTTTACAGTTCTCAATGATTTTCCGTAAGCGTGACCACTTTCAAAACCAGCATCTATCAACTCTTTCCAAATAGCAGGCAAATCATTTAATTGCGCACCAAACAAGTCAATTCGCTGACCACCAGTAATTTTAGTGTACAAATCGTATTTTTTACCAACCAAACCAATAGCAATTAATTTGTCTGGCGTAATTTCACCTCCAGGAATACGTGGCACCACTGAATACGTTCCGTTACGCTGAATATTGGCTAAAAACTTATCATTTGAATCTTGAATTACAGCTTCTTTATTTGCAGTATCATTGTATAAACTTGCAAAAATTGAAGCTACTAAAGGCTTACAAGTTTCACAACCTTTTCCTTTTCCACAAGTTGAAAGTGCTTCATTAAATGTGGTTACTTTTTTAATTTTTAAAATTCCGTATAACTCCTGACGCGTATATTCAAAATGCTCACAAATGGTTTCTTTAACTTCTTTTCCTAATGATTTTAAGGTTTCATTTACCAAATCAACCACCATAGGTTTACAACCTCCACAACCAGTTGTTACTTTTGTTTTGGCAATTACATCGGCCAAATTATTACAACTTCCATCTTTTATTGAATTACAAATAGTTCCTTTTGTAACACTTTCACAAGAACAAACTTGCGCAGCATCAGGAATATCCATAGCGCTGCCAAACGATTTTCCACCTTCACCCCTACTTCCAATAATCAATTCTTCAGCATCTTCAGGAATTGGCAATCCGTTTAAATATATTTGATGAAACATATTATAATCAGAAGCATCGCCAATTAAAATACCACCTAAAAGTTTTTTTCCGTCGTGACTAACATTGATTCTTTTATATAAATCCTTCGTTTTATTTTCAAATAAAATAGAATATCCTTTTTCAACAGGCATAAAAGGCTCACCAAAACTAGCAACATCAACACCAATTAATTTTAATTTGGTAGACATATCAATATCTGCAGCCATTAAAGTTTCCGTTTTACCTAAAATTTGATCAGCAGCAACATCGGCCATTTCATAACCAGGCGCAACCAAACCGTAAATCATATTGTTATACAGGGCAACTTCACCAATCGCAAAAATCGATTCGTCGTTGGTTTGCATTTTATTGTTTACCACAATTCCACCACGAACACCCATTGCCAAATCACAAGTTTTAGCCAACTCGTCACGCGGCTTTATCCCAGCAGAAACCACCAACATTTCTACATTAATTTTATCGTATTCACCAAACTCCATACCCGTAATAGCATCATCACCCAAAATTTTATTGGTAGCTTTAGACATGTGAATATGAATACCCATAGTTTCTAATTTGTTTTTCAACACATTACTACCACGCGTATCCAATTGTCTTGGCATCAATTTAGGTGCAAACTCAACAACATGAGGTTCTAAACCCATATCCATTACCGCTTTTGCAGCTTCCAACCCCAACAATCCACCACCTAAAACAGCCGCTTTAGCTTCTGGGTTACGTTTTTTAAGCGCATCAGCATACGCCATCATCCCTTCCAAATCTTCAATAGTTCGATATACAAACACCCCTTTTTTCTCAATCCCTTTAATGGCAGGCACAAAAGGAGAAGAACCTGTAGCCAACACTAAATAATCATAAGTATAGGTCTTATCACTAATTGTTGAAATTGTTTTTGTGGCTCTATGAATATCTGTAACACGCTCATTGGTAATTAACTCAATATTATGTTCTTCGTACCAAGACCTTGGAGCCATCTCCAATGCCTTTGCATCCCCATTTTCAAAAAAAGAACTCAAATGCACCCTATCATAAGCTGGCCTTGGCTCTTCACCAAAAACAGTGATTTTAAATTTCTCAGCACCTTCTTTTGCTACAAATTTTTCACAAAATTTATAACCAACCATTCCATTACCTATTACTAAAATTGATTTCATCTGTTTGTATTTTATTGCGTTAATTTGTAAAATGAAATTTGTTTAAAATTGAATTACACAACTTTCATTTTATACTATTTTAAGTATCACAGGACAAAACTACGTATTTTTACTTAATAAAACTACGTATTTTAAAAATATTTTACGTATTTTTGCTGTATCATAATTTAAGTACTTAAAAAACAAGGCATGAAAACAAAAAAAAACAATCCAAAAGTTACCTTAGTTGGTGCAGGACCAGGAGATAAAGACTTAATTACATTAAAAGCAGTTAAAGCCATTGAGCAAGCTGATTTTATTTTATATGATGCACTTGTAAATCCTGAAATATTGGCCTACGCAAAAAAAAGCACCCCTACTTTATATGTAGGAAAAAGATTTAACAACCACGCCTTTAGTCAAGATGAAATCAATCAGTTATTGGTAAATAAAGCCTTTGAATACGGACATGTTGTGCGTTTAAAAGGAGGAGACTCTTTTGTTTTTGGAAGAGGAAGTGAAGAAATTGACTTTATAGAATCATACGCTATTGAAACCGCAATTGTACCAGGAATAAGCAGTGCTTTGGCAGTACCTGCATTGCAGGGAATTCCGTTAACAAAAAGAAATGTAAACGAAAGCTTTTGGGTAATTACAGGAACCACTTCTAATGGAGAAATTTCAAAAGACATTACTTTAGGTGCACAATCATCTGCTACCTTGGTTATATTAATGGGACTACGTAATTTTTCGTTAATTGCTGAAGAAATAAAAAAATTCAGACATAAATACACCCCTTTTGCCATTATTCAAAATGGATCACTTCCTAATGAAACCATTACTATTGAAACTATTAACAATTACAAAAATACAATTGATAAAATAGATTATAAATCACCTGGAATTATTGTTATTGGCGATGTTGTTACTGAACACAGCGCCTTTTTAGATGAAGAAATTCAACGAGTTTTAAGCGCTTCTTTTTAAAATTACGAATTTTAATAA
The DNA here is from genome assembly GCF_004121075.1 of Lutibacter sp. HS1-25. Lineage (GTDB taxonomy): Bacteria > Bacteroidota > Bacteroidia > Flavobacteriales > Flavobacteriaceae > Lutibacter. Next base: position 13,873 of record NZ_RHLN01000018.1, read on the forward strand.
TTAAAAATCATCTTTTTAAATTATTCAAAATAGATTTCTTAAAAATATATATTATTCACAAAACTACGTAAATTACGTAGTTTTGTTTTTTATATTACGTATTTATACTTATTTTCGCCACGTAAAATATTAGAATATGAAAACAATCAAACTTGAAAAATCGACCAAATTAGAGTTATTAAATTTTAAAAGCATTGCCACAAGAACATTTTGGATTACATCCATTGCGTTTTTTCTTTGCTTTTTTGCCTGGTTCGGAATTGTTCCTTTTATGCCAGATGTTGTTAGGGATTTAGGCTTAACACCTGATCAAAAATGGAATTCTATTATTTTAGCAGTATCAGGAACTGTTTTTGCACGTTTGCTAATTGGTAAACTTTGCGACAAATACGGACCAAGATTATGCTACACCTGGTTATTAATGTTAGGAGCTATTCCTGTAATATTAATAGGATTTGTTCAAACACCTTTACAGTTTTTAATTTGCAGATTGTTTATTGGGTTTATTGGCGCTTCATTTGTAATTACGCAAGTACATACCTCTATTATGTTTGCACCAAATATTGTTGGAACCGCAAATGCAACATCAGCAGGATGGGGAAATTTAGGAGGTGGAGCCAACCGATTAGGTATGCCAATAATTGCTGCAGCCGTTGTAAGTTTTGGAATTGCAGAAGTTGACGCTTGGAGATTTTCAATGATTATTGCAGGTGTTGTTTGTTTTTTAATGGGTATTGTCTACTTTTTATTTACAAAAGACACCCCAAACGGAAACTTTAAAGAATTAAAAGAAAAAGGTGAACTTTCAATCTCTAAAAAAGACCAAGTTGGTTTTACCAAAGTATTAAAAGACTACAGAGTTTGGATTTTATTTTTAGTTTACGCAGCTTGTTTTGGAATTGAATTAACAGTTTACGGAACAATGGATGATTATTTACAAAACACTTTTCAAATTGAAAGAGTTACCGCTGGTAATATTGTACTTTCTTTTGCTTTGATGAATATTTTTGCAAGAACATTGGGAGGATTTTTTGGAGATCGATTCGGGAAAAAATTTGGATTAAGAGGACGTGTATTATTTTTAGCAACCATACTTGCTGTTGAAGGAATTATGTTAGCTACTTTTTCAAGCATCACCTTATTACCATTAGCCATCATATTTTTAGTAGCATTTAGTTTAAGCGTTCAAATGGCCGAAGGCGCAACATTTTCTGTAGTACCATTTATCAACAAAAAAGCAATTGGCTCAATCTCTGGTATTGTGGGCGCAGGTGGAAATGTTGGCGCATTTTTAGCAGCAATGTTATTAAAATCTAAATCTGCCGTAGCCGAAAAAGCAGCCATTGCAGCCAATGAAGGATTGGGAGCAGAAGTTATTCAGGCAGCACAATCTGCAGCATCAGCAACAGCAGTTTCAACCAGCTTTTTTATTATTGGTGGTTTAATTGTAATTACTTCAGCAATAACATTGGCGATTAAATTTTCTACTGAAGACGAAACCGAAAATGCTGTAACAAACAACGAACCTAAATTAGCTTTAGCCGATAAATAAAATAATATATGGTATTAAAATCTAAAATAGATTGCAACGCTTGTACAAATACAGATTGCTTAATTAAGAGAAATCTTTCTTCAGCAATTATGCAAAAAATGATACAACTAAAAAACACCGTTAAGTGTAAAAAAAATCAGCAATTTATTTTAGAAGGCGCACCAGTTAATGGACTTTACTTTATTCAACAAGGAAAAGCCAAAGTTTTAAAAACAGGTATTTATGGCAAAGAGCAAATTCTTAGATTTGTAAAAGATGGTGAAATAATTGGCCATAGAGGATTTGGAATTGGAAAAAACTACACCATTAGCGCCACTTCCATTGAAGATACCATACTTTGTAATTTTACCAATGAAGTTTTAAATGAAATGCTTCAAAAAATACCAAGCCTTACTTATGAATTTATGCTTTTTTATGCTGAAGAATTAAATCGTTCAGAAAATAAAGTGAAAAGCATAGCTCAAATGACGGTTCGCGAAAAAGTTATTGACACCATTTTATATTTATACAGAAAGTTTGGCGAAAATCAAAAAGGTTTTTTAAACATCAATTTAAGTCGACAAGAAATTGCAGATTTTGCAGGAACAACAGACGAGCAAGTAATTAGAACCATTTCATCATTAAAAAAAGAAAATCTATTAATTTCTCAAGGAAAAAAAATAGGCATCAAAAATGTTAGCGACTTAAAAAAAGAAATTTCAGAACACAACTATTTTTTAAATAGCTAAACACATTTCAACCAAAAAAATAAAAATACGTAGCTCATTAATTTGGACTACGTATTTTCTTATTCAACTAATTTACTTCACTTTAAATTAATTAACTGTTTTTACACAGGTTTTATACTGCTTAAAAATACATTTAAACAGGGTATATTTCATCTTTTCTTTTAAAACATACGTATATATTTGCAGTGTAACTAAGTATTTATACTTAAATAAAAACAAAGAACAACTATAAAATCAATATTATGAAAACAACTTTATTAAAAACAATGACACTGCTTATAGCCCTAACACTTGGCGCTTGCGGTGGTTCAACAGCTAAAAAAGAAACAGCCGAAGCAACAACTGATGCTGCTAAAAGCACAACAGAAAAATTGGCAATAGAAAAACCACAATTGACTTTTGGTTTTATAAAACTAACAGATATGGCTCCATTAGCCATTGCAAAAGAAAAAGGTTTTTTTGAAGATGAAGGTTTATTTGTTTCTGTTGAAGCGCAATCTAACTGGAAAAACATTTTAGACCGCGTAATTGACGGTCAATTAGACGGTGCACATATGTTGGCCGGACAACCAATTGCAGCTGGAGCTGGGTTTGGTAGACAAGCTGAATTGGTTACTGCATACTCAATGGACTTAAACGGAAACGCTATCACAGTTTCTAACGATGTTTGGAGCAAAATGAAACCAAATGTACCTGTAGACAGCGAAGGGAAATCAATTCACCCAATTACTGCCGAAGCTCTAAAACCAGTTATTAAAGAATACAAAAAAGAAGGAAAATCTTTTAAAATGGGAATGGTTTTTCCTGTATCAACACACAATTATGAAATTAGATATTGGTTAGCAGCAGCCGGAATCAATCCTGGAATGTACACAAAAGAAAATATTCAAGGTCAAATTGATGCTGATGTTTTACTATCTGTAACACCTCCACCACAAATGCCAGCTACTTTAGAAGCAGGAACAATTTACGGTTATTGCGTAGGAGAACCTTGGAACCAACAAGCTGTATTTAAAGGTATTGGAGTGCCAGTTGTAACCAACTATGATATTTGGAAAAACAATCCAGAAAAGGTATTTGTAATGACAAAATCTTTTGTAGAACAAAATCCAAACACAGCAATTGCAGTTACAAAAGCATTGATTAGAGCAGGTCAATGGTTAGATGCTCCTGGAAATAGAGCTGAAGCTGTAAAAATATTATCAATGTCTCAATATGTTGGTGCAGACGAAGTAGTATTGGCAAACTCAATGACAGGTACTTTTGAATACGAAAAAGGAGATAAAAGAGCCATGCCAGACTTCAACGTTTTTTACCGTTACAATGCAACTTACCCATTTTACTCAGACGGTATTTGGTTTTTAACACAAATGAGACGTTGGGGACAAATTCCTGAAGCAAAACCAGCAGATTGGTACGCTAGTAAAATCAAAGATATTTACAGACCTGATATTTGGAAAAAAGCTGCTGAATTATTAGTTGCAGAAGGAAAAATACCAGCAACTGATATTCCTGAAACAGACGGATACAAACCTGCAACAAGCGATTTTATTGACGGTACAACATTTGACGCTAAAGACCCTATTGGCTATATCAATAGCTTTAAAATAGGAAATAAAAATTAGCAAAAAATTGACTCTCTAAAACAACTTTAAAAATTTTAGAGAGTCAATTAAACAACACCAAAGAACAATTAATTAAGAAATACTTTAAAAATGAGCGATCGATTAATAACCATTGTTAGATTTATTGGACTAGGCTTTTTAGAACCAGTTATCAGATTGGCAAGAGGCGAAGAAGCTAAAAAAAACTTGACAGAAATCCTTAAAAAAATTGTAGCACCAATTGCTTCAATTTTAATTTTTCTCTTCATTTGGCAAACAGGATCTACTGCTCTTTACAACAAAGAAGCAGCCCACAGAATTGAAAAAGCATTTAATGAACAAGGACAAGAAGGTGCAGATGCTATGGCCTTATGTATTGAATCTGGCAACGTAAGCTGCCGACCAAATACATTGCCTTCACCAACACAAGTAAAAGCTTCATTTTTGTCGTTATTAAAAGATCACAAAATCATTAAAGCCGATAAAAAAGCTTTTAAAGAAAAAACTGCGGAAATAAATAAAAAACGTGCAGAAGCAGGCGAAACACTTATTGTTTACACAGGAAGACCTTCGTTTGTAGACCAAATAACAACAAGTTTAAAAACGGTTTTTGCCGGATTTTTATTAGCTATTTTTATAGCAGTTCCTATTGGTATTGCACTTGGATTAAGCGAAACATTAAAAAGCTCACTTAACTGGTTAATTCAAATATTTAAACCTGTATCTCCCGTAGTTTGGTTACTACTTGTTTTTATGATTGTAAAAACATTGAATAAAAATTCAGATACAGACAGCTCATTTTTAATTTCATTTATAAGCGTAGGTCTTTGTTCAATGTGGGCTACTTTGGTAAATACCATTATGGGGGTTTCTACAGTAGACAAAGATATTTTAAACGTTGCAAAAGTTTTAAAATTAGGACCACTTCAAAAAGTATTTAAAGTGATTTTACCATCATCTTTACCTTTAATTTTTACAGGATTACGCATCACTTTATCAGTTGCCTGGATGGTATTAATTGCCATTGAATTATTAGCACAAAGCCCGGGATTAGGTTCATTTGTTTGGGAAGAATTTCAAAATGGAGCAAACGACTCAAATTCAAAAATAATTGTTGCCATGTTTGTAATTGGCATCATAGGATTTTTATTAGACCGAATTATGTTAACCATCCAAAATTTTGTTTCATTCAACAAAAATTAAGGAACTTAAAACTAAAAATTATGGCCTATTTAGAATTAAATAACATTTATAAAACCTACGGAAAAGGCACAAATGCTACCGAAGTACTTTCAAATATCAACCTTCATATTGAAGAAGGAGAATTTGTAGCCATTGTAGGATTTTCAGGAAGCGGCAAAACAACTTTGGTAAACCTTATAAACGGCTTATTAAAACCTACAAGCGGTGAAGTTTTATTTAAAGGACAACCAGTTATTGACACTAGCCATGAAAGAGGTGTTATTTTTCAAAATTATTCGCTTTTACCTTGGTTAACAGTCTACCAAAACATCAGCGTTGCAGTAAAAGAAACTTTCCCAAAAGAATCGAAACAATTTAGAGACACACGTGTAAAAAAATACATTGAAATGGTAAATCTAACTCCCGCAATACATAAAAGACCCGGAGAATTATCGGGTGGTATGCGCCAAAGAGTCTCTATTGCACGTGCCTTAGCTATGGATCCAGAAATGATTATTATGGACGAACCTTTAGGCGCTTTAGATGCATTAACAAGAGGAAATTTACAAGATGAAATTTTATCTATTTGGGACGAAAATAAACGCACAGCACTTTTAATTACAAATGATGTTGATGAAGGAATTTACATGGCAGACCGAATTATTCCGTTACGCCCAGGACCAAATGCAACATTAGGTCCAGAATTTAAAATAAACATTGACAGACCAAGAGACAAAACTTTGCTAAATGACGATCCTGAATTTAAAAAAACAAGAAACGATATTATTGAGTATCTAATGGAAATTGGGCAAGAACGCACAACAACCTCAGCAACCGAATATATTTTACCAGAATTAGAGCCTAGACACTTTGATTAAAAGTTTAACTAAAAAAACAAAAAAATGAGAACAAAAGTTAAAACTAAAAGATCAGATATTGTTATTGAAAACGGTATTGAATACACTTCAAAAGTAATGCTCGATTTGCAAAACTTAAAAAAAGTGTACCCAACACCAAAAGGCGATTATGTGGTACTTGAAGATTTAAATCTTCAAATAATGAAGGAAGAATTTGTAACCATTATTGGTCATTCAGGATGTGGAAAAACCACAATGCTTTCTATGATTGCAGGTTTAAACCCAATTTCAGACGGAAGAATCTCAGTTTTAGGAAACCCTATAAAAGGACCTGGACCAGACAGAGGTGTTATTTTTCAATCACCAAGTTTAATGCCTTGGCTTACCACTTTAGAAAATGTAATGTTGGGTGTACGACAAGTTTTTCCGCAGGCTAAAAAGAAAGAACGAATTGATATTTGCAAATACTATTTAAGCAAAGTTGGCTTAGAAGGTTCGTTTGACAAAAAAGCTTCAGAACTTTCTCAAGGCATGCAACAACGCGTAGGAATTGCCAGAGCCTTTGCCATAAAACCAAAAGTACTTTTATTAGATGAACCCTTTGGAATGCTAGATTCTTTAACTCGTGGTGAGCTACAAGATGTACTTATTGAAATTTGGAATAAAGAAAAAATTACAGCAGTTATGATTACACACGACGTAGATGAAGCTATTTTTTTAGCAGACAGAGTTGTGATGATGACCAGCGGACCAAGTGCTAAAATTGGTGATATTTTAAATATTGAATTTGAAAGACCAAGAACACGAAAAGCAATTATTGAACACAACGATTATTATAAATACAGAAAACACTTAATCGATTTTCTTGAACATTAAACAATAACAATTAACTATTAAATCAACAAAAAATGAAATTAAAACTAACACTTTTAACATTACTGGCTTTTATATCAATAACCAGTAACGCTCAGTTTTCTATAGATGGGCAATTGAGACCACGAACTGAATACCGCCATGGTTTTGGAAACCTTATTACCAAAGATGCCGAACCTGGTTTTGGTTTTTCAACCAGAGCCCGTGTAAATTTTGACTATAAAGCCGAAACTTATGAAGTTTACATAAGTATGCAAGATGTACTTGTTTGGGGAGAAAATCGTCAAATAGACCCAAAAGACGCAAACAATTCATTTGCTATTTTTGAAGCTTGGGCAAACATAAAATTAGGCGAAAAAACAAAAACAAAAATTGGTAGACAAGTACTTTCATACGACGACCAACGAATAATGGGCGGATTAGATTGGGCACAACAAGGCAGAAACCATGATGCTATTTTATTTAAATACGCTAAAGAAAAATCAGCACTTGATGTTGGATTTGCCTACAACCAAGATTATGATAATATTTCAGGATTTGTATCGACTGGAAACGCTTACAATACAACAGGATTTTTCTCTTATAAAACAATGCAATATGCTCACTTCCAAAAAGATTGGAGTTCATTTTCAGGAAGTTTGTTGTTCTTAAACAATGGTTTTCAAAACTTCACAACACTTAACGAACAAGATGGCATTAGCAATTTACAAACATTTGGAGCTCACTTAAACTATAAAGTAAAAGGCTTAGGATTAGCAGCTAACTTGTTTATGCAAACAGGAGAAAGACAAGGTGAAGTTAAAGTAAAAAACGCTTCATTATTAAGCTTAGAGGCAAAATATAAATTTAACGTTCCTTTTACTTTGGGTGCAGGAGTTGAAGTAATTAGCGGTAACAATGCATCAGCAGGTGAAACCAGCGCATTTTTCCCACTATACGGAACCAACCATAAATTTAATGGATATATGGATTATTTCTACGTAGGAAATCATGCAAACTCAGTTGGTTTGGTAGACATACACATTACTGCAAACTATCAATTTAATGAAAAATCAGGTTTATCTGCACAAGTTTTAAATTTCTCTAGTCAAAAAGCACTGCCTAGTGGCGAAAAATCGTTAGGAACTGAAGTTGATCTTGTTTACACTCAAAAACTAAAAGGATTTACTTTACAAGCAGGATACTCTCAAATGTTTGCTACAGATGGTATGTATGAATTAAAAAATACTGCAGAAAGTGTAGCTGCTACAACACAAAACTGGGCTTGGGTAATGCTAGTTTTTAAACCAAAATTTTTATAAAACACCTTAGTTTGAATGATTTTCATTTGTAACAAATTTAAAAATCATTCAAACTAACCATAAATTCTCATTCAATTTTTTAAAAACAATCCGTTACTGCAATAAGTTTATAACAAAGCAATCTGTTAATTGAGATTCTAAATTGTTCTTTCCAATTAATTAAAAAGATTGTTACTGTTTTTATTTTTCACATCGCTTCAAAAGCTTCATTGTAGTAACGGTTATTTTAAAAATTCTATCACCCAAATCCTCAAAATCAAACTTTTTTAAAAACCGAATTTGATTTTTTTTAGCTTTCAAAAAACACTTTTCTACGTATATTTTAAAATTACGTAATTTTACCGTACTTTCGTATTTACTAAAAAACCAAACCTTGAAAAATCAAATTAGCATAGTTTTAGTTGACGACCATACAATTGTCAGAGATGGTATTAAATATTTATTAGAAGAAGACGAATCACTAAAAGTTATTGGTGAAGGATCTAACGGTCTTGAAGCCATTGAGCTGGTAAAAAAACTACAACCAGACCTGCTAATTATTGATGTTAGAATGCCCGAAATGAATGGTATTGAAGCTGTTAAAAGAATCAATTCAACACCAAACACTACAAAATCCATTGTACTTTCTATGCATGATTCTGAAGAATATATTTTAGAATCTATCAACGCAAATGCTATGGGTTACTTATTAAAAGACGCAAGCAAGGCCGAAGTTTTAAAAGCAATACACACTGTTTACAATGGCGGAAAGTATTTTAGTGGCGATATTAGCACCATTATTGTAAATAATTTACAAAAAAAAGCAAGTGATCACACGCCTAGCAATACAATTACTTCTGAAGAAAGTGAAAACGACTACAATCTTACCAAAAAAGAAATTGAAATTTTACAATTGGTTTTATTAGGAAAAACAAACAAAGAAATTTCAGAAGAATTAAACAAAAGCAAAAGAACTATTGAAACTCATCGTTTTAACTTAATGAAAAAAATGGATGTGAAAAATTTAATAGAACTTTCAAGCAAAGCAAAAGAGCAAGGCTTCATTTAAAAACGAACCATTTTTACCTTACTTTATTTTAATTTTAAAAAATTACGTATTTTATTACGTATTTATACGTAAATTACTATATTTGCCTTACACTTATGAATCTTAAAAAAGTAAAGGCATGTTAAAATCAAAATCGCACAAAACCATTTGCTCTTATTGCGGAGTTGGTTGTGGAATTTTAGTGAATCAAGATTCAAACGGAAAAATTACTGTAAAAGGAGATCCAGATTATCCTGTAAACAAAGGAATGCTTTGTACAAAAGGTATGAATTTGAATTATGTGGCTCAAGAAACTTCAGACAGAATTTTATATCCTGAAATGCGTTGGAGCAAAAATCACCCAATGCAACGTGTTACTTGGGACGATGCTTTAGACAGAGCAGCTGCCGTTTTTAAAAGTATTATTGAAAAACACGGACCAGACAGTGTAGGTTTTTATGTTTCAGGACAATGCTTAACTGAAGAATACTACTTAATAAATAAATTAACCAAAGGTTTTTTAGGTACCAATAATATAGACACCAACTCGCGACTTTGTATGAGTTCAGCAGTTGTTGGGTATAAAAAATCGTTGGGAGATGACAATGTTCCAATTTCATATGAAGATATTGAATTGGCAGATACCTTTTTAATTGCAGGAGCAAATCCAGCTTGGTGCCACCCTATTCTTTTTAGAAGATTAGAACAACACAAACAAGCCAATCCCAATATAAAAATTGTAGTTGTTGACCCACGCAAAACACAAACAGCCTCTATAGCCGATTTACATTTGCAAATTACACCGGGTACCGATGTGGTTTTGTACAATGCCATAGCACGCAGGTTATTTGAACAAAAAAAAATCAATAATTACTTTATAAAACACCACACTACTGGTATTGAAGACTACAAAAATCTAGTACTTCAAACTTCATTTAAAGAAGCTGCAAACATTTGTGGCGTTTCAGTTAGTGACATAAAAAAAGCTGCAGGCTACATTGCAAAAGCAACAGGATTTATCAACATGTGGACAATGGGCTTAAATCAAAGTGTTATTGGCGTTGATAAAAATATAGCACTTATCAACCTTTCATTAATGACAGGTCATGTGGGTAAACCGGGCTCTGGACCATTTTCTTTAACAGGTCAACCAAACGCCATGGGTGGTCGTGAGGTTGGCGGTATGGCTAATTTATTGGCTGCTCATAAAAATTTATTAAGCGAACAAGATCGAATTGAAGTTGCCAATTTTTGGGGAAGTAATCCAATTTCTCCAAAACCAGGATTAACCGCTACAGAAATGTTTGACGCTTTGGATAGCGGAAAATTAAAAGCAATTTGGATTGTTTGTACCAACCCAGTTGTAAGTTTACCCGATGCTAAAAAAGTAGAACGAGCGCTTGAAAAAGCCAACTTTGTAGTGGTACAAGAAATTTCACACAATTCGGAAACAACACAATATGCTGATTTAATTTTACCTGCAGCAGGCTGGATTGAAAAAGAAGGAACAATGACCAATTCTGAACGTAGAATTAGTTATTTACCAAAAGTAATTGACGCTCCTGGTGAAGCACTTCCGGATGCTGAAATTATTTGGAAATTTGCTCAAAAAATGAATTTTCAAGGATTTGACTACGAAAATGTTGGTCAGGTTTACGACGAACATTGCGCCTTAACAAAAGGTACCAACATAGACATCTCGGGCTTATCGCACAAACGATTGATTGAAGAAGGCAGCTTTCAATGGCCTGTACCACACTCGGCTCACCCAGGAACTCCTCGACTTTTTGAAGATCGTCAGTTTGAAACTGCAGATAAAAAAGCGCATTTTAACACTCCAAAACACATTTTAAATAAGTCGGAAAAAATTTCTGCTGAATTTCCGTTGATATTAACAACAGGTCGCATTAGAGACCAATGGCACACCAGAACCAAAACAGGAAAAGTGAATCGTTTAACCACACATATTCCTTCACCTTATTTAGAAATGAACACCATTGATGCCATGGAACGCAATATCAAAAACAACGATATTGTTAAGATTTATAACAATCGTGGTTGTGTTAACGTAAAAGTTAAATTGAATTTCGACATAAAAGAAGGTGTTGTATTTTTACCAATGCATTGGGGTAAAATTCGCGGAAACGATTTTGGTAGAGCCAACAATTTAACCAACAATTTGGTTGACCCAACTTCAAAAGAACCAGATTTTAAATTTTCAGCTGTTCAAGTTGTAAAACATAAAAAAGAAAAAGAGAAAATTTGTATTATTGGCGCAGGCGCAGCAGCATACAGATTTGTTCAAACATACAGAAGCTTCAATGAAACAGATGAAATTTCCATTTTTTCAAAAGAGGAAAATCCGTTTTACAACAGGGTTTTACTACCTGAATACGTAAGCGAAGACCTCACTTGGGAGCAACTTCAAAAATTAAAAAAAGGAGAAGTTGAAAAATTAAAGTTAGATCTACACACCAATGTTTCTGTTACTAAAATCAATTCCCAAGAAAAGTTTATTGTAGATAGCAACAACCAAAAACACAATTACGACATATTAATTATGGCAACTGGTAGCCGTGCATTTGTACCAAATGATGTGCCTTTACATTTACCAGGCCGATTTACAATGCGCACAAAAGCTGATGCCGACAATTTAAGAAACTACTTAAAAAGCACCAATCTACCTGAAAACGAACAACATGTAGCAATTGTAGGTGGCGGATTATTGGGATTAGAATTGGCAGCTTCATTAAAAAAGAAAGATGTTAATGTTACTATTATTCAGCGAGCACCAAGATTAATGGAACGACAATTAGATAGAGTTGCTAGTACTTTGCTGGGTGAAAACGTACAAGAAAGAGGCATTCAAATTTATTTTGACAACGAAGTAAGTACTGTTTTTGAAGATGAGTTTACACCAAACAAACTTTCTATTTCATTAAAAACAGGTAAAATTATAAATGCAAATGCCATTGTTTATGCCATAGGAACATTGCCAAATATAGAATTGGCAAAAGGTTGTAATATTGAACACCGAAGAGGTGTAATTGTAAACCAATACTTACAAACAAGCGATCCAAAAATATTTGCTTTGGGTGAAATTGCTGAATTTGAAAACTCACTTTTCGGAATTACTTCTGCCGCAGAACAACAAGCAGACATTGCTGCTAAATTTATTTTAGGCGATTTAAATAGCATTTACAAAGGTTCGGTTTTAATGAATATTTTAAAATTTGAAGACCTTGACTTATGCAGTATTGGCATGGTTGTTACACCAAAAAACGACCCATCATATGAAGAAATTATTTTGAAAGATATCAACCAACATTTTTACAAAAAGTGTATTGTAAAAAACGATTTATTGGTTGGTGCTATTTTAATGGGCGATAAAAATGAATTTGCAGAGTTTAAGCGTTTTATTGAAGATAAAATTGAACTTTCAGAAAAAAGAACAGAATTATTGAGAGGTAAAACAGAATCAAAACCTGTAATTGGAAAACTGATTTGCTCTTGTAGTCAAGTAGGCGAAGGAAACTTAACAGCAGCAATCAATGCTGGCTGCAAGGATTTTAACGAACTATGCTCCAAAACAGGTGCTGGATTGGGCTGCGGAAGCTGCAAACCAGAAATAAACGATATTTTACTAAAGGCTAAATAATAAAGTTATGAGAAGTAAATTACAACGTATTTTTACAAAAGGAGGCGTTTTATCTCCAGGCGAATTAAAACAAATCATTAAAATGGCCGAAAGTTTGGGATTTTCAACCATAAAATTTGGCTCTAGACAAGATATTTTATTTCCTTACAACCCAGCAAATAAAGAAATTATAGAGCAATACCCAAATTTAAACATTGACAGTAGCGCAAAACGAAATTTCCAAAACATTGTTTGCTCCTATGTTTCTGCTGATATTTTTCCTTCAACACCTTGGTTAAAAGGCTCAACCTACTTGTATATTTTAGAAGAATTTAAATACAATCCTACCCTAAAAATTAACATTACCGACCCAAAACAACAATTAGTTCCTCTATTTAGCGGACAAATAAATTTTATTGCTTCGGAAAATGAAGATTACTGGCACTTAAATTTAAAATTACCAAATTGGGAAAGTGAAGTAGAATACCCTGTTTTAATATACAGCTGGGATATTCCTAAAATTGCAGCAGCTATTGAAGAATTTTACGAAGAAACAACCGATATTAATTTACTATTCAATTTAATAAATGAAAAAATTGAAACCAACAATAGAACTATTGAACACAAATTAGAAGTTCCATTTCACCCATTCCCATATTATGAAGGAATGAATAAAATGAGTGATAACGATTACTGGCTAGGTTTATATTGGAGAAACAACGAATATGATTTATCATTTTTAAAAGATTTTTGTGAATTTTGTTTAGATAGCAATGTTGGTAAAATTTGCATCACTCCGTGGAAATCTTTTATCATAAAAGGATTACACAGAAATCACAAATTGAGTTTAGAAAAATTATTAGGAAAACGCGGTATCAACGTAAGACATTCTTCATTAGAATTAAACTGGCATTTACCTGTTGATGATACAGAGGCTTTGGAACTCAAAAAATTTATTGTCCGTAATTTTGATCAAAATGATATTAGCACCTATGGTTTAAACTTTGGCGTTAGTGATAGCGCGTTGAAAGACACTTATTTCACTTCAACAGTTATTGAAAAAAACCAATCTCCAACCATTATCAAAGATTTTAAAATAAGACCTACTTACAATGTACTTTATTGTAAAAACTTCAACCCAAACACACGCGAATATTTAATGTACGCACAAGATGTTGATAAAATGGAACTACCAGGTTTATTAATGGAATTAAGCAAATTGTATTTTGAAAATTTAGGCAAAGAAGACGAAATAAAATCTAATAATGAATTAGAACACAAACCTGAAAAAGAAGTATATCAATGTACTGAATGCCTCACTGTTTACGATACCGACTTTGGCGACAAAAAAGCAAATATTGCACCAGGAACTACTTTTAACGAACTTCCTTTAGATTATAGCTGTTCAGTTTGCGAATCTTCAAAAAATACCTATAAATTAGTTACAATTTAAGCTTTAAAAACCCTTTTTTTAAAAGCACCCTATTAAAAAAAAGGTGCTTTTTTTACCTTAAAACCAAACCCCATACTATTTAAATTACACAAATTACATTATTTGCAATGTTTTTAAATATTTAATGTATTATATTTATTAGTACATTTATTTTATAAAATTATAATCATTATTTAGCCTGTTTTTATAAATTATTTATACATTTATAAAAATTTGAAATTTGAAAAACACAATTGAACTTCCGCTATTCTCTGCATATAAATTTGATTCAAATTTTTATGACGAACTCTTTAATAAAAACAAAGAGATTAGAGATATTTACAAAACATTATTTAAATTATTTAGCCAATATTCGGTTACAGAATTTAATGCATTAAATGAAAGAGCAAAAGAATCCTTTTTCAACCTTGGAATTACGTTTCAGGTGTATGGAGAAAACTCTGTTCAAGAAAAAATATTTCCTTTTGATTTGTTTCCTAGAATTATTGAACAAAAAGAATGGGACACTATTGAAAAAGGTGTTTTACAAAGAAGCAAAGCGCTAAACCTTTTTTTATGGGATGTTTATCATGACCAAAAAATTATAAAACAAGGCATAGTCCCTATAGAACTGATAAGTTCTTCTGAAAATTTTATAACCAAAATGAAGGGTTTAGATCCGCCTGAAGGTGTTTACAACCACATTTCAGGAACCGATTTAATCAAACACGCAGACGGAAATTATTACGTACTTGAAGACAACATTAGATGCCCATCGGGCGTAAGTTATGTAATTGGAAACAGAACTGCCGTAAAACATGCATTATTTGGTGTATTTAACAAATACAATACGCATAGAGTGGTTGATTACGGAGCCAATTTATTAGAAATTATGGAATCTGTAAAACCAAAAGGCGTTGACAATCCTGTTTGTGTAATTATTACACCAGGCGTTTACAATTCGGCTTATTACGAGCATTCTTTTTTAGCAAAACAAATGGGAATTGATTTGGTTGAAGGAAGAGATTTATTTGTTGAAAATGATTTTGTTTATAAACGCACAATTTACGGCCCTCAAAAGGTCGATGTTATCTACCGAAGAATTGATGATTTATTTATTGATCCTTTGGCATTTAAACCCGAATCTGTTTTAGGTGTTCCTGGACTTTTTTCAGCATATCAAAAAGGAAATGTTTGCTTGGTAAATGCTCCTGGAACTGGTGTTGCAGACGACAAAGCAATTTACACCTACATGCCCGAAATTATTAAATACTATTTGGATGAAGATCAAATTTTAAGCAATGTTCATACTTACCACTGCAGTAGAGAAAAAGAGATGAGTTATGTGCTTGAAAACATAGATAAATTAGTAGTAAAACCTGTTGATGAATCTGGTGGTTATGGAATCTCCATAGGTAATAAATTAACAAAAGAAGAAATTCAAAAAGTTAAAGATACAATAAAGGCAAATCCACGAAAATATATTGCCCAGCCAATTATGTCACTATCAACACATCCAACATACATTGAAGAAACTGAATCGTTTGAACCAAGACATGTGGATTTAAGAACATTTACTTTGCTAGGAAAAGACAAAGAATATGTTTTAAAAGGCGGACTCTCAAGAGTTGCGTTAAGAAGAGGAAATTTAGTAGTAAACTCATCTCAAGGTGGTGGTTCAAAAGATACCTGGGTATTAAAATAGTAAATATATGTTAGCAAGAGTAGCAAATAACTTATTTTGGATGGGACGTTATATAGAACGTTCGGAGCATTTGGCAAGATATTTAAATGTAAATTATTTTTCATCATTAGATGCACCAAACGAACTGTCACAATCCAGAGATTTTGTGTTAAGATCAATTATGTACATGGTTAATGATGAAATAATTGAATCCGATATCAAATTAAAAGAAGAAGAAGTATTATTTAATGTTGGTTTAAATACTGAAAAACCATACTCTATTATAACCTCTTTTAACTCGGCTTATGAAAATGCAAGAAGCTCTAGAGATTTAATTTCAACCGAACTTTTTGAATCTATAAACAGAATCAATCATAGCATAAAAAACTACAACCCAGATACTTTTGTAAAAAATGGATTGTACGACTTTACATCTATGATTACAAAATCTACTGCTGAAATTAGAAGTAAAATTAAGGGAACTATTTTACATGATGAAGCCTATGCGATTATAATGCTTGGAATTTATTTAGAAAGAGCCTTGCAAGTTACCCGTATCATCAATTCAAAATGCAGTGATGCCGCTGTTGAAAAAAGTAAATATAAAGATACTGTTATAGATGACAGCCACCAATGGTCTACCTTATTAAAATGTGTTTTTTCATATGATATGATGCGTAGATTCTACAAAAAAACACCTACCAAAAAAACAACATTAGAATTTTTAATTTTAAATTCAGACTGTCCTAGATCTATCAAAAGTAGTCTTTTTCTAATTAAAAAATACATTCAAAAACTTGCGGTAAATCAAAAGGGGTCCACTAATTCTGCATCCTTTTTAATAGGAAAACTACACTGCGAATTTGAATATAAATTAATAGAAGATATTGAAAAAGATACTGAAGGTTTTATAAGAGACCTTATCAATAAATTAATAATTATTGGTTTAAAATTAGACGATAACTATTTTAAAATACCCGAAGCTCCTGTTTCAAAAACAAACAACATATCATCAACACAAAAGCAATAAAAAAAGTCAATCTTATTGCTGAGATTGACTTTGAGCTTGTATTTGTGTTTGATTTTGATTTTGAAACTGCACTAAACTTGGTCTAATATCAACAGAGACTTCCAACACATTTTTACCTGAACTATAGGTAACTCCCTTTAAAGGCGGCACATCAAGATAGTCACGCCCATACGCTACTACGATGTGCTGATTTTTAGGAATTTGGTTATTGGTTGGATCAAAATCTACCCAACCAAAAGTAGGTATATAAACACCAAACCAAGCGTGTGAAGCATCTGTACCCACTAATTTTTCTTTACCTTCTGGAGGCAATGTTTCAATATAACCACTTACATATCTGGCAGGTAACCCAACCGATCGAACACATGCTATAGCTATTTGTGCAAAATCTTGGCAAACACCTTTTTTTTCTTTCATTACCACATCTAAAGGCGTTGCAATAGTGGTAAAACCCGACACAAAATCAAAGTCGTTAAAAATACGCTCCATCAAATCAAAAGAAGCTTCATATAAAGATCGTTTTGGTTTAAAAGATATTTTAGCATACGCTTTAATTTCTTTTGAAATACTAGAAATAAGAGGCGATTTTAAAGTAAACTGCTTAGCATCAATTAACTCTTCAGTGCAACCAATTAATAATTCTTTAGCCTCTTTTACAGTTATTTTTTTAGCCTTTTCAACATCAAAATCTAATAATTGTACAGCAAAATCTCTTAACACTTTACTTTTTGCTGTTACTTCTAATTCCTTATGAAATTCTTGAATAGAAAATCGCGTAATTGTATTGCCAAAAAAATCCAATCTTTCAGAAATATCATTCGGCGTTGGGCTGATAAACAAATTATATTCCAAAACTGTTTGCCCTGGAATATTTTTAGGCTTTAACGTGGCAAGATTGTGACAAAAAGAAGCACCATCTTCATATTTGTATTTTGTAGTATGAATTATGTCAAAAACCATTTTTTTAATTTTATAAAGTTGTGTTTACCAATTGCGTTTGTTGGTAAGTATGATTAAAATATGTATTTGAAATTGACAAATTTGTTGAATGTAATAAATCGCTCAATTCTTCTAATAATTCATCCAATTGCAATCTCATATTTGACTCTTCATCAACTTTTATTAGATCTTCAACTGTTAAACTTTTAATTTTATCAAGCGCTTTTGAAATGTTTTTTTGGCACTCTGTAAACTCTTGATTGTTGTTATTTGGCAATCGATTGATATCTTTCTTCAATCTTTTTATTTGAAAAGTAAGCGATTTTGCATAATCCTTATCTAGCAAAACCAAATTGAGGACTTTTTCTATACTTAAATAAGATTTATAACTATACCTGTAAATATTTAAACTTTCATGGCTATTTAATAACGATTCTAAAATCTCATATTCCAGATCTTCCTTATGTTGCACTATTATTAACGACCTAAATTTAGCTATGGTTGTAAATGCCTGCTCCATTTGCAACCCAATAAAATACAACAACAAACCCTGTTTTACCAAAATACTTTCTTCGGTAAGCGACATAAAAGCAATGAGTCTTGTTATAATTCTATCAAAAAATTTAACTAGCACAGGAATCGTAATATTTTTTTCTGACTTCAAATTTTGCCATAAACTTTGAATGCTGTCAAAAACACGCCACATATCTCGTGACCATAAATTTCTAAGATTGTAATATGAATAATTGAAACTTGAAATGGTTTGCGCAAAACTTCCATCTCTTTTCTCATCTAAAATTATAGATTCAATTTCTTTTAAGGGGTTTTGCATGGCTTGTTCTTCATTTTTTCCCGTAAAACCAGGAAAAGTTGAAGTTATATTGGTAACCGATTGAAAAAGAATTCTTAAACTTTCAGAATCTGATTTTCTATGGTTAAACTGAACATTTGCCATTTGATTTAAAACCATTCTTAAATAACGAGCTGTTACAATGGTTCTACCCAAATACCTACCAGACCAAAATAAATTTTCAGCAGCATCACTAGGAACATCATCAATTCCTACAAACGGATTGGCTTTTGTTTTTTGCCAAGAATAATGCTGAATATTGTATTGTTTTTTATCACTTACCACCCAAAAATCTTTACTTGTTCCTCCTTTTTGATTGGAAACTAACAATTCTTCTCTTTCAGCAGCAACACGTACCAAACCTCCAGGCATTACACTATACCCATTATCTTTGGCTACAGAAAAAGTACGACAAACTATTTTACGAGGCTCTAAATGCCCTTCAACAAAATTTGGAGCTGTAGAAAAATTAATATTTTCCTGAGCTACAAATTGGTATGGGGCTTTTAAAATTTCAATTTTAAGATTTTTTAATTGTGTTTTTGTTAAAAATTCACAAAAATAGATATGTTCTCTATGCGTGCGATCAATTCTTTTTACCACATATTTTGAAAGATTTTCCAACACATGTTTTCTTTCTTTCTCTTGCCCACACCACCACGAAGCAATTTGTGGCAATATTAAATCTTCATTTAAAAAATACTTACAAATACCATTCATAAATGGTATCAAGCCTGGGTTTTCAAGAATTCCACTACCTACTGGGTTTACAATTGCAACATTTTGAAGTCTTACCACCTCCATTAAACCTGCAACTCCCAAATAAGAATCTTCACGCAATTCTAAAGGATCTACAAAAACATCATCAACCCTTCTTAAAACAACATCAACCTGCTTCAATCCTTTCAACGATTTCATCCATAATTTACCACTCCTAACAACCAAGTCATTACCTTTTACCAAGGGATATCCTAAAAAAGACGACAAATAAGAATGCTCAAAATAAGTTTCGTTGTGAGGTCCTGGTGTTAAAATTACAACTGTAGGATTTTCTCTATTTGAAGGCGCTGCTTTTAACAATAACTCGTTAAAATCTTTAAAAAAAGCAGATGGCTGCTCAACACTAATATCTCCAAATATTTCTGGCATTACTTTATTTATAGACAATCTATTTTCTAAAGCATACCCCATACCAGATGGTGCTTGGGTTCTATCATTTACCACCCACATGCGGCCGTCTGGACCTCTTGCCAAATCAGCCGAATGAATTAATAATTGTTTTGCCGTTTTATATTGAATTTGATCACAAGCCCTTAAAAAACCTCTATGTGAAAATATAACTTCAAAAGGAACAATCCCTTTTTTGATTAATTCACGTTTCCCATAAATATCTTTCAATAAAAGATTCAATACTTCAGATCGTTGTGCTATTCCTTTTTCAATGGTTTTCCATTCATTTTTTTGAATTATAAACGGAACAACATTTAATTTCCAAGGACGATTTAAGCCTTTAGGATCATTATAAACATTGTAAGTAACGCCATTTTCAGCCAACAACCAATCAACCTCTAACTGTCTATCTATTAATTTATTAGCACCTAAATCTGAAAGATTATCTAGTAATTTATCCCAATTTTTATCGATTCCTAAATCAGAAGTAAAAACCTCATCGTAGCCTTTGAAATCTTTAAAATAATCTTTAAATAAACTGTTTGTACTAATTGACATTATGGTTATTATTTTTTTCTTAAATCCAGCGTATGCGGAAATTCAAAATTAATCGGAATTTCTTTATAACTGAATTTTTTTGAACTTTCTTTTTCTTGAACGCTTCTAGCCGAATTATCATCGTCTTGAATTGTTTCTTCAACTGGTTCAATTTCACCTTGAGTATGTCCAAATTCCCAGAAACGATTGATTCTTCGAGATTCAGCCTCGTAACTATTTACTGGGTAAGTATCATAAGATCTACCTCCTGGATGTGCAACAAAATAGGTGCAACCACCAATAGAACGCCTATTCCAAGTATCAACAATGTCAAAAACCAACGGCGTATCTACCCCAATTGTTGGGTGCAATGCCGAATATGGATCCCAAGCTTTGTATCTAATTCCTGCCACATATTCTCCTTTTACAGTGGTACTATTTAGCTGAACTTTTACACCATTACAAGTTAAAACATATCTTTCATGGTTAAAATCAGCTACTTTAACCTGAATACGCTCTAAAGAAGAATCTACATATCTGGCAGTTCCTCCACCGGTCATTTCTTCACCCAATACATTCCAAGGTTCAATGGCTGAACGCAATTCAATATGAATATTGTTGATATCCACCATTCCGTGCAACGGAAATCTAAACTCAAAAAACGGATTGAACCAATCTTCTTTAAATTTATATCCTGCCCTATTTAACTGCTCAACAACATCTTTTATATCTTCACGTACATAATGTTCAATTAAAAACTTATCGTGTAATTCAGTACCCCAACGTACCAAATCGTGTTCGTAGGGTTTTTTCCAAAACCAAGCAACCAACGTTCTTACCAACAACATTTGCATTAAGCTCATTTGTGGATGTGGCGGCATATCAAAACCTCTCAACTCTAAAATTCCCAATCTTCCTGAAGAAGAATCTGGAGAATACAACTTATCTATACAAAATTCTGCACGATGTGTATTTCCGGTTAAATCGGTTAATAAATGTCTAAATAAACGGTCTGTTAACCAAAAAGGCACTTCTCCATCTTTAGGAATTTGACTAAAAGCTATTTCAAGTTCATATAAATTTTCTAAACGAGCTTCATCAATTCTTGGCGCCTGACTTGTTGGACCAACAAATGCTCCTGAAAACAAATATGAAAGTCCTGGATGATGTTGCCAAAAAGTTAACAAACTTCTTAACAAACTTGGTTTTCTTAACAACGGGCTGTCGGCTGGAGTTGTACCACCTAAAGTAACATGATTTCCACCACCAGTACCAGTATGTTTACCATCTAACATGAACTTTTCAGTTCCTAACCTTGCTAATTTTGCTTGTTCGTAAATGGTAAAAGTATTTTCTGTAAGCTCTTTCCAATTGTGAGTAGGATGCACATTTACTTCAATTACTCCAGGATCTGGTGTAATTTTCATAGATTCTAACCTGTGATCTTTTGGTGGCTCGTAACCTTCTAAAACAACAGGGATTTTTAAATCGCGCGCAGTTAATTCAATAGATGCAATTAAATCTAAAAATATTTCGGCACTATCTAAAGGCGGTAAAAACAAATACAATTTACCTTCTCTAACTTCAGCACACAATCCGGTTCTAACAAAATAATTATGCTTGTTTTCTAAAATACCATCACTTAAAAAAGCTTTATGTCTTATCAAAGCAAGTCGTTTATAACTTGGCAGTTTTTTCTTTTTCGAAAAATTATCAGGTTCGTACCTTGGAAATTCATTACCTGAATTCTGAATCAACGAATCTAACGGCAATCTTAATCCTACGGGTGAATTTCCTGGAATTAAAAACACATGTTGCCTCCTAAATTCCCATTTATTGGTATACCATTGCCCGTCTGAATTATTCAAAGGCAACACATAACCAACAACATTTGAAGTTCCGTTTTCTAAAATTTCATTTAATTTTTTTCGAACCAAAGAAGCATCTTTATCTTTAGAAGGATCAACATCAACTGGCAATTTACCTTGTTCCCATAAAAAATAAAAAGCATCTTCATAGGCAGGAATAATATGTTGATTTGAAATTCTTAAATAATTTGTAAGTTTCTCTAAGAATTTAATATCTGCATTTTCAGGCAATTCAACTTTGGGCGAAAATTCAGCCAATAATTTTTCGTTATGCCAAATAGGTTTCCCATCTTTTCTCCAACACAATTCAAATTGCCAACGAGGCAATGGCTCACCTGGATACCATTTTCCCTGTGCTTGATGTAAAACAGCACCTTTCGCAAATTTATCGTATAATCTTTTTGTAAGATTTGAAGCTAACCTTCTTTTATTTGGTCCATCTGCATCGGTATTCCATTCTGCAGATTCCATATCGTCAATAGAAACAAAAGTAGGTTCACCTCCCATAGTTAGGCGAACATCCCCTTTTTCTAATTGCTTTTCAACTTTAAAACCAAGTTTATAAATTTCATTCCACTGCTCATCTGTATATGGTTTTGTAACGCGTGGCGATTCAAAAATACGTTTTACTGAATTTTTAAAAAAGAACTCGGTTTCACAAATATCTGTCATCCCTTCAACCGGCGCAGCACTTTCAAAGCTAGGCGTACAAGCTAATGGAATATGACCTTCACCTGCTAACAAGCCCGAAGTTGCATCAAAACCAATCCAACCCGCACCTGGTAAATAAACCTCAGCCCACGCATGTAAATCGGTAAAATCTTCTTCAGGACCAGATGGCCCATCCAATGATTTTTCATCGGATTTCAACTGCACTAAATATCCTGAAACAAAACGTGCTCCAAAACCTAAATGACGTAATGTTTGTACAAACAACCAAGCGTAATCTCTACACGAGCCACTTTTTAATTTTAAAGATTCTTCACAAGTTTGAACTCCTGGATCTAATCGAATATTGTAATTTAAATATTCATAAATTTTTCTATTGATATCAATTAAAAAATAGATGGTTTTACGCGGTGTATAATCTATGGTTTTTAAGAAATCTTGTAAAAGTTTTCCATTTTCTCTAATTTCTAAATAAGGTATTAGCTCTTTTTTAATGGTTTCAGAATATTCAAACGGATATTCTTCTGCAGCTTCTTCAACAAAAAAATCAAATGGATTGATGGTTTTTAAATCGGCAATAATTTCAACATCAACAGACAATTCTTTTGTTTTTTCAGGAAAAATAAGGCGCGCCATATAATTTCCAAAAGGATCTTGCTGCCAATTTAAGAATTGATTTTCAGGCTTAATTTTTATGGAATATGATTCAATTGGAGTTCTGCAATGCGGTGCAGGCCTTAACCTGAAAATATGCGGAGACAAGGAAACCGCACGATCATATTTATAAGTTGTTTTATGAGAAATTACAATTTTTAGCGCCATAAGATAATTTTAAAATAAATGATTTTTTTATAAAAAATACAATGAAATACATTTTACAATCAAAAGCTAAATTTAGTAATATTTCAAAGAAAACTGATTTTTACTAAAAATAATATTTCATTATTAATAAAAACCAATAAAAACATCAACTTAATCGTTAAAAAAGTACAAAATGTTAATTTTACTTCTCAAAAATTGAAGTAACTATAAAACGTTGTAAAATACTTTTTTAAATAACGAGAAAATTACTCCTTTTTATGAACAATACCTTTGGTTAATTCATTCAAAGAATCTACTTTTTGCTGAAAATCACCTTTAATTGTTTTTCTGAAGGCATTTAAATTTTCAGCCAATTCGTCTATATTTTCTGGAATTACTTCTTCAAAAAACTGACGTAAACGTTTTGCTAAAGTAGGTGATTTACCATTGGTAGAAATGGCAATTTTAATATTTCCTTTGGTTACAATTCCACCCATATAAAAATCGCAATACGGCGGATTGTCTGCCACATTTACCAATATGCTTTTACTTTTACAATCATGATAAACTTGCACATTTACATCAATATTATCTGTTGTAGCAACAACCATATGTTTGCAATCTAAAAACGAAGGATTGTAAGAACTTTCAACAAGCATTACATCATGTTTTTTAGCCAATGCAACCAAATCTGGATGAAAATTAATTGAAACGATTGTTACTTTAGCATTTGGACTAGACTTTAACAAAAATGTTAGTTTTTCTAAACCAACATTTCCGCCACCAACAATCAACACATTTAATTGGCTGACTTTTAAAAATACAGGATATAATTCGTTTTGGCTCATTTTATAAATTCAATTTAAGAAAACTGGTTATAAGCAATAAAACTATTTTTTAATTATAACCCAAAATATGTATTACAAATTTTCAATTGCAATACGCTCGTAAAACTGGCGCAATTTACTACTTTCTTTAACAACTTCACCAATAACAATAATTGCTGGTGACGCTAATTTTTTTTGCGCCACTACTTCTAAAATTGAATCTATAGTACCAACACCAATTTTTTCACTGGCTGTTGTACCATTTTGAATAATAGCAGTAGGCACATTACCTTTGTTGAATTTATTAAAAATAGCGACAATTTCTGGCAACTTACTCATTCCCATTAAAACAACAACAGTTGCTGTTGATTGCGCTGCCAGGTAAATATCATTTGACAATTTTTTGCTTGAAGTTGTACCTGTTATAACCCAAAAACTTTCAGAAACACCTCTTGAAGTCATAGGAATACCAACACTTGCAGGCACTGCCATTGAAGAAGAAATACCCGAAATAACTTCGGTTTCAATACCAAAAGATTCTATATAATCAATCTCTTCAGAACCTCGTCCAAAAACAAAAGGATCTCCTCCTTTCAAACGTACAACATTACCATATTGAAAGGCACTGCTTACAATTAATTGATTGATTTTATCTTGAGAAAAACTATGCATTCCTTTACGTTTTCCAACAAAAATATGAGTCGCATTGGGCGCATGCTTCAATAAATTTTGGTTTATTAAGGCATCATATAAAACAACAGTTGCTTTAGACAATGCCTTAACACCCTTAACCGTAATTAAATCTGGATCACCAGGACCAGCACCAATTAAAGTTACTTTTATATTTTTATTAAGCTTCATCAACTAAAGTACTCGCTCTAAATTCGTCTGCTTTTTTATAAAACAATTGAGCATCGGCCAAATATTTTTGAGCAAATTCTAAACTTGGCTCATTGTTTTGTAATTGATAAATAAACGCTGAAAAAGGTTTGTCTAAATCTATTTTTGAAGCAAAAGTAGTTTCAAAATCTGCAATAATACCAGCGTGTGTATTTGTTTTTACATCTTCAGCCAATAACAATGCTTTGGCTGTATTTACCATACTTAAATAAGAATAATAAATACTATCTGAATATTGATTTAACTCTAAAGACCCTACTGCATTTTCTAATTTTTCTTCGCTTTCAAATAACAAAGTTGCAATTAAATCAATAACAACACCAGCACATTCACCAACACCAACAGCCATTTCAAACTGCTCTTCAGAACCCCAATCTATAAAATCACTTTGTACTAAATTTGTAGTATCACTTAAAGGTTTTAACAATTCGTAAAAATAAATTTCACCCTGACGGTCGTAATAATCTAAAAACGATTCTCCAACAATTACATTATCTTGGTAATTATTTAAGATTGTTCTTAAAGCTTCCGGGCCACGTTTACTTGGAATTTTAATTACTTTATTAGCAACTCTTCCGGCTCCATTTCCTAAAACTCCACCACCTAACAATACTTGCAACGCTGGTGCAACTAATTTTCCAGACTTCACAGTCATACCCTGAAAACCGATGTGCGCCATTGAATGTTGCCCACAACTATTCATACAACCACTAATTTTTATGGCAATTTCTTTGTTGTTTGCATATTGAGGAAACTCACTTTTTAATACTTTTTCTAACTCTGCAGAAATACCTGTACTACTTGCAATACCTAAATTACAAGTATCAGTTCCTGGACAAGATGTGATATCTAAAGCACTTTCGTAACCCGCTTCAACAAAACCTAATTTTTGTAATTCGACATAGAAAAAAGGCAATAACTCATTTTTTACATGACGAATTAATATATTTTGACGCAATGACAAACGGATTTCATTACCCGCATATTTTTTGATTAAATCGGCCAATAAACGTGCTTTGTCTGTATAAAAATCACCCAAATGCACTTTAATACCAATAGCACTAAAACCAGCTTGTTTTTGTTCAATAACGTTTGTAGATTTCCATAAATCATAAGCAACATTGTCTGTAATTTCTACAGCAGGCACTTCAATTGCTGGAACAATTATTTCTGAATCAAATTTTGAAGTATCTATTGGAAAAGATTGTGTAGACAATGCTTTTTGCTCTTCTTCAACCAATTTAACAAAAGCATCCAATCCAATATCCTTAATTAAGAATTTTAAACGCGCTTTGGCTCTTTTTGAACGCTCACCATACCTATCAAACACACGTAAAACAGCTTCTGTTACCGGAATAATTTTATCAGCTTCAATAAAATCAAACAATGTATCAGCCAAACGAGCTTGAGAACCCAATCCGCCACCAATCATTATTTTAAAACCAACAACATTGTTTTCAATTTTGGCAATAAAACCTAAATCGTGCATAAAACTCAATGCGGTATCTTTATCTGTTCCTGAGAAAGAAATTTTAAATTTTCGACCTAATTCCTGACAAATAGGATTACGTAAAAAGAATTCGAAAACTGCGTGAGCATAAGGCGAAACATCAAAAGGTTCATTTTTATCAATACCAGCAGTTTCACTAGCAGTAACATTTCTTACAGCATTTCCACAAGCTTCACGCAAGGTAATATCATCTTTTTCCAATTCAGCCCAAAGCTCAGGAGTTCTATCTAAACTTACATGGTGAATTTGAATATCCTGACGCGTAGTAATGTGCAATCTTCCCCTAGAATATTCGTCAGAAACATTGGCAATTCTATGCAATTGTTCGCTAGTTAATTTACCGTAAGGCAATTTAATACGAATCATTTGAACACCAAACTGACGTTGCCCATAAACACCACGAGCCAAACGCAAACTTCTAAAACGTTCTTCATCAATTTTACCTTCGTAAAACAGTTGAATTTTTTTATCTAATTCAATAATATCTTTTGCAACGATCGGATTTTCGATCTCGGTTCTAAAACTTTGCATTGTTTTCAATTTTTTTAGTTAGTAATAATAAGGTTCCTAATCCATAATAAATTATGAACCAAAAAAATATATGTTTTTGATTTTTAAATGATTAGATTAATCAATAAAACCTACCCCTACGGTATTATTGCTTTGTGTATCTATTAAAATAAAAGCACCATTTGTTCTATGTTCTTTAAAAGCATCAAAAAATATTGGCTTGTTAAGTTGAAATGAAACAGAAGCAATATCATTTACGTTTAAACCAGCTACATCGGTTTCTATTCCTGAATAATCTGGATGAATTTTATGATGAATCGCTGTTACTTTTGCCAATACTTTATTAACCCCATGTTGTAAAACATATTTAGAACCTGATGTTAATTGCTTGGTATCCATCCACGAAACAGTAGCTGTTAATTGCTTTTTAACTGTTGGCAATTCACCAACTTTAACAACCATGTCACCTCTACTAACATTTACATCATTTTCTAAAGTAATTGTAACTGATGATCTACGAGTAGCTTTTTCAATTTTCTTATCGTAAAAATAAATCTCTTTAATTTTAGATTTTGTTTCAGAAGGCAATACAACAATCTCATCACCAACATTTAATTCACCGCCATAAACTTTACCAGCATACCCTCTATAATCGTGGTATTCTTCTGTTTTTGGACGAATTACATATTGCACTGGAAAACGAGGTTTCCCTGTATTGTAAATATCTTTAGTATCTAATTGCTCTAAATGTTCTAACAAAGTTTGACCTTTGTACCAAGGCATTTTTTCAGACCCATCAACTACATTATCACCTTTTAAAGCACTTACTGGAATAAAAGTAATGTGTTGATCTTCATAATCACTTTTGTCAACTAATTTTTGAAAATCAGCTTTAATTTTGTTGTATCTTTCTTCAGAAAAATCAACCAAATCCATTTTATTTATGGCAACAATAACATCTTTAATTCTTAATAAATTATTGATAAAAAAGTGACGATATGTTTGCTCTATTACACCGTGACGTGCATCAATTAAAATAATGGCTACTTGAGAAGTTGAAGCTCCGGTTACCATGTTTCTTGTATATTCAACGTGACCCGGAGTATCTGCAATAATATAACTACGTGTTGCTGTTGAAAAATAAATATGAGCTACGTCAATTGTGATTCCTTGTTCACGTTCGGCAACTAAACCATCTGTGGCTAAAGAAAAATCTAAATAATCGTACCCTTTTTGTTTACTACTGCGCTCAATTGCTTCTAATTTATCGTCAGTCAATGATTTTGTATCATACAATAATCTTCCAATTAAAGTACTTTTTCCATCATCTACACTACCTGCTGTTGCTATTTTTAAAACTTCCATAATCCCCTCCTAACCTCCCCCAAGGGGAGGAATATTTTTTTTAATTTATGTTATTTATATTTTCACAATCTCCTTATTACCCCCTTTGGGGGCTAGGGGGATTAAAAGTACCCTTGTTGTTTACGTTTTTCCATTGCTGCTTCAGATCTTTTATCATCAATTCGAGCTCCACGTTCAGAGATACTTGAATCTCTAATTTCAGCAACCACTTCGCTAATTGTTGCCGCATGAGAAGCAACCGCAGCTGTACAACTCATATCTCCAACAGTTCTAAAACGCACAATACGTTCTTTTACTTCTTCTTCTTCATCTCTATAAACGTGCTCTGAAGCAGTCCAAATTAACCCATCACGTACAAATGTTAAACGTGGGTGAGAGAAATAAATAGAAGGAATTTCTAAATTTTCTTTTTCAATATAAGTCCAAACATCTAATTCTGTCCAGTTAGAAATTGGAAAAACACGTACATTTTGACCCAATTCAATTTGACCATTTAACATGTCAAATAATTCAGGGCGTTGATTTTTTTCATCCCATTGTCCAAAATCGTCACGTACAGAAAAAATACGTTCTTTTGCTCTTGCTTTTTCTTCATCTCTACGCGCACCACCAATACAAGCATCAAACTTAAACTCTTCAATAGCGTCTAATAAAGTGGTAGTTTGCAACATATTACGACTAGAATATCTTCCAGATTCTTCTTTTACTTTTCCTTCATCAATAGAATCCTGAACATTACGAACAATTAATTCCAATCCTAATTCTTCAACCAAACGATCTCTAAACTCAATTGTTTCAGGAAAGTTATGACCTGTATCAATGTGCATTAAAGGAAAAGGAATTTTAGCTGGATAAAAAGCTTTTTGAGCCAATCTAACCAATGTTATAGAGTCTTTTCCTCCAGAAAATAATAATACTGGCCTTTCAAACTGAGCAGCAACTTCTCTAAAAATATAAATTGCTTCACTCTCTAATGCGCTTATTTGTAACGTATCTGTCATTTTTATTTTTTTATGAATGCAATCCACATTCTCTATTCGATAATACTTTTGTTGGGTCAAAATACTTGAACTCATTTGGTAAATTATTTTCTTCCAAATAAGCATCTAATTTTTCATCTGACCAATGATAAAAAGGGCTCACTTTTAAAACGCCATCTTTACTTAACGAAACAATATCTATACTATTTCTAAAAGCAGTTTGCCCACTTCTTAAATTTGTAAACCAAACAGCTGGTTTGTGCTCAGCCATTGCTCTACTAAAAGGCTCTAACTTTACTTGCTCTGTAAAAATAACATGGTTTGGATCTTCAATTTGAGGAATTCCCATCATTGCATCTCTGTAAGCCGAAGTTTGTTTAGGCACATACAAATGTACATTTAAACCCAATGAATGTATCACCTCATTTGCATGCTTATAAGTTTGAGGTGTATTGTACCCTGTATCACACCAAATAACTTTCATATCAGCATCAACCTGCGAACAAGCATGTAAAATTGCTACTTCATAAGGCCTAAAATTAGTTGTTACAACTGCATTGTTATCAAGCGTTAAAGCCCAAGCAATTATTTCAGCAGGTGTTTTACCCTGTAAATCTTTATTGATTTTATCTATATCTAAATTTCTCATTTTTTTCCCCATTTTATAACATTCCAAGCTCTTTCGTGAAAAAAGTACAAGGCCATTTTTGTTACAACCTCAACCATACCTATAGACAATGCCATGGTAATTTCACCAGTAATAAAATACGAAATAACAATGGTATCTATAGTACCTACAACTCTCCAGCTTATTGCTTTAACAATACTTCTAGCTGCTTTTTCAGAGTTTTTAACCTCCTGAAAACTTTTTTCAGAATTATGTTTATTATGAGTCAAAACTTGATCTATTATCATTAGTTATAATATTATTCTTTATTTGCGATGCAAACATACATGATATTTAATAGTCTACCAACTTAGTAGACTATAAAAATTTAAAAAAATGAATTTTTATCATATTCTTAAAAAAATCTATAAATTTTTAACTATTTAAAGCCTGAACAACATCTTCAAGAATATCATTCACATGTTCTAAACCAACTGAAATTCGCACCAAGCCCGGTGTTATACCTGCCGCCAAGCGTTCCTCTTCACTTAATTTGCTATGCGTTGTAGAAGCTGGATGCGTTACAATGGTACGTGTATCACCTAAATTTGCAGACAATGAACACATTTTTATGGCGTTTAAAAATTTTCGACCTGCTTCAATTCCTCCTTTTACTTCAATAGCAATAATATTACCACCTAACTTCATTTGCTTTTTTGCAATTTCATATTGTGGATGCGACTTTAAAAAGGGATATTTAACTTTTGAAACTGCCGAATGACTTTCTAATGCTTTAGCTATTGCAAAAGCACTTTCACAATGTCTATCAACTCTTACAGCCAATGTTTCTAAACTTTTACTTAAAACCCAAGCATTAAAAGGTGCTAATGCAGGACCTGTATTACGTGAAAATAAATAAATTTCTCTGATTAATTCTGATTTTCCAACCACAATACCTCCTAAAACACGCCCTTGACCATCCATTAATTTTGTTGCCGAATGAACAACCAAATCTGCTCCATATTTAATTGGTTGTTGAATATAAGGTGTTGCAAAACAATTGTCTATAATTAATAAGATATTGTGTTTTTTAGCAATTTTACCTAACAACTCTAAATCTATAATATCTACACCTGGGTTGGTTGGTGATTCTGCATATAATATTTTTGTTGAAGGTTGAATTAAACTTTCAATTTCACTTGGATTGTTGATATCAAAATACGAAGTTTCTATATTCCACTTTGGAAAATATTGCGTAAACAAAGTATGTGTTGATCCAAAAATTGAACGTGCTGAAACAATATGATCGCCACTACTTAACAAAGCCGCAAAAGTTGAATAAATAGCTGCCATACCAGTAGCAAAAGCAAATCCATCTTCTGCACCTTCCATTTGCATTACTTTTTGAATAAACTCGGTATTGTTTGGATTGCTGTAACGAGAATAAATATTTTTAATTTTCTCTTCAGTAAATGACGCTCTCATATCTTCTGCATCATCAAAAACAAAACTTGAAGTCACATACATTGGTGTGGTATGCTCTTGAAATTGAGATCTTTCTATTTGATTTCTTATTGCTTCTGTTTCAAAATGTTTACTCATAATTATATCTATTTTTATCCCATCCATAATCCTTCCCAAAGGGAAGGAAACTTTTACAACTAATATTTCCCCCTTTGGGGGTTAGGGGGAATTTAATGTTTCTCTGCCAATCTTAATATATCACCAAAAACACCTCTGGCTGTTACAGCTGCTCCTGCTCCTGCACCCTGAATTACGATTGGTTTTTCGCCATAAGACTCTGTAAATACTTCAAAAATAGCATCCGCTCCTTGTATTTGTCCTAAAGCACTATTTGCAGGTACTGAAATTAATTTAACTTCCAACACCCCTTTGTCTTTTTGCAAATCACCAGACAAATCTCCAATATATCTCAATACATGACCTGCTTCCTGATTGTCTTTAATTTTTTGGTAATATGCATCCATTTCTTCTAATTTACCCAAAAATTCTTGCGCAGAACCTTCACGTAAATTTTCTGGAATTAAATTTTGAATAATAACATCTTTAAACTCGTTTTGCAAATCTAACTCTCGCGCTAAAATCAACAATTTTCTTCCAACATCATTTCCACATAAATCTTCACGAGGATCTGGTTCTGTATAACCATTTTCAATAGCTTCTTTTAAAACTTGACTAAAAGGCCTGTCTTGTACAGAAAAATTATTGAATAAATAACTTAACGAACCTGAAAACACACCTCTAATACCTGTGATATTTTCACCAGAATCGTGTAATAATTTAATGGTATCAATTAAAGGCAAACCTGCACCAACATTGGTTTCGTACAAATATGCTTTTTTATTTTCTTTTAATTTTTGACGTAATTCTTTATAAAAACCATAATCTAAAGTATTGGCAATTTTGTTTGAAGAAACCAAATCAAAACCACTTTCAACCAAATCGATATAATTTTTAACAAACTCGCTACTTGCTGTATTGTCAACTGCAATTAAATTTTCTAAATGATACTTATTTACATAATCAATAATGGTTTCAACATTGTTATTATCGTTACTTAAAGCCAAATCTTCTTTCCAATTTTCTGTAACCCCATCCTTATTTAACAATACTTTTGATGAATTGGCTACTGCAAAAATATTTAAGTTGATATTTTTACGTTTTAAAATATTTTCTTTGCTTTTTAATATTTGATCTACCAAAGTACCACCTACCAAACCTTTGCCAAATATGGCGATGTTGATGTTTTTA
This sequence comes from Lutibacter sp. HS1-25, assembly GCF_004121075.1. Classification (GTDB taxonomy): domain Bacteria; phylum Bacteroidota; class Bacteroidia; order Flavobacteriales; family Flavobacteriaceae; genus Lutibacter. The sequence continues at coordinate 47,085 of NZ_RHLN01000018.1, forward strand.
GAAACCCCAAAAATTTCTCCATGTATTACGTTAACCGCTTTCTTTAAATCGGTTTTCTTAACAACCAAACAAACATTTTCACCGGTAACCGTATTGTTAATTAAAATTGGTGTGATGTGATTTTTAATTAATGCGCTATATGGCTGATTGAAAGAATGCAAACTTTGACCGATAATTGAAATTACCGAAACATTTTCATTGATATAAATCTGACTTACATCTTTACTTTGAAATTCTGTTTGAAACTCTTCTTCTAAAACTTTTTTGGCTTTATAACCATTTTTACCATCAACAATAAATCCGATTCCTCTTTCTGAAGAACCTTGAGAGATGATACTAACACTAATATTTTCTTTTCCTAAAGCACCAAAAATTCGTCCGTCAACACCAACTTTACCCAACAAACCACGACCAATTAAATTAACCAAAGCTACATTTTGATCAACTGATAATGATTTTATACCACCACGCTCAGTTTCAGAACCAATTAAAGTTCCATTGCTATCTGCATTGAATGTATTTAAAATTCGTAAAGGAATATTTTTTTCGATTAACGGAATAATGGTTTTTGCGTGTAAAATATTGGCGCCAAAATTTGCCATTTCATTGGCTTCCTGATAAGATAATTTTTCAATTTTCTTTGAATTTTCAACCAATTCAGGATTTGCTGTGTAAATCCCATCAACATGTGTGTAGTTTTGAAATTCTTCAGCATTTAAAAAATTAGCAATTAAAGAAGCTGTATAATTACTTCCATTTCTTCCTAAAGTTGTGGTTTCACCTTGTAAAGTTGAACCTATAAAACCTGTAATAATTTGCGTAGTATCAACCGGTTGGGTTCTAAAAAACTCAACCACATTGTCTTCTGAAACACTTTCAAAAGGTTGTGCACTACCAAACTGATTGTTGGTTTTTATCAATTTTCTAGAATCTACAAAATTGGCTTTTAAACCTCTTTTTTTCAACAAGTGTACAATCACTTTTCCAGATAAAATTTCACCTTGTGCCAACACTTGATCTTTTACTTTTGGACTGTAATCGCCCAATAAGTTTACACCTCTAAAAATCTCGTCTAACAATTGAAATTCAGCAGCAACATCAACAGTGTTATCAATTTCTAATTGGTAATTTTTAACTTTCTCAAATTCTTCTAAATACGGCAAATTGTTTTTTGCTTTTTCTAAAATAGAATCTAAATGATCGGTTGTTTTACCACGTGCAGAAATTACCACTGCAATACTTTCTCCGTTGTTAATTTTAGTTTCTATAATATCCAATACACAATCTAACCCTTTTCCGTTGGCCAAAGATTGTCCTCCAAATTTTACTACTTTCATTGTATTTTTTTTTGAACTTTGATTAAAAATAGGTTCAATTATTTTTCCTAACTGTTTGTATTCCATTAAAAACGCATCGTGCCCGTGAACCGAATTTATTTCGTTATAGGTTACGTTTGGATGTGTTAATGCCAATTGTTTGTGTGTTTCTTTATTTTCTTCAGCAGTAAAAAACAAATCAGAATCTACCCCAATAATATGAATATTGGCTTGGATAGAATCTAAAATACTTTCGTCTCTACCTTTAGTAACATCAATAGATCTTAACAACTGATTCATTAATTTATAAGCCGATAATTGAAAACGTTCCTGCAATTTTTTACCGTGATGCAACAACCAACTTTCTACATTAAAAATCTCTAAATCTTTGTTTTTTGAACGTTGAAAACGTGCTTTAAAAGATTCGGGTGTTCTATAACACAACATTGCGTGCATACGCGCATCGTGAACTGGATTGCACGAATTGACTAAAAACTGTTCTTGAATTTGACAATTGGCAATTAACCAGTCTGTTGATTTCCAGTCGGTAGCAATTACAATTAAATTTTTTGTAATCACAGGGTTAATTACTGCCATTTCCCAAGCAATTCCGCCACCTAAGGACCCCCCAATTAAAGCAAAAAGCTGCTCAATTTTAAGTTCTTTTAAACCCAATAAAAAGATATTTGCAATATCACGCGCTTCAAAATCTTTGTAATTTTCAATTACAAATCCGTCGTAACCATTCCCTGGAATGTTGAACGATAAAACCGTGTACTGATTGGTATCAATTACCCTGTTTTCACCCACCAAATCAATCCACCAACCGTTTTCACCAGCAACATTGCTATTGCCCGTTAAAGCGTGATTGACTAAAATAATTGGAGCCGTATGCAGTGCTTTCCCAAAAACTTCATAAGAAAGTTGAATACGCTCACTTTTTATTCCTTTTTCAGAAATAAAATTAGTGAGCGATATATGTTGTAATTGATTCATTACTATTTCATTAAAAAATATAAAACGTACAATTTTTGCCGTTTGCTACTTATAAATTATTGTTGTGAGAAATGCTTAAATTACGAAGGTAATTACGTAAAAGTTATCTATCCAAATTGGGTAGAATTTAGCACCTTCTTTATTATGTAAAGGGTTGCTAAGGCTTCAACGGGTCTATTCCCTCTGCCTTTCTTGATAACAATAGTCAATAAGTTTATGAACTAAGCCGCAAATTAACGCAATAAATTGTTCTCACACAAAAATTTAAGTCAAATTATTTTGATTGTTCAGCTGCCTTAGCAAAAGCTTCTTTTAAATCATTTTTTAAATCTTCAATATCCTCAAGACCAACTGATAAACGAATTAAATCTTGTGTAACACCCGATGCAATTTGCTGATCTTCAGTTAATTGCTGATGCGTTGTGCTTGCAGGATGAATAATCAACGATTTGGTATCTCCAATATTTGCCAATAACGAAAATAATTGAGTTGCATCTGTAACTGCTTTGGCTGCTTCAAAACCACCTTTTAAACCAAAAGTAACCAATCCACTTTGTCCGTTTGGTAAATATTTTTTAGCCAAATCGTAGTATTTGCTACTTTCTAAACCTGGATAATTTACCCAAGCAACTTCTTCTCTATCCTCTAACCATTTTGCCAATTCCAATGCATTTGCACTGTGTTGCTTAATACGAACTGGTAAAGTTTCCAATCCTTGGATAATTTGAAAAGCGTTAAACGGACTCAAAGCACCACCAAAATCACGTAAACCTTCTAAAATTAATTTAAATGTAAATGCTGCTGCACCTAAAGCTTCGCTATAAACCAATCCGTGGTATCCGGCTGATGGCTCTGTAAATTCTGGAAATTTTCCGTTAGTCCAATCAAAAGTACCAGCATCAATAATAGCACCTCCTAATGAGTTTCCTTGCCCGCCAATATATTTTGTTAATGAGTGAATAACCAAATTAGCTCCATGTTTAATAGGGTTTAACAATGCCGGACTTGCAACTGTATTGTCTACAATAAAAGGTACTCCTGCAGCTTGCGATTCTTTAGCAATGGCTTCTAAATCTAACACATCTAATTTTGGATTTCCTAAAGATTCAACAAAAAATGCTCTTGTATTTTCTTGAACTGCTTTTTTAAAGTTTTCTGGATTTGAAGCATCAACAAAAGTTGTTGTAATACCCAATCTTGGTAAGGTAACATTTAGCAATGTAAACGTACCACCATACAAACTGCTTGAAGCTACAATATGATCGCCTGCTCTTAACAATGTTAACAATCCTGTTGAAATTGCTGATGTACCTGAAGCAAATACTACTGCTCCTACACCACCTTCAATAGCAGCTAATCGTTGTTGTAAAATATCGTTTGTTGGATTGTTTAAACGTGTGTAAATAAATCCTAATTCTTTTAATGAAAATAAATTTGCAGCATGTTCTGTATCATCAAAAACATATGATGAAGTTTGGTAAATAGGCACCGCTCTGGTTCCTGAAGTATTGTCTGTATTGTGTCCTGCGTGTAATGCTTGTGTTGATAATTTTTGAGTGCTCATAATTCTATTTTTTTATATTTTATTTAATTTTTAAAAATAAAAGTCCCTTTGGTTTTAGGTATTACCAAAGGGACTTAAATCTATATTGATTTTATTTTTCCATTTATTTTTGGCAATACCATATCATTGTGTTACGCATCATTTGCATACACATTGTTAATTGGTTTGACATGTTTTTTTGGAAATTTAAATTCATTTTCTGCTTATTTTAAAATAAAAAACCTCTGATTGCTCAGAGGTTTTACATTGTTTTATATTTAAAAAGTTTTAAACAATAGGTGCCTCTGCGTAAATTTTACACATCATACAACGCATTTTGTTAAACTTAATTATCATTTTTTTCTTTTTTGATGTCACAAATGTAATCACAAAATTTTAATATGCAATAAAATTTTATGTTAATTTAAAATTGCGTATCCAAAACTTACCGAAAAATCTACACACCAAACATTCACATATTTGTATTTTTTTAAATCGGTATTTTCAGGAATTACGTATGTAAAATCGCCAGAAATCCCTTTCAAATCACCCAAATCTACATACTCTGTTGATTTAATATCAGTAGATAAATACAGTAATAACTTTGGACCTGAATCGGTTTTAAAATTAGACAATGTAAGTTGTGTATTTTTATCATCCACAACAGCTTTTCCTGAGGTTGGATGCGCACCTGAAATAAAATCGCCCATAACAACAGCTGTTAGTGTTTCAATTACAACTTCTTCTTCCATTTCCATTGCTGTTTCTGTTGAAGTTTCAAGCACCATATCATCATCATTTCCTGAACAACTTACAAATAAAATGGTCAAACAATAAAAGGTAAATATTTTTTTCATATCTAAATAGTTTCTAATTAGGTCGAAACAAAAATATGTTACTTACAATTTTATTCGTTTTTTTTCAAAAAAAATGCCCCTGATACAAATCAGAGACATTTTTTATTGTTAATTGATAATTGTCAATTGATAATTATTAACTCTTAAATTCAGCGCCACTTGCAGCAACATTTCTGTCTATACTACGCATCAAACCTTGTAAAACTTTACCCGGACCAACTTCAATAAACTCAGTTCCTCCATCTGCAATCATTTGCTGAATAGATTGTGTCCAACGTACAGGAGCCGTTAATTGCGCTCTTAAATTCTCTTTAATTTCAGTAGGTTCTGTCACTGCTTTTGCTACCACATTTTGGTAAACAGGACAAATTGGATTGCTAAAAGTAGTTGCTTCAATAGCAGCAGCTAACTCTTCGCGAGCAGGCTCCATTAATGGCGAATGAAATGCGCCACCTACAGGTAATTTCAATGCACGTTTTGCACCTTTTTCTTTTAAAATTTCACAAGCCGTATCAATAGCAGCAATTTCACCAGAAATTACCAATTGACCCGGACAGTTATAATTTGCTGCAACTACAACTCCATCTATACTTGCACAAACTTCTTCAACAATAGCATCGTCTAAAGCCAATACTGCAGCCATCGTAGATTCTTGCGCTTCACAAGCTTTTTGCATAGCCAAAGCTCTTTTAGAAACCAATGTTAAACCATCTTCAAAAGTTAAAACCCCATTTGCTACCAATGCAGATAGTTCACCTAAAGAGTGACCCGCAACCATTTCTGGTTTAAAATCTTCACCCAAAGTTTTAGCTAAAATTACTGAATGTAAAAATATGGCTGGTTGTGTTACTTTTGTTTGTTTTAACTCTTCAGCAGTACCTTCAAACATAATTTTTGTGATTTCAAATCCTAAAATTTCGTTTGCTTTGTCAAAAAGTTCTTTTGCCAATGGCGAGTTGTTGTATAAATCTAATCCCATTCCTGAGAATTGTGCTCCTTGACCTGGAAAAATATATGCTTTCATTATAATATTATTTTATCGAATTTATTTGAAAATGCAAAAATAGTAATAATTTACTATATTCGTATCAATACACTAACAATGAATTCAAATCTAAAATCTGAAGCATTTACTATTTATCTTATTTTAGCTTCCATGTTTATTGCTGCATTGGTAGCTTCAAATTTAATATTTCAGAAATTTTTTTACTGGAATCCGTTTGGCTGGTTTCGATTTGAGTTGTCGGTTGGCATTTTACCTTACCCAATTACTTTTTTAATAACCGATATTATTTCAGAAATATATGGTAAAAAGAAAGCCAATCAGGTTGTAATTGCTGGTATTTTTGCCTCCTTTTTTGCTATGTTTATTGTTTTATTGGCCAACTACACACCCGCTATTGAAGGTTCTCCAATTAATAACACCTTATTTTCAAAGGTATTTGGATTGTCGCCAATTGCCGTTTTAGCCTCTATGTTGGCGTATTTATTTGCGCAATTTATAGACATACGGATATTTCATTTTTGGAAAAGAAAAACCAACGGAAAACACCTTTGGCTGCGCAACAACTTCTCTACTTTTTCTTCACAATTTATTGATACACTTACAGTTGTAACATTACTTTCAATTTTTAAAGTGTTGCCTTGGAGTTTGTTTACAACCTTGGTAATTAGTGGTTTTTTATTTAAAATAATTATTGCATTGCTAGACACACCTGTTCTTTATTTTATAGTGTATTTATTTAAAAGAAGATTTCATTTAAAAGATGGCGAAGAGATTGAGTTGTTTGATTAGGTTTTATAATGAATGATGAAAAATTAAGAATGAAAAATTCAAAAGTTAAACTACAAACACAGTCAACTCTGCTTTCTTTGTGTAAAACTTGGTGAACTTTGTGGTTGGAAAAAATAAAAAAGACTTCTATTAGCGTACATCTAACTTTTCAACCTTTATAATTATCACTTCGACTCCGCTCAGCGACCAATAACTTTCAAACTTTCGACTTTCAAACTTATTTCAGCGGACGTTTTTTAATCATACCACCTTTTGTGTCTTTAATGCTATTCATAATAATAAAAGCATTTTCGTCAATTTTATCAATTTCAGTTTTTAAATTGGCAATTTCCAATCGGGTAACAATGGTATAAATAATATCATATTCCGTTAAAGACATATCTGATTTTTCAAATCCGCCTTTACCTTTATAAACCGTAACACCTCGTCTTAATTTTTCAGTAATCATAGATCTAATCATTTCGCTCTTTACCGAAATAATGGTAATTCCGGTGTACTCTTCAACACCTTCAATAATAAAATCTACTGTTTTTGCAGCTGCCATATAAGTTAACATGGCGTATAAAGCCACTTCAACCGACAAAATATAAGCGCCAAATGAAAATATAATTATGTTAAAAAGTAAAATAATATCTCCAATTGTTAAACCCGTTTTTTTACTTAAATAAATAGCCAACACCTCAGTACCATCAATTACAGCACCACCTCTAATAGACAATCCTATACCGCCTCCCAGAAAAAATCCACCAAAAACGGCTATCAATAATTTATCTGATGTCACCACAGGATACGGAATAAAGTGCACCGTTAATGCCAAACCAACAATGGCTAAAATACTTTTAAAAGCAAATTGTTTTCCTAGGTTTGAATAGCCCAAAATAATGAACGGAAAATTGACAATTACAATTAGCAACGATAATGAATAGGCTGTAACTTCCGAAATTAAAAGTGAAATTCCCATAGCGCCACCATCAATAAAAGAGTTTGGCAGCAAAAAACCTTTTAACCCAAAACCTGCCGAAATAACACCAATAACAATAAAAAACACATCGTGAATTATATGCGAAATACTTACTTCTAAAATTTTAACCTCTTCAGAAAGTCGTCTGCGTTTTACATCTCTATTTTTTTTGAATCTGCGTTTTACAGTTTCAGCAATTATATTGTGAAAATATCTATTCATACTTGTCCTAACCTGCTATTTTATATTAATTATTACTTTATAACCTTCACTATTACGAACGTTGAAAACCGTATTGTCTTCAAAAATTAAATATTGACCTTTTACACCTTTTAATTTACCAACATAATGCTGACTTTTTTCTAAATTTAAAGTTTTAATTTTTTTTGGATATTGCAAAACCGGATATTCAATTTCAGTAACTTTTCCGTTGTTTGCTAAAAAATAAGGTTGTGCTTCCGCAGGAATATATTTTTTTAATTTTTCACGTTCTTCAAACAAATCAGCATCTAACACCTCATTTTTCAACATTTTTTGCCAACTTGTTTTATCAGCAACATAATCTTTTAATGCAACCTCCGTAATACCTGCCAAATACCTGTTTGGTACTTCAACAATTTCAATGGCTTTTGTAGCGCCTTGATCTATCCAGCGAGTTGGCACCTGTGTTTTGCGTGTTACCCCCACTTTTACATTGCTAGACAATGCTAAATAAACAATATGCGGTTTTAATTGCACGTTTTTTTCGAACTCTAAATCGCGATCTTCAATACCTAAATGCGCCTTACTTAATTCGGGTTTCATCACCCAATCTCCTACTGAAGCACTTTCATAAAAACAATCGTAACAAAAACCTTGTCTAAAAATTTTCTTTTCTTTACCGCAGTTTAAACATTGATAACCTTCAAAACTAATTTCAATTTCACGGTCCAATAATTGATTCATATTTAAGAAATCTGTTTCAACATCTAAATAATAGTGAACAACTTTATTTAGTTCTGTCATCATTTTTTTCAATACAGTTTGATATTGCATAAAAGTTTTTCTTATTTTTAACAGGTTAAAGATACTTAATAAAATATGCCATTTACAATAGTAAACTCGATAATTTCTTGGTTTTTAAAAAAACGCAAACACCAAATGGAGTTATTTTTAAAATATCCAATTGATGTTCAGCATGAATTACTCTTTAATTTACTTAGCAAAGCAGAATTAACAGAAATAGGACAAAAATACCAATTTTCTGCTATAAAAAACTATACAGATTTTGCCAATAAAGTACCTATTCAGCAGTACGAATCTATAGAACCTTTGATAGAATCTACTCGCAAAGGCAAACAAAATGTATTTTGGCCAACGCCTATTAGATGGTTTGCAAAATCAAGTGGCACTACCAATTCTAAAAGTAAATTTATCCCTGTTAGCGATGAAGCTTTAGAAGATTGCCATTTTGAAGCCGGAAAAGACATGCTTTGCCTGTACATTAACAACAACCCAGATACCGAACTTTTCTCTGGAAAAGGATTGCGTTTAGGGGGTAGTAGCGCCGTTTATGAAGATAACGAAACTTTTTTTGGCGATTTATCGGCTATTATTATTGAAAATATGCCTTTTTGGGCAGATTTTAGCAGCTCGCCAAAACAAGAAATTGCTTTAATGGGCGAATGGGAAAGTAAAATGAAAGCCATTGTTGAAGAAACCATTCACGAAGACATTACAAGCTTGGTGGGTGTACCGTCTTGGATGTTGGTACTTTTAAATAAAGTTTTAGAGCGAACAGGAAAAGAAAACATTTTAGAGGTTTGGCCAAATTTAGAAGTCTATTTTCACGGAGGTGTAAATTTTAACCCATACCGTGAGCAGTTTAAAAAATTAATTCCAAAAAAAGACTTTAAATATTTTGAAATTTACAATGCTTCGGAAGGCTTTTTTGCACTACAAGACCAAAACGATTCGCAAGATTTATTGTTGATGTTAGATTATGGCATTTTTTATGAATTTATTCCAATGAATGAGTTTAATGGCGAGAATTCAAATGCAATTCCGCTACAAAAAGTGCAACTCAACATCAATTATGCTATTGTAATTACAACCAACGGTGGTTTGTGGCGCTATTTAATTGGGGATACTGTTAAATTTACTTCATTAGAACCATACAGAATAAGAGTTACTGGCAGAACCAAACATTTTATCAATGTTTTTGGTGAAGAATTAATTATTGAAAATACAGAAGAAGCACTTCATATAGCGTGTTTAAAAACGGGTGCCGAAGTGTCTGAATATACTGTTGCACCAATTTTTATGACTGATGAAAAAAGTGGTGCGCATGAATGGTTAATTGAATTTAAAACTGAACCTAAATGTTTAAATACATTTGCCACAATACTAGACAATACCTTAAAAGAAATCAATTCTGATTACGAAGCCAAACGTTATTTAAATATGACTTTGACCGAACCAAAAATAAATTTGGCTAAAAAAGGACTGTTTTATAAATGGCTAAAAAAACAAGGAAAATTAGGTGGACAACATAAAATTCCCCGCTTGTCTAATTCGCGTAAACACCTAGATGAATTGTTAGAAATGGAATTTGCTGTTGGTTGTTAATTTTTATTAAATAGTAAGTTTAAAATAGACTCTAATTACTATATCTTACGCTCAATAACATAGTTAACCATTGTTAATAAAGAGTCTTTGTATGGTGAGTCTGGGTAGCTATTTAAAATTTCTAAGGCTTGTGATTGGTATGCCTTCATTTTGGCGGTAGTGTACTCAATACCTCCTTTTTCTTTTACAAAAGCTATAATTTCTTTGACTCTTTTTTTGTCTTTGTTGTATTTTTTTACCGAATTCAACAACCATTTACGTTCAGAATCTGAACTGGTATTTAAAGCGTGAATTAAAGGCAATGTCATTTTTTGTTCTTTAATATCAATGCCTGTTGGCTTTCCAATTTTAGCATCGGTATAATCAAACAAATCGTCTTTTATTTGAAACGCAATTCCTATCAGCTCTCCAAATTTTCTCATTTTTTGAATTTCCTCCTCAGAACTTCCAACAGATGCGGCACCAATACCACAACAAGCTGAAATTAAAGTAGCTGTTTTTTGACGAATGATTTCAAAATAAACATCTTCTGTAATGTCTAATTTTCGTGCTTTTTCAATCTGCAACAATTCACCTTCACTCATTTCACGAACAGCAATAGATATTAATTTTAAAATATCAAAATCGTTGTTATCTATAGAAAGTAGTAAACCCTTCGACAATAAAAAATCACCTACTAAAACTGCAATTTTATTTTTCCACAGCGCGTTGATGGAGAAAAAACCTCTTCTACGGTTGCTGTCGTCTACTACATCATCATGTACTAACGTTGCAGTATGAATCAATTCTATAACTGAAGCACCACGATACGTTCTATCTTCAAATTTACCACCAGAAACCATTTTAGCCACCAAAAAAACAAACATTGGTCGCATTTGTTTTCCTTTTCTTCTAACTATATAATGGGTAATTCTGTTCAACAGTGGAACATTGGTAATCATAGCCTCTCTGAATTTACTTTCAAAGAGTTCCATTTCTTGTAGTATGGGTTGTTTTATTTGTTCTACTGGCTTCATTAAGAAATCAAAAATAAGAAAAAAACAAAGGCAAAAATTAACTTTTATTAGCTAATTGTCCGCAAGCTGCATCAATATCTTTTCCTCTACTTCTTCGCACATTTACAATAATGTCGTTCATTTCTAAATTGCTGATATAATTGTTAATTGTATCAGGATTTGCCTGTTGAAATTCCCCATCATCAATTGGATTGTATTCTATCAAATTTACCTTACAAGGCACGTATTTACAGAATTTCACCAACGCTGAAATAGCTTCTTTAGTGTCGTTTATACCATCCCAAACAACATACTCGTAAGTTACCCTACTCTGCGTTTTTTCGTACCAATACTCCAAAGATTCTTTTAAATCTTCTAAAGGAAAAGCTTTGCTAAAAGGCATTATTTTTGAACGAACCTCGTCAATTGCCGAATGTAATGATACAGCCAAGTTGAATTTTACATCGTCATCAGCCAATTTTTTAATCATTTTTGGCAATCCTGAAGTAGAAACTGTGATTCGTTTTGGAGACATTCCCAAACCTTCTGGCGAAGTAATTTTTTCAATAGATTTTAACACATTGTTATAATTCATCAATGGTTCACCCATTCCCATAAAAACAATGTTTGAAAGTTTGCGATTGTAAGTTTCTATACTTTCTTTATTGATGGCTGCAACCTGATCGTAAATTTCATCGGGATTTAGATTTCTCATTTTTTTTAAACGTGCAGTGGCACAAAAATTACAGTCTAAACTACACCCAACCTGACTAGAAACACAAGCAGTAGTTCTGCTTCCGGTTGGAATTAAAACCGATTCTACAATTAAACCATCGTGAAGACGAACAGCATTTTTAACGGTTCCGTCTGAACTGCGTTGCTTGCTATCAACTTCAATATGATTGATTACAAAATTTTGCTCTAATATTGAACGTGTTTCTTTTGATACATTGGTCATATCATCAAAAGCATGTGCACCTTTACTCCAAAGCCATTCAAATACCTGATTACCACGAAAAGCTTTGTCGCCATTTTCAACAAAAAAATCACGCAATTGTTCTTTGGTTAAAGACCGTATATCTTTCTTTTCGCTCATATCAAATATGTTTATAAAAAAATTGTCTGAAAATTCACTTTTCAGACAATTTCCTTTATTAAAAAATCATTTATTAGATAATTAACATCGCATCACCGTACGAATAGAATTTGTATTTTTCTTTCACAGCTTCTTCATACGCTTCCATTAAAAAGTCGTAACCAGCAAATGCAGCTACCATCATCATTAAAGTAGATTTTGGTGTGTGAAAATTGGTAATCATACAGTTTGCAATACTAAAATCGTATGGCGGAAAAATAAATTTATTGGTCCAAGAATCAAATTCATTTAAACGACCGTTAGACGAAACTGAGCTTTCTACAGCACGCATTACAGTAGTTCCAACAGCACAAACTCTTTTTTTATGGTCAATTGCATTGTTTACAATTTTAGTAGTAGCTTCATTGATAACACACTGTTCTGAATCCATTTTATGTTTAGATAAATCTTCAACTTCAACAGCACTAAAAGTACCCAAACCAACGTGTAATGTTACTTCAGCAAAGTCTACACCTTTAATTTCTAAACGTTTCATCAAATGTTTTGAAAAATGCAATCCAGCAGTTGGTGCTGCAACAGCTCCTTCTTCTTTAGCGTAAATAGTTTGGTAACGATCTTCATCTTCTGGCTCAACCGCTCTTTTTATGTATTTTGGAAGTGGAGTTTCACCTAGTTCTTCTAGTTTTTTTCTAAATTCTTCATAAGAACCATCATATAAAAAACGTAAAGTTCTACCTCTTGATGTTGTATTGTCAATTACCTCAGCAACTAAACTTTCATCATCACCAAAAAACAATTTATTACCAATTCTTATTTTACGAGCTGGATCTACCAATACATCCCACAATCTACTTTCAGCATTTAATTCTCTTAACAAAAACACTTCGATTCTTGCTCCTGTTTTTTCTTTTTCGCCGTACATACGAGCAGGAAAAACTTTGGTATTGTTCAAAATCATTAAATCACCTTCATCAAAATAGTTGATTAGGTCTTTAAATAACTTATGTTCAATTGTTTTTGTTTTTCTGTTTAATACCATTAAACGAGACTCATCTCTGTGTTCCGCTGGGTATTCTGCTAATAATTCTTCAGGCAATTCGAATTTAAAATGTGATAATTTCATGTGATTTTTAGTGTTTTTTTTATGATTACATTTAAAAAGCCAATACTAATTTCTTCAAAAAAAGATAGATTCACGACTTAAATCAATGTATCATTTTTTAATGAACGAGCGCAAATATACAACATCGGCATAGGCGTTGTCAAGTGATTTCCAATAAATCTTTGTTAAAGAGTTTATTAGCGTGTAACTTTGCTAAAATCGTCCCAAAAAGTTGGATAAGATTTTGATACCACATTTGCATCTTCAATTTCCAAAGCAACCTTAATTGCCAAAGGTGCAAAAGCCATAGCCATCCTATGATCGTCGTATGTGGCAATGCTAATATTTTGTTTAAATATGGTTGAAGGTTTTAAGTGCAAGGTCTCATTGGTAATCTCAACTTCACCACCTAATTTTTCTATTTCATTTTTTAAAGCCACCAAACGATCTGTTTCTTTAATTTTTAAGGTATGAAGTCCGCTTAAAAAACATTCCATTCCCAAACCAAAACAAGTCACAGCAATAGTTTGCGCAATATCTGGTGCACTTTTTAAATCTAGCGTTAATGGTTGTTGATTGTTGATTGCTGTTTGTTGGTTAGCAATAATTATTGCGTTTTCTTTAAAAGTTGTTTGAACTCCAAAATGCTCGTAAATTTTAGCCAAAACAGCATCACCTTGCAAACTTGTTTTTTTATATGAAGACAAAGTAACTTGCGAATTTGGACTTAAAGCTACCAAACTAAAATAATAAGAAGCGGAACTCCAGTCAGATTCTACAACTACCGTTGCATTTTCAATAACAGGTTTTGGCGCTATTGAAATCACATTGTTTTCCCAAGTATAAGAAATTCCTAATTCGGCCAATAATTGCAATGTCATTTTAATGTATGGAACAGAAGTTACTTCGCCTTTAAATTGCAATTGCAATCCTTTTTCTAAAGTTGGCGCAATTAATAACAAAGCTGAAATATACTGACTGCTAATATGCCCATCGATTTCAACAAAATTGTTGGTTAATTTTTTTCCTGAAATTTTTAACGGTGGAAAACCTTCTTTTTCTACATATTGTATATCTGCACCCAAAGCAGTTAATGCTTCAACCAAAATTTTAATAGGTCGGTCTTTCATTCGTCCAGAACCTGTTAAAATAATTTCCGAATTTTCTTTTACAGCAAAAAAAGCAGTTAAAAAACGCATTGCAGTACCAGCGTGACCAATATTAATTTCGTTTGAAGTACTTGCCAATGCTTTTTGCATTAATACCGAATCATCTGAATTTGAAACATTTTCAATTTTCAAATTTTTATAAAATTGTTGTAAAATTAACAATCTATTAGTTTCACTTTTTGAACCTGTAATTTGAATTGTTCCGTTTACAGTTTTATTTATTTTATTGATTTTCAACGATTCCATATTAAAGCAGCTATTTTGAAGCCATCAAAAGCTTCATTTATATTTCAGCGCACAAAGTTAACGCACAAAAAATAGTATCCAAATTTAGATACGAATTTTTGAAGCTAAAGTACTGTAAATGATATTTTGAGTTTTTGAGATACAATTTTATTTAAAAAAACTGAATCTATTTCTTTTTAATAAACTTGTAATAACCCGCCATAAACAAACCGTAAATAGAAGACATAACCAATTGAATTACAACAAATTTTTGCCAAGTCTCTGGAGAAAAATATTCATTAACCATTCCTTGAATAGAACCTGTATTAAAAATGGACATCACAATTTTTATAATTGAAACCACAACTAAAAATACAAGCCCAAAGCGCAGAGCTAATTTTAAAAAAGACTGATTTTTATATGGATCCATTATTGCAGTTTTTCATTATTATGATGACGATCGTGAT
Organism: Lutibacter sp. HS1-25; assembly: GCF_004121075.1. Classification (GTDB taxonomy): domain Bacteria; phylum Bacteroidota; class Bacteroidia; order Flavobacteriales; family Flavobacteriaceae; genus Lutibacter. The sequence continues at coordinate 62,214 of NZ_RHLN01000018.1, forward strand.
CACGTTTGGTTTTAACATCCATTTTTTTATCAAAAGCAGCTTGCAAGTCAATTCCTGTTTGGTTTGCCAAACACAAAACTACAAAAACAACATCGGCCAATTCTTCACCTAAATCTTTGTTTTTATCACTTTCTTTTTCGCTTTGCTCACCATAACGACGGGCAATAATTCGGGCTACTTCACCAACTTCTTCAGTTAATTGCGCCATATTTGTTAATTCATTAAAATAACGAACCCCATGTTCTTTTATCCAATTATCAACTACTAACTGTCCATTTTTTAAATCCATTTTTACTATTTTTTAAAGTTCAAATATAACTAACTTACTATTAAACTACACTTTATTTAAATAATTGATAAAGCTATCTCGAGAAATTTCTTTGGCTCCCAAACTTGCCAAATGATTGTTATACACCTGACAATCAATTAACTTATAATTTTCTTTTTCTAGTTTTTGAACCAAGTAAATAAATGCCATTTTTGAAGCATTGCTCACTTTGCTAAACATACTTTCGCCGCAAAAAACATGGCCTAAATCTATACCATACAAACCACCTACTAAGCTATTATTTTGCCAAACTTCAACAGATTTTGCAATTCCTTTTTTATGCAATTCTATATAAGCTTGCTCCATTTCATCAGTTATCCAAGTACCGCCCTGACCTGGTCTGTACATTTGTTTGCAGTTTGATATCACTTCTTTAAAATGCCGATTAAAAGTAATGGAAAATGTGCCTTTTCTAATAATCTGCCTCATACTTTTTGAAATTTTTAATTCATTTGGAAACAAAACCATTCGCTGACTTGGACTGTACCAAATAATTGGTTCGCCTTGATTAAACCACGGAAAAATACCGCTATTATAAGCCAAGATCAATCTTTCAACAGACAAATCACCTCCAATTGCCAACAAGCCATCATCATCAGCTTCAGTAACAGGAGGAAAAATTAAGGCTTTTGAAAGTAAATACATTGATTTTTTTTACAAATATAAGGAAACAAAAAAGAGAAAATCTTTCGATTTTCTCTTCATAAAATATCTATATAACTTACTTAAAAAGGTAAATCATCTGGTTCACTATCATCACTAACAGCAGCCGTTGTTTCAAAATTTCCTGCTGGTGGAGTTGATGGACTTCCTGCAGCTTGTTCAGCTTCAATTCTCCATCCTTGGATTGTATTAAAATATACAGCTTCACCTTGTGGATTAATCCATTCTCTACCTCTTAAGTTGACAGAAACTTTAACTTCTTGATCAACTTTAAAGTTATTTAGCAAATCACATTTATCTTGAACAAATTGAATCAATATCATTTGAGGATATTGCTCATTTGTAGTAACTACCATTTCTCTAATCTTAAAACCACTTGCACCAACAGTTTTAGTTTCGTCAATTTTTTTAATTTTTCCTGTAACTTCCATTTTTCTAATTATTTCATTAAAAGCATTCTTCAACACTTATTACAATACTTTTTATTCAAAAAAAGCTTTCGCAAATGTAATTTTTTTAAGATATTAATTCCAAAATATTCAATATCATATTTTGTAAACTTATCAACATTAAAATAAAAATATCAATTAGAAATAATATCAACCCTATTTTTTAGTTATTACAACATAAATTCTATATTTGGATAATGGCTTCATATAAAAAAACGCAATTTATTAGGTGGATAGTAATACTAACCTCTTTTGTTATTGTAGCTCTTATTTTATGGAATACTTATAGTTTTTTTATAAAATTTAAAAATGAAGAAAGGGCAAAAATGGTGGTGCTTGCCAAAGCCTACGAAAGCCTTAGTATTGCCGATTTAAATGCTGATATTTCATTAGAATATGAGATAATTGGGAATAATAAAAATATTCCTATGATTATTACCAATGAAAAAGACAGTATAACAGACTGGTCTAATTTAGATACTTTAAAAACTAAAAATCCTAATTATTTATTGAAACAATTGGCTTTAATGAAAAGTCAAAATGAACCTATTTTTATGGGTTATAAAAATTCAGACATCAATCAGCTTATTTATTATGGAGATTCTGATTTATTAACCAAACTAAAATATTATCCAATAGCACTAATTTTAATTTTATTCTTGTTTTCGAGTGTTATTTATATGTTTTTTAAATCGAATAAAATTGCGGATCAAAATATATTATGGACTGGGATGGCAAAGGAAACGGCACATCAAATTGGCACACCACTTTCATCTTTATTGGGTTGGATTGAAATTTTACGATTGGAAAACACAGATAAAGCTACCATTACTGAAATTGAAAAAGATGTAGAACGGTTGAATATAATTGCTGAACGATTTTCGAAAATTGGCTCAATTCCTGTGCTTCATAAAGACAATATTGTTGAAGCTACACAAGTTGCTTTTAATTATTTAGAATCTAGAAGTTCTAAACAAGTTCGCTTTAAATTTAAAACCAGTAATCCAATTATCAATGCCAATATAAATATCCAATTATATAGCTGGGTAATAGAAAATTTGGTAAAAAATGCCATCGATGCAATGGAAGGAAAAGGCCATATAAACCTTGTTATTTCTGAAAACGAAAGTCAGGTTAACATCACAATTTCCGACACAGGAAAAGGTATTCCAAAAAACTTGCAACAAAAAATATTTACGCCCGGATTCACCACAAAAAAACGTGGCTGGGGACTAGGTTTGTCTTTAGCAAAACGCATTATTGAAGATTACCACGATGGTAAAATCTCAGTTTTGAAATCGGAAATTGGAAAAGGAACTTCCTTTGCTATTACTTTAAAAAAATAGTATTATAAATTCTTGGCTATCGCTTTTGCAATTGTTTCAAACTCTTCTTTTTCTAAAGAAACTTTTTTAGAAAACTGAATATCTTCCATTGCTTGTAACGGAATTAAATGCACATGTACATGTGGTACTTCTAACCCAATAACAGACAAACCAATTCGTTTACAAGGCACCGCTTTTTCTAATGCAATAGCAACTTTTCTTGAAAATTGCATTAAGCCATTGTACAAAGCTTCATCTAAATCAAAAAGTTTATTTACCTCTTTTTTAGGAACTACCAAGGTATGCCCTTTTGCATTAGGATTTACATCTAAAAAAGCAATAAAATCGTTGTCTTCAGCAACTTTATAACAAGGAATTTCACCTTTAATTATTTTGGTAAAAATTGAGCTCATATTTGTTTTTTATTCAAAAATAAGAAACCCTATTCAATTAAAAAACTGAAAAGGGTTTCTTAAAAATTATTATCAAAAAATTAAGCTCTTGAAATGTCTAAAATTTCAAAATTCATAATTCCATTTGGCACTTGAATTTCTGCAACATCGCCAACTTTTTTCCCTAGCAATCCTTTTCCTATTGGAGAGTTAACAGCTAATTTACCTTCCTTTATATTGGTTTCAGAATCTGCAACCAAAGTATAGGTAAACTCCATATTGTTAGCAATATTTTTAAGTTTCACTATAGAGTGAATTAACACTTTTGAAGTATCCAATAGCGATTCGTCTATAATTCGAGCATTGGCAACTACCTCTTTTAGTTTGGCTATTTTTAACTCTAACATCGATTGCTCTTCCTTTGCCGCGTGGTATTCAGCATTTTCACTTAAATCACCTTTATCACGTGCTTCAGCAATATCATTACTAACCCTAGGACGTTCTACATGCTCTAAAAAATCTAGCTCATCCTTCAATTTTTTCATTCCTTCTTCAGAATAATACGATATTTTACTCATAATTTGTCGTTTTAATAAATACAAAAATCTCAAAACTGTTAACCAGCATGAGATTTAATACAAATGTACAAAATATTTGTAAATTGCAACCGTTTACATTTAAACAACAAATTTAATTATGCGAAAGCTACTATTACTTTTTTTACTTGTTTTTTGCATTTCTTGTGAAAAAAATGAAACTGATGACCTACTGCCATTGGTACCTGTAGATTTTGAGGTTAACTTAAATTTACCTTACTACCAAAACTTACAAATACCAACTGGTTGGGTTTATACACCTGATGGTTTTTATGGTTACAAAGGTGTTTTTATTCAAAATACCGGAATTGGCTCCCCAACTACATACAAAGCTTTTGAAAGAGCCTGTCCCAATAACGATTGTAATGCCCCAATGACTTTTGATGGCTCTACAAAATTTACGTGTCCTTGCGACAAAAGTGAATACAGTTTTTTAGACGGCTCACCACAAACAACTGGAAATATTTATTTTGCAAGAGAGTACCGCGTAGTTGTTACAAGTAACTCAACCTTAACTATTACTAATTTTTAACAAGTTTTTTAAAAATAGATTGCTATTTTTGTGCGAAAGTTAAAAAAGTGAAAAATTATTTCTCATCAAATTTTAGGTTAGGCGTTTTAGGCGGAGGTCAATTAGGAAAAATGCTATTAACTGAGACTCAAAAATTCGACATTTACACAGCAATATTAGATGGTGCTGCAGATGCACCTTGTGCACAAATTTGTAATGAATTTCACCAAGGCAGCTTGATGGATTTTGATACCGTTTATAATTTTGGCAAACAAGTAGATTTATTAACTATTGAAATTGAACACGTTAATATTGATGCTTTGTTAAAATTAGAAGCTGAAGGATTGGAAATTTATCCACAACCAAGCGTGCTAAAAATTATTCAACACAAAGGAAAGCAAAAAGATTTTTTTGTTGAAAATAATATACCAACATCACCACACAAGCGTTTTTCATCGTTAAATGATTTAAAAAGCGAATCTTTAACTTTTCCATTTGTATGGAAATCTGCACAATTTGGTTACGACGGAACTGGTGTTAAAATAGTAAAAAACGAAAAAGATTTAAATAATTTAACCGATACAGATTGTATTGTTGAAAATTTAATTCCGTTTAAAAATGAGCTAGCAGTTATTGTGGCTCGTAATAAAAGTGGTGAACTAAAAACATATCCTGTTGTTGAAATGGAATTTCATCCAGAAGCCAACCAAGTAGAATATGTTATTTGCCCTGCCAGAATTTCAGATGAAGTTGCACAAAAAGCAAATGAAATTGCTTTAAAAGTAGCAACCTCTTTTAAACATATTGGCTTGCTGGCTGTTGAAATGTTTCAAACAGTAGATGATGAAATTATTGTAAATGAAGTTGCTCCAAGAACACACAATAGCGGACATTACAGTATTGAAGCATCGTACACCAGCCAATTTGAACAACATTTACGAAGTATTTTAAACCTTCCATTAGGAAATACCGATAGTAAAGTTGCAGGAGTTATGGTGAATTTAGTAGGCGAAGATGATTTTTTTGGCAATGTTGTATATGAAAACATGGATGAAGTTTTAAAAATGGATGGTGTTACACCCCATATTTATGGCAAAAAAGAAACACGCCCGTTTCGCAAAATGGGTCATGTTACTATTGTAAATAATGACCTAAGCGAAGCTCGAAAAATTGCTGAAAAAGTAAAAAAGACACTTCGAGTTATTAGCGAATAAAAGAAATTTGAAATTAAGAATTGGTAGCAGAGCCAAAGTATCTATTTCAATTAATAAAATTAATTTTTTAAATAAAAAACATGAGCAAAGTAGGAATTATTATGGGAAGCATTTCTGACCTTCCAATTATGCAACAGGCTATAGATATATTAAAAAGTTTTGATATTGAAACTGAAGTAGATATTGTATCTGCACATAGAACTCCTGAAAAATTATTTGACTATGCCAAAACCGCACATAACCGTGGCATTTCAGTAATAATTGCTGGTGCTGGTGGCGCAGCTCATTTACCTGGTATGGTAGCTTCTTTAAGCCCTTTACCTGTAATTGGTGTACCTGTAAAATCTAGAAACTCAATTGATGGTTGGGATTCTGTACTATCTATACTTCAAATGCCAGGAGGTGTTCCTGTTGCAACTGTTGCTTTAGATGGCGCTTTAAATGCAGGAATTTTAGCTGCACAAATTATTGCAAGCTCAAATAAAAACATCCAAGATAAAATTATAGCTTACAAAGAAGAATTAAAAACAAAAGTAATTAAAGCCGCTGAAGATATTAAAAACTAAACCGGAATCCCACTTTTAGGATTTTCATTTTTACCACTTTTGCTTTTAAACTCAAACTTTGGAATAAGTGTATTTATAGCCAATTTATCTGTAATGCGGTTATTTTTTAAAAGTTTTAAAGGCATATTTTCTTGTGCTTTTTTAATTAAAGTTTCTGCTTCCATAAATCATTATCTTACATGGTACGCCCTTCAAACGTTGAAATTTAATTTTACGTATTTTGTTTTAAAAATTTAACACTTTTTATCTAAAATTTAACTTTCACATACATATCAAGCTACTAAAAAGCTACTAAAATGAATATATTTACAAAATATTAAAAATGTTAATAATATACTATGAATAATCCTTTATTAGAATCTTTCAATACACCATTTTCTACAGCGCCGTTTTCTCAAATTAAAAATGAGCATTTTAAACCTGCCTTTATCAAAGGCATTGAGTTAGCTCGCCAAGAAATTGACGCTATAATTAACAATGCTGATGAGGCCAGTTTTAAAAACACAATCGAATATTTAGATTTTAGCGGACAAATATTGGATCGTATTTCGAGTATTTTTTTCAATTTAAATTCTGCCGAAACTTGTGATGAAATTCAAAAAATTGCACAAGAAGTTTCTCCATTACTTACCGAGTTTTCTAATGATATTACTTTAAACGCTGATTTGTTTAAACGAATTCAACAAGTTTACAATACCAAAGACAATCTAAATCTAACAACAGAACAAGATACTTTATTAACAAAAAAATATAAAAGCTTTGTTAGAAATGGCGCCAACTTAAATGAAACCGACAAAGCTACATTGCGTAAAATTGATGCGGAACTTTCAAAATTAAAATTAAAATTTGGTGAAAATGTTTTAGCAGAAACAAATGCATATGAATTGCACATAACTGATGAAAACGATTTAAAAGGATTGCCTGAAAGCACTATTGAAGCTGCTGAAATGACTGCAAAAGAAAAAAATAAAGAAGGCTGGGTATTTACTTTAGACTATCCAAGTTACATTCCTTTTGTAACCTACGCTGAAAATAGAGCATTAAGAAAAGTAATTGCATTGGCTGCGGGTGCGAAATCTTTTCAAAACAACGAATTTGACAATCAGCAAAATGTATTAAATATTGTTAAACTAAGACACCAAAGAGCAAATTTATTGGGTTATAAAACGCATGCTCATTTTGTGCTAGAAGAAAGAATGGCTGAAAACCCAGAAAACGTTAAAGCATTTTTAGCTGATTTATTACCAAAAGCCAAACCTGCTGCAATCAAAGAATTTGAGCAACTTACAGAACTTGCTAAAAAAGACGGTATTGAACAATTGGAAAAATGGGATAGCGCATTTTATTCAGAAAAATTAAAAAAACAACTCTTTGATTTTGATGAAGAACAACTTAAACCCTATTTTAAATTAGAAAATGTAATTGAAGGTGTTTTTACCATATCTAACAAATTATTTGATTTGGTCTTTGAAGAAATCAATACCATTGACAAATACCACCAAGATGTAAAAACTTACAAAGTTTCAGATACATCAGGAAATTATATTGCAATTTTATATGCCGACTTTTTCCCTAGAAAAGGCAAAAGAAATGGTGCTTGGATGACTTCGTATAAAGGACAGTGGATACACAACAATGAAAATTCTAGACCCCATATTTCAATAGTTTGCAATTTCACCAAGCCAACAACTACAAAACCATCCTTACTAACTTTTAATGAAGTAACTACCTTGTTTCATGAGTTTGGTCATGCATTACACGGTATGTTAGCAAATACAACTTATCCAAGTTTATCAGGAACCAATGTTTTTTGGGATTTTGTTGAATTACCAAGTCAGTTGTTAGAAAACTGGTGTTACGAAAAAGAAGCGTTGAACCTATTTGCCAAACATTTTGAAACCAAGGAACTAATTCCGATGGATTTTATTGAAAAAATAAAAAAATCATCAAATTTTTTGGAAGGAATGCAAACACTAAGACAACTTAGTTTTGGAATTTTAGATATGGAATGGCATGCCAAAATACCAAACGAAACAATCAATGTTAAAGAGTTTGAATTTGATGCATTTAAAAGCACGCAACTTTTTCCAGATGTTGCAGAAAATTGTATGAGCACTTCTTTTTCACATATTTTTCAAGGAGGCTATTCATCTGGTTATTACTCGTACAAATGGGCTGAAGTTTTAGATGCAGATGCTTTTGAATTGTTTTTAGAAAATGGTATTTTCAATAAACAAACTGCTGAAAAATTAAAATCTTGTATTCTTGAAAAAGGAGGTACCGATAAACCAATGAAATTATATGAAAATTTTAGAGGAAAAAAACCTTCAAACACAGCTTTACTAAAACGAGCAGGACTCTTAAAATAGTAAAAATCAATATTTAAAAGAAGCCGTCTCAAAATTAAATTGGGGCGGTTTTTTTTATTTTTAATTTCTACCGATAATTTTAGGAGGTTTTAATTTTTGGCAAGAAGTTGCCATTTATTAGGCGCATTTCTTTCTTATATTATGCGCTAATGCGTGTAATCCGAACTCTAATTCAGCTTTTTCTATTCCTTTATGGGTAAATCGTTTAAAATTTCGATTGGATTTTATGTGTGCAAAAACAGGTTCTACATCGGCAGTACGCTGTTTGCGTTTTAGTTCACCTATTTCGCTAAGCAAATTCCTTCTTGCTTTTTCCTTGTATGCCTCTAGTTTGTGATTCCGCTCTACAATTCTATTTCCTTTTGCCTTAAAACAAGCGCCTCGCAATTGACAATCTTGACAGTTTTGTGCGCTATATATACTACTGGTTTGTGCATAACCTGATTTGGTTTTTCTCTTTCGCTCACCTATTTTTTTCATAGTTTGACCCATTGGACAGATATAGTGGTCTTGCTCTTGGTTGTAATATAGTTTATCCCTGTTGAAGTCCTCGTTTTTCTTTTTTCGCTTTGACTTT
>NZ_RHLN01000019.1 GCF_004121075.1 Lutibacter sp. HS1-25
TTTAACTCAACCTGTTCCTGAACTTTTTGCCAACAAACACCCCGTTAGCGGCTGCAAAGATACCACCTTTATTAATTCCTAAACAAACTTTTTGCAATGTTTTTTTATTTAATTTTTTGTTTTATTTATACAAACCTTAAAACGTGGTATTTACACCTAAATTATTTTTTGAAAGTCTACTTACTTAACACTTCCTTTTTTGAACCAAACTGCAATTGCAATCTATACATGTTAATATGGTATAAACAATCTACTACTAAAACGATCCTATTGCGCTTAGTTTTTAACAATATAATAGTATTATCCCACGATTTTTGATTGATTCAATCGCGTTAAGGATAGCAGCGGCATCCTTTTTTGTAATGAAGCTTGGCGTAATTACAAAAAAGATATAGCGGATAGCCTGGCCCCTTTTCGGGGAACGCACACTAAATTATTATCAGTAAACTTTATAACAACCACTTTAAACTGCTTGCAGAACCTTATTCAACTACTTTTTTTGTTTAATAAGCACTTATGTTTTACCAATTTACTAAAACTAAAAGCCAAATGCTGGATACTTTTAATGAAAAAGGTTCGCCTTTAATTAAAAAGACGAACCTAATTGTATAAATTAAAACACTTTTTATGTTGGTATGGCGTTGGTAATTTAAATTGCATTAACAATTTTAATTTGCCTATTTAACACAACTTATACTAAATTGTGAGTATTTAATTAACTATTATTACCGTTAAACTCATTGCTCCCTGAGCTCCAACAACCAAACATTGCTCAATATCTGCAGTTTTTGATGGACCTGAAAGAAACAATCCAAAACTACGTTCTCTATTTGCTATTATTTCAAAAGCTTTGTGCATATTTAAACACAAACTATCTTTTGACAAAACAAGTACCAAATCATTGGTTATAAAAGGCAAGACTCGAACTGGAAATTGATTTTCAGAAATCCAAACTGAGCCGTTTTCTGCAATTCCTATTTCACCTTTTATAATTGCCAAGTCAATATTTTCAAGTGAATGTGGTTTTGTTTCTTTTGAAATGGTAATATTTCCTAGGTTTGATTCTGATAACTGAGCTACAATTTTGTTTGCATTTGGATACAGCTTTTGAATTTCTGCATCTAAATTTTCAACATTATTTAATTCAATTAGTTTTCCACCTACCAATTGTACATTTCCTTTAAAGGTGTCTAACAAATCAATATCTTCAAAAAACAATTGGACATCAATTTTTGGTAACTCCACCAATGCTGGCTTGTTTTGTTGTATCGATTTTAATATGGATTCTCTACTCATTTTTTTTTCTGTTTTTATACCACTCATTAAAATTCTGCTTACCTACTTCTGGCAATTCACGTTCTTTACCCCAAGCATTTAATTTTGAATACACCATAAATCGAGGTGCGTGTTTCAACATAAATCTAGCTGAACCTCCCAGTAAATTAAATAATTTAGGTCTTGCCATTAACCAACCAGTAGTTTTTAGTATTACTTTTTTAACAAATGGTTGTTTTACATCTTTTACAATTAATTGTCTCCATTTATATAACTGCTCGTGAATGTTGATTTTTACAGGACAAACATTGGAACACGAGCCACATAAAGTGGATGCAAAAGGCAATGAACTGTGTTTTGTTAAATCTTTTCCCGGTGAAAGTATAGAACCAATTGGTCCTGGAATGGTAGCATCATAACTATGACCTCCACTTCGTCTGTAAATTGGACAAGTATTCATACAAGCACCACAACGAATACAACTTAATGAAGATCTAAAATCCTCACGACTTAACTGCTCTGTTCTGCCATTATCAACAATTACAATGTGCATTTCTGCTCCAGGTGCTGGCGTATTAAAGTGAGACGAATACGTTGTTATGGGTTGGCCGGTTGCACTACGAGCAAGTAAACGTAAAAAAATACCTAAATGTGCTTCCTTAGGAATTATTTTTTCTATTCCCATACACGCAATATGCACAGGTGCTAAATGTGCACCCATATCTGCGTTCCCTTCATTGGTACAAACTACAAAACCACCTGTATCTGCTACTGCAAAATTTACACCTGTAATAGCTGCATCAGCCTGTAAAAACTTATTTCTTAAATGTTTTCTTGCTTCATTTGTTAAATATTGAGGATCTCCACCACTTGGTTTGGTACCTAAATGTTCTTGAAACAATTCATCAACTTCTTCTTTTGTTTTATGAATCGCTGGCAATACAATATGGCTTGGTGGTTCTTGTGCAATTTGAACAATATACTCACCCAAATCGGTATCAACAACTTCTAAACCTTTGCTTTCTAAAAAAGGGTTTAAATGACACTCTTCAGTAAGCATAGATTTACTTTTTACTATGTTTTTAGCTCCTTTTTCGGCTAAAATTTTATAAATAATCTTATTGTGTTCTTCTGCACTTGAAGCCCAATGTACTTTTATACCATTTTTTTGAGCATTTGCTTCAAACTCCATAAGGTAATTATCTAAGTTTGAAAGTACATTTGCTTTAATTCCAGATGCTACATTTCGTAGTTCTTCCCAGCCTTTAATTTTATGAGCTGCGTTATCTCTTTTTTCTCTAACATACCACAAAGCTTTATCGTGCCAGTTTACTTTAGCTTCATTTTTGTTGAATATTGTTGCTTTTTCAGAATGACTCATAACTATAAACTATTGTTTAAAATTTCAGCAATATGCATTACACGTATTGGCTGTTTATTTCTATTTAACAATCCTTCTAAATGCATTAAACACGAATGATCTGCACCTGTAATAACTTCTACCCCATTGTCTAAATGATCTTGAATACGATCTTTCCCCATTTTTACTGAAATTGCTTCTTCAAAAACAGAAAAAGTACCACCAAAACCACAACATTCATCTTTTCTGTTTAAAGACATTAGTTCTAATCCTTTTACATTGTTTAGCAAATCTTCTTCAGTGGAATAATGTGCATCCATCCTTTCAGAACAAGAACCTAATTTTAAACCACGCAATCCGTGACAGCTTTTATGTAAACCAACTTTGTAAGGAAATGATGCGCCAATATCCGTTTTCCCTAAAACTTTCACTATAAACTCACATAATTCATAAGCATTGTTTCTAACTCTAATTACTTCAGGTGTTTGCTCTAAAATGTCAAAATGATGTTTTACATGGTAGATACAACTTCCTGATGGGCCTACAATATAATCGTACTCCTTAAAGTTTTCTACAAATAATTGACAGGCTCCTTTTGAATCATCCTCGTATCCAGAATTCCCCAAAGGTTGTCCACAACAAGTTTGACTTGAAGGATAATAAACCTCAACCCCTAATTTTTCTAATAATTCCAACGTAGCAATACCAACTTTTGGATATAATTGATTGATATAGCACGGTATAAATAGACCTACTTTCATTTTTTTAGTTATTCATTGTTATTATGAATTATTTTAATTCATTTAATTTTATCTTCACTTTATAAAAAATTTTATAAGGATTCTCTTTTTATTAATGATGTTGGTATATAACATTGCATTTTTTCACCCTCATTTAAATTTATAAATTCGGCAGCTTTCATCCCCATAGCTTTAAAATCTGTTGAAATCACAGAAACACCTTTATAAACAAATTTTTTCATAGGAGTTTCATTATAAGACAAATAACCAACATCAACTCCTGGTTCAAATCCTTTCTCTCTACATTGCTCTAAAAATGCTGCTAAAATTCTATCATTTACACTTACGTATCCAACATTTTTTTCAATGTTTAAATCCTTTACTTTTGTTACTACTTTGTAATTAAAATTGAATTTATCTCCAAATTTCTTAAAATAATTAACCGCATCTTTTGGATGCGTTGTATAAGAGGGATAAATAAATTTAATTTTTTTATATTTTCTAAATAAATCCTGCGCTTCTATTAGGCAATTATAAAATGATTTTCCAAAATCTTGAAAAACAAAATTATTGTCAGGTGAAGCGTGTATATTCCAGTCTAACAATAATAATTTATCTTTATTAATTTTTGAAATAACAGCAGGCACCTCTTTATGATCCATATTCATAACAATGTATTTGTAATATTTTCCTTCACTGTTATTTATAACCATTTTAAAATCTTCGATATTATAATGATGAAACTGTAAATCTATAATCGTATTTTCGGGTAAATTACCGATAAAAGAATCGTACAAGACCTCCTTATAAGCTTTAAAAGTATCTAACAACAATAAAACTTTTCGAACATTACTAGCAATATGATACCCTTTATTTGGCACAGAAGCTATAACACCATCTTTTTTTAATTTTGTATATCCCTTAAAAACAGTATCCCTAGATAATCCTTGTGCTTTACTCATACTAGTTACAGATGGTAATAAATTACCTACCAATAACTCCTTTTTTGCAATTGCATTTACAATTGCATTTACAAGCTGTTGATATTTAGGAATATCACTATTATCAATAATATTCAGTAAAACTTCATTTTTTCTCACTATAAATAGTTTTGATTAAACCATAATAAAAGTAACTTTTGCAAAAAAAATTACTTCCCATTCTCTTTAATTAAAGCCGTTCCGTTTTAATGTCTTGCCCTATTTAATTTAACGAGCAACTCTCCCAGAAGCATCAACGCACTTTAATTAATTTATTTACCTCATCAACCGTTACCAAGTTTGCATCACCTTTAAATCAGCTTGTGAAAATCTTAAAAATCCTTGTGAAGCCAATCTTAGCATGATTTCTCCAAATGTTACTACTATACCCATTTAATCTATTTAATACTTTGTTTATTTAAAATTGAAATATTCTTTTGCGTTGTAATAACAAATGTCCTGTATCATTCTTCCAAGAAAATCAAGATCATAAGGTAACAATCCATTATTCACATCGTTTGCAATTAAATTACACAATATTCTTCTGAAATATTCGTGTCTAGGGAAAGATAAAAAGCTTCTTGAATCGGTTAACATTCCAACAAATCGACTTAATAAACCCATGTTAGACAAGGTATTTAATTGTTTTTCCATACCATTTTTTTGATCTAAAAACCACCAAGCTGACCCCCACTGCATTTTACCAGGAATACCACTAGAATTAAAATTACCCATCATAGTAGCAAAAACTTCATTATCGGCTGGATTTAAATTATAGGTAATTGTTTTTGCTAACTTTTTATCTGAATCAAGTATATTAAAAAATTTAGACATTGCTTCTGCTATTGAGTAATCGCCAATAGAATCGCAACCTGCATCAGAACCTAACTGTTCTTGTAAACGACAGTTGTTATTTCTAATAGCACCTAAATGATATTGTTGAACCCAATCCTTTTCATGATATTTCTTTCCCAAATACAACATCAAACTTGATCTGTATTTCATTATTTCTACAGGTAAAAGTGTTTCACCTTTTAAATTTTTATCAAAAATTACTGTAATTTCATCAATAGTAAAATCTTCTTTTGAAATTTCGCCACCAACACCAAAATCGGACAATCGGCATCCATTTTCATGAAAATAATCAATACGACTATCTATTGCTTTTAAAAAATCAGCATAGTTATGAATTGGAAAAGCAACAGCTGCAGCTAATTTTTTTAGATAATTTAAAAATTTATTCTGACCAATAAAAAATAGTTCATCTGATCTAAATGTTGGGTAAACTTTTGTATAAAAACCAGCTTCAACAATCTTTTTATGACATAGAAGATCATCTGTTGGATCGTCTGTAGTGCAGATAATTTCAACATTCATATCTTCTAATAATTGAGCTGGTGTTTTTGTAGCCAAAACTGCATTCGCTTTGGTGTAAATTTCTTCAGCAGAACTTGATTGCAAAATCTCATCTATATCAAAATAGCGCTTTAACTCCAATTGTGTCCAGTGAAACAAAGGATTTCTTAATGTGTGTGGAACAGTTTCTGCCCATTTTTGGAATCTCTTTTCTAATGATGCTGAACCTGTAATAAATTCTTCATCAATTCCATTTGCACGCATTCCACGCCATTTGTAATGATCTCCAGAAAGCCAAGCTTTTGTAATGTTTTCAATAGGCTTATTTTCAGCTATTTGCTTTGCAGAGAGGTGATTATGATAATCAATAATAGGCATATCTTTTGCATACTCATAATACAATATTTCAGCCTCTTTAGAATTTAGTAGAAAATTGTGTTTAATAAATTTTTTCTCTGCAATTTGCCTCATTTATATGATATTTTAAAATTCCATAAAATTTTGGTTGATTTTTTGAATAAATTACTCGCTTATTTGTTGAAACTTTGATTATTCAATTATCAAAACTAATATTCAAATCTAAAAATAGTGTCCTGTACTATCATGATAACAGTTCGTAACAGTCATTTATTTATTTGTCCAACTTTTTTAAATAAACAACCCAATCCAAATTAACCTCTAAAGGAGCGCCTTCTAACTTCACAATTGAATTGGCTTTCACTTTTTTTAATTTTCCTTTTTGAAGATCACCACCTTTTCTTGGGTTGAACCACTGAATTGAAAACTCACCTTCAACACCTTTTAAATCTAACGTTCCATTTCCATTTTTAAGATAAACAATGTAAAATTCAGTTGGTTTGGCTAAACAATAATCACCTTCTAAAACCAACTCATCATGATTGACTGTTTCCCAAAAAGAAATGTTATTTTGTTTAAAAAAGGCTAACACATAACTACATTGATCCCAAAATAAATCACGACTAGCATAATCTTGGCAAGTTAAATCTGAATGCGGATGTTGGTATCCAAAATACCATTCTGTACCCCAAGCACCTGCCATAAAAGCACCCCACAAACCATTTTTACGTGCATTATTATGCAACGGATCTTCATCATCGGTTAATAAAGCATGTTTTGCATCACCAGGCTCATCAACAGCAACAGCCCATTGTTTACCCGCATTTTTAGATTCGTTTATCCACTTTAAAGCTTCACTATGAACCCTGTTAAAATCTGCTTTATTGGTTTGTACAGATGCTCCTGTAATTTTACTATCTGCCCCTAAAACATCATAAAAAGGTGCCCCATTATGAATTACAATATGATGCTTATAAGCATCCGTTTTATTCAAATAAGCTGCTGCAGCCAAACGTTGATCCGTATTCATTGGTAAAGTTTCATGTTTTTTAATCCACTCTCCGTTTTCTTCACCAATATTCCAGTTTAAAGCCAAATGATGTCCAAAACGCGCAATAATTTCTCGGTAATACAACATTGTATTTGCACCAATCCCACCATTGTCTAACAATCCTTGATTTTCAGATTCAGACAATTTAAAATGAAGGAACATTCCCATTTTATCTGCATAATCAAAAATAATTTCCCATTGATCTAATTTTGAAATATCATAACGGTCATAGGTATCATAATTGATAAATGGAAACACATTTTGATCATCACCTTCAATATTAAATGTTAGAAACGAAAAAACATTCATTCCTTTTGAAGCCAAGTAATTAATTGCGCCAATCATAGCTTTACCCTTGCCATTTTGCCAAGTTGGATCGCCATTGTTCCAATGTTTTAAATGTGCTTCCCAAGTTTTAACTAAATTATCTTTATGACCATCATTTTTAAAATCTCCATCAAAATCGGCGTAAGAAAGAAAATTTTCAGGAGCATCGGGTCCCACTTTTAAAAAATACTCACCTGTTTCAGCAAATTTTAAATAACGCTCACCAACATATTGCAATCTTCCTTTTGCTCTAAAATCCCTTCCACTTTTATCTGTTTTTTCAATAAAAAAAGTACCCGTTTCACCATCCATAAATTCAGCTGAATCACTAGAACTATTGGTATAACTTAAGGCTGCAAATTTCCCTTTTCTAAAATCAACTTTATAATTCCAATCACCAATTTCATCGGGCGAAAAATGCACTTTCCATTTGTTTCCTTTGGTTGCTGAAGTTTCACCTGCGTTTCCATCAGCAGCAAAATAACCTGGAATTAAATAGGTTTTTCCTGTTGCATTGTGCGTAAATAAAACATTTAATCTATAATTTAAAAACGGATTGTAATTTTCGGTTTCTGAAGTTTCAGGACCTTCAAATGTCAAAGTAACTTTATGCCATTTTTTTAATTCTCCTGTAATTTTAGAATTGTTTTTTTCTTGTGCCACTAAAAAATGAACACTTGTTAAAAAAACTAAAAAAGTGAAGTAAAATGTTTGTTTATATGATTTCATTTTTGAAAAATTTATTAAAATAATTTAAATCTTAATTCTGATTTTTTGAAATAACAAATAGTTACCATTTCAAAAAAAGCCAAATATTACTTTAAATACTTGTTGTATTTACCCGGAATTTTATCAATTGACTTGATTTCAATATTTTTATAAAACACTTCAGCTGCTTCAGACTGAATTTGAATTCTACCTTTTTGAAGTGGCACAATTTCTTTATCCAAATTTTGAATCTGAGAATTGAATAAAGCCATTACAACTTTGCCATTTACAATATGAAAACTGGTTCCTTCAAAACAAATTAACTCTAAAGTGTTCCATTCACCGTGCGGATTTTCATTATCAAAACCTTTATTGCAATGGTTTGAAGGGTACTTTGTTAAACTAGAAAACTGATTTAAAGTACCACCTTTTACATAATCAAACTGTTTTTCTCCTTTTTTCTTTTCTGAAGGAATCTGAATTAATGTAGTTGATAAAGCATAATAATCACCAACATTGCCTTCTTCAACCTGAAATTCTTGAGATTGCATCCAAACATTCCAAAATGTAGTATAAGGTCCTGTACAATGGTATAAAATACCACTGTCTCTATTTTTTGTTAAACGTGGCTCCCAAATTTTTTCTCCCCATTTAAATTGTAATTTTAAATGGTAATTTTCATATTCATTTTTTGAAGTTAATGAACCATAAATTTCTCCTGAAATATGAAGCACTTGCTCACCATCAATAGTTTGAAAAGTAAAAACATTTTTAGGATCGTTATTTAACCCAAGCGGCGCTGAATTTTTTCCATCACTATTTGGATCTACATTCTCCAAGCCTTGTACTGTTTTGTGCGGCGCCCCCATAAAAACATCCCAATTTAAATAAGGATCACCTTCTAATAAATTTGTCCATTTTTTTGACAATCCTGGTGTTTCTTTGACTCCTGCAGCCCATAAAACAGCACCTTTAATATGGTTGTAATAGCGATTTTCTTGATAAATTTCATTTGTATGTCCTAAGCCCGTATAAAAAACACGGCCACCATTATAAATATGATACCAACTATTTGGATGGTTATCGGTATTCATTTGTTTTCCTTCATACGTATTTTCATCAATAGATGTTAATACATTAACATGTTTCCCTACTGGTTTTAAAAAATTATACCATTCATCTTTAAAAACTTCTTTTTCATTCCAGCCATCAATAGCCGGATGCTGGCAAGTAGTATTTACATTTAAAGTAGCTGTTTGCACTTTAGGATGGTCTTTAAATGTTGCTCCAACCATTTCAGTAAACCACTGCCATTCTTTTTCTGTATCAGAAGCGGCGTGGATACCTACAAAACCTTTTCCTCTGGCAAAATAATTTTTTAAGGCATTTTTATTTTTATCACTAAAAATATTTCCCGATGTATTTAAAAACACAATAACATCAAATGTGGCTAGTTTAGCTATGTTAAAAACAGTTGAATCTTCTGAAAATTCCATTTTCCAATGATTTTCAGCACCCATTTTGCTCAAAAAATCTATTCCTGCAGGTATCGATTTGTGTCGAAATGCATTCGTTTTTGAAAATACAAGTACATTTAAATTTGTTGATTGTGCTTCTAAATTTTGAATAATTAAAAAAGTAAGCAGTATAATTGCGATTTTTTTTAAAGCCATTTAACCTTATATTATTAAATTATGTTAATTATAAATTGATTGAATATAACAATTATAAGTAAACGCTTTTAAAAACTTGTCCTGTACTGTCCTGCGATGAAAACTGAATTTAAATTGCCTCTATTTATTTTAACCATCTCAAAATCTGCTACCAAGAAACACTTTATTTTTCATGTTTAAATCAAATCATTTAAACTCGAACATCTCAATAGTATCCAATTCAGGTTTGCCACCTCTGCTTCCACTTCCGGCAGCTATAAAAATCTTTTTTTCATAAACAATTGCTTGCGTACCGTGTCTACCCGTTTTTAAAGTGTCTAATGGTCTCCATGTTTCATTTTTTATATTATAAGCATCAACATTGTTATGTGCAGATTTTTGAGACATACTTTCACCACCAATAACTATTAAATCATTTTCTAAAAATACTGCGGAAGCCCCCGCACGCATAGTAGGTATGTTATTTTTTGAAGGCAATGTAGTCCAAGTATTTGATTTTAAATTGTAAACATCAACCTCTGCAATTGTTAAGTCGAAGGTTTGGTTGGTAGCAAAAGAAGAATTTCTACCGCCAGCGCAATAAATTTCATTTCCGTTTATAGCTGCTGCAAAATGATCTCTAGATCTTGGAGCATTGGCTAAAACTGTCCATTTATTTGTTTTAAAATTATACGCATCAACCCATGGAACATGCGTACTATTATGCCCATCAACAATACCACTTATAACTATTGCAACATTGCCTTTTACTACAATTCCCGAAGAACCTCTTCTTCTTGCTTCAGGAATTTCAGCACCTTCTTGCCAAGCATCTAGCTTTGGGTTATACACCAAAATATTTTTCAATGGTGTTTCATAAGGGTATTTTCCGGTCATTGCTCCAATGACATATATTTTTCCTTTATAAGAAATCCCTTGAAAATGATGAATTTCTATTGGTGGTGCTAAGCCTTCAGACCAAGTTTTTGTTTTTGGATTAAAGATTGATATTGATTTTATGCCTCTTCCACCTAATAAATAAAACAATCCATCAACCTCCGTAAAACTACATTCGTGTCTTGCAATGGCATTGTTAGCACATTCCATCGTGTGCCATTCGCCTGTTTTAGTTGTTTCTTGTGCAAAAGAAATTTGAGTTGTTATTAGTAAATAGGTGAAAAAAATCAATAATCGTTTCATATTTTGGACTTTATTAGTTTTCTTTCAGTTTAAATAATGGTGGATATTGTAACTTTTCTAAGTGGCTTAAATTTCAATTAATGTACGCACTTTTCATAAAACTTTTAATATTTAACAAAAAAAAAGATTCTATACAATAGTTAAAACTACCTATAGAATCTTTTCTTCAAACTTAATTAATTGTTATTTTTTCTTACCAATTACAGTATACATTCTGCATTCTTTTGGAATTTCTCCATCGCTATTTCCAGCCATTACAATACTTTCTCCTGCTTTTGCTGTTCTTTTAAAAATAGACATTGTTACACCTCCAATAACAAGATCATCACCTGTATCAACATAATCTTTCAATAAAAACTCAGGTCGTGAAACACGATCATCATGCAACACATAAATATCCATATCTGCACCAGCAATAAATTGCAACAGGTCTCTAGCCCAATAACCTTTGTCTGAATCTGGAGTTCTAACATATTCAGCACCTCTTAGATATGAAGGAATTACCGTATAATTCATATCCAAATCTGTATACGCTTTTTTACCCCAATCCATCGTAGTTCTTAACATTGCTTTCGCGTCACCAGTATAACTAAATTTAGAAAACAAGTCACTTCTATTATCATCACCCGGATCGTATGCTTCCATTTTAGGCGTATAAATTGGTAAAGGTTCTTCTACTAAAGCTACATCAAATACTTGAGGAAGTTCCGTTGTCAGCCCATTTTCGATAGCTATTGGCAAAGATGTAATTTCTACACTTGCTGAAGTTAAACCATCTCTTGAAGCTGTAATTTTAACAGTTCCTGCTTCTAATAAAGAACGTACAGCAACTCTATTGATTCCACATTCAGTATCTAAATATAAATTATTGGTACTTTTTTCTTTACCACTATTGTAACCACCTCTCCATATTCCAGGACCAGAAATTGTAAAGTCTACGCGATCTTTATCTAACGGACATCTATCTCCATTTTTATCTACAACTTCAAAATCTATAAGTACAATATCAGAACCATCAGCTCTCCATCCTTTTGGACCTGTCATTGTTGTTAATTTAATAGCTACTGGTTCTCCAACTGTTTTTTTAGTTTGAGTAACTAGTAATTTACCATCAACATACCCTTCAACTTTAATTTCACCAGCTTCAAAAGCAACATCTGAAAATTCATATACATAGCCGTTTTTAGCAGCGCTATTTGTACCAATTAATTTATTGTTGATGTATAATTTTACTTCAGCACAATTTGATATTACAAACATATCTTTTTTTGTTCCTTCAGCATAATTCCAATGACCAATAACATGAACCTGAGGCTCTGGTCTCCACATAGATTTTACTGCATAAAATGCTTCTTTAGGCAATCTTACCGCATCAACTTCACCACTTGCTCTTGTAACTTCTGTAGGATTACGACCACCATGAGGACCATCAGTAAACACCCAATTTGCACCACCACTATGGTATGATTTTCTACCCATTTTATTCCACCAATGATCTGCTTGTCGAACGGCAAATTCTTCAGAACCAATTTGGTATGTATTTTTACTTATATTAGGATGCGTCCAAAAATTATCATCAGGTGTTGATTTATCCCAGGCACGTCTTGGTGCTTCATCACGCAAATATTCACTTTCAATAATTGGCAAACTTGCAAATTCACGTTGCCAACCTTCAGTACCAACTTCAATGGTAACATAATTTTCAGATTCCGTTTTTGTATCTGAACGTCTATTACCCATCAATCTTTTTCCGTTTGGATCAAAAGTATTGATAATATCTAAAATCTCTTCGTAATGTTCAGGAGTCTCAGCCCAGTTACCACCTTCCCAAATAAAAATAGATGGGTGATTTCTATAATAAACAATCATATCACGAAAAGCTTCCATACGAATTTTCCATGTTTCACCTTCATCTTGAGATTCTCCAGCTACACCAGGCATTAAGGTTACAAAACCATATTTATCACCCATTGCAATTTCTGCAGGCGATCCCGCACAATGTCCCCAACGAATAAAATTTCCTCCTGCTTCATCCATTAATTGGTATGTATAATCACGTAACCAATCTGGTAATGCTGCTCCTAAACCAGCCCACGTATTTGTAGGTTTTTGACCCCATCCGTGTAGTTTTGCATATTCTCCGTTGTTATGAAATCCAGTATCTTTATTGAATTCGAAACTTCTAATTCCAAGTGGTGTTTCATAAGTATCCAATACTGTATTGCCTTCTTTTAAGATTGAGACAACCTTGTACATATACGGATTGCGTGTATACCAAAGATTTGGGTTTAAAACACTTGTTGTAGTCTCAAACGTGAATTGTTGTCCTGCTTTAATTGTTTCAGATGCTTTTGCCGTTTGAACAACATTTCCATCTTTATCAACAATTACAGCTTCAAAAGTTACATTTTTATCTTCGTTATATTCGTTTTTAACTTCAGCCTTTACAGTAACATCTGCACTTTTTTCACTCACATTATCAGCAAAAACATACGTTCCAACAGTTTTTAAATTGTCGTATAGTGGCAATGTAATATGCAACGGATCCATAGTGTGTAAAAATACATTTCTGTAAATACCACCGTGTGTTGGATGCCAGTGTTCGTGGTTCCAAACAAGTGGATCGTTATCTCTAAAATCATCACTATTACGATCGTTATTAACTTTTACGGCAATAACATTTTCTTTATCTCCAAAATTTAGATATGGTGTTAAATCATAACCAAAAGGAATAAATCCTGTTTGATTTTGACCTAAATATTTTCCATTTACATAAACATCTGCAATTTGACGAACCGACTCGAACTCAATATATACTTTTTTACCAGCATCGGCTGCAGGTAGTTTAAAATGTTTACGATACCAAACAGTACCTCTCCATTGATTTTTTTCTCCTTTATGACCTCCTAAACTGAAATCGTCAAAAGTATCAACATCGTTAAAAGTATGAGGTGCACTAACCGTACTCCATGAAGTATCATCATAATTAAATACTTCTGCATTTTCAGGATTTTCTTGAATAAATTTCCAATCCGGATTAAAATTGTATTTGGTTCTGTTTCCTTGGGTAATTTCTTTTAAAACTTGACTATTTGATTGACAGGAAATCAACAAGAAACCCGCAAAAACAATCATTAAAAATTTGTTTCCAAATCTTGATAAAGTTCTTTTATTCATCATCTAATTAATTATGTTTGTTATTTTTATAAGGTTTATTTCTTAAAAATTAATTTTGAAGTATAATTCTTAACAAATGCTAATTTAAGTTTTGATTAAAATTATACTATCCTGTACCGTACTGCAATTGCAATCAATTCTTACATACTCAACATCTATTTATATTACATAACTTCCTGGATGTTTTGAAATTATTTTAAGGTTTAAACTTAAATATTGCTATTTTTATAATACTACTTTAGATTAAACGGTAATTTTTTTTACTAAAATGAAGCGCATTTATATTATAATTAAAAAGCCATAAAAAAAGTATTGATACTTTTTTTATGGCTTTTTAGGTTTAAAAAACTTACTTATTATTTTATTTTTCAGCTTTTTATTAAAAAAATTAAATTGTTTATTTTCACTAACTATGCTGCCTTTACTCTGCTATAAATTGTAAACATAAATATTAGTCGTAAAATAAAAAAAGAATTATTTTATTATTGTCTGTTATTACCTTTTCCTTGCCCCATTCCCATTCCATTTGGATGTTGTTGATTAAAATGATCTTCAAACCATACTGGAGCTTCTAATTTATTGCTAAACATGTATTGAGCAATTGCTATAATTTCATCACTATTAAACGGCTGTTTAGGCATAACATTAAATTTATCAACAGCTCCCCTCATTAAAGCATTTTCGCTAGTTGGATTTAGCACCCAATTTGAAACCGCTTCAACAAATGCTTGCTCTGTAGGGTAAGACATTTTATACCTTTTTACAACTGCAACCATTGGGGGTGCTATTATTTCATCATGAGATTTGGAAGTGGTTGAATGACAAGCATAACATTTTTGCTGTAAAAGATTTAAAATTTCTTTGTTATCATTTGTAATCTCTGCTGCTTTATTTTCTACAATCTTTGTTTTATTTTCAAAATTACAACTTGTCGCAATAAAAAATAACATAATTAAAACTATATATCTCATCTTATTAAAAATTAATTTGAAACAAATATCTTATAAAAATTTTAACCATATAGTAACTTGAGTAGCACTACTACTTCATATATAAAAAAAGCTTCCAAAATGGAAGCTTTTTATTTAAACTATTTGATGTAAAATTTATCTAAAATTAATTTTACGCATACGTAAACTTAATGGAGTAACTTCTAAATATTCATCATCTTTAATATATTCCATACATTCTTCTAATGAATAATCTACTTTAGGAGCAATTTTAACACTGTCATCTGTACCAGACTTACGAACGTTTGTTAATTTTTTCCCTTTAATTAAATTTACCGCCATATCTTCTTGCTTGTTGTTTTCTCCAACAATTTGACCTTTGTAAATATCTTGGTTAGGATCAATAAAGAATTTACCTCTATCTTGTAATTTATCTATTGAATAAGCTGTTGCTTTACCTGTTTCTGCAGAAATAATAGCGCCATTGTTTGACGTAGCAATTTCACCTTTATAAGCATCAAAACCACGTAATCTATGGTTGATAATTGCTTCTCCTTGCGTTGCAGTTAATATTTTATTTCTTAAACCAATCAATCCACGAGAAGGAATATCAAATTCTAAATGTTGTAAATCACCTTTAGGCTCCATTACTAACAAATCTCCTTTTCTTAAAGAAACTAAATTAATTGCTTTACTTGCAGACTCTTCAGGAACATTAATTACCAATGTTTCATAAGGCTCACATTTTACACCATCAATTTCTTTGATAATTACTTGTGGACGACCAACTTGTAACTCATACCCTTCTCTTCGCATTGTTTCAATTAAAACTGATAAATGAAGAATTCCACGTCCAAAAACATTAAATTTATCTTCAGTATCAGTTTCTTCAACTCTTAGAGCTAAGTTTTTCTCAATTTCTTTAAACAATCTATCACGTAAATGACGAGAAGTAACAAATTTACCTTCTTTACCATAAAATGGTGAGTTGTTAATGGTAAACAACATACTCATAGTAGGTTCATCAACTTTTAATCTTGGCAATGCTTCTGGATTTTCTAAATCAGAAATTGTATCACCAATATCAAAACCTTCAATACCAGTAATAGCACAAATATCACCACTTCTTACTTTTTCAGTTCTATCTTTACCTAAACCTTCAAAAGTATGCAATTCTTTTATTCTTACTTTTTTAAAACTACCATCAGCTTTACAAAGCATATAATCCTTTCCTTCAACCAAATCACCTCTAAACACACGTCCAATAGCAATACGACCAACAAATGATGTAAAATCTAATGAAGTAATTTGCATTTGAGGAGTCCCTTCCTGATAAGGAGCTTCTGGAATATTTTCTAAAATTGAATCTAATAAAGGTACAATATTATCTGTTTCTTCTTTCCAGTCGTAACTCATCCAACCATTTTTTGCAGACCCATAAATTGATGCAAATTCTAATTGTTCTTCCGTTGCATCTAAAGCAAACATTAAGTCAAATACTTTATCGTGAACTAAATCTGGCGTACAGTTTGGTTTATCTACTTTATTAATAACTACAATTGGTGTTAACCCTAATTCTAAAGCTTTACCAAGAACAAAACGAGTTTGTGGCATTGGTCCTTCAAAAGCATCGACTAATAATAATACACCATCAGCCATTTTTAATACACGTTCTACTTCACCACCAAAATCGGCGTGACCAGGAGTGTCAATAATATTAATTTTTACTCCTTTATAAACGATAGAAACATTTTTAGACAAAATGGTAATTCCACGTTCACGTTCCAAGTCATTATTATCTAGTAATAAATCGGTACGTACTTTGCGCTCATCTAAAATGTGAGCTTGGTCAATAATTTTATCAACCAATGTAGTTTTACCGTGGTCAACGTGAGCAATAATTGCTATGTTTCTGATAGATTGCATATTCTGATTTTTTAGAAGTTGCAAAAGTAGTTGTTTTATTTTATTTTACACTACAAAATTAAAAGAATCGAATTAAACTAATTAATTGATTTTCAATAAAATAAAAAAGAGTTATAAAAACAACTCTTTCAACTTCTTCTATTTTGAATTAAATTTTTCTTCGTTCACGTTCTCGCTTCAACAATTCTAGTTCTCGGTTTGTTTGGCCGGCTACAGAAGTATTTTCTTCGGCACGTCTAATTAAATAAGGCATAACATCACGCACAGGACCAAATGGCAAATATTTTGCAACGTTGTAATTTGCTTTTGCTAAATTGTAACTAATATGATCGCTCATACCATATAATTGACCAAACCAAATGCGTTTGTCATTTTTTTCTAAACCTGAATTTGCTATTAAACTCATTAATAAATAAGAACTTTCTTCATTATGAGTACCTGCAAAAATTGCCATATCATCAATGTTTTCAAACATATAAGTTAACACATCATTAAACATTTTATCGGTTGCTGCCTTGTTTTCGCAAATAGGATCTTTATAGTGTTTTTCTTCGGCACGTTCACGTTCTTTTTCCATATATGCACCACGCACTAACTTCATTCCCACCTTAAAACCTTGTTCTTTTGCGCGTTTATGCAACTGTTTTAAATAATCTAGTCTATCCCAACGGTATAATTGCAACGTTCCAAATACAATTACTTTTTTAGTATTGTATTTACGCATCATTTCTTCAATTAAATTGTCTGCGGCATCTTGCATCCAACTTTCTTCAGCATCAATTAATAAAGGAACATCTCTTTTAAAAGCAGCTTTACTAACAATATCATAGCGCTCTTTAATTCTATGCCATTCCAATTCTTCATGGGCACTAAGTTGTTCGCCCTCAGTAATTTTTCTATAAATTTCTAATTTCCCAAATCCGGTTGGTTTAAAAACAGCAAACGGAATACTCTTTTTCTCTGTACCAAATTTAATGGTATTCAAGGTTTTTTCAAGAGCCAAATCAAACTGCTCTTCAACTTCTTTTCCTTCAACAGAATAATCGAGTACCGAATGTACATTTTTAGTATACATTTTATCAATAACTGGCATACAATCTTTTTCAGTTACTCCGCCACAAAAATGGTCAAAAACAGTGGTTCTAATTAGTCCTTCAACAGGCAAATGTGTTTTCAATGCAAATTTGGTAACAGCTGTACCAATTTTAACCAAAGGCTCTCGCTTAATCATTTCAAATAAATAAAATGCTCTATCTATTTCCGAATTTGTTTTTACAGCAAAAGCGACTTCAGTATTGTCAAATATTTTTTCCATTGTGTATGTGTTTAAACAAAGATATTTACAAACAGTTTATTTTTTCGTTTTTTTACCTTTAATTTGCACAAAAATATTACCCAACATGCAACCTATTTTATCCAATAATTACTACGTAAATTTTCAAGAAGACGCTTATTTAAAATTAAATAAGTACATAGCCGATACAAAGCACTCTAAAATATTTATTTTAGTTGATGAAAATACCAATGAATATTGCTTACCACTTTTGCTACAAGCATTGGAAACAACTTTAGAAATTGAAATTATTGAAATTGAAGCAGGTGAAGAAAATAAAAATCTTGAGACCTGTACTGGCGTTTGGCATGCTCTAACCGAATTGGGTGCTGACCGTAAAAGTTTGATGATTAATTTAGGTGGTGGTGTAATTACAGATTTAGGTGGTTTTGTTGCTTCATGCTTTAAACGTGGTATCACTTTTATCAATATTCCTACAACTTTATTAAGTATGGTTGATGCCTCTGTTGGTGGTAAAACCGGTGTTGATTTAGGTGTGTTAAAAAATCAAATTGGTTTATTTTCTGATCCAGAGATGGTATTGATTGATACAACTTATTTAAATACAGTTACAGAGCGTGAAATTAGATCTGGTTTGGCTGAAATTATTAAATATGGCTTGACTTACGATGTTAATATTTGGAATGCAATAAATAATTTTGATGAATTGAATTTAGAAAATATTAGTACCCTAATACACCGTTCTATTGAAATTAAAAATGAAGTTGTTACTGAAGATCCAAAAGAAGGTGGTTTAAGAAAAATTTTAAACTATGGACATACTTTAGGTCATGCTGTT
Organism: Lutibacter sp. HS1-25; assembly: GCF_004121075.1. Lineage (GTDB taxonomy): Bacteria > Bacteroidota > Bacteroidia > Flavobacteriales > Flavobacteriaceae > Lutibacter. The sequence continues at coordinate 19,192 of NZ_RHLN01000019.1, forward strand.
GAATCTTACTTTTTAGAATCGGAAGAAAAAGAAAATTTAACGCACGGTGAAGCCATTGCAATTGGTATGATTACTGAAGCTTTTATTTCTGAAAAATTATTGAATTTTCCTGCTGAAACTTTAAAAGACATCAAAGAAAAAATTATAGCTATTTACGGAAAGGTTCAAATAAACAAAGCTGATTATGATGGTATTATGGAATTATTAATCCACGATAAAAAGAACGTTGGCGGACGCGTAAATTTTGTACTATTAACTAGCTTAGAAAAATTTAAATTAGATTGTAAAGTAGAAAAAGATTTACTTATTGAAGCTTTAGATTATTACAACGCTTAACAACAATTAGGGCAAACTTTTCTATACAACTTTTTGTATGCAGGTAAAACATTTTGCAAACTAAATTGTTTTGCCTGCGCTACAGCATTTTGTTTAAACTGCTGTAATCTATCTGTATTTTCTAAAATATAAATTCCGTTTTTAGCCATATCGTCAGTATCACCAACATTGCTTAAAAACCCAGTAACACCTTGTATGTTTACCTCTGGCAAACCTCCAGCGTTTGTAGAAATCACAGGCGTTCTGGCAGCCATAGCTTCTAAAGCTGCCAAACCAAAACTTTCAGTTTGTGATGGTAATAAAAATAAATCGGAATAACACAATAGTTTATTTACTTCGTTGCTATTTCCTAAAAATAAAATCTTATCTAAAATACCCAATTCTTTTGCCTGAAACTCTAAATGTTCACGATCAGGACCTTCGCCAACCAATAATAATTTTGAAGGTATTTTTTGCTGAATTTTATTAAATATAGCAATTACATCTGCGGCTCTTTTAACAGGACGTAAATTACTTATATGTGTAATTATACGCTCATTGTCGTTTGCAATGGTATTGCGCTGACATTCAGAAGAGCTTATTTCAGGGTATTTTTCAAAATCTATAAAATTATGAATTACATGAATTTCATTCGTAATATTAAACAAACGTAAAGTATCTTGTTTTAAACTTTCAGAAACCGTAGTAACTATATCAGAATTGTTGATACTAAATTCAACGGCTGTTTTATAATTTGGATGACTTCCTACCAAAGTAATATCTGTACCATGAAGTGTTGTAACCACCTTAATATCAATCCCTTTTTCTTTTAACATTTGCTTTGCCATATATGCTGCATAAGCATGTGGAATTGCATAATGAACGTGTAAAATTTCTAAATTATACATTTGAACAACTTCAACCATTTTACTAGACAATGCCAATTCGTAAGGTTGAAAATGAAATAAAGGATATTCTTCAACAAAAACTTCATGAAAATGAATGTTTTTAGAAATAAAATCGAGTCTAACTGGCTGTTTATAAGTTATAAAATGTACATGATGACCTTTATTGGCCAATGCCATTCCTAATTCAGTTGCTACTACTCCACTTCCTCCAAATGTTGGATAACAAACAATACCTATTTTCATTTTATATTTTGAATGATTAAAAGATTATAAAATTGAATAATCACTATTCAACTTCATTTCATATCACTAATAGTTGTAAATATAACCGTAAACTTACAAAACCAATTAACAATTACTAATTTTCTATTGACAATTTAGAATTGGTAATTGATAAAACTATAAATAAAAATAGCTACAACCTAAGTTATAGCTATTTTTAAATATTATAATTATTTAATTTTATCAAAAATTAATAATCTCCTAAAGTTTCAGGATTTTGATTTAAAGCACTTTCTAATTGAGCATCGTTTGGTGCTTTACCATGCCAAGCATGTGTGTGCATCATAAAATCAACACCATTACCCATCATTGTTTTTAATAAAATACAAACTGGTTTTCCGTTACCCGTTAAAGACTTTGCCTTAGCCAATACTGCTTTTATTGCATCAATATCATTTCCTTTTTCTTCTTCAAGAACAATCCATCCAAAAGCTTCAAATTTAGCTTTTAAATCTCCTAAAGGAAGAACTTGGTCTGTAGAACCATCAATTTGTTGACCATTATAATCAACAGTAGCAATTAAATTATCTACATTTTTACCTGCAGCATACATAATTGCTTCCCAGTTTTGACCTTCTTGCAATTCGCCATCACCGTGTAAAGTGTAAACCAATTTATGATCACCATTTAATTTTTTTGCTTGAGCCGCACCTAATGCAACACTCATACCCTGACCTAAAGAACCTGAAGCCATTCTAATACCTGGCAAACCTTCGTGTGTTGTTGGATGACCTTGTAAACGCGAATTTAACAATCTAAAAGTTCCTAATTCTTTTACAGGAAAATAACCACTTCTAGCCAAAACACTATAAAAAACAGGTGATATATGTCCGTTTGATAAAAAGAACAAATCTTCATTAATGCCATCCATTGTAAAATCTGTTGAATAGCTCATAACATCTTGATATAAAACTGTTAAAAACTCATTACATCCTAATGAACCTCCTGGATGACCTGAATTTACAGCGTGCACCATTCTAACAATATCTCTTCTTACTTGTTGTGCAAAATTTTGCAATTCTTGTGTAGTTGACATTTTTTATATTTTAATTTTGAAGCGGTAAAAGTACTCTTTTTGAAGTTTTTATTCCTAAATATTTAAATAAAATTTATTGCTATGTTATTAACAACTTAGGTTTTCTGTTTTTTCTTTTTTGCGGCAGGAAACAATACATTATTTAGTATCAATCGGTAGCCTGGAGAATTTGGAAATAAATCCAATTCGGTTTTAGGATCACCTACTCTATGTTGATAATCTTCAGGATCGTGACCACCGTAAAAAGTAAACATCCCTTTTCCTTTTACACCATGTATATAACGAGCTTCTTGATTTTTATTTACTTCACCCATTACCAAAACCGTAGATTTTATTGTATTTCGATCAAATGAAGTAGTTTGCCCCATAAAACCTTTTACCAATTGTGTATGATTTTGACATAGCATTGTAGGCACTGGATCCCATTTTGCTGAATATTCCTTCAATAAAAAATAATCGGATGTACGTTGAATACTTTGCCTTTTTGAAGTCATATCTATAGAAGAAAACTCATATTCGTTGGGATTTCTAACCAAAGTATAATCTTTAAATGCAAAAGTTTTATTGAAATCTATTTTTTGCTGATAGTCTATTTCTGAAGGATCTCCATCAAACATCGTTTCACAAATATCAACACCTTCCGCAGAAAGAGCAATATCAAAACTATCAGTTGCTGAACACATTGCAAACATAAATCCGCCTCCAATTACAAAATCTCTTATTTTTATTGCTACGGCTAATTTTTCTTGTGATACTTTAGAATAACCAAGTTCTTTGGCTAAGTTTTCTGAAGCTTTTTTTTGTTCAATATACCAAGGTGCCGATTTATAAGCACCATAAAACTTACCGTATTGACCTGTAAAATCTTCGTGGTGTAAATGCAGCCATTCATATAAAAGTAGCTTATCATTTAAAACTTCTTCATCATAAATTACATCAAAAGGAATTTCAGCATAGGTTAAAACCATAGTTACAGCATCATCCCAAGGCATTTTATCTTTTGGCGAATACACCGCTATTTTTGGTGCTTTTTCTAAATCAACAGCCTCCATATTCAAAGACGGGCTACTAATTTCATCTAAAATTTGCGCTACTTGTGTGTCGGAAATTACCTGAAAGGTTACCCCTCTAATTTTACATTCATTTCGGGTTGCTTCATTGTCTTCTAATAAAAAAGAACCACCTTCATAATTTAACAACCATTTGGCAGCGTTTCCATTTTCTAAAGACCAATAAGTAATTCCGTAAGCTTTTAAATGATTGGTTTGTGTAACTGCATCCATTGGAATTAAAATAAAAGATGCAAATAAAGATGGAGATATTAATAACAAGAAAACGGTCAATACAAATTGTACTGCCGTTTTTTTAGTTTTTGAAAAAAGGATTTTATTAAAACGGAACTTCACCATCATCTTCTAAATTGTCGTGAATTCCAAAAGCTTCTTCAGCACTAGGTGTCATTCCACTGGTTGGATTCACATTCATTTTAGACTGAAATTCACTACTTGAACCATCATCTAAATTACTAAATTGTGCCAAATGACCTGTAAATTTAAGTCTGATATTTTCTAAACCACCATTTCTATGTTTAGCAACAATAAATTCAGCCTGACCTTCACAAGGTGTATGTTCTTCATCATCCCACTCTGTAAGTCCGTAATATTCTGGTCTAAAAATAAATGAAACAATATCGGCATCTTGCTCAATTGCACCAGATTCACGTAAATCGGATAATAAAGGTCTTTTACTTCCCCCACGCGTTTCAACAGCACGAGATAATTGAGAAAGTGCAATTACAGGAATGGATAATTCTTTTGCCAATGCTTTTAAATTTCGAGAAATTGTAGAAATTTCCTGTTCTCTGTTTCCGTTTGAAGCACTTCCGGCTGTCATTAACTGCAAGTAGTCAATTACAATAATTTTAATACCGTGTTGCGATGCTAAACGACGTGCTTTTGCTCGTAAATCGAAGATAGATAAAGAAGGTGTATCATCAATAAAAATTGGTGCTTTTGCTAAATTTTTCACCTTTACATTTAACTGCTCCCATTCATGTGGTTCTAAATTTCCTTTTCTTAATTTTCCTGAAGAAATACCAGTTTCACTAGAAATCATACGTGTAATTAACTGAACGGAAGACATCTCTAACGAAAAAATAGCAACAGGACTGTCAAAATCTATCGCCATATTTTTAGCCATAGACATTACAAAAGCCGTTTTACCCATACCAGGACGTGCGGCTAAAATTACCAAATCTGATGGTTGCCAACCCGATGTTAACTCATCTAAACGTGTAAAACCAGTGGCAACACCACTCATCCCTTTTTTATTAGAAATCTCCTGTATTTTTTTAATCGCTTGATCAACAAGACCTTGAGCAGATTCTGAACTCTTTTTTAAATTTCCTTGAGTTACTTCAAATAATTTGGTTTCAGCATCATCTAGCAAATCAAATACGTCTACAGTTTCATCATAGGCTTCTTCAATAATTTCAGAAGAAATGGTGATTAATTTACGTTGAATGTATTTTTGCAATACAATACGAGCGTGAAACTCGATATGTGCAGATGAAGATACTTTTTGAGTTAAGCCAACAATATAAAAATCGCCACCAGCAGCTTCCAAGTTACCCGACTTTCTTAATTGGTTAGAGACTGATAATAAATCTATTGGCTCTGTATTTTGAAATAAAGTAAAAATAGCATCGTAAATTAATTGATGTGATTCTTTGTAAAAAACCTCTGAATGTAAAATATCAATAACATCATCAACACCTTTTTTGTCAATCATCATTGCACCTAAAACGGCTTCTTCTAAATCAATAGCTTGTGGCGGAATTTTTCCTTTTTCAAGACTTATAACATTACTTTTTTTAAATGTTTTAGATGGGATTGGCTGTAAACTTTTCACTTAGTAAATTTTATAAATATTTAATTATTAATTAGTTGAATACTACTTGTAATTAAAAGTTCGTATTTCATTTTATAAAAAAATAAAATGTATTTTTCATTTTGTGTGTTTAGCAAATGTAATTTTTAAAACACAGTTTTACTGTTAATTTTTGTTTTTATTTTTACACAATTGTTGTTAACAAGTCTACAATTTGTTAATAACTTATAAATGACATATTACTGAATAATTATTTCCTATTTTTGAAAAATGGAAACAAAAAAGACCTATAAAATTTTAACGCTTATTTTAATTATGCAATGGGCATTGATTCAAATTTTAGCTCAATATCCATTGTTTATTGAAAATTACTATTCAAACGGTCTTTACATTTACATTTCAAAATTTTCACGATTTATTTTAAGTTGGATCCCATTTTCTATAGGTGATTTAATGTATGCTTTTTTTATAATATACATTGTTAAATCTATTTACAAAGCTATAAAAACAAAACAATTTAACTTAAAAAATACCTTATTTAAAATTGGTGGAATTGCATCTGTTGTCTTTTTTATTTTTCAATTAAATTGGGGTTTGAATTATTTAAGAGAACCTTTATATTACCGCTTAAATTTCAAAAAAAACACCTATACTGCCAATGAATTATATGGTTTTACTGAAAAATTAATTACAAAAGTAAATGAAGTTCAGCTATCAATAACCCACAATGATACTGTTGTTGTTGAAAACCCCATTTCAAAAAAAGAAATTAAAAACGAAGCTTCTTTTGCCTATAATCAACTTCAAAAAAAACACCATCAATTTATATATTCAAATCCAGAAATTAAACATTCTTTATTTAGTTTACCTTTAACTTATATGGGATTTGCTGGTTATTTAAATCCAATTACCAATGAAGCTCAGGTAAATTATTTGATTCCTAAAAATAGCTATCCAGCAACAGTTTGTCATGAAATTGCACATCAACTAGGCATTGCATCAGAAAAAGAAGCCAATTTTGTTGGGTATTTGGCAGCAACAAATGCTAACAATACTTATTATAATTATTCAGGCTATTTAATGGCTTTGAAATATTGTTTGTATGAAATTTATCAGAACGAACCTGATAAATTTGACACACTTAAAGCGACTTTAAATAAAGGTGTTTTAAAAGATATGCAACAACATCAGGATTTTTGGCAATCGTATCAAAACTGGTCAGAGCAATTTTTTAAAATATTTTACGACTCATATTTAAAAGCCAACAAACAAGAAGCTGGAATTTATGGATATAATAAAGTAATATTACTTTTAATAAATTACCACTTAACCGAAAAATTATAGCTTTTTTAAACTTATTTTTGCAAAATGCGAAAACAGATTACAAGTACACAAAACACGTTTATAAAAGAACTTTTTCAATTAAAAGAAAAAGCACGTGCACGAAAAAATACGCAAACTTTTTTAATTGAAGGTTTGCGTGAAATTACTTTAGCTATTAAAGGCGCTTATGTTATCAAGACTATTTTGGTTGACGTTAATTTAATTTCAGAAAAAGATATTGAAGGTTTATTAAATAGCAACTCTACGCCTGTTGAAGTGATTGAAATTTCGACCGATGTTTATAAAAAATTGGCATTAAGAGAAACCACTGAAGGTATTTTAGCCGTTGCAAAAAGTAAAGATTTAGCATTGCAAAACATTGTTTTTAAATCTGAAAATCCACTAATTTTAGTTGCTGAAGCTCCTGAAAAACCTGGAAATATAGGTGCTTTATTAAGAACTGCTGATGCTGCTGGTATAGATGCTGTGATTATTGCCAATCCGAAAACAGATTTATACAATCCAAATATTATTCGCTCTAGTGTAGGTTGTGTTTTTACAGTAAATTTAGCAACGGGTTCTACTGCTGAAGTGATTTCGTTTTTAAAAGAAAAAAACATACAATTATATGGTGCTGCTTTAACTGCATCTGTTGCTTATGAAACTATAGATTACACTAAAGGTAGTGCAATTGTAGTTGGTACTGAAGCCACCGGTTTAAGTAATGAATGGCTGCAAAACACAACAAAAAATATTATTATACCTATGAGAGGCGCTATAGACTCTATGAATGTATCTGTAAGTGCCGCAATTATTTTGTTTGAAGCTGTAAGACAACGAAAGTTGTGATTTTTGATTTACGATTTAAGATTTTAGATTTAAGATTTAAGAAGTTTGGAATTATTTAATACTTGACACCAAATAGTTGATACTAAATACCTGATAAAAAAACAATTACACCATTAAACCCATAAACCATTCCACAACAACGCATGACTCCACAAATACTTTTCTATATCATTATCGGCATTTTAATTGCAAAATTTTTATTTGATACTATTATTGATGCCCTAAATGCAAAACATTTTAACGATGCCATTCCTGAAGAATTACAAGGTGTTTACAATAATGAAGAATATTTAAAATCTCAAGCCTACAAAAAAGAAAATTACAGATTTTCATTGTACGTTAGTATTGTTTCAACTTTGGCAACATTGGTGTTTTTTATGCTCGACGGATTTGCTTTTGTTGATGAATTAGCAAGAAATTTTTCAGAAAACAACATCATTATCACCTTAATTTTCTTTGGAATTATCATGTTTGCTAGTGATATTTTAACCTTGCCATTATCGTACTACAAAACTTTTGTTATTGAAGAAAAATATGGCTTCAACAAAACTTCAAAAAAAACATTTGTACTAGATAAGTTAAAAGGTTGGATGATGACAATAATTATTGGAGGTGGAATTTTAGCTTTAATCACTTGGTTTTATCAACTTACAACTACCAATTTTTGGATTTATACTTGGGTTTTGGTAACTGTTTTTAGCCTTTTTATGAATTTATTTTATTCAAAATTAATTGTACCATTATTTAATAAACAATCGCCACTTGAAGAAGGTGATTTAAAAAATGCCATAGAAAGTTTTGCTAAAAAAATAGGATTTAAGTTAGACAATATTTTTGTTATTGACGGATCAAAACGCTCTACCAAAGCAAACGCTTACTTTTCTGGATTTGGCGCTCAAAAAAGAATTACGTTGTACGATACACTTATAAACGATTTAGAAACCGACGAAATTGTTGCCGTATTAGCACACGAAGTTGGTCATTATAAAAAAAAGCACATCATCTACAACTTACTATTATCCACACTATTAACCGGATTTACTTTTTACATTTTGTCTTTAATGGTAGGTAGTTTAATATTGTCTCAAGCCTTAGGCGTACAAATTACTAGTTTTCATATTGGATTAATTGCCTTCGGAATTTTATACAGTCCTATTTCAGAAATAACCAGTTTATTTATGAATATGCTTTCTCGTAAATTTGAATACCAGGCCGATGATTATGCTAAATATAATTTTGCTGCTGAACCTTTAATTTCAGCATTAAAAAAACTGTCAAAAAATAGTTTAAGTAATTTAACACCTTCAAATTTATACGTAAAAATTCATTACTCACACCCTACTTTGTTGAAACGAATTTTAAACTTAAAAAAATAATTGATAACAATTGATTAATTAATTTTAAATAGTATTTTTAAGCATCGCATATTTTTAGAAATGACATACAATTTAACAGAAGAAGAAGAAAATAAAGAAATAGCTCGTAGATACAAAGACTTGCTACAAGGTGCCTATCAAACTTTTACCGAAACTGATAAAACAGAAATTAGGAAGGCTTTTGATGTGGCATTGGAAGCGCATAAAAATCAACGACGAAAAACAGGTGAGCCATACATTTTTCATCCAATTGCAGTTGCAAAAATTGTTGCTTATGAAATTGGTTTAGATACCACTTCTATTATTGCTGCTCTACTGCATGATGTTGTTGAAGATACCGATTATACAACTGAAGACATTGAACGTTTATTTGGTGAAAATGTAGCCCGTATTGTAAGTGGTCTTACTAAAATTTCTCATTTAAACAAGGATTCAAACGCATCTGTACAAGCTGAAAATTTTAGAAAAATGTTACTCACATTAAATGATGATGTAAGGGTAATATTGATAAAAATTGCAGACCGCTATCATAACATGCAAACTATGGATGCCATGCCTTATGATAAGCAACTTAAAATTTCATCTGAAACATTGTACATTTATGCACCACTGGCACACAGACTTGGGCTATACAATATTAAAACCGAACTTGAAAATTTAGGATTAAAATACACTGAGCCAGAAATTTACAACGATATTTTTGACAGGATAACCCAAAGTAAAGAAGAACAAAATAAATATATTGAAACTTTTTCAAATATTATACGCGAATCTTTAGATGCCGAAAATTTTAAATATATCATTAAAGGAAGGCGAAAATCTATTTATTCTATTCGTAAAAAAATGCTTGATCAAGGTGTTACTTACGATGAAATTTACGACAAATTTGCCATTCGTATTATCTACGAATCTACCGTAAAAGAAGAAAAATTTGACGCTTGGAAAATATATTCAATAGTCACCGACCATTTTAGACCAAACCCTAGCAGACTTAGAGATTGGATTTCTCAACCAAAATCAACAGGATACGAATCACTTCATATTACTGTAATGGGACCACAAGGTAAATGGGTTGAAGTTCAAATTCGTTCAGCAAGAATGGATGAAATTGCTGAAAAAGGATATGCAGCGCATTACAGATATAAAAACAAAGATGAAGCTGAAACTGGTTTAGATGATTGGTTAAATAAAATTAAAGAATCTTTAGAAAACTCTGAAAACAGTGCTGCAATAGATTTTGTTGAAGATTTTAAATTAAATCTATATGCAAAAGAAATTTTTGTATTTACACCAAATGGCGATTTAAAAGCTTTACCAAAAAACGCTACTGCACTTGACTTTGCTTTTGCAATTCATACACAAATTGGTATGAATTGTAGGGGTGCAAAAGTAAACGGAAAATTAAAACCTATCAGTCATATTTTAAATAGTGGCGACCAAGTTGAAATTATCACTGCTAAAAACCAAAAACCAAATATTGGCTGGTTAGATTTTGTTGTAACTGCTCGTGCCAGAACCCGAATTAAAAATGCACTTAAAGAAGATCAAAAGAAAATTGCTGAAGAAGGAAAAGAAATTTTATCAAGAAAATTGCGCCATTTAAAAATTAATTTCGACGATAAAATTATCAATGAGCTGGTTGTGCATTTTAAACTTAAAACAAGTTTAGATTTGTTTTATCGTGTAGGAAATGGATCTATAGACAATGTTTTATTAAAAGAATTTATAAATCAACGTACCAACTCATTTGTAAATTTCTTTAAAAACAAAATAAAAAGGACTTCAAAAAATGCACCTTTAATTGACAAAGAAGAAGTTAGTGTAAACTATGATTTATTGGTGTTTGGTAAAGAAGATGAACGATTAGATTATAAAATATCACCTTGCTGCAACCCTATTCCTGGCGATAAAGTATTTGGATTTATTACCATTAATGATGGTATTAAAGTACATAAAAAAGATTGTCCAAATGCCATTAGCCTTCAGGCAAATTATGCATATCGAATTATAAATGCAAAATGGATTGACTCTTCAAAACAAGAATTTATGGCCATTTTAAAAGTTTTTGGAGAAGATCACGTAGGCTTAGTAAACGAAATTACTCAAATAATTTCAAAAAACATGAATGTTAATATTAAAGGGCTAAACATTTCAGGAAACAACGGTATTTTTGAAGGAAAAATCACAGTAATTATTAAAAATAATTTACAACTCGAAAAATTAAGTGAAAGTCTTAAAAAAATTAAAGGCGTTGATTCTGTTCAAAGAATTTACAAGCATTAATTTATTCACAATAAAAGGTTAATAATTATGCTTAATTCTCATCAAATTTTAAAAAATAAGAAGTAACTTTGCTCTTTAGTTCTTCAACTAAAAAAAGTTGATTTATGAGTAACGATAATCAGAAAATTGTAAAAAGTGTTTTTGTTAATTATTTGCAAGCAAATAATCATAGAAAAACACCCGAAAGATTTGCTATTTTACAAGAAATATACGATTTAGACCATCATTTTGATATAGAATCACTGTATATTCAAATGAAAAATAAAAACTATAGGGTTAGTAGAGCAACACTTTACAATACAATTGAACTATTATTAGAATGTGCCTTAGTTAGAAAACACCAATTTGGTCAAAACCAAGCACACTATGAAAAATGCTACTTCGACAAACAACATGACCATGTTATTTTAACAGATACTGGTGAAGTTATTGAGTTTTGTGACCCACGAATTCAAATTATTAAAAAAACTATTGAGGACACTTTTAATATAAGTATCCACAATCACTCACTATATTTCTACGGAACAAAAAAAAAAGATAAAATCAATTAATATTATAAAAAAAGCAATGGCTGTAAATTTATTATTAGGACTACAATGGGGAGATGAAGGTAAAGGTAAAATTGTAGATGTTCTTACCTCAAATTATGATATAATCGCTCGTTTCCAAGGTGGTCCAAATGCAGGACATACGCTAATTTTTGATGGACACAAACATGTTTTACACACAATACCTTCAGGTATATTTCATAAAACTGCTGTAAACGTTGTTGGAAATGGTGTTGTTATTGACCCTGTTATTTTTCAAAAAGAATTAGACAATCTAGCTAAATTTAATTTAGATATTAAATCTAAATTGTTAATTTCAAGAAAAGCACATTTAATTTTACCAACGCACCGTTTATTAGATGCTGCTAGTGAAGCTTCAAAAGGAAAAGCTAAAATTGGTTCTACTTTAAAAGGAATTGGTCCAACTTATATGGATAAAACTGGTAGAAACGGTATGCGTGTTGGCGATTTAGAATTAGAAGATTGGAAAGAAAGATACCAAGCATTGACAGACAAACATCTAAAAATGATTGACTTTTATGAAGCAGATATTGAATTTAATTTAAAAGAATTAGAAACTACTTTTTTTGCAGCTATTGAAAAATTAAAAGAATTGACTTTTATTGATAGTGAAGAATATTTAAATAGCGCCATTAAAAATGGTAAATCTATTTTAGCTGAAGGTGCTCAAGGTTCTTTATTGGATATCGATTTTGGAACTTACCCATTTGTAACTTCATCTAATACTACTGCTGCTGGAGCTTGTACTGGTTTAGGAATTGCACCAAATAAAATTGGTGATGTTTTTGGTATTTTTAAAGCCTACACAACACGTGTTGGTTCTGGCCCTTTCCCAACTGAATTATTTGATGAAGATGGAGCAACTATGTCTAAAGTTGGAATGGAGTTTGGAGCAACAACTGGTCGTCCTCGTCGTTGTGGATGGTTAGATTTAATTGCTTTAAAATATGCTGTTGAAGTAAACGGAGTAACACAATTAATGATGATGAAAGGCGATGTTCTTTCTGGATTTAAAACATTAAAAGTTTGTACTTCATACAATTATAAAGGCACCGAAGTACACCATTTTCCTTACAATGTTGAAGAACACAATGTTACACCAATTTATACTGAACTAAAAGGTTGGAAACAAGATCTTACTGGAATGACAACTATTGAAGAACTTCCTAAAGAGTTGTTAGATTACATTAAATTTATTGAAGATTTTGTAGAGGTTCCTGTAAGTATCGTTTCAGTTGGACCTGACAGAAAGCAAACAATACTTAAATAATTTTAAAAAGCTTCATTAATTTGAAGCTTTTTATTTTTTAACTCGTTTCATAAATTGCAAACTTTTATTTAATTAATTTTGCACAAAATAAATTTACAGTTGAAAAAATTAATTCTATTTAGTTTCTTATTCATTGGCATTACAGGATTTTCACAAGCAAAAAAAATAAAAATTCTGCAAGCCGACAATACCATGGCAGACCCTCAATATCCTGGTGCTACCATTTCATTAGGCAATGTTTTTATTGAGCATGCTGGTGCTACATTACGCTGTGACAAAGCTTATATTTATCAGGAAACAAAAATGATAAAAGCAATGGGCAACGTAATAATTAATCAAGGAGATACCATTGTGCAATACAGTAAATACACAGATTATGATGGTATAAATCAAATTGCAACTTCTTGGGGCGATGTTTTTTTAAAAGACCCTACTATGGAATTGCGAACAGATACTTTAAGATTTGACCGCTTAAACCAACATTTATATTACAAAACCGGAGGAACAATTAAAGATACTACCAATGTTTTGGTTAGTAAAATTGGAAATTATTATTTAGCCAACAATAAATTTCAAGCTACTACAAACGTTGAAGTTACTAATAAAGATAGTAAACTTGTTTCCAATCATTTAGATTACTATACAGATTCTGGTATTGCAGAATTGTATGGGCCTTCAACAATTACAAGTGAAGAAAATTCAATTTATACTGAAAACGGACATTATAATTCGACTACAAACATTTCGTATTTTTTAAAAAAATCTATCATTTATTACGAAGATAGAAGTATTGAAGGAGATAGCTTATATTACGATAAAGTCAAAAATTTTGCATCAGCAACAGGTAATATAAAAGTTATTGATACAGTTAATAATACAACCATTAAAGGTGGTTATGCTGAATTTTTTAAATTGAAGGATTCTGTATTTATAACAGACAAAGCTGTAGCGATTTCAAGCATTGAAAGTGACTCAACCTATATTCACGGAAATGTTTTAATGGTAACAGGACCTACAGATGAAAGATTAATTAGAGCCTTTAATTTTGTGAAATTTTACAAAAGCGATATGCAAGGTAAATGTGATTCGTTGGTTTCAAATGAAAAAACTGGTTTAACCCACTTGTTTAACAGACCTGTGGTTTGGGCTGAAGGAAACCAAATAACAGGAGATACAATCCTATTAATTTCAAACGCAAAAACAGAGCAATTAGATTCATTAAAAATCTTATCAAATGGCTTTATGATCCAAAAAGATTCTTCGGGATTTAGCCAAATGAAAGGAAAATATATGTTTGGTACTTTTAAAAATAACCAATTAACAACTTTAGATATTTTTGGCAATAGCGAAGTTATTTTTTATGGTAGAAATGACGAAAAACAATTGATTGGTATTACCAAAATGAAAGCCACTAAAAACATTTTTATAACATTTGACAACAAGGAAATAAATACCGTTGAGTTTTTTGTATTGCCAGAAGGAAAAACTTACCCTCCTTCTGAATTACCTAAAGAAGAACGTTTATTAAAAGGTTTTGTTTGGCGCGAAGATGAACGTCCTGTAGATAAAGACGCCATTTTTATTCGTGATAATTAAAACATAAAATAAGTTAAATATTAGAATTAATATAAGCTCCATAAAATAAATTTTTCCAATTTTGAAAGCAGCCTTTTTTAAACACCAAGCACAAACATCTCCACATCCTTTAGCGTTAGAAATTTCTAAAGCTAGTGGTAGTTACGTATTTGACATTAACGGAAAACCACATTTAGATTTTATTGCTGGTGTTTCTGCCAACACCCTAGGACACAGTCACCCTAAAGTATCAGAAGCTATTAAAAATCAGGTAGATGCATATACACATGTAATGGTTTATGGTGAATTTATTCAAAAACCACCTGCAGATTTATGCAAATTATTGGCTAAAAATTTACCCGAAAATTTAAATACTGTTTACTTAACAAATTCGGGTACAGAAGCTACCGAAGGATCTATAAAATTGGCTAAAAGATTTACTGGCAGAAGTGAAATTATTTCAGCAAAATGGGGTTATCACGGAAATACACAGGGATCTATGAGTGTGTGTGGTGCTGAGGAACAAAATAGCGCATTTAGACCTTTAATTCCCGGTATACAATTTATTGAATTCAACAATTTAATTGATTTAGAAAAAATTACTACAAAAACAGCTGGAGTAATTTTAGAAACCATACAAGGTGGTGCTGGTTTTATTGAACCTGAAAATAACTATTTACAAAAAGTAAAATTAGCCTGTGAAAAAGTTGGCGCATTGCTTATTTTAGATGAAATACAAACAGGTGTAGGACGTACAGGAAAATTTTATGGCTTTCAAAATTACAATGTAGTACCTGATATTTTTGTTACCGGAAAAGGTTTGGGTGGCGGTATGCCAATAGGTGCTTTTATTGCCTCAAACGAACTAATGAGTTGTTTAAAACAACAACCAAAACTAGGCCATATTACAACATTTGGAGGTCATCCTGTAATTGCTGCAGCTGCATTGGCAACACTTACAGAACTGTTTAACAGTAATTTAATAGAGCAAACCCTTGAAAAAGAAGCTTTAATTAGACAAAAACTAGTTCATCCTTTAATCAAAGAAATTAGAGGAAAAGGTTTAATGCTTGCTGCGATGGTTGAATCTAGTGAAATTGCTTCTGAAGTAATTTTAAAATGTTTAGACAAAGGCTTGTTATTATTTTGGTTGCTTTTTGAAGGAAAAGCCATTAGAATAACGCCTCCACTAACAATTTCAAATGATGAAATACTTGAAGGTTGCAATATTATTTTAGATGTGTTAAATGATATTGCTGCAAAAAAATAACTTCTTTTATAATAACCATTTGTATTTTTTTAACCACTATCAAATCATTATATTTGAGTTTTAAAACTATTTTTATGTATAAATCGCTTTTAATTATTTTCGTTTTACTCATTTCCGTTAGTGCCTGTAAAGAAGAAAAAACAAAAGAAACACAAACTAATAAAGAGGTTTCGAAAAAAGTGATGCATTATATTTGCAATAATAATTGTGAAAATAGCGGTGGCAATGAAGCAGGAAATTGTCCTGTTTGTAAAAATCCTTATACACATAATGTAGCTTATCATTCAGATGATTTGTTAAAAAGCGGGCCTTTAAAAGTACAATCAAATGCAACTCAACCAATAAATAACAAGCCACAACAAAACGCTACTCCTGCTCAAAATTCGGCAGGAATTTATCATTACACTTGTAGCAATGGTTGTTACGGAGGTTCAGGCACTGTAACAAACTGTACTACGTGTGGTAATCCTTTAGAACACAATCAGGCGTATCATAATTAACAATAAATTTTAAATAAACTATGGCATTTTCATTCTCTAAATTATTTCAACCAAAACAAACTGTAAACTATACTGAAATTTTAAATCAAATAGATTACAAAGAAGGAACCAAATTTGCAGAAAATGAAACCACTAAAATTTATATTGATATTGAAGAATTGGGTGGTTTTCCTTATTTAAAAACAGTTGTTTTTGGAATTCATGAAATCAACATTAAAAGAACAGGATGTACCATTACTTTTGTTTTTGAAAATGAAGAACTTACTTTAAGTTCAGACAATACAACTATAGAGTCTAATCAGATTCAAAAAAGTGGCATTTACGCTACTTTAATAGATTTTGAACTGAATGAAGATGAAGCAAAAAAAATACAAAATCAAAAAGTTATTGAAGTAAAATACCAGTTTAAAAAAGAATCAATCAGCCTTCAGCCTATTCATATTCAATAATTGTAAATTTCATTTGAAGCGGATCTAATGCTTCCATTAGCATTGGTATTAAACTATCACCTAATTCTAAGTATATTTCAGAAAAATTTCGAGTACGTTCTTCCAAACTTTGCTTTGGAAACAATTGATCTTGAATAAATTTAATACGTTCAACAGCATCTGCTAATTTTCTTTTTTGAGCTTTTAGTAATCTTTTTTCTAAAACAGCTAATCCGTTTAATTGCTTTTTCTCCTGGGCATTTACGGCTCCTAAAAAAGAAGCTTCTGTGTTTTTAGCCAATTCTTTTAAAGCTTCAAACTGCTGTTGTAAAAAGAGTTTTTGTGCTGAAAAATCAATATCAATAGTTGAAATTTCTTTAACCTTTTTATCAATTAAATTAATTTGATTATAAAACAACTCAGGGACGGAAATAGTTAATTTATCTAATTTAGCAGCTTGCTTTTTAGACATCAACAAAACCGAGTTTCTTAACAATAAAATTGGAAACGGTGTATTAATTGCATTGAAATATGCTTTTAATTGAAACCAATATGCCAATTCTCCTCCTCCACCAATATAACAGAGATTGGGTAAAATAGTTTCTTGATAAACTGGTCTCATTATCACATTTGGACTAAATCTCTTTGGATGATTTTTAAGTTCGTCTAAAATTTCTTCCTCTTCAAATACAATCTCAGTATTGTTTACTTTATAAATATTGTCTTCAAAAATAATGCGTTCTCTTAAACCTTCAACCAAATAAAATAAATTTATTTCACGAGGATTTACCTGAATTTTATAACTCTTTTGTAGCAATTCATTGGTCTTAATAACATTTTTATAAGAAGTGTTATTTAACAATTCATCTTTAACAATTGGTGCAAATATTGATTTCAATAATTTATCATCACCATCAATAATTACCAAACCATTTTGTCCAAATAATTCATTTACTAAATACCGAGTAGCATCTGTTAAATTATCATGCGCTAAGTAAGCTTCTTGAAATAATTTCTTAATATTTTTAGCATTGTTACTATTGTCTAATAACTTTAAAAATTCATCGTAAACCTGCTTAAAACCAGCTGTTTCCAGTCTTCCAACTGCACCTTTACTTTCAGCACTCCAACTAATTTTATTTCCTTTAAAATTAAAATAATTAATTTCTTCAAAATCGTGATCTTCTGTCGCCATCCAATAAACAGGCACAAAATTATATGATGGGAATTGGGTCTTTAACTGTTTTGTTAAATTTATTGTCGAAACAATTTTATACAAAAAATACAAAGGTCCTGTAAAAATATTTAATTGATGACCAGTAGTTATTGTAAAGGTATTTTTATCTTCCAACAACTGAATATTGTTTTTTGTCGCTACAGTTATTTGAGTATTTTGATACTGATTTTTTAAAGCTTCAACTAAAACAATTCTGTTTTTTGAGGGGAATGTTTTCTTTAAATCTATCTGATTTTTAAATCCTTCAATATTTGGAAAATTACCATAAAATTCAGTCAAATTTGGATTTTCATCCAAATAATCACAAATTAAATTTGAAAAATAGTTTGTTTCTTTAAAAGGTATTTGATGTATTTTCATGTAGTTTTATGCTGTTCTTTGGAATAATGTATAAATATATTCTCTTGTGTTTCCTGATGGTTGTGTGTATGTGTAATTGAACGATTGTAACAATTTAAAGTCGTTACCTAAGTTTTCTTGTAACATTTCCTCATTATAATTTACAACATCTAAACCACAACATTTTTTTGCTCCTTGTAAATTAAATTCGGCCAAAATAACATATCCTTCAACTTTTACTGCATTTTTTAACAATTTAAAATAAGCATTTTGTTGCTCTTTAGTGGTAAAAAAATGCAACACGGCTCTATCATTCCATAAATCCACATTTTTTAACTTCAATAAAACTTCAGACGGATTGGTTAAATCGTCAACAATAAATTGAATCGCTGTATTTTTATTATTACCAATTTGCTGTTTTAAAGCAACCAAAGCACTCGCCGAAATATCGTTTACAATTAAATTTGAATAATTGGCCGCAATAAGTTCATTTATCAATGTACTTGCACCAATACCAGCATTAAAAATTAAAGCATCTTTGGGTAAATTACATCTTTTAATTAACTCCATTGTAGGCTTAGGTTCTGCTTCAAACCAACCTAAACTATTTACAGGTATTTTTCTATAGGTATTGTTCCAATGCGCTTCAAAATCGTAACCTGATTGACTATTTCTACAAAAAGATTCGTCCATATTAAATGCAATTAATTTTTATAAAAGTAAACAAATTTCATTATTTGTCGAAGTTTTAAACAACTACTAACAGTTTTTTAACTTAATAATATTTAGACGTTAAATCTAAATACCATAATCATCAATCTAAGTAACTGATCTTATTGAATAAAACGTTTTTTAAAACTTTCAACCGACTTTAAAGTTAATTACTCAAATCTTTTTTTTGAAATCTATAAGATAATACAATCTATAATGCCCATACAACTATATTATTAAGTTTATTTGGTTACTTTTGAAATTATATAAAAAAATGGTTATCATAAATTTTTAATAAGTAAAATCATTCTTTAAATGTAATATGGATTACTACAAGCTACTAAAACTTAATAATATTATTAAAAATCCTAGAATTAAACTTTTAGGTCTTTATTTTTTACATAAACTCAACAAAAGATACATCTCTGTTTATTTTGACCCCGTAAATGCTTGTAACTTACGCTGCAAAATGTGCTATTTTACTGATAGTGATTATGTTAAAAAATTAAAAGGCGTTTTTGATGTAAATGAAATTCCTCTTTTTTCAAAAGCAATTTTAAAAAGAGCCTTAAAACTTCAAATAGGTTGCGGTACAGAACCAACTTTATATAAAAATGTGACTGCAATTATTTTAGAAGCAAAAAAGGAAGGTGTACCAAATATTTCAATGACAACAAATGCCAATTTATTAGTAAAAAACACAACACAAGAGTGGATTGAAGCTGGTTTAAATGAAATTACAATATCACTTCACGGCGTAAACAAAGACTCTTATGAAAATTTTATGGATAAAGGTAATTTTGAAGTTTTTATGAATTCGCTTACATTGTTAACTAAGTTAAAAAAGGAATTTCCAAATTTTAAAATAAGGGTAAATTACACTTTTAATGAAGACAATTTTGAAGAATTAAAATATTTCTGGAAAGCATTTAACAATCAAACCATTGATATACTTCAAATTAGACCCATCAATAAAATAGGAAACACTACATATTCAAATTTTAGTTTAGAGAAAGTATTGCCCTATTACCAAGAGATTAAAGAAGGATTAGCTATGGAATGCAAAAAAAGAAACACAACTTTTATTGCACCAAACTTAAATCAGTTAACCAATCGTACATCTGAAAACAGTATTTTATCAAAATTTATTTATTGTTATATTTCACCTACATCATTTTGGCACAAAGATTTTGAATGGAAAAATGAAACTTACGACCAGTACGCCAAACGCACTAAAATTTCATTAGATATTTTAAAAACAGCAATGTTAAGTAAACATAAAATGAACCTTTTAAAAAATAAAACATTGAATTACGAAATTAATTAATATCAATGTTACAGATCTAATATTGCTAAATCCAATTTTTTTCAAAAAAGAAAGGCTGTCTAAAATGACAGCCTTATAATCTAAATCTTATTTTATTAAATATTATCTACTAACAGTTCCTGTTGGGAAACTTAAATTCTGCCCCATTGAATATGTTGTATGATCAATAGCTGAAACAGGAATATCTCCTACCAATGGCTTTAATAAAAATGGATTTGGACTATTATCTGGAACTGGCTCTATTGAAATTACGGCCTTTCCTCCTGCTAAATCAGTAGGAAATGTTAAACCAGCTGGAGCATTTACTAAATAATCTTCACCTGGAAAAGGAGGTCCTGCCAAATCACCACTAAAACCATCAAAATCATCTACTCCTGTTAAAGAGGTAAACGTACCTGTAGATACAGGCTTTCCATTAATAACTGCCCAACCTTCATATTTCCAACCTGCTGGTAAAGTTGGTAAATTTAAACCTACAGCAGGTCCTGAACCTGTAATTTCTAAAAACCAAATTCCACTATTTTCATTTGTATCTGAACCATTTGTTGGTGTAGCTAAAATATACTTACCACTTGAAGTTTTATAATCATTACCCAAAGCAGCTGGATGGCTAATACTTAACTTACCCGTTTTACCTGAAAAATTACCTGCTAAAATATGCACGTCGCTTGGCGCAGGAACATCACCAACAACTGGCTCAATAGTCAACACAAAAGTTGAAGCAGCTTCTAAATCATCATAATCCAATTTAAATGAAGTTTTTGAAAGTACTCCATTGTCATTTACTGAAAATTTTCCTGTACTAACCGGAGCACCGTTAACAATTATCCAACCTTCATATTCATAATCCGATCCTAAATTTTCTAGTCCTGAAATGTTTAATGATAAATCTTTGGTTGTTGGCTCATCGTCATCTGAGCAAAATGTAATACTAAATGCTACTGCAAATAGTGCTAAAAATTTTAATAATTTTGTCATAATTTATTGTTTTTAAGTTTCTATGACAAAACTACTCCAACACTATTTCTAAAAATGTTAGCTAGCTAACATTAAGCAGTTTTTTTTAAAAAAAGTATTTTTTTTCCTTTAAATTCAATTAAACCTTCATCTTTTATTTCATTCATAATTAAGTTTAAAGTAGGTCTAGAAGTACCTATTAAATTTGCAATATCTTTTTGAGTATAGGGATGTTCTACCAAAGTTCCTCCTGTTTCTTTACAAATAACACCATGTTCTTCACACAATTCATCTAAAAACTCTAACAAACGGGTTTTGGCATCTTTAAACAATAATATTTGTAAACGACGCTCTAACTTACTTATTCTGAAGCTAATAAATTTATATATTTTTAGTGTAAATGTTTGATTGTCTTTCATTAAATCATGTAAAGTGTTTACGCCAATTGGGCAAATTGAAGTATTGCTATCTAAAGATTGCGCAAACTCAGTTCTTTTATCTTCACCTAAAATAGCTTTTTCACCAAACAATTCACCTTTAACCAAAATAGCCTTTACAATTTCTTTCCCTTCAGAAGTGTAATAACCCAATTTTACTTTTCCTTTATCAATTAAAAATACCTTTGTAGATGCATCCTCTTCAAAATAGATATAATCACTTTTACCATATTGTTTAAAATTATGACAACCTTTATATTCAGCATATTTATGCGGACATAAAATTTTAAAAAGATTTACATTTTCTAAATACCATACTTTTTCCATAGACATAAATTTATAAAAATTTGGTCGAATTTTAAGT
This sequence comes from Lutibacter sp. HS1-25, assembly GCF_004121075.1. Classification (GTDB taxonomy): domain Bacteria; phylum Bacteroidota; class Bacteroidia; order Flavobacteriales; family Flavobacteriaceae; genus Lutibacter. Next base: position 41,437 of record NZ_RHLN01000019.1, read on the forward strand.
CTATACTTACAAAAAAAAAGCTTCCTATTTTCATAAGAAGCTTTTTATAACATTATAATTTATTTTAACTTGTAATATACAATTCTCTAAATTCTTTTTTGATGATGAATGAAATATCACCATTTAACATTTCAACATCAATTTCTTCGTTATCAACTTCAATAGTCTTAATTTCAAAAGGCAAACCGTGAATATTAATTTTAAACGTTTCGTAAGTTGTTGTGAATTTACCCGATTTAAATTGTTGAATAGTTAACGAATCTTCTTTTCCAATCAAGTTAAAATTTCTTAAACTATACCTTCCTTTTTTATAGTCGTAACCATCTTGAGCATCTTCAAAGACTTCTGAAACTTCATCACCCTCTTTAAAATAAATATCCAATTCTAGCTGGTCAATTGTTTTTTCACCAACATATTGCTGTACAGGATATTTTGGAATTATAGCTCCTTCTTTAACAAAAATAGGCATACTATCTATATCAGCATCAACCCATTTTTCTTCTCCTCCTATTACAATAGTACTATCCCAGAAATTATACCATCTTCCAATAGGAAAATACATTCTTCTTCCTTTTGCATTTGGTTCTAAAATTGGGCAAACCAATATTTTTTCACCAAAAACAAATTCATCATTTCTGTAATAAGTATGCTTATCATGTTGATCAAACAATACCAATGATTTTAAAATTGGCGTACCAATTTCTGTATACCTCCAAAAAGCAGTATATAAATAAGGTAACAATTGGTATCTAATTTCAATAAATTTTCTAACAATGTCTGTCATTGTTGGTCCAAAAGTCCAAGGCTCTTGATCACCGTGATCACCTGAAGAGTGTACTCTAAAAAATGGGTGAAAAACCCCTAATTGAATCCAACGGGTAAATAACTCTCCGTTTGGTTGTTCTGCAAATCCACCAATATCAGATCCTGCAAATGAAAATCCAGACATACACATACGTTGTGCTTGGTTATTTGCCAAAGCCAAATGATCCCAAGTTGCCACGTTATCACCTGTCCATGTTGAAGTATAACGTTGCGTTCCAGAGTAAGCTGCACGTGTAATTACAAATGGTCGTTTAGGATAAGAGAATTTTTTTAAACCATGGTAAGTTGCTCTAGCCATTTGCATTCCATAAATATTGTGCGCTTTTCTATGACTACAAGGATTACCATCGTAATCATGGCGCACATCATTAGGGAAAGTTTTTCCTGGCACATCCATAACAGCTGGCTCATTCATATCGTTCCACACTCCTTTTACGCCAATATCTTCAATTAATTCTTTGAATAAATCAGACCACCACTCGCGTACTTCAGGATTTGTAAAATCTGGAAAATAACATTCTCCAGGCCAAACTTTTCCTTTCATATAAGGTCCATCTGCACGTTTACAAAAATAATCTTTCTCTAAAGCTTCTTTATAAACACTGTATTCGTTGTCAATTTTAATTCCTGGATCAATAATAGCCACAGTCTTAAATCCGTCATCAGCCAATTCTTTCACCATTCTTTTTGGATCAGGAAAATATTCTTTATTCCAAGTAAAACATCTAAAACCTTCCATGTAATCTATATCCAAATAAATGGCATCACAAGGAATTTTTAATTTTCTAAAAGTACTTGTTACTTCTTTAACTTTAGATTCTGGATAATAACTCCATTTACATTGGTGAAAACCTAAAGACCAAAGTGCTGGTATGTGTTGAGGACGCCCTGTTAAATCTGTATAATTTGAAACTACTTCAGACATTTCTGGACCGTAAATAAAATAATAATTCATTTCACCACCATGTGCCCAAAAACTAGTTACGTTTCTTTTTTCTTGACAAAAATCAAAAAAAGATCTAAAAGTATTGTCAAAAAATATACCGTAAGCTTTTTTGTGATGCAAACCTAAATAAAATGGAATTGCTTTATAAATTGGATCACTTCCTCTGTTATAAGCATACGAATCTGTTACCCAGTTTTCAAAACGTTTTCCTTTTAAATTAACATCAACTGGTTTGTCTCCCAATCCAAAAAAGCATTCACCTTCTAATGATGTTTTAGACATTTTAACAATATCTCCACCAAACTCGTAGCTTTCTTCCCAATGAAAACCTAGCTCATCTTCACAAATAAGTGTATTGTCTTTGGCATCAAAAATAGCACAACGCATGTCTAATTTTGAAACGTGGCAAATTAATTTAGACGTAGTTATAATATAATTATGATCGTCTTCGTCAATTTCTAATTTATTATAGCCTTTACTTGCGTATTTGGTAATACCGTACGAAAAATCTTTTTCAAATATGGCTGAAGTTGCATATCTAAACCTCAACACACTATCACGCTGCACCGTAACTTGAAGAGCTACTCCGTTCTCGCTTTTAAAATACAAGGTATCTACATGCTTTTTGTAAAAAATAATTTTTGAAGGAAATAAATTCCCCTTATATTCTAACTCCGTATTTAAAATCATATAATATATTTTTGGATTGAAGCAAACGTACTAAAATAAATATTTCTACACGAATACTTTTTATAAAAAATAAGCTTCATATTTTGTAAAAATCACAAAATATGAAGCTTATAAACAATAAATTTAAATTTATATGTTAAATTAACTCAAAAACGACGATTCCTAACGGCGGTAAAATTAAGTCGACAGAATACGATCTTCCATTCCATGGTTTCTTTTTACTTATTAAACCTTGTGGATTAGAATTACCTCCACCACCAAATTCTTTAGAGTCACTGTTAAAAATTTCATTCAATTTTAATTTTGAAGGAATGCCAACTTTATAATTTTCTAATAATGTTGGGGTAAAATTACATACAACTAAAACAGCATTTGTACCTTCTTTTCCTTTTCTAATATATGAAATAACAGAATTCTCGTGATCATCAAAACTTATCCATTCAAAACCTTCACTTTCAAAGCCTTTTTCAAACAAAGCAGGTGTTTCTCTATAAAACTTATTAAGTTGCTTGTAATAATTTAAAGTGTTTTTGTGTGGTTCAAATTCTAATAAATTCCAATCTAAACTTTCCTGAAAATCCCATTCGTTGTATTGACCAAATTCACCTCCCATAAACAATAATTTGGTTCCTGGGTGTGTAAACATATAACCATATAGTAAACGTAAGTTCGCAAAACGTTGCCATTCATCACCTGGCATACGACCAACTATTGAATTTTTTCCATAAACAACCTCATCATGTGAAAGTGGCAACATAAAATTTTCTGTAAATGCATACGCCAAACTAAATGTTATTTCATTTTGGTGGTATTTTCTATAAATAGGATCTTTTGAAAAATAGTCTAAAGTGTCGTGCATCCAACCCATCATCCATTTCATACCAAAACCCAGACCTCCCATAAATGTTGGTTTTGAAACCATAGGAAATGCCGTAGATTCTTCAGCAATTGTTTGAACATCTGGAAAAGATAAATAAACTTCTTCGTTTAGTTCTTTTAAAAATGAGATGACGGCTAAATTTTCGTTACCACCATAAACATTTGGTTCCCACTCACCATCTTCACGAGAATAATCTAAAAATAACATTGAAGCAACAGCATCTACACGTAAACCATCAATATGGTACTGTTCTAACCAAAAAATAGCATTGCTTATTAAAAACGAACGAACTTCATTTCTTTCGTAATTAAATATCAAACTTTTCCAATCTTGATGATATCCTTTTCTTCTGTCTGGATGTTCATATAAATTTGAACCATCAAAATAACCTAGTCCGTGTGCATCTTCTGGAAAATGCGAAGGTACCCAATCTAAAATAATACCAATTCCATTTTCGTGAAGTTTATCAACTAAATATTTAAACTCGTCTGGATACCCAAAACGTGATGTTGGTGCAAAATAACCTGTGATTTGATATCCCCAAGACGGGTCGTATGGAAACTCCATAATTGGCATCAACTCTACATGCGTAAAATTCATTTCTTTTACATATTTCACCAAATCATCAGCCAATTCAAAATACGATAAAAATCGATCTTCCTCTGCATGTCTTTTCCATGAACCTAAATGCACTTCGTAAACAGAATATGGTGCATCTATAGCGTTGTGTTTTTTACGTGTTTTTAACCAACTTTTATCTTTCCATTGGTAATTATCTTCCCAAACAATAGAAGCTGTTTTTGGTGGATGCTCACATCTACGCGCATAAGGATCAGCTTTTTCAGAAATATAACCTTGATTATTTGAATGTATTTTATATTTATAAGCCATTCCTTTTCCAACTAAGGGAATAAAACCCTCCCATATTCCAGAAGAATCCCATCTTACGTTCAGCTTGTGTTCGCCGTCTTTCCATTGGTTAAAATCACCGATAACTGAAACCTGATTTGCAGTTGGTGCCCAAACTGCAAAATAAGTACCTTCAATACCGTCAACAACCATAGGATGCGACCCTAATTTATTATAAAGTCTATAATGTTTTCCTGCCTTAAAAAGGTCAATATCAAAATCTGTAAATAGACTGTAGGATTGTACTTTTGTCATAAATTAATTATTAATAAGATTTGAAATTCCTTTTAAAGGAATTACTGCCCACGAAGGGCGTGAATTTAACTCGTAACCTAATTCGTAAACTGCTTTTTCTAACAAGCAATATTCTAAAATAAAGTTACGCTCTTGATTATAGCCAATATTTAAATTTGCATTTTGAACTGTTTCTACATATTTTCCTAAAAAAATTCCTGTAAAATACCCATACAATAGTTCTGCAGCTTTAAATAATTGCTCTTGTGACTGTTTATATGCATCTTGATTGTTAAAAATAGTTGCATAAATAGCATAATGAAATGATCTAAATAAACCAGCTACATCTTTAATTGGCGGCTGTTTTACTTGTCTATCTCTAATTGTACTTTCTGGTTCACCTTCAAAATCTAAAATATAAAAATCATCATTTTGAACCAATATTTGTCCTAAATGATAATCGCCATGAACTCTAATACGCTCTCCTTTTAACTTGGTCCAATCAAAATTTAAAAATTTGCTTCTAATTAAACTTTTTTTGCTTAAAAAATCTTTAGCCAATTCTAAACCATAACCATCTAATTTATGAAGGTTATTTTCAATAATATTTAACCTATTTTGAAATTGATGAATCATTCGGTTTTTCAACCAAACTGCATAATCTCCATTAAAATGTGTTGGTGTAAAAGCGGTATCTTCAAATTCTGAACCCAAATTAATATGCATCTCGGCGGTACGCTGCGCCAAAACTTTGATTTTTAAAAACAAACTAAGTCCAACCCAATCAATTATTCTATGCGGAATATCATGAATTCGAATGCGTTCATACAACAGTGGTTCTGGCAAATTATCAATATCAATATTTTTAGAATCTAAGGTTTCAAAAACTTTTCCCAATTCATTGGTAAAATAGTTCCAAGCATCACCTTGATTTTCAATAAGTTCTTGCATTACTGCAATAGTTAACACATGATTTTCATCAGAAACATAATTGATACTACCATAATATTTTGGTGTATTTTCAAAATCTTTTTTATCTGTTAAAAACCGATTCATTTCATAATCCGGATTTTTATTTGAAAATATTCTTCTGAAAAATTTCAAAACATATCTTTCATTAAAAACCAAAGAAGTATTGCTTTGCTCTAAACCCATTAATCTTGAAGATTGATAAACCACGTCTTCAAAAATTTTACTTTTATGGTATTGAACCCTTGTTTTATCAATCAATGCTGCATTTGCAATTCGTTCAAAAACAACTTTTCTAAACGATTCTAAATTAACGGCATCAATAATATAACCTACTTGATTTTTAATGCTAATTGGTAAAATTCGATCATTTTTGGCAAAATTTTCGTCAGATACAAATGCTATTGGTATAAAATAATGATGAAAAAAAGCTTCGACAAAATCAACTTCTAAAATCAATCCAAAGTAGACTTCATCATTTTGTTGAATTCTGAAATATTCTGAAAGTTCAATGTATTTTATGCTGCTTGCTTTACCTCCATACCAGCGTTGTTTTACGAGGTATTTATTTAAAACATCGGATAAAAAAATTGTTAGAAAATCTTTATTTTCTAACAATTCTTCCCAAGGAACATCAAAATTATACATTGAAACTTTTAGCTCTTCAGACATCTATTTTACTTTTTAATATTGAATATATGAAATGGTAAAGAAGGATGTAATTCAATATAATTCCATTCGCTATACCAATTATAAGTATTATCTGTAATTAAGTCTGTTACACGCACATGATGACCGTTGTTAATTCCTAAATCACCCATTGGCAACTGAACCATACCTTGTTGTGTATAATGCTCGTCTAAACTAATGATACAAAGCATTTCAGAAGTTTTGGCATCATTCCATTTGTAAAATGCAATTAAATTGTCATTATTTATGGTACAAAAACGAATGTTATTGGTTTGCTGAAGTGCTTCGTGTTGAAAACGAAGTTGATTTATTTTAGTAATAATTCGAATTAACTTATTGTCTTTAAACCAATCATAATTACAAATTTGGAATTTCTCCGAATTTAAATATTCTTCTTTTCCAAGAATTGGTTCACTAATCATTTGCTCAAAAACAGGTCCGTAAATTCCAACGCTCGAACTTAACAATGCTGCTAAAGCGTAGCGCTGCATATATTTTGACTCATTAGCACCCTGTAAATGAAACGGATTGATATCTGGTGTATTTGGCCAAAAATTTGGGCGCATATATTCACGCTGATCAGATTTTGTTAACTCTTCAACATATTCTATTAATTCATGTTTATTGTTTCTCCAGGTAAAGTATGTGTACGATTGTGTATACCCATGTTTTGCCAATTGTTGCATTACTTTTGGAGCAGTAAAAGCTTCAGCTAAAAACAATACATCAGGATGTTTTGCTTTTACTTCAGCAATAACCCAATTCCAAAAATAAAATGGTTTGGTATGTGGATTGTCTACTCTAAATACTTTTATACCACAATCAATCCAATAAAACAATATATCCAAACATTCGTCCCATAAACCTTTAAAATCTTCACTTTCCCAATAAATTGGCAAAATATCTTGGTATTTTTTTGGAGGATTTTCAGCATATTGAACTGTTCCGTCTGGTCTCCATTTAAACCAAGATGGATGTTCTTTAACCCAAGGATGATCTGGTGCGGCTTGCAAAGCATAGTCCATGGCAATTTCAATATTTAATTCTGAAGCTTTTTTAATTAAAGATTTAAAATCTTTTAAGCTTCCCAATTGAGGGTGAATGGCTTTGTGACCACCGTCTTTTGAACCAATTCCCCAACAAGAACCAACATCACCATCAAAAGCTTCAGTGGTGTTGTTTTTTCCTTTTCTATTAACTTCACCAATAGGGTGAATTGGAGGAAAATACAATACATCAAATCCCATATTTGAAACACGTGGCAATAATTTTTCACAATCTTTAAAAGTACCATGAATATTTTCTTGTTGTGAAGCAGAACGTGGAAAAAACTCGTACCAAGTACTAAATCTAGCTTTTAACCTATCTACATATACTTTGTATTCTTGTGATGAGTTTGCTAATATTTTTTCTGGCTGATTGTAAAAAATATGGTGTAATCTACCACTTACAGCTTCATGAATTGCAATTTGATACTGATTACCATCTGCAAAAATATTTGCTAAATGTTCTAAATATTTTTTATCGTCATTATTTGCAGTTGACTTACAATTATTTACAAAAGCAATTCCTTCTAACAATTCAGAATTTACATGTTGATTATCAGCAATTTTACGTTCTATACCGTGTTGCCAATTTAAAGCATAATCTACCCAACCAACAACTTTGTATAAATAACTACCTTGCTTTTCAACAACAAAAGAAGCCTGCCAATGGTTGTTGTGATGCGGTTGCATACGAACTTCTCTCCATTTTTTTTCCTTTTCGTGTTTATAAAAAACCGCAGCAGCCAATACATCATGACCATCAGCTAAAACAGTAGCTGTAACTGAAACTATTTCACCAACAACACGTTTTATGTAAAAATCACCATTATTTAATTGAGGATATACATCTTCAATAACAACTCTTTTTTGATTTTTCATTCGATAATATTACTTTAAAATATTTATTAAATTGTAAATCCACTAGGAATTACAGCTCCTTTTTTAACAACAACTATTCCGTCTCTAATAGCATAAGACTCGTTTTCAAAATCCTCTAAATGTCTTCCTCCAACAATTCTAACATCATTACCAACAAAACAGTTTTTATCTAAAATGGCATTTTTTATAAAACAACGAGCGCCTATTCCCATAGAAGGTATGTTTGGATTGATAATATCTTCTAATGCCTGATAATAATCGCTACCCATCATATAAGTATTAATAATTGTAGATTCTTTATCAATTCTAGAACGAACTCCAATTACTGAATGTTCAATTTTACCAGCGTTGATAATACAACCATCAGCAATGACTGTTTTATCTAACATTGTTCCAGAAATTTTAGAAGTTGGCAGCATTCTGGCATGAGTGTAAATTCTTCTTTCTGTGCTGTACAAATCAAATTTTGGAAAATCATCTGTCAAGCCTAAATTGGCTTCAAAAAATGAACCTATATTTCCAATATCTGTCCAATAACCTTCGTATTGATAACTTAAAGTAGGATATTTTTCTATTGATTGTGGTATAATTTCCTTTCCAAAATCGTTTGTACTAGGATTATTCATCAATTTAACCAATAAATCTCTGTTAAAAACGTAAATACCCATTGAAGCTAAATAATTTCTACCCTCACCTTTCATTTCATCACTAACCTCTGAAGTCCAATCTGGAAGTAATTCAGCTGCTGGTTTTTCAATAAATGAAGTCACAAAATTCTTGTCATTTGCTTTTAAAATTCCGAACTCAGTAGCATCTTTTGCATGAACTGGAATGGTAGCAATTGATATTTTAGCTTTATTTTTAATATGTGCATCAATCATTTCACCAAAATCCATTTGATACAATTGGTCTCCTGATAATATTAAAAAATAATCAAAATCGTGACTTAAAAAATGATGCATACTTTGACGCACAGCATCGGCTGTACCTTGAAACCATCCTTTATTACCTGGCGTTTGTTCAGCAGCCAATACATCAACAAAAGCAGAACTAAAAAAGCTAAAATGATACGTATTTTTAATATGACGATTTAAAGAAGCTGAATTAAACTGCGTTAATACAAACATTCTTTTTATAGATGAGTTGATACAATTTGAAATTGGAATATCAACCAATCTGTATTTTCCTGCAATTGGCACTGCTGGTTTTGATCTTGTTTCTGTTAATGGATGCAATCTAGAACCTTGACCCCCTCCTAGTATAATTGCTAAAACGCTATGTCCTGCCATAATTTTTTAATTTATATATTTTGTTTTATTTTGTTTATTATTTATAGTAAAGATTTATATAAATCTTCAACCTGCTTAGCAATAGCTGTCCAATCAAAATAATCTTCTACTCTTTTTCTGCTATTTATTGCCATTTTATCTCTTAACGCTTTGTTGTTGATTAATTGATTGATACCATCTGCCAAATCTCTTGAAAATTTATCAGGATTTACAGGCTCAAAAGGTGCTTCGTTTTGCTGCTCCAACGGAATTAACAAACCTGTTTCTCCATGAACAACCACTTCTTTAATACCACCTACTGCACTTGCAACAACAGCTGTTTTACAAGCCATTGCTTCAATATTTATAATTCCAAACGGTTCGTAAATAGATGGACAACAAAATACATCTGCGTGCGAGTATAATTGTATGACTTCTTTTTTACTCAACATCTTGTCTATCCAAATAACATTTTTTCTTGTTTTTTTCACTTCGTCAACGCTATCCTTCATTTCTTTTGCTATTTCAGGAGTATCAGGTGCGCCTGCACAAAGTACAATTTGTGTTTCTGGATCTATATATTTAATGGCATTTACCAAATGAATAATACCTTTTTGCTTGGTAATTCTTCCTACAAAAAGCACATATGGTTTAGACTTATCTATACCGTATTCTTCAAGTGTTGAAGTTTCATTTGTTACAACATATTCTTGAAGATTTATACCGTTATAAATTACTTTAACCTTACTTTCATCAACATCAAAATATTTTAAAACATCTTCTTTTGTTTCTTTAGAAACAGCTATTAATGCATCAGCCATTTCAATAGCTGTCTTTTCAATCCAAGAAGATGCGTCGTAGCCATTTCCTAATTGTTCTCTTTTCCAAGGTCTTAAAGGCTCTAAAGAATGTGTTGTAATTACCAAAGGAATACCATAACATAATTTGGCAACTATACCTGCAAAATGAGCGTACCAAGTATGACAATGAACAATGTCTGCGTCAATTTCATCAGCATTCATTTCTATACAAGTACTGAGTGTTTTTAAAACCGCTTTTAATTTATCGTTTGATTTATCAAAAATAGGATTGTCATACGAAAACCCTTTTACCGATAAATTTTTACTATTCTCATTTTGATCTCCAAAACATCTTACATCAACCTCCATCAATTTTGCCAATTCGGTTGCTAAATATTCTACATGAACCCCTGCTCCACCATACACATAAGGGGGGAATTCTCTTGTATAAAAAAGTGCCTTCATAAAATTTTTACTTATTAATATATTGTATTACATTATTTAAAATCCCTAAAATCAAACCTCAACTTAACAACCAAAACAATTATTCTATTTATAATGATTTTATTGTGAAGTAAGGTATTTTCATTTATTAATTAAGATGAAAAAGTTACGAAAATTTATGAAATTTAGGTAATAAATATCAAAAACGTTGACAAATTAACTTATTTATACTGATTGTTAACTGTTTACCATTAAAAATGAGACTATTTATACTATTTTATAACAAAAAAGAGATGTTTTTTGTACATCTCTTTTTTGCTTAAGAATATATTTTAAAAGTTAATAATTAACTTTTTGCATTTTCTTTTTTAATTAAATTAAGAGCAGAACCTTCGGTGTACCACTCAATTTGACCTTGATTATAAGTGTGATTTAATTTGATAACATCTTTACTTCCGTCTATATGAACCAATTCAAGTGTTAATTGTTTTCCAGGAGCAAATTCATTTAAATCTAAAAAGTTAAATGTATCATCTTCTAAAATTAAATCATAATCTGCTTCATTTGCAAAAGTCAAACCTAACATTCCTTGTTTTTTTAGGTTTGTTTCGTGGATACGTGCAAATGATTTTACAATAACTGCAGCAACTCCTAAATGGCGAGGCTCCATTGCGGCATGTTCACGAGATGAACCTTCACCATAATTATGATCACCAACAACAATAGATTTTACACCTGCAGCTTTATAAGCGCGAGCGGTTGCAGGTACTGGTCCATATTCACCAGTTAATTGATTTTTAACTTTATCTGTACTTTGGTTGAAAGCATTTACAGCACCAATTAAACAGTTATTTGAAATATTGTCTAAATGTCCGCGGAAACGCAACCAAGGACCGGCCATAGAAATATGATCTGTAGTACATTTCCCAAAAGCTTTAATTAACAATTTAGCATTTTTAATTTCAGTTCCTAAAGGAATAAAAGGCTCTAATAATTGCAGTCTTTCTGAATTTGGATCAACAACAACTTCAACAGTAGAACCATCAGCAATTGGCGCTTGAAATCCTGCATCTTCAACTGCAAATCCGTTTGCTGGCAACTCATCTCCAGTTGGCTCATCAAACATAACTTCTTCACCATTTTTATTGATGATTTTATCTTTTGTTGGATCAAAATCTAAACGACCTGCTATTGTAATAGCAGCAACCATTTCAGGCGAAGCTACAAATGCATGTGTATTTGGATTTCCATCGGCACGTTTTGCAAAGTTTCTGTTGAAGGAGTGAATTATAGAGTTTTTTGGTGCATTTTTAGGATCAGAGTAACGAGCCCACTGACCAATACATGGGCCACAAGCATTTGTAAAAATTTTAGCTCCCAATGCTTCAAAAGTTCCAAGTAAACCATCTCTATCTGCAGTATAACGTACTTGTTCAGAACCTGGATTGATTCCAAATTCAGCTTTTATTATCATACCTTTTTCAATTGCTTGCTTTGCTATTGAAGCCGCTCTTGATAAATCTTCATAAGAAGAATTTGTACAAGAACCAATTAATCCCCATTCTACCATTAAAGGCCAATCATTTGCAGTTGCTTTTTTAGTTAAGTCTGCACCTGCTTCAGTAGCGATATCTGGAGAAAAAGGGCCGTTAATATGCGGTTTTAAAGTATCTAAATTAATTTCAATTACCTGATCAAAATACAGTTCAGGATTTGCATACACCTCATCATCACCTGTTAAATATTCAGCTACAGTATTTGCAGCATCTGCAACATCACCTCGATCTGTTGCACGTAAATAACGTTCCATAGAAGCATCGTATCCAAAAGTTGAAGTAGTAGCGCCAATTTCAGCACCCATATTACAAATAGTTCCTTTACCTGTTGCCGACATAGATTTGGCACCTTCACCAAAATATTCAACAATACAACCAGTACCACCTTTTACAGTTAAAATACCTGCTACTTTTAAAATAACATCTTTTGGTGCTGTCCAACCCGATAATTTTCCGGTTAATTTTACCCCTATTAACTTTGGAAATTTTAATTCCCAAGCCATCCCTGCCATTACATCTACCGCATCAGCACCACCAACACCAATTGCTACCATACCTAAACCACCTGCGTTTACCGTATGAGAATCGGTTCCAATCATCATTCCTCCAGGAAATGCATAATTTTCTAACACCACCTGATGAATAATACCTGCTCCTGGTTTCCAAAACCCAATTCCATATTTATTAGAAACAGATGATAAGAAATCAAAAACTTCTTTACTTGTTTTATTTGCAAACTGTAAATCTGCTGCAGCACCATCTTTAGCCTGAATTAAATGATCACAATGCACTGTTGTAGGAACAGCAACTTTACTTTTACCTGCCTGCATAAATTGTAACAAAGCCATTTGAGCAGTTGCATCCTGACAAGCAATACGGTCTGGAGCAAAATCCACATAATCTTTACCTCTTACAAAAGCCTTGGTTGGTTTACCATCCCAAAGGTGATTGTACAATATTTTTTCAGCTAGGGTTAATGGTTTTCCAACAATACTTCTTGCTGCATCAACTCTTTCTGTCATTTTATTGTAAACACCTTTAATCATTTCAATATCAAATGCCATAATCTATAGTTTTACTTAACGGTTATTCTTCAAATTTAATAAAAAAATAGATATCTAAATGTAATTATAACTGTTATAGCATATTAAAAGCATAAAAAAAAACCGTCTCAAGTTATGAGACGGCTTCATGTATAATTTATAAATTTTATAACTATTTAACCAACTGCTTACGCGAAGGTGAAAATTTAGTTAAGTCAATACCATCAACTGCAGCAACATATTCATCCATTGTAGGAGTTCTTCCTAAAATTGTTGAAAGCACTACAACTGGTGTTGAAGACAATAAAGATTCTCCCTTTTTTTCATCAGAATCTTTAACAACACGACCTTGGAACAAACGTGTAGATGTAGCCATTACGGTATCTCCAGCAGCTGCTTTTTCTTGGTTACCCATACATAAGTTACAACCAGGACGCTCTAAATACAACATTTTTTCATATGAAGTACGAGCTGTATTTTTAGGATTGTTATCATCAAATTCGAAACCAGAATATTTTTTCAAAACATCCCAATCACCTTCTGCTTTTAACTCGTCTACAATATTATATGTTGGAGGTGCAACAACTAATGGCGCTTTAAATTCAACCTTACCTTGTTGTTTTTCAATGTTTTTTAACATTTGAGCTAAAATTTTCATATCACCTTTATGAACCATACAAGAACCTATAAATCCAAGATCTACTGTTTTTGTTCCACCGTAATAAGAAAGAGGTCTAATAGTATCGTGGGTATAACGTTTAGAAACATCTTCGTTATTTACATCTGGATCTGCAATCATTGGCTCACCAACAACATCAAGATCAATTTCTACTTCAGCAAAATATTTTGCATTGGCATCTGGTCTTAAAGCTGGTTTTTCACCTGATTTAATCTGAGCAATTCTATTGTTAGCAATAGCTATCAAACCTTTTAAAACCTGAAGTTTGTTATCCATTCCTTTATCAATCATAATCTGAATTCTACTTTTTGCAATCTCTAACGATTCAATTAAAGTAGCATCTTCCGAAATACAGATAGAAGCTTTTGCTTTCATCTCTGCAGTCCAATCTGTAAATGTAAAAGCTTCATCAGCAGTAAGAGTTCCTAAGTGAACTTCAATAATTCTACCTTGAAATACGTTCTCTCCACCAAAAGTTTTCAACATTTGAGCTTGCGTAGCATGAACAATATCACGGAAATCCATGTAACTCTTCATAGCTCCTTTGAAGGTAACCTTTACTGATTGTGGAATTGGCATTGAAGCTTCTCCAGTAGCCAATGCAAGTGCAACCGTACCAGAATCTGCACCAAAAGCAACACCTTTAGACATTCTTGTATGAGAATCTCCACCAATAATAATTGCCCAATCATCAACCGTAATATCATTTAAAACCTTGTGAATAACATCAGTCATTGCAGGATATACTCCTTTAGGATCACGAGCCGTAATTAAGCCAAAATCATTCATAAACTTCATTAATTTAGGAATGTTTGCCTGCGCTTTTTTATCCCATACAGAAGCTGTATGACACCCCGATTGGTATGCACCATCAACAATTGGAGAAATAATTGTAGCTGCCATAGACTCTAATTCCTGAGAAGTCATTAAACCTGTAGTATCTTGAGAACCTACAATATTTACTTCAACACGAACATCAGAACCAGCGTGTAAAACTTTACCTGGAGTAGTACCAACGGCATTTTTATTAAATATTTTTTCTACAGCCGTTAAACCTTGACCTTCAATAGAAATTTCTTTTGATGGAGCATATACAAGTGGAGCCTTAATACCTAATACCTTTGCTGCAAAAGTTTGAATTTTTTTACCAAATACAATAGCGTAAGAACCACCAGCTTTGATAAACTCTACTTTTTGCGGAGTTAATGAAGCTGAAATATCCATTAATTCCTGATCTCCGTTGTATAATTTTTTCTTTTTAGTATTGATCGTTAAAACAGTACCTGTTTCAACAGAATATACTTGCTCTAAAACAGGCTCTCCGTTTGCATCTAAAACAATATTTCCTTCAGCATCTGTTTTCTTAACCCAGTTTTTAAGGTCAATTCCAATACCTCCTGTTACACCAACAGTAGTTAAAAATATTGGAGAAATGCCATTTGTACCTGCAATAATTGGAGCTATATTGATAAATGGAACATATGGGCTAGCTTGAATACCTGTCCATAATGCCACATTATTTACTCC
Source organism: Lutibacter sp. HS1-25 (assembly GCF_004121075.1). Lineage (GTDB taxonomy): Bacteria > Bacteroidota > Bacteroidia > Flavobacteriales > Flavobacteriaceae > Lutibacter. The sequence continues at coordinate 56,822 of NZ_RHLN01000019.1, forward strand.
CGACATTCTTGAAGAACCAACTCCCATTGTTCCTTTTTCGGCGATTAACATTACACGTTTGTCTGGATGTGCAGCTTTTAAAGTAGAAAGCTCTTTTTGCATTTCTTTATTGTGCTCAAATAAACACTGACCATGCAACTCACGGTCTGACCTAGAGTGTGCGTCTCCACCTGGCGAAAGTAAATCTGTAGAAATATCTCCTACACCAGCTATAAAAGTAACTATTTTAATTTCTTCTTCAACATCTGGAAGTTTCGTAAAAAACTCAGCCTTAGCGTAACTTTCTAAAATATCTTTTGCTATTACATTGCCGTTTTTAAAAGCTTCTTCTAAACGGTTTGTGTCTGCATCATATAAAAAAACCTGCGTTTTTAAAACTTCTGCGGCTTCTTTTGCAATAGATACATCATTTCCTAAAGCTAAATCTAAAAGCACCTCAATAGAAGGTCCACCCTTCATATGTGACAATAATTCAAAAGCAAAAGCAGGAGTAATTTCTTCAACAACTGATTGACCTAAAATAATTTCCTTTAAAAATTTAGATTTTACACCTGCAGCACTCGTGGTTCCAGGTATAACATTATATATAAAAAAGTTAAGTGAACTTTCTCTATACTCGTTTTCTAAATCTTTAATTTGCTCAATAATTTCACTAAGCAATTCGGCACCATCAATTGGCAGTGGGTTAAGCCCCTGAGCTTTTCTACCTTCAATTTCCTTGAGGTAATCTTTATAAATATTCATAATACTTCTGGGAATTAAGAGTATAGGCTTTTGATTATCACTAAATAAAATGCTATACCCAATATATTTATTAATTATTTTGTTGCGAATTTACAAAAAAGGAAGTTTTTAATTTGATTATTTTACACAAAGGCAGCTATTTTTACAGATATAAATCACAAAAAGACCTATTTTTTTTAATAATACAAATAACACCAACGAAAACGTTGTAAATATTAGTAATATGACAAAAATCATTTACTTTATTTTTTTAAAAGAACTTAAATATACTTATTGATTAACCTTTGTAAACTTTATGTATTTTTAATTTCTATCAAATTTTAGTACACGATATGATAAAATTTGTAATTTTAAAATTATTTAATAGGCATTGAGAAAAAGAATAAAGACACTACAAACACAAGACTATAATAACTACTTTTAAAAAAATCATTCCATAAACAACTTTTGAAAAGGAAAAATTTAAAGCAAAAAGAAATAACACCTTAATTTCAATAAATATAATATTTTTATTGAAATTTTGAAAAAATAAGTAGATCTATAAGCCGGATTTTGTACTTTAAAAAAGCTCTTATCATTTATCTAGACTATAAATTACTTTATAGCTCGAGCTGCCTACCCCTTGAAATAAAGCGAGTCACTTTAAAATTTCAATATACATGGCATTTCACCGCATAGAGTTTACCTGGTTTCACTACAGCCTAACTGTACTTGCTTTCTGTTGCACTTGTCCTCAACTCACGCTGGACGGATGTTATCCGCTATGCTACTCTATGGTGTCCGGACTTTCCTCTTCAATAAATTGAAGCGATAAGACGATCTACTTACTTTTGCAAAAGTACGAGATAATTTGGCATAAAAAAACCCACTTAAAAAATTAAGTGGGAAAATTGCTATGAAAAAGAAAAAGTGTTATTAGCTTACACTAACAACACTTCAAATTTATATTATTTTTATTGAAATGAAAAAAAAAATTAAATGTTTTTTTTACGAAAACATATCTTTTACTTTTTCAAAAAAGGACTTATCTAATTTTGAAGGACTAGGTTCAAAATTTTTGTCATCTTTCATGTTTTCAAAAAATGCTTTTTGTTCTTTTGATAATTCTTGCGGTGTCCAAACATTTATATGAACTAATAAATCTCCTGTACCATAATGATCTATGCTTGGTAGACCTTTTCCTCTCAAACGTAAAATTTTACCAGACTGCGTACCTGGTTCTATTTTAATTTTAACTTTACCAGAAACTGTGTCAATATTTTTACTTTCACCTAAAACAGCTTCAGAAAAATTAATATATAAGTCGTAATGTAAATTCGTTCCTTCACGCTTTAAAGTATCATGCGCTACTTCTTCAACAACCACAATTAAATCACCATCAACACCATTGTTTCCTGGTGCAGCATTACCTTTACCATTAACTTTTAACTGTACGCCTTCTGTAACTCCTGCAGGAATTTTAATTGAAACTGTTTCTTCTTTTTGAACCAAACCACTATCATCTGCATTTTTTGGTTTTTTATCTAAAACCTCTCCTGCTCCGTGACAAGTTGGACAAGTTGAAGCAGACTGCATTCGCCCTAAAATAGTATTGGTAATTCTCATTACCTGACCAGAACCGTTACAATTTGTACAAGTTTTATAAGTTGCACCTTCGGCCATTACTTTTCTACGCACCTTTACCTTCTTTTCAACGCCATTTGCAATTTCTTCTAAGGTTAATTTTACTCTAATACGTAAATTACTTCCTTTTACACGTGCTCTACCTCTGGCTCCTCCGCCAAAGCCGCCAAAGCCACCACCAAAACCGCCACCGCCAAAAATATCACCAAACTGACTGAATATGTCATCCATATTCATACCGCCACCGCCAAAGCCGCCACCGCCATGACCACCCTCAAAGGCAGCATGTCCATATTGGTCGTAACGTGCTTTTTTATTTTCGTCGCTTAGAATCTCATATGCTTCAGCTGCTTTTTTAAATTTTTCTTCAGCAGCCTTATCTCCAGGGTTTTTATCAGGATGGTATTTAATTGCCATTTGACGATACCCTTTTTTTATTTCAGCAGGTGTTGCATTTTTTGAAACACCTAATATTTCGTAAAAATCTTCTTTCATTATAAATTTATTGTCCTATAACAACTTTTGGGTATCTAATTATTTTATCGCCTAATTTGTAACCTTGCTCAATTACATCAATTATTTTACCTTTTAAATCTTCTGAAGGTGCAGGAATTTGCGTAATAGCTTCGTGTTGTTCAGCATCAAAAGGCTCTCCGGCATCAACTTTTATAGGAGTCAATCCTTTTTGAGTTAAAACATTAAGCATCTTATTATTAATAAGTGTCATGCCTTTTAAAAGTTCTTTATCTTTTGCTTTTTTGATTTCCGCTAAACCTCTGTCAAAATCGTCTAAAATTGGCAATAAAACTGTCATTAAATCTTCATTGGCAGTTCTAAACAATTCTATACGTTCTTTTGAAGTACGCTTTTTATAATTTTCAAATTCAGCAAATAAACGCAAAAATTTATCCTTTTCTTGCTTAACTTCTTCAGTTAATTGCTCTAAAACAGTAGCTTCATCAGTTTCGTTCTGAATATTTTCTGCACCATTAAAATCTTCTTGTTCTAAATTTTCTTTATTTTCACTCATTATTTTTGCTATAAAAATTAATTCTTGAATTTAGTGAGCAAAAGTATTGCCATTTTTTTAGATATGCCAATTTGACATTTATTTTTTTATTTTTTGCTTTAAACTAAGTTAATTTACACTATCTGTGTTTATTTATTTTGAATTTAAACAAATATTAGCTTAATATACTACTGCCTTTTTTTTGAAAATAACTTTTTTAATAAATACACTTCAAATAATTTTAATTACATATTTTTCGATTTACTCAAAATGATGGGACAAAAATTAAACATATCGCATAAAACACATTATCCACAAAAATTAAAACTTATTTTTTTTAACTTAAAATATTTATAATTAACTTTATAAAATATTTTAAAAAAAATAAACTTGCTTTTAACTTTTTTAGACTGAAACACTTATACTAATCTAAAACAAATCATTATGAAAAAACTTTACATTTTAACTATTTATTTATTTTTATCAACTGTGTATATTCATGCGCAAACAACTGACGTAGTTACTGGCGCTTTTGACCCTACAGGTTTATTTTTGTCGGGTAACGAATTATATTATTCTGAAGTAAATAATGAAGCAGATGGCGCTGGTATTATTTCTAAAATTGATGACATAACCGCAAATACCATAACCACTTCTACTGTTGTTTCTACAGCTGAAGGCTTATTAAGTCAACCTTGGGGAATTTTAATTGTAGGAAATGATTTATATATTGCAAATTTTGGAGATGGCATTATCTATAAAAAAGACATCTCTGCACCAAATGATCCAGATAATGGACTTACACCAATTGCTACAGGGCTAGATGGACCTAACGGCTTAGCTATTAAAGGTGATTTACTATACATTTCTGAATTTGGAAATAATATTCCCAACGCTGGTAAAATCTCAACATTGGATATTACAACTAATACACATACTCCAGATGTGATTACCGGACTAACTACACCAAGCGGAATGGTTTTTAATGGAGATGACTTATATGTCTCTAATTTTGATGAAGACTTGATTTATAAAATTGACATAAATGACCCATTAAATTATCAAATTGCAATTTCAGGGTCAAATTTAAGCGAACCAGATGGTTTATTTTTAGATGGCAACACACTTTATATTGCAAATTATGGTGGGGCAAAAATTTCCAAAACAGATATTTTAACCCCTGTTACAAGTCTTGAGCCAAGTTTTATAACAACAGGGGACAATCCTGCATTTATGGTAGTGACAAATAACTTTATGTATATTACAGAACAAGCTCCTGATAAGATTACTAAATTTGATTTATCAACTGCTAGTGTAAATGATTTCAATACTTCAAAAATTAGTATGTACCCAAATCCTGCAAAAGATTTTATAAATATTTCAGGTTTAACTACTGATCAAAAATATCAAATTACCAACGTTTTAGGTAAAACTGTGCAAATGGGTGAAGTTTTACAAGGTAAAAATATAGATATAAACAACTTGCAAAAAGGTGTTTATTTTGTTAAACTTGACAATGGAATTTCATTAAAATTATTAAAAGACTAAATTTTTAAACATTGTTTTTTTAAGCACAATAAATACAAAAAGTATTTATTGTGCTTTTTTTATACGCTTTAAATTTCAATTTAATTAATTGGTCAAAAAAACTGATATACATATTTTACTGATTTGTAACTAATTAATTTGATTCATTTTAATTTTAAGAGCTATATAATTTAATTATATTCGCATTTAAAACAAATTTGAAAAACTATGAGAATTTCAATTTTAAAATCTTTTAAAAAAACGCATATTACGCTTTTTAAAAACAGCCCTTTTTTAATACCAAATAAACAAATCCCAACCGTTTTAATGGCTATTTTATTATGCATCCCAATAGCTAATTTTGCGCAAGAAAAAAAACCTAAAGTAGCACTTGTATTAAGTGGTGGTGGTGCAAAAGGTATTGCACATATTCCGCTTTTACAAAAATTAGATTCACTAGGCATTGTACCAGACATGGTTTTAGGAACCAGTATGGGATCGTTAGTTGGTGGTTTATACGCAATGGGATATTCTGGTGATAGTATCGCGTCTATTGCTGATACTGCAAATTGGGACTTTCTTTTAGGTGGTTCAGTAGCTTTAACCGAGGTAAGTGTTGAAGAAAAAAGTGAATTTAATCGATATTTAATAGATTTAGATTTAAAAAATGGTAAACCAAAAGCAAAACCTGAACTTCTAAACGATCAAAATTTAAGAGAATTTTTAGGCAAATTAACTTACCCTGTATACAACGTTACCGATTTTGACAAACTTAGCATTCCGTTTAGAGCAATGGCTACAGATATTGTTAATGGTAAAGAAATAATTATGGACAAAGGTTCTTTACCCTTGGCAATGCGTGCAAGTATGTCTATTCCTACTATTTTTAAAGCTGTACCATACAATGGTACTTTGTTAGTTGATGGTGGTATGCTTAATAACTTCCCTACTGATGTTGCTTTGAAATTAGGAGCTGATATTATAATTGGTAGCGATGTTAGTGGCGGAATGGCAAATATAGAAGATTTAGAAAAAAGCATGACTGCCATTATGTTTCAGGCAGGTATGTTAAATAGCAACTTAAAAAATCCTTTACACAAAAAAAATGCTACAATTTTAATAGACCATGTACCAAACTTAACCTATTCTACAGGTGATTTTAATAAAAGTAAAGAAATTTACAAACAAGGTAAAACAGCCACTAATCTAAATTTAGATGCGCTGATAGCATTGGCTGAACAATTAAAAAAATATCCTAAAAAAGAGCATAAAATTCCCGAAATAAGCGAAAAATTTAAATTAGACACTATAAGTTACACAGGTATCAGTAAAGGTAATTTAGATTTAGTTAAAGCAAGAATAAATATCAAAACCAACAAAACCTATACCGTAGATGATATTATAGAAGGTATCAATAGAGCTATGGGTACAAACCTTTTTAATCAAATTACAACAAATTATATTTCAACAGATGATAAAATTGGTATACAAATAAACGGTTTTGAACATACTAGCAGCCAAGTTAAAGGTGCTTTACATTATGATACCTATAGAGGTGTTGGCATACTTGCAAACTATACTGGAAGAAATATTTTAGGAGACGCCTCACGTATTTTAGCAACTGTTGATATCGCTGAACAACCAAGAATTAGAGTAGAATATCAAAAAATATTTAGCGGAAATAGATCTTGGTGGTGGAATTCTGAAGTATATGGTGAGCATTTACAACAAAAAATTTTTATTGATGGTAATTTGGCTGACGATATGAAATATCGCTCTTTTCAATTTGACAATCAAATTAACAAAAATTTCAATTCCTTAAAAAGTTATATGGGTTTTGGTATTAACTACCAACATACAAAAGTAAGACCAAAAAAAGACCCACAGTATAGTGACAATGTATACAAATTAGACTTTTACAAATTTGAAGATATAGAACTAAATGCTCAATATGTTTACAATACTATAAATGAAGCTTTTTATGCAACAAATGGAACATTTTTTCATGCAACAGTTGCAAGGTCAATATTGCAAAATACAGATTTTGCATATTACCAAGATGAATTTCCAGCTGAAAAAGGCAATACTAATGGATACACTAAATTGGCTTTAAATTTTGAAACCAGATTCCCTTTTAATCAAAAAACTACAGGAATAGTAAGTGCTACAGGTAGTTTTATTTTTCAAGATAAACTCAAAGAAAATGACTTGTCTTTTTCAGATTATGGATATGCTGAAAAATATTTTGTTGGAGGAAGCTTGCTAATTCCTAAAAAAGATAGCTACACATTTCCTGGTCTTTACGAAGGCGAATTAAACGTAAGTGAATTTTTAAAATTAAGTTTAGGCACTCAATTTACCCCTTTTCACAAAGTATACATTACGCCTAATTTTAATATAGCTGCTGTTGGAAATGGTACTTTTAACGAATATATTGACGATATTTTATCACCTGGCAATAATTGGCAAGATGCTTATAAAACAAGCTTATTAATGTCTGCAGGCGCTACACTTTCTTACAATTCATTATTAGGGCCTGTAAATTTTGATTTATCTTGGGTTAACAATATAAATAAAGTTCGTGTGTTTTTTAGTGTTGGTTTTGTATTTAATCCTTCTATAAGATAAAATATCACAAAATTAAACTTCATAAAAAAACAAATAGATGCACTGGATTTTATTAATAATTGCAGGGATTTTTGAAATTGGCTTTACATTTTGCTTAGGAAAGGCAAAAGAAGCTACCGCTACCCTTGCCTCTTATTGGTATATTGGTTTTTTAGCATGTATATCCATAAGTATGTATTTATTATTAAAAGCAACTCAAGTTTTACCTTTGGGAACAGCATATGCTGTTTGGACAGGAATTGGAGCGGTTGGAACTGTATTGGTTGGTATATTTTTCTTTAAAGAACCAGCCGATTTTTGGAGACTCTTTTTTATCTCAACACTTATTATTTCTATTGTTGGATTAAAATTTGTAACGCACTAAACCTAAAATATTTCAAAAAACAAACCTCAAGAAATGCCTTGAGGTTTATTTTACTTTCAACTAAAATTTTATCCCAGTTTTTATTTTAAATTATAAAACTTACAACTTATAATGATTCATTAATAGTTTTTCGTAAACAGTATCAGGTAATATTTTTTTCAGTATAATCGAAAATTTTTGCATAAAATCACCTACTTTATAATGAATTTTAGGCTTAGGAGTTTGTATTATTTTATAAATTGCTTTTGCCATTTCTATAGGATCTCCACCACTATCAACATGAGCATCCATTAAATCTAGATTTTCTTGATATACTTTTTTATAAGGTGAATTTTCAAAAACTGGTGTATGATATCTTCCTGAAGCAATATTAGTTGCAAAATCACCAGGAGCTACATTGGTAACTTCAATGCCAAAGCCTTTAACTTCCATTCTTATTGCCTCAGTCACAATTTCCAAAGCTCCTTTTGTGGCAGAATAAATCCCTCTAAAAGGCAAGCCCATATAACCTGCAATTGACGTTACGTTGATAATTAAACCGCTGTTTTGCTTTCGCATTTGTGGTAAAACAGCTTTCATCACATCAATAGCACCAAATAAATTGGTGTCAAAAACTTTACGCATTTCGCTTGTTGGCGTTTCTTCAATAGGTCCGGTAATTCCCATTCCCGCATTATTCACCAAAATATCCAATCTGCCTTCAATTGAAATCACTTCTTGAACAGCATTGGTAATACTTTCAAAATTTTTAACATCTAAAGCCACTAATTTAAAAGGATGATTTTGAATGTTTTTTGGATTTCTGCTGGTTCCATAAACCACAAAACCCTTTTGAGTTAAAAATTCACCAACACATTTTCCGATTCCCGAAGAACCTCCAGTAATTAATACGACTTTATTATTCATTGAAAATTATAAGATTAAAAATATTGAAATATTAGTTAGAAGTCAAAAATAAGGTATTCTTTAAAAAACAGAAAGATTAAAAGATTTATTTGAAATAAAAACGAAGAGATTTAAAAAAGTCCTTTCCTTAGGAAAGGATTTAGGATAGGAAAAATTCACCAACACATTTTCCGATTCCTGAAGAACCCCCAGTAATTAATACGACTTTATTATTCATTGAAAATTATAAGATTAAAAATATTGAAATATTAGTTAGAAGTCAAAAATAAGGTATTCTTTAAAAAACAGAAAGATTAAAAGATTTATTTGAAATAAAAACGAAGAGATTTAAAAAAGTCCTTTCCTTAGGAAAGGATTTAGGATAGGAAAAATTCACCAACACATTTTCCGATTCCTGAAGAACCCCCAGTAATTAATACGACTTTATTATTCATTGAAAATTATAAGATTAAAAATATTGAAATATTAGTTAGAAGTCAAAAATAAGGTATTCTTTAAAAAACAGAAAGATTAAAAGATTTATTTGAAATAAAAACGAAGAGATTTAAAAAAGTCCTTTCCTTAGGAAAGGATTTAGGATAGGAAAAATTCACCAACACATTTTCCGATTCCTGAAGAACCCCCAGTAATTAATACGACTTTATTATTCATTGAAAATTATAAGATTAAAAATATTGAAATATTAGTTAGAAGTCAAAAATAAGGTATTCTTTAAAAAACAGAAAGATTAAAAGATTTATTTGAAATAAAAACGAAGAGATTTAAAAAAGTCCTTTCCTTAGGAAAGGATTTAGGATAGGAAAAATTCACCAACACATTTTCCGATTCCTGAAGAACCCCCAGTAATTAATACGACTTTATTATTCATTGAAAATTATAAGATTAAAAATATTGAAATATTAGTTAGAAGTCAAAAATAAGGTATTCTTTAAAAAACAGAAAGATTAAAAGATTTATTTGAAATAAAAACGAAGAGATTTAAAAAAGTCCTT
>NZ_RHLN01000020.1:0-57500 GCF_004121075.1 Lutibacter sp. HS1-25
TTAGTTTATATTTTTCTGAAATCTTATGTATTCCAACATTCAAAATCCAACGCTCAAACTCCGCATATTTTTAAACTCCGAGGTTTGTTTTTTGAGTTTAATTTTTTATATAATTCATTGCTCAATTTCTATTTATTTCAATGAGCTTTTTGTGTAATTTCTCATACAATTAAATGATTTTGAATTAAATAACTCAAAATAAGGAATTCAGAGAGAATTCCGATGGCATTTTACATAACTGGCTTTTATAAGATTTGTGCGACTGGAAAATCGGAGATTTATCGGACGTAGCAAATCGTTAGTTGAATGTTTGTCAGTTCGTTATTTAGTTTAAATGTAAGCATAAATTTTATGAGTTGTTGGCTGTAGTTTTAAATCTTTTCCATTATTTCTTTTGGAATAAATTGTTCTAATAAACTCTTTTGTTTTTCCTCAACAGTTATAAATTTCCAATTATCAATCCCATTTTCAGATAGAGAACAAACACTTTTTGTTGCTAAAATTTCAAAAAAATCAGTTTCATCATCTAATTTTACATTTTCAACTCCAAATGTGCTAACTAAACTGTTTCTTATCAAATTTAATCTAGCGTTTTTATCATCAGTTGTTTCATTTTCGGAATCTGAATTGAACTTCATATTCATTAAGCTTGAATATGTCAAAATAGAGTAGGATTTATCATTAATCGTCTCAATATCACCAATACTCAATATTTTTGGAGTTGTCAATTTAAACTCATAGGATGGGTTATTATATATTTGTTTCATTAAAACAATCAATTGTTCTTTTGGAATAATTTTAAAGAAATCATCTATCAGATAATCCATAGATTTTTCAATCTCTTCGTTTAAGATCAAAGTTAAATAATCATTAAAATCATTTTTAAGGTTTTCTTTTGAGTTCTGTCCAACTAAAATTGTTGTAAATAGAAGGAATATAATTCCTAAAGTTAAGTTTTTCATATTTGTTTTTTTTGCGTTATTACAGCCAACTTGTTATATACTTCTATTATATTGGTTTATCCGTATTATTTTTTTGGGATAAACGTGGGTTTTAGTTGTGCTATTCAAATATAAAAATAACATTGCAATAATGTTGAGGTTTTGAAATAAACTATTCTAGCAATTTATTACTTGCACGAATGTTTGTGGTTTGTTGGGACTATTCTAATGGAAATGGATTTGTTGGGTGTTCGAATTATGAGACCCCCAGTCAAGCTGAGGGTGACGATAAATAGGGTAAAGGCAAAGAGTAAGTGTTGACTGCTAAGGAAACTCTTACTGTGCGGAATTGGAAGCTGTATGCAATGTAGTGCAACGGAATGGGATACTGCTGGAAATGGGGATTTTATTTATAACACAAGAGCAATTAAAATGTTAAACTGCATCTTAAATTATTTTAAGTTTATTGTTAAATATCGATTGACTTTTCTTTTGTACTCTAAATAATTTATTTTATGCACAGACTGTAAATATTCCTCTTCCTCTAAAATCATTTTGTGAAAAATGACTACAAGTAGCACATATAAAACGATTATGATTCTAGAAGGAAAAATTAGAATGTATCCTAAAAAAAGAATGTTATAAGATAAAAAATAAGGGTTTCGACTAATGCTATAAATTCCTGTTGTAATTAATTTGGTTTCTTGATCATATTTTATACCTACTCTCCAAGAATTTTTCATTTCAATTAGTGCAAAAACACCTATCATAAAACCAATAAAAACAAGTCCAAGCCCTAATGTTTTAACCCAAGCGTATTCTGATAGGTCAATTTCAATAAACCATTTTGATTTAAGTAATGTTAAACGGAGCATTATGATTACATACATCATTGTCGAAATAAATATCGACATTGATAATTTTATAGATTTACCTCTTATGGATTGCTTTGTAGCTACATATGTCTTTATATTTCTAATTGCAAAAGCAAGAATAAAAAATACAAGTATGAACCCTAAATATATTTTTTCTAACATTATTAAAGTTGATTACATTATTATTTAGTGAAATAAATTATCAAAACGAAGAAGCACAGCTAAAATAATTATAATGAAGAGGATTGCTAAAACAATAGAACCAACTATTTTTTCTTTATAAGAAAGTTTAATTTTTACAGGGACTTCCTTTTTTTGCTTATACCGTTTTCCTTTATAATTTACAGGCATATTTATTCTATAAAAGTACTTTGATTTATTTAATTCCACTTCATTTTTTGGATACGAACGGCATTTAAAATGGCTAATAATGCAACTCCTACATCAGCAATAACAGCTTCCCACATTGTTGCCATACCCCAAGCTCCTAAAATTAAAACGAGTATTTTTATACTTAATGCCAACCAAATGTTTTGCCATATAATTTTGTTGGTTGCATTACCGATTTGTATGGCAGTTACAATTTTTGAAGGTTGATCTGTTTGTATTACAACGTCGGCAGTTTCAATGGCTGCATCACTTCCTAAACCTCCCATTGCCAACCCTACATCAGCTATTGTAATTACTGGAGCATCATTAATTCCATCGCCAATAAATGCAATTGTTCTTCCCATTGCCTTTAATTTTTCTACTTCTGAAATTTTATCTTCAGGAAGTAAATCTCCAATTGCCTTATCAATCCCTAATTCATTTGCAATGGTGTCAACAACTGTTTGTTTATCGCCCGAAAGCATTACTATTTCAATTATTTTTGGGATTTTATGTAAATTGGTAATTGCCTTTTGTGCATCCTCTTTTAAGGTGTCGGAAATAGTAATATATCCTGCATATTGCTGGTTTATAGCAACAACAATAATTGTTTTGTCATTTGAATTTATAGTTTCATCAAATGGAATATTGAATTTTTGTAACAATTTAGAATTACCAGCCAAAACTTCATACTCCCCAATTTGTCCTTTCATTCCATAACCTGAAATTTCTTCAATAGTTGTTGCCTTCAATTTTGAGTTATCAATTTTAACATAATTGACAATAGCTTGTGCAATGGGATGTGTAGAATTGGATTCTAAGACAGCAACTAATTCTAAAAATAAATTCTTATCAATGTTTGAGGTTACAATTTCCTGCACTTCAAATACACCTTTTGTTAAAGTGCCTGTTTTATCCATAACCACGGTATCGACTTTGGTTATTAAATCTAAATAATTAGAACCTTTAAATAAAATACCATTTTGTGATGCTGCACCTATTCCACCAAAGTAGCCAAGTGGAATAGAAATTACCAAGGCACAAGGACACGATATTACTAAGAATATTAAAGCCCGTTGTAACCACATTTGAAATATATAAGCATCCCCAAGAAAAAAGTAGGGCACAATTACTAATGCAATTGCCAACCAAAAAACAATGGGGGTATAAATTTTAGCTAAACGACTAATTAAGAGTTGAGTTTTTGCTTTTTTACCAACAGCATCTTGCACCAATTTAAGAATTTTGGAGAGTTTGGTATCTTCGTATTTAATGGTCACTTTAATTTCGATGACTTTGGTAAGATTTACCATTCCTGCCAGCACTTGCTCTCCTTTGTTGCAGTTTTTAGGAACGGATTCTCCTGTTAATGCAGCTGTATTTAAAATGGCATCATTTGAAATTAATTCGCCATCTAAAGCAATTTTTTCACCTGCTTTTACCCGTATTATTTGTCCAATTTTAACATCTTTGGGATGTTTTATTAAGGTTAATTCATTTTCTACAATGGTTACCTCTTCAACCTGAACTTTTAATAAGGCTTCAATAGAACGTTTGGCTTTGTTGACTGCACTTTCTTGAAATAGTTCTCCTACCACATAAAATAACATAACTGCAACACCTTCTTCATAAGAGCCTATTAAAAATGCACCTAAGGTTGCAACCGACATTAGAACAAACTCATTGTATATTGATCCTTTAACGATTAATTTTACAGCTTTTAAAAGAACAGGACCACCAATAAGCATATAAATTATACCAAACCAAATTAAAGGAACAGGTGCTCTAAAAAAAGGTGCTTCAAAAAAATCAAAACCAATACCCAACACTAGAAAAAGCAAGCTAATTATTGGAATTATGTAAGCTTTGTTTATAGCTAAAGTGTTATTAGAAACTACAGTTTCTTTAGTATAATCTACTGCACAGGCACCATCTTGACATTCGTTATTTTTACTCATCATTTGAACTATTTAATTCAAAATTAAGTAAATAGTGTGTGCAACGGAAGTGCATTAATTTGAATTACATTTGTTACAAATGCCTTTTACAACAAGATTTACATCTTCGGCAATAAAATCTTTAGGTAAGTTAATGTTTGGAATTTTGTGGTCTGTTAAACAAACAGTTTCATTGCATTGTTTACAATGAAAGTGTAGGTGTAAATCGGTATCAATATCACAATGGCAATTTTCTTCGCATAAAGCGTATTTTGTAATGCCTGTTCCATCGTCAATTTTATGAGCTAATTCACTTTCAACAAATGTTTTTAAGGTGCGATACAATGTTGTTCTGTCTGATTTAACAAAATACTCTTCAACATCGGTTAAGCTAATAGCGGATTTTTTATTTAAAAGAAATTGTAAAACCAACAGTCGCATTGCTGTTGGTTTTACGTTATTTTTCTTTAATATTTGTTCTAATTCAATCATATTAAACATCAATTTTTTTTATTGACTTCCCTGTTTTTATCTTATAAGCATCATTCACATCAGAGACATAAATAATACCATCGGTTGGATAAGGGGTTTTTGCGTTTTCACAAATTATTTTAACTGCTTTTTTAACTTCTTCATTTTGACAAATCAATTCTAATTTAATAACCTTGCTGTCTGCAAAATGAAATTTTAACGAAGGTACTGAATCTTCTCTTTTATAAGCGCCTGTTCCTTCACATTCAGATAATGTAACACTTTCAAATCCATTTTCTTTAAGAGCTTCTACAACATTTTCTAATTTTGTAGGTTTTATAAATGCTTTAATTTCTTTCATTTTAAAATATTTTAATGGTCGTGTTCTTCAAATTCTCCTTTGTTAAGTTCAGAATTTACATAATAAGCACCTTTTGTAACTATTAAGTCGTTTTTATCAATAGGGTTTGTAAACTGAACTTCCGTGAATCCTAAATCAGACACACCCTTAATTACTTGAATTTTTTCAAGTTCTATATCATTTTCATCTTTTACTCTTTGGATAAATACATAATCGAGACCTTTGTCGTTTACAAAAGCTTCATCTGGTAATGCAGCGGTCAATTTACTATCTGTTGCGATTCTAGCTTCAACAAACATCCCCGTTAACAAACCTTCGTGTGTTCCAATAATTTTAGCGTGAACTTTAACTGTTCTGGTATCCATATCAAAAGCTTTTCCTAATGCAAAAATTTCAGCTTCATACATTTTATTGGGACGTGTTGAGAGTGTAAAAGCTATTTTTTGACCGATGCTTAATTTTTCTATGTCTTTTTCAAAAACATTTAAGCCTAAGTGTAGGAAATCATTATCTACAATTTCAAACATTTCTTGTTCAGGAGCTACAGATTTTCCAATGTTAATTTCAATTTTTTGAATGTAACCTTGTATTGGTGCGATTACAGGAATTGAAGCAATTATTTCACCTTTATCAATAGTAGCAACATTAATCCCTATAAGATTTAGGGTAGCTTTAGTCGCATTTAAATCGGCTTTTGCATTTAGATATGCCGCTTCAGCTTCTTGAAATGCGCGGGCAGAAGTAATACCTTCTTTCTCTAATTCTTTTTTTCTCACATAATCTTTTTCTAAATAAGTTAAATTACTTTTAGCAGCAAGATATGCGCGTTGCATTGCTATAAATTCTGGATTGTTTAATGTTGCTATTACTTGCCCTTTTTTTACAAAATCACCTTCAACTACTGACACACTTTGTACACGCCCACCTATTATGGCGCTTACACTTGCCATATTTTGAGGAGGTAATTCTAATTGACCATTAACTTTTAATGATTCACCTAAATTTAACTCGCTTAGATTGTCTAATGCAATACCCATTATTTCTAATTGGTTTAGTTTTAAAGCAATTTTATTTGACTTTTCTTCATCATTATGATCACTATCTTCGGTTTGTTCATTTTTATGGTCATCACTGTCGTTATGTTTTGATGTACCATTTGCACAACTTATTATGGTCATAAAAAGTATCAATAGTGCGCTTATTTTTAAAATATTTTTCATCTTAATTGTATTTTCCTGTTAAGTAATTAATTTCGTTAACTATTTGATTATGAAGGTTAAGTGCGGTTAAATAATTGGTTCTTATGTCGATAGACTGTTCCATTATAGCAATGTATTCTACATAGCCAATTTCACCTTCTTTGTATGCTTTTATAGCTGATGAAAATAGTTTGTCGGCTAATACAATACCTGTTGAATCATAATATGCTAAAGCTGCTTTTTGTTTTTCGTATTCATTGAGTTTAGTTTTTAAAAACGTATCTATTTCTAATTTTGTTTCTTGATAATTTAAAGCTGCTATTTCAACATTTTTTTTAGCTGCTAGGGATTTTCCATTTTGAGACCAAAAGAATAATGGGATTTTTGCACCAACTTCAAAACCAGAAAATCCTTTAATACCATCAATTTGTTGATTGAAATAACCAGCAGATAGCTCTGGAAGAAATTTAGCATTCTCCAATTTATACTCACGTTCTTTGACATCAATTTCGTTTTGTTGTAATTGAAGTATTGGATTTTCAATATTTTCTTGGTTAGAAAATTCAAACGGAATTTTTGCTAAATCTTCATTTGAAATATCGAAGTAAACATTGGTATTCATTAATGATTGCAATTGCTTAGTTAAGCTTTCTATATCCAGTTCTACATCAGATTTCAATAAATTTACCGCTTCTTTTTTACCTTCTGCAGCAATTTTTTCAATTAAATTACTTTCGCCAAAAGCATATTTTTTTTCAGCAATTAAGACGAAGTTTTCATATTCTTTTTCTAGACTAGTAATTAAATTAGACTTACTTTTTGCATACCATAACTCTAGATATACAGCTCTAACATTACGTTCTAACTTATTTTTTTGAACAATTAAATTCGTTTCACTTAGTGTTAATTTTTCTGCTTGTAATTTAGCTTGTGTACCATAAATTGTTGGAAATTTAAAATCTTGTGAAATATTCCATTCATAATCTATTTGTGGTGAATTTATTTGACCACGTGTATAATTAACAGCTGTTTGATCAAGATCAAAATTTGTTTTTTTCAAGCTTTGTTGCTTTTCAATTTCTAAATAAGCGCTTTTTATTGAAGGGTTATTTTCTATTGCATTTTTAACTGCCTCATCAATAGATAAATTGATGGGTGCAGATTGGGCATAGGTTTTATTTAATGTCATACTTAATATGACACCAACAATTACAAGAGTTGTTTTATGATTTTTCATTTTAAGTTTAGATTTTAAAGAGGTGCCATTTTCAACAAAATAATACAGAATTGGTACTACTAAAAGGGTTAATAGCGTTGATGAAATTAAGCCACCTATAACAACAGTTGCTAAAGGGCGTTGTACTTCTGCACCTGCAGATGCTGAAATAGCCATTGGCAAAAATCCCATAATAGCAGCAATTGCAGTTAACAAAATAGGTCTTAATCTTTCTTCAGTAGCAGTAAGGATTCGGAGTTTTAAGTCGGTCATCCCTTCTAATTTTAAGCTATTAAATCTACTTACTAAAACCAAACCGTTTAATACAGCCACCCCAAACAAAACCACAAAGCCTACACCAGCTGAAATGCTAAAAGGCATACCACGTAAGGATAAACTTAAAATACCACCAATGGCTGCCAAAGGCACAGCCATATAAATCATAGTAGCTTGTTTTATGGAGTTTAATGCAAAGTATAGTAATATAAATATTAAAAATAGGGCAATAGGAACTACAATAGAAAGACGTTCTTTAGCTCTTAATAAATTTTCAAAAGACCCTCCATATTCAATAAAATAACCTTCGGGTAATTTCAATTCTTCATCAAGTTTCAATTGGATATCTTTTACCATAGATTCAACATCTCTACCTCTCACATTTACACCTACAGAAACTCTTCTATAAGTATTGTCACGAGAGATTTGCATTGGACCAGGTTTGTAACTAATATCGGCTAACTCTTTTAAAGGTATTTGTGTATTTGTATTTGGAAGGTCGACAAAAAGATTTTTTAGGTCTTCAATACTCTCTCTATTTTTTTGTGAGAAACGCACCACTAAATCGAAACGTTTTTCACCTTCGAAAATGATACCTGCATTTGCCCCTGCAAAAGCAGCACTTACATATTTATTTAATTTATCAATGTTTAACCCGTATTTGGCTAATTTTTCACGTTGATAAATTACGGTGATTTGTGGCAACCCTTCAGTTGCCTCGGCTCTTACATCGGCAGCACCTTCAACAGTTTGAATAATTTTAGCCATTTCTTCAGCTTTTACCGCTAAAATATCTAAATCATTTCCATAGAGTTTAATTGCAACATCTTCACGAACACCTGTGAGTAATTCATTAAAACGCAATTCAACAGGTTGGCTAAATAAAAAATTAGCCCCAACAATTGTTTTTAATTTTTCTTGCATTAGTTCAATTAGTTCTGCTTTATTATCTGCGGATGTCCATTTATTTACATCTTTTTCTAATATGATAAAGCAATCAGCAATATCCATAGGCATTGGATCGGTTGGAATTTCAGCAACACCAATTCGACCCACAACAGTTATCACTTCAGGAAAATTATTTTTGATAATATTTTCTACCTCTTCAGATACTTTTATAGATTCTGATAATGAACTACCTGGCTTCATAATAATTTGCATTGCAATGTCTCCTTCATCTAATTTTGGAATAAATTCTCCTCCCATATTTGAAAAGATAAACGCAGCGATTATAAATAGACCACCTGCAACTGCAATGGTAGTTTTTTTAAATTTTAAAGCACCTTGTATTAAAGGTTTATATACTTTAAAAATAGCCGCCATTACTTTGTTGCTAATATTGTTTAGCCAAGTTTCAGTACGTGTAAAAATATTGTTTTTGCCTTGTGGTGTTGGTTTCATAAATAGGGATACCATTACAGGCACATAGGTTAAACACAATAACAAAGCACCTAATACTGCAAAACCAAAGGTATATGCCATTGGAGTAAACATTTTACCTTCAACACCTGTTAAAAATAAAATTGGGGTAAATACAATTAGAATGATAAGTTGTCCGAAAAAAGCAGCATTCATCATCATACTACTCGATTTATAGGTTAACTCATCCATTTCAGCAGTAGTGATGTTGTTTTTGTTTTTCTTGAGGCGTTGCTCAATATGATGTACAGTTCCTTCCACAATAATTACCGCGCCGTCAACTATAATTCCGAAATCAATAGCGCCTAAGGACATTAAATTTGCCCAAACGCCTGTTGCTTTCATTAAAATAAAGGCAAACAGTAAAGAAAGTGGAATAATTGAAGCCGTTAATAATCCACCTCTTAAACTTCCTAATAAAAGTACGAGTACAAAAATTACAATTAAAGCACCTTCAATTAAGTTTTTAGAAACGGTACTTGTAGTACGTGCAATTAAATCACTTCGGTCTAAAAATGGTTTTATTTCTAAACCTTCAGGAAGTGATTTTTGGATATTCGCAATTCTTTTCTGAACATTTTTTATAACCTCATTTGGGTTTTCGCCTTTTAACATTAACACTTGTCCACCCACAGATTCTTGACCATCTTCTGTAAAAGCTCCATAACGTACCGCTGCTCCAAAACGCACTTCATCAGCCACATCTTTTATTAAAATAGGGGTGTTTTCTACATTTTTTACAACAATATTTTCAATGTCGGTTAAACTTCTTGCAAGACCTTCGCCACGAATAAAGCTTGCTTGGTGGTTTTTTTCGATATATGCGCCACCCGTATTTGAATTATTGGTTTCTAGGGCTTCAAAAACCTCATTGATACTAATACCCATACTGTTTAATTTGTTTGGGTTTAAAGCAATTTCGTATTGTTTTACATTTCCACCAAAAGAGTTTATTTCTACTACACCAGGCACTAATGCCATTTGACGTTTTACAATCCAATCTTGAATTGTTCTTAAATCAGACGGGGAGTATTTAGTTTCATAACCCTTTTTTGGAACAATAGAGTATTGGTAAATTTCGCCTAACCCGGTTGCGATTGGAGCCATAAAAGGTTTTCCAAAACCTGCAGGGATACTTTCTTGAATAGCTGTTAATTTTTCTTGTACTAATTGACGTGGTAGGTAAGTTCCCATATCATCGGAAAAGACAATAGTTACTACTGAAAGTCCAAAACGAGAAACGGAGCGTAATTCGATTACGCTGGGTAAATTGGCTACTGCCAATTCAACAGGATAGGTTACAAATTGTTCAATATCTTCCGTTCCTAAATTGGGAGCTACTGTAATAATTTGAACTTGATTATTGGTAATATCGGGTACTGAACCCAGTTTTATAGTTAACATTGAATTTATTCCAGCTCCTATAAGAACTAAAATAAATAGGCCTACAATTAATTTATTATTAATTGAAAAGCGAATGATTTTATCGATCATTGTTTTTTAAGATTAAGTTGTTAATATTTAAAATCAACCTTCAAAAATGAAAGTAGATTAAATTGTATTTATAACTTAAACTTGAGGAGGGAGGTAAATTTTGGAGTAATAGTTATTGGTGAAAGAAGTATTGTAAAAGGTAGCTACTTCTTTTGAAGGTTTTTCAGCATACACCACATAATCAATATGTTTTAATGGTCCAGTAACACTAACTGAACAGCAACTACACATACAAAAAGGAGAGCATAAATCGGAATGAGAATGATTGTCTAGATTGACAATTTCAGATACTGTTTCTGATTGTTGGTTGTTATAGCTTACATCGTCGCAAGGTAATGCAGACAATGAGAGTATAAATAATGCTAGTATGGTTGCTAAAAATTTCATTATGAATGCAAATATAGTAAAATTATATGTGCAATGGTGTTGCAAAAAAAACTTAGAGCCTAAGGTTTTGTAAAGGTTAAATTTTTAGTTGAGTAAGGAACAGATTGCTTCCCTGCGGCGCAATGACGTTTCAAACCTTCGATAAACTAAGGACAGGCACAGCACAGTGTGGGCTGTTACAAAAGGTTCTCGATACAATTTTTGTTCCTTTACAATACACAAAAATCACTCGAACTGACGTTGGGTTTGGTACTATTGGATGAGATACCGCATCAAGTGCGGGATGACGTAATTGTTGTGTTTTCGATGCTTTTTTATTCTGTTTTACTGCATAAAAACACTTGAAAATCCGTTGGGCTTATGAGCTAACAGCAACTTTTATTTTGTTGAATTGGTGGGCAAGGCACTGTTCCATAAGAGCAATAAACACAACAATCTCCTTCTTTTGGTTTTAGTACCGTTTTACAATTTTCACATTCATAAAAAAATTGACATGCGTTTGTTGGCATATCTTCTACTTTTTTATGTCCGCAATTTGGGCAGGTAATTTCTGATTTTAATTGAATTTCCATTCGGTTTTTTGTTGATTATTTTGTAAGTAGACTTAATTCTCTTAAAAATATGATTCTTAAATAAATTCAGATTTAAATTTATATTAAAATTACTACTAAAAATTGGGTATAAATAACATTTCTCATCTCAATAAGATTTGTTAACCTAAACCACTAGAACAGGGTTGGTAATATATTAGGCACGTGTTCTTTAAATTACTTAGTGTTATTTTGTTTTATTTTCTTGTTTTTCTCTTTGTAAAGTGCCCCTAAATCTATTACTGGGAGAGTGTATTTACCAAGTGGGTTGTACATTGTTATATTATCTATATAACTACGTAAATTATTAATGGCAATACTCAAACCTGAAATATTTATTAAATCATCTTTTTGTTTTTGAGCTACTATTTTGACTTCTTCAATTTCAAAAATAGACACACCTTCAATAAACATTTTATAACCTGGTAAGGCATTTTTAATGTTGTTGATTTCAACTTTTACAAATATATATATTTGACCATTATCTTGTAGTTTATGAGCAAAATCAAAGTCAATTTTATAGTTCCCAAATGTTTCAGTAATGTTCGTAGAATCTTCAGAAGGTTCAATAAAATTGTAGTTACAGTTTAATACAAAAAAGTCGGTTTGAATTAACGGTGATTTGGTTATTTTCATTTTTGATTTTTTAAGCTGATTGGTAATCTACTGTACTAAAGTTATAAGGACTAGCGCTATTTTTAATACGATTTGGTTTTGTGTTAAATGGTTTGTTTTTTATTATTTTTATATAATCGCCATTGTGAGATTGATAAAACTTATTTAAATACTGTGAAATATCGTCCTCTGAAATTTGAGAATTAATTTCACCTTCTAAAGCTATGCTAAAATCTATATTTAACACCTCTTTAATTTTGGCTAATGTTAAAAAATTAGGGTATTTATTTCCTCTAAACAATTGGGTAATATAACTTGCCGAAGTACCAATACTTTCTGCTAATTCTTTTCTGTTTCCATCGTTTTTATCCAATTCTTTTTGAATGATTGATAAAAATTTGGATGCCAATAATTTTGCTTCTACCTCCCATTTATCTTCTTTGTTTTCGAAGTTAAAAATACTGTCAAATTCATTATGCATTTCTTTCAACGATTTCGTACTCATAGTTTGAAATTTTGTTTATAATGTGTGTGATTTTTGGTGAGTTTTTTTGTGTTTTCTTTTTCTCAAATAGCTCAACGGCTACTACGGTAAATGTCTTATCGTCTTGTGTAAATTCTTTACAATAAATTCTATCATTAGAACGGCCTTTAAAAAATTTCATAGCTGTAACATTTTTTGCCTTTTTATTGATATTTTCTTTATCGTATAAATCGGGTACTCTTAGCTGATTTAGGATAATGCCAACCATATGATTGAATTTCTTTTGATGTAATTTTGCATACGCTAAAATGGTTTCAAAATTTTCAACATCAACACAAACACATCATTTGCCATCGCTACTTTTTCTAATTATTAATGCTTTTCTTCGCACAAAATTAAGCTATTGGTTAATTATTTCAAAGTTTTTAGCAATTTATTAACAGTACATTGTTAATAATTTTTGATTTGTAGTTGTTTAACAGTTTCTTTTTCATAGGTTTTCAATTTTTATATTCATTTTAATTTTATGAGTATGTTGTATTTAAACTACAACTGCAATTTTTTTTGTATAAAAATAAGGTTAATATATTATTTAACAAACATTAATTTGTACTTAATTGTTGTTGTTTAGTAGCTTAAAAAAAGGTGCTCATTTTAAATTAAAAAAGCTTCCTAAAAAGGAAGCTTTTAAAAAAATTGCTATGAAAAATATTAGAGGAACTTTCGTTCCTTAACAATTTTAATATAAAAACTATTACTGAACTCTATTTAATAATCAGCATTATTTCTTTGTTTACTTAGTGCCTTGAAAATGAAAATTACCATTTTCCATTTTAAAGGTATAGTCAAAAGTATGATTTTTCATATTAAAACCACCAAAGTGTTCATCAGTATCTTGGTGTTCATTGTCTAAATGTTGCATCCACTGAGAACCCATATTTTGCATATTTCCATTCATATTAGATTGCCCCATCATATGACCATACATGTTTTCAAATTCAGTACCTGTTAAACATGTATTTATCATATCTCCATCTTCATATAAATTTAACATAATTGTTGTGTCAAAATTATCATTGAAACAATGAACCTCAATTTGATTACCAACCATAGTTACTACCGCTGTAGCAGTATTATTGGATTTTGAACTTATTGATTTACCTGCTACATCAGTTGTTAAAGTGCCTTCGTAAACACCTGCAACATCACTAGTTACTAAATCATCATTATTATTACAGGCTGTGAAGAACAACGCAACGGTTATTACTAACATACCAGTTATACTTATATTTTTATGTAAATTCATTTTATTATTTTTAAATTGTTATACTATTTCAATTTGCATAACTAACATGCAAATTTTAAAAAGTAACATTTGAGGAATTTTTAATTTTACCTTATTTATGTTACTACATTGTTTTGGTTTGTTTTTTGTGCAGAAATTGCACTATAAGGTTTTAAATCAAATTCTAAAACACTGTATAAAAACTAGTATATCTTTAAAAATTAGCGGAGGTGAGTAGTTTTGATAATAACTACTTTTTTTAGCAATACCAATGAATACATTAAGGCTGTTAACATAGTCAATTGAAATATACTTGGAAGATTGAAAATTGAATTTAGTATCAAGATTTTTTTCAAAGATTGAACCTAACTTGCTATCAGAAACATTTGTACAACAACTTGATTTTGAAATGGAAGTATTATGGTTCTCCAATTTACAAATTGGCATATCCATATCACATTCATCGGCTTCTCCAAATAACGAAAAACTCTTTAACTTACCTTGGCAATAGTGCTCATCAATTATAACAAACGAGGATGAAAACAACACTAAGATTGTCATCAAAAAAGCCGATATTTTGATAGGTATATTTTTCAATTTTATAAACTTAATTATACTATCAAAAATACTTAAATATTGCAATTCTATAAGCAACTTAAGTTACATAACTCATTCTAATTTAGAAGTATTTAATCCATTTTTAAATCAACTTATTTAGTAGAGTTTTAAGACACCCTCTTTTTATAAAAAATATGATTTATGCAGCTAGTATTCTGTTTTTACAATCTTAAAAGAGCTAAAAAAAGCCTTCAACAATTTAATAAATTCTTGAAGGCTTTGATTCAAATATTAGAACCCAATTTCTTCGGGTTCATATTCTCTTATCCCTTCAAAATAATATTCCACTCCATCAATTAAAAATGTATAACTTAAGCTGTTATTTAACATATCAAAAGAGCCATAATGTTTGTCACTTTCTTTATGCTCTAATTCTAAATGTTGTATCCATTGCAAATTGTTGTTTTGCTTATATCCAACAATATTGGTTTGGGATAAACTGTGACCATACATTTTTTCAAATTCTTCCCCTACAAAACAAGTCATCATAAAATCACCATTTTCAAAAATATTAAGGCTAATGGCCGCTTCAAAATCTTCGTTGTAGCAATAAACTTGAATATTGTCGCCAACTACCGTTACTACTGCCGTTGCAGATTTTGGACTATCTTGAATGCTTGATTTACTTCCTAAGTTTGTTGTTAAACTGCCGTTGTAAACACCAATTACATGTGTATTGCTAATGACATCATCCTTATTACAAGAAATTATAACAATACCAATTGATAAGATTACTAAGCATTTAAAAATTATATATTTTTTCATGATTTTACTTTTTAATTAATATTTAGAAAGAAAGTGTTAAAGAAATGTATCATTTAGCACTTTCTTTCTTGTCTTTGGCAGGTTACTAGTTTGCTGATTTAATAAAATCAAATATTTTTTTTGACTCATCGGCTGTTAAATTTGCTCTAACTCTCATATGCATTTCGATTGTTGACCAATCAGTATCATTAAAATCTGCAGGTGATGGTGTGCTGTGACATCTCATACAAGTTTCTCCCCATAATTGTACACCTGATTTTCCTTCTACTAAAGCAGCTCTTTCAGGTGAACACGATATTGCTACTATTCCAATTAATCCTATTGCTATTACTGTTAATATTGTTTTCATAATTTTAAGTTTTTTAATTATATACCAAATGCCCATTGAATGGTAAATTGTTTTTTATCAATTAAACCACCACCGTGACCACCTGTACCATCAGTTATTTGATAATTGACTTTGATTGCTGAACGCCAACTTAACCAATAATTTATACCGAAGGCTGTTTGGTTTTGATTTGTTTCCCATTCTGCACCTTCAGGTGTGTTTAATTCAGAATAACGTCCTACAAACTCTAAGTTTTTAATAAAGTTACTACTTGAAGTTGTTGGTTTGTAACTTAATTGGGCGTAAAATGAATCACTTTTGTTATTAAATGTATATTCTTCTGAACCACCTAATCCATCAGGTTCATAATAGTTAGCATCATCAACAATAGATTGGTTGTATTGTGCTCTAATATCAATAATACCTCCCAGAGGATTAATTTTTTTAATAAAAGTGAAGTCATATGCAATTAATTTAGCGCCAACATTTTCATAATCAGAATCTGAATTTCCAACTTTTGAGTTCAAAAATGAAAATCCTAATTCAACAGAAGAATCTGTAAATGGTAAATAACCTAATCGACCTCCTAATGATTTATTTTTGTTGTTATCTTCATAATTGTCAAAATGTAAAATACCAGCTTCATCTGGCTCCATACTTCCGTCATTTAATTTAGGCCCATTTGTTGAATAAAGAGCATAATTAAATTTAGATCCGTATACATCAAAAGCACCTCTTAATTCAACACCTACTCCAGAAGAAGGAACAATACCATCGTGACCGAAACCTAAAGGGACAGAAGATAACTTATTAATCCACGAAGGATGTAAACGTTCCATAAAAGTACCAAAAGGCAGTAAAAATTTACCTGCTCTAATTGTCATATAATCGTTTAATGAATACATTACATTAGCATATTCAAGTGCTGTTTCTAATTCTCCATTTTCATAGGCAAATTCCAATTCAGTTTCAAACATAAACTTATCAGAAAATTTAAATAGTATTATGGGGGCAAAAGTTCCACTATTAAATGAAGACTCTTTTTCTCCTTCATCATTTAAAGATTGAAAACCTGCGCTACCATAACCTCTAATCATAAATTGAGTTTTGCTTGGTTTATCTTCTTGTTGAGCATATACTATTCCAACAAAAAAGATTGCTATTAAGGGTAAAATAATTCGTTTCATTTTATTATTATTTAAGTGATTTAAGATAACTTACTAGTTGCCAGCGTTGGCTTACCGATAGCGATTCTTTATAAGAAGCCATAGGAGCTTTACCTTCTGTTAGTTTCCAAAAGACAGCTCCATCAGTTTGTTTTTGAAATTTTTCAGATAAAAAATTGGCAGGTTTTGGGTTTAAGGATGCACTGGCCAGACCATCACCTTTACCTTTATCACCGTGACAGACGGCACATAATTGTTGGTAAATTGTTTTTCCTTTTTTAATTGCCGTAAGATCGTTCTTTAATGGGTTGGTAATTGCATCCGCACTTTTTGGAGCTACCCAAGTAGATTGAGCATTTGCACTTAAGAACCCTATGAATAGGCTAATGGTAATTAAGATTTTGCTTAAAGATTTCATATTTGTATAAATTGTTATAATTTTTATCAAAGTTATACTTTGCAGCAAGTAAACTTATACCCAAATACCCCCATAAAACATTGTTTAAAAAAAATACCAAGTAATACGTAGTTTTACGATTTTATTAAAATAACTGAAATTATTTTTTTTGAAAATTGGTTAATGAAGCTGGATTTTATGTAAAAAAGTAAGAAAGGAAATAATTAAATCAAATTATTTTGAATTGCATAATGTACTAATCCAATGGTGCTTTTTGCATGTAGTTTTACCATTATGTTTTTCCTGTGAGTTTCAACGGTTCTTATACTAATAAAAAGCTTATCTGCAATTTCTTGATTGCTGTAATCTTTAACAATAAGTTTTATTATATCAATTTCTCTATTGGTTAAAGGGGTTTTTTCATTAATTTTTATCTTCCCTTTATCCAAAATCGCATCATGTTTTAGGATCTCTTTATTATCATCACTTTCTCTTTGGTTATAAGCAATATATAATATACCTGTTTTTTGATTATTGCTATCGTAAATAAATGATTTAGAAAAAGTTACTGGTATGGCCTCATTTTCTTTTGTAAAATAAGTATTGAAAATATTTTGTGCAGATTCATCTTCAGTTGTAGTTGGTATATTTTTGTTTTCGCCTAAAAGAATCTTATTAATAGTTTCACCAATTAGCTCATTTTCTTGATATTTTAATAATTCTAATGTAGACTTATTAACTATCAAAATATCTCCATCAAGATTTGTAATTATTAATGATTCCTCAATTCTTTGAAGTATACTATTAAGGTAATCTTTTGATACCGTATTTTCAGATAATGCACGAATCATATTTTTAAATAAATTAGAAAAATTATCAATCTCATCTTGGATAACAGGTAGTTCTTTTATATTTGAATTTGGTGGAATGATTTTTTCAGCTATTAATGTTAAATTTTTTATTGGTCTTGTAATTTTTTTTACATAAAAGTATCCACCAACCAATAAAAGAATCATTATTATTACCATTATTATAATAATTAACCTTGATGCTTTTGAATTTGTGATTTCGTTTTTATTTATGTTAGTGTTAATCAATGTGGAAGAGGATGTTAATAATATATCAATTTTTTTTTGTGCATCAACAGCAACACCATCCATAACTTCCATCATGATAGCTCCTTCATTATTCCCAATTGGTTCTTTTAAATCAAATATATTTGCGCTTAATTTTTCAATTTCTTCTAGGATTTCTTCAATTTCCTCTAAAAAATGTTCGTTAAAATGATTGTTTTCTGAAATTTTAGAATTTTCTAATTGTTGCCTAGTAATAGTATTTAACTTTTTAAAATTTAAAAGTTCAACTTTATTGCCATGAATAAGATAATCATTAGCGGGCATTAATAGTTCAGAGAAACTCAATTTTAAATTTTGAAGATTGTTGTATTTATTAGTTTCCTTTAATACAATTTTAGAAGTATTTTCAAGTTTATGAGCACTTACAATTCCTATATAGGCAACAATAATATTAAGTATAAGTATAGCTATTATCCCAATTAATAACTTTTGGAATATTGTTAAATTTATTTTTAAAGATTTGAACATTTTTAGCATTTATAATAAATAATTATATTACTTTTTTTAATGATGGTGACCACTATGAATTATGGGTTCATCAAACATTGCTTGATATTGTTTGTTATTGTATTTTAATTTTAAATAGGCATTGTTATAATTATTGTATGCATAATTACCTAATTTTATCCAACCAAAGTCCTTATTAAATTGAAGTTTTCTTGAAATTTGTGTTCCATCTTTAAATACAACAATAACTCTTCCTTCAATTTTAGATAAATCAACGCTGTTATTTAAAGCATAGATTTTCAATTTTTTATCTCTTACAAGGTCTTTTCCACAAATTGTACATTTATCTTTTTCGTAACCAGTGACAGATTGGTGAGAACTACAAGTAAAAGAATTGATATCCATTTTAATTTCAAAATCTATAAAATCGACACTATTATCTTCATAAGCCTTGAAAATAGTTGAACCTTGCCCAACAACAATTGAACTATAACTTATTGTTAAAATAAGTATCATTATAATTTTTTTCATGCTACTATTTTTTAAAATTCCTTATTGATTTAGATGATGTAAACCATAGTAAAAAACCACTTAAAACTGTTAATAATCCAAGTAAGGAAAAAGCTCTTAGCAATAATGTATTAAAATTATCCCTTCCTTTATAATCCATTGTATGTGTCATCCATAAAAAATCAAACCATCTCCAATTTCTATGTCTTACCGTTTGAAAATTACCATCATTCAAAGAAACATACGCTTTTACATTTGCCTTATGGTCATAAGAAATTACATAAGCAGGTAATAGTCGTTCTCTATATTCATGATGTTTATTGGTTTCAGTTATTAATTCGACTTTACTCACTTTTAGGTTATTTAACATATGTTTCTTGGCTATTGATAAAGCCTCATTTTCTGAAATCCCTTTTTTAATTTCTCCAGTTATTGCACTATAAAGACCACTATTGTTAATCCAATAAAATGGCTGGTTATTAATTTCTTTCAATTGAATTGATTCAATTTTAAGTGAATCGTTTAACTTAGAAGGACTTATTAAATTAGTGAATGATTTAGGTATAGAATAAACATTCCTAAATTGGTCTCCGTGAATTTCATCAATATCTGTCCAGCTAAAGTAAAGACCACTTACTGTCCACATAACAAATTGCAAACCAATAATTAACCCTAAATATCTATGAATTTTCCGAATCTTTTTTTTCATCTTATAAACTGTCTCTTAGTTTAGAGAATGTTTCCATTAATTCTACTTTTTGCATTTTTGATAATTTTGCATTTTGATGAATTAATTTATACGAACTTAAAGGCATTTCGTCATCTCTAATTTGGTTGATCATTGATTTTAATTTACTTTTTTGTTTGCGAGTTGAATAATTTCCAAATTCGCTAAAATTTAACTCTTTTTTACCTTCAGTAACATGTTTTTCTAAAAACCAACTTACAGGTTGTATTTTATTGTACCAAGGATAATTGGTATTATTGCTATGGCAGTCGTAACAGGAGTTTTTAATAATTGACTGCACATTATTAGACACTTTAAAAACCTTATTGAAATCAGTTTCTAAAATATCAGAGCTCTGATTGCGTTTTGTGGGCACCAATTGGATACCCACAAAAACAATCATTCCAACAAACATTATTTTTTTAATAGTTTTCACTAATTAATTTTCTTTTGCATTTTTCCACAAGTTGGCATTTTAGTCCCCAAATATGGATTTTTAATTGTTTCGGTTTCACTTAACCACATTGCGCCTTTATTGTTATTATACATTGGGCAAAAGTCCTGGTATAATGTTTTATCCGTTCCAATTAATTCTATTAGGTCATTAACATCTTTACTTAATTCTTCAAAATGCTCTCTTTGGTGATCAATTGGACTTTCAATAATATGTTCTGCATGTTCTTTGGAATTTTCCATTATTTCCATGTAAGTACCATGTTGATCACCGCTTAATTTTGACATGTCAAAATTTGCAAACGCCGTAAGTACGCTATTTCCAGCTTCTGCAGCTTTATCTTTACTGTCTTCAGTAAGTGCATTTTTTAAAAGCAAATAGGCGTCAATAATTTCAGACAAGTTTTCATTTTTTTGAGATATAATTGAATCAGTATCTTGCATTGTCGCATTGTTCATATCATTTTGCTGATGACCATCAGCTTCTTCCATATGAACATCACTAGATTCTGTTTGTTTTTTATCATTTTTACATGCGCTTAAAAATAGTACAGAAAGCGCGATTACATACATTGATTTTTTCATTTTGTTTTGTTTTTAATATTAATAATTAGTGATTAAAGTTTATGTATTACATTTTTAAGTTTTTTGTTTATTTCAAAAGCAATTTCATTCAATTGTTCATTCTTTACAGCTTGCATTGAAACCATTGGATTAATTGCCGCTACCTCAACAATTCCAGGTTCAATTTCTTGTACAATAACATTACATGGTAACATAGTTCCAATTTTATCTTCTGCCAGTAAAGCCTTATATGCAAAAGGAGGATTGCAAGCACCCAATATTCGGTATTGCTTAAAATCAACATCTAATTTCTTTTTTAAAGTTTCCTGTATATTAATATCCGTTAAAATACCAAACCCTTCAGCTTTCAATTCTTCTGTTACTTTTTTGATAATCTCACCAAAATTTCCTTTAAGTGTTTTGTTAAAATAATAGTTCATTTTTTTTATTTTATTGATTTATTGATTGAAGTTCTTTAACCTCTCTAAACATCCTTTTCCATTTTCATATAATGAATGGCTTCTTTGATAGACAATGGTCTTGTTGCATTACCAGTTCTTAAATAAAATACAGTTTCACTTCCTTTTATTAAATAGGAAGGTTCATTTGTTTTTTGAATATCTAGAACACATAATTTTTTATTATTAATTGGATAAAAATAAACGTTCACCAAAGTGCAATATTCTTTTCCAATGTGTTTTGAAATTATTTCATAAATTTTTTGTTCAAAGCCATCACTGTTTTTTTGTTTTAAGGTTATAAAATCATTTTCTATTCCTAACACATTTCCCTGATCGGATACCCCAATAATTAATTTACCCCCTTTAGCATTCAAAAACCCTACAATAGTTTTAGCAATTACCATTTCAAGTTCTATGTTAGTTGTCTTTAAATTAAAATCATAGCGAATGGATGATTTGAATTCAAGAAATTGATTTTCGCCCTGCTGTATTAAATTAGAAATGTCCTTTTTTAAAAAATCAATATGTTTGCTTAACTTTTTGGTTCTAACTTTAAAAACACCTGCAGCAGCACCAAATATTCCACCCATTACAATAAAAAAGAGTGCCATATATAACATTTTAAATGAAAATGAATGTTTAAATCGATGTCCTAAAACTTCAATAAAAGACGAAAAAGTGATAGGTTCATTTTTAAATTCAAACCAATAAAGAACCATGGTAAAAGGGTGTAAAATAAAATAAAAAATTGCTATACCTAAAATTGTATAAATAGCAATTACTTCTTTATCTACTGATTTGTTAAAAAATTTAATTCCTGTTATCATGATTTTTTTATCTTATTTGCTATTACTTTTTCTCAGGAATTCCGGTTAATGCATTATAAAATGCTGCGATACTTGCACCAATTAACCAAAATAAAATAAATGTTTGAATTAAACCTAAACCAGCATCTAATAGGGATACATCCATTTTAATTATAGAGGTTGTATCTAATCCATGTAAAAGGTTATTAAAAAAGGCTATTGTTCCTTTCTGCCCCACAGAAAACATTAAAATAATACATCCCAAATACAATAATACACCTGTTAATCCACAGGCAATTCCCATTTTTTTCACATTAAATTGTTTCATCGTATTTATATTTAATTATTATTATCAGTTGAATTAAAATCTGAATGATTATTGTGCTTATGACTATGCATTGGAAATAAAAGATGAATTCCAAGCATTAACACAATAAATAAAAAAAATGATAATGAGTTGTTGATACCAAAAAGTGGCGCTATAAACAGTAATAGCAACGGTAAAACGCAGCCAAATATCATAATTAACATGTGGTTTTTATGTGATTTCATTTTTTAAAATATTAAATGTTGTTTGATAATTTCATTGTGAATTGATTTCAAATTGATTTTGCAATTTTTTCCATTATTGAATAGTCTGATCCAAATTTGCAAATAGCATCACATTGACTTCGCAATTCTGAAAACAGAATGTAATTGATATTCATTTTTGAATTTTTTATGACTGGTCTGTTTAACTGAAGTAATACATCTTTTTCCCTACTATCAGGGATAATGATATAAAAAACCTCATCGCCATTGGAAATGCTAAAATATAAATCGGACAATCGTAAAATACCAGAATAAATACTTGTGCTTTTTTCAACTTCAAATGCGCCAATAATGTTATTTGTACCTTTTTGAAACCAAACCACATCAATCAGCCTTATTGTTTTTTGGGTGTCTTTGTCTGTTGGTAATTCCGGAAATTTAGGAATTGAAATAAAAGAAAAATTTTGACCATTGTATGATTTGCTTTTATCATTACTGGCAGGAGTAACATCATAACCTAACGAAGATCCAATTTTTAATAAATGGTACTGCATTTCGTTATGAAGATTTTCTTCCAGTTTTTCATCTTGAATTTCTTTTTGGCGTTTTAGTATTTTCTTTTCAAATCTTGCGTGCTTTTCTTCGCTTAAGTATTCATCGTTGCCAATGAGCATTTTTTGGCTTCCAATTTCAAAACATAATCCTGCAATTGCTCCTAAATCATTGGATAATTCTGCTTTATACTTGCCGTTGGTTTCAATTAAAGTTTCCCTAATTTTTAAGTACTCTGTCCAACTGCCTAACTTCTTTTTATCTTTGAATAAAAAATTAAATCCGTTGAGAATGGCTGTATTGAATGGCGGAAACCAAGTTGGATGCAAGAAATATAAAATACTGGCTACCGCCGGACCCAACCCTTTTATTTTTAATTCATCTAATTTTACGATTTCTTTTATAACAAGTTCTTCTGTTTTTGCATGAATGCAGTTTTCGAGAAATTGTCCAAAAGCAATTTTATTGTTTTGATTTTCGTAAATATCAGGAATTCTTAATTTTGGTTTCCAATAAAAAGGATGTGCAACACCAACAAAAACCTGTTTTTGTTCTGCAATACAACTTAAAACCAATTCTAAACTACTGCCTTTAAAATCATTTGGAAAACCCTTGTTTTTAACATCGGCAATCACTTGCAAAACGCCTCTTCGAATGGTTCGAAATGCTTTTAATCTTTGGTCATTATCTACAAACCAAGTATTGTAAACACTTTCGCTATCCGTTTTGTATTGTTGGACGATTTGTGAGAAGTTGCTCATTGTTATTTTATTTGAAAGATTTCGACTGTCCCAAGAACAGTATTAAATTTTTGTGAAATATTTATTTGTTCATTTTAATTTCTGGAAGTTTCTCTTCCAATTCTATCCGCTCAATAATTGTGTTTTTTATTGTAACCTTATTTTAAATTTTCACTCTTCTTAATCTTAATGAATTTAAAATTACTGATACAGAACTAAAACTCATTGCCAATGCTGCGATAATTGGAGATAACAAAATTCCGAAAAAAGGAAAAAATATTCCTGCAGCAATTGGCACACCTAATACATTATAGGCAAAGGAGAAAAATAAGTTTTGTTTGATGTTTTTCATCACAGCATGGCTTAGATTTTTTGCTTTCACAATTCCTTGTAAATCACCTTTAACAAGTGTAATTTCTGAGCTTTCAATAGCTACATCTGTTCCTGTTCCCATAGCGATACCCACAATTGCCTGTGCTAAGGCAGGAGCGTCATTGATACCATCACCAGCCATAGCAACAATTTTTCCTTCTGCTTGTAGTTTTTTAATAAATTCTAATTTATCTTCAGGCAAACAACTTGCTTTAAAGTTGCTTAAATGCAATTCATCAGCAACTGCCTTTGCTGTATTTTCATTATCTCCAGTAAGCATAATGACTTCAATACCACTAGCCATTAATTTTTCAATAGCTTCTTTACTTGTCGTTTTAATAGCATCGGATATACTTACATAACCTACGGTAATATTATTCACAGCAATATAAGATACCGTTTTACCTAATTTTTGCTCTACTATAACTTCATTTTTTAATGTGTTAGAAACTTTTATATTTAATTGTATTAATAATTTTTCATTTCCTAAAGCAACTTTGTTATTGTTAACAATCCCGGTAATTCCTTTTCCTGCAACTGCTTCAAAATCTATAGCTTTTACCAGATCAATTTTATTTTTTTTAGCATAATTTACAATTGCCAATGCCAATGGATGCTCACTATGTTGATTTAACGATGCGATGCTAGTTATTAGGCTTGTGGTGTCCCCTTCAACGGAAAATACTTTTTCAACCGATGGTTTTCCTTCAGTAAGTGTTCCAGTTTTATCGGTAATCAACACATTTACTTTGTTCATTAATTCTAAGGCTTCTGCATTTTTAATTAGCACACCATTTTGCGCACCTTTACCAACACCGACCATTACAGACATAGGCGTTGCTAACCCCAGTGCACACGGACAAGCAATTATTAATACTGCCACTGCATTTACAAAACCATAAACTCTAGCTGGTTCTGGACCAAAATTTGCCCAAATGATATAGGTTAAAATTGAAATCACTACTACAATAGGAACAAAATATTTAGAGATGGTATCGGCTAATTTTTGAATAGGAGCACGTGATCGACTGGCGTCACTTACCATTTGAATAATTTGTGATAATAATGTGTCTGAACCTACTTTTTCAGCTTTCATTATGAAGGATTTAGTACCATTTATAGTACCTGAACTTACTTTGTCCTCAGATTTTTTATCTACCGGAATTGGTTCACCTGTTATCATAGATTCATCAATACTACTGCTACCTTCAACAATAACACCATCAACTGGAATTTTTTCACCAGGTTTTACTCTTAAAAAATCTCCTACATTTATATCATGAATTGAAACCACTTTATCTTTTCCATTAACAACAATTGTAGCTTCAGAAGGGGCAAGTTTAAGTAGTTCTTTTATGGCGCCACTAGTTTGGCTATGTGCTTTGGCTTCTAACAATTGCCCTAATAAAACTAGGGCTAGGATAACAGCTGTAGCCTCAAAATATAAGCTGACATCACCAGATTCACCTTTAAATTCTAAAGGGAAAACATTTGGGTACAATAAACCAACAATACTAAATAAAAATGCTGCACCGGTACCAATTCCCACTAAGGTAAACATGTTTAAATTCCAAGAAATAATGGATTTATAACATTTGATAAAGAACATCCAGCAGGTATAAAATACGATAGGAATTGTTAAAAAAAGCTGTAACCAATCCCAGTATATTTGAGGCATTAATTTTGGTAATGGGTTTATTGGTAAATGCATTGCCATGGTAATTATCAAAACAGGAACTGCTAAAAAAGTAGAAATTTTCATTTTTTTAGCCAACATCTTGTAAGTTTTCAATTCCTCACTTTCGTCTGGTTCCATTGGTACTAAATCCATACCACATTTTGGACAAGAACCTGGTGAGTTTTGAATAACCTCAGGATGCATTGGGCAAGTATATTTAGTTTCAACCTGTAATTTTGGCTGTTCTACCAAATCCATTCCGCATTTTGGACAACTACCTGGAGTTTCATATATTTTGTCTGCCTCACAATGCATTGGGCAATAAAAAACTCCATTTCCTTTTTCAACTGTTTTGGGGTGTTCAAGATGAAGATGGCTGTGCGATGTGTTTTTAATAAAAGGTTCAATTGTATAATGCAAACCAGCCTTTAATAATATTTCTTGCAGTTTCTCAATTGAAATATGTGAAGTCATTTCAACTTTAATTT
Source organism: Lutibacter sp. HS1-25 (assembly GCF_004121075.1). Lineage (GTDB taxonomy): Bacteria > Bacteroidota > Bacteroidia > Flavobacteriales > Flavobacteriaceae > Lutibacter. The sequence continues at coordinate 26,659 of NZ_RHLN01000020.1, forward strand.
CACCTAATTTTAAATTTGCTTCAACGTTCTTTATTTCTTTTAAATTACTTAAAGCAGCTTCAACATTTGTTTTACAACCACCGCAAGTCATTCCTGTTATTTTGTATGTATGTTTCATAATAATTTAATAGTTAAAGTTTAAAACCGCATAATGCGCGTGCTTCTTTTAAAATTTTGTTTTGTTTTAGCGCAGGTATTTGAATTTCATCCAAAAGGGAAGTTTCAATACATAATTGTTTACATAAAACAATATTTTTATTAAGTAACGCTTGTTTTTCCGATTTTTTAAGTGTGTTTAGACAAGTGATTGGATATAACCCTGATGTACTTATTATATCTTTTAAGCTTCCGTTTTTAGGGTAATCCCAGCCTAAAAGTTTTAAGCCCATACACTCGGCATATTGAATTGCATCTTCACTAAATCTGGTATTATTAACAACCCAACCTTGATGAAATTTGTGCCCATGACCTTCTTGTTTAACCCACTGTTTTTCAATATCTAAAAAACGAGATTGGATGTAAAGTGGTATTTTAACACTGCATTTGGTGTTGAAAGAACTATGAAATTTGCATTCAATCATAAAATGATTGTTATCTTTTTCGGCCACCACATCCAATTCATGTTGTACACAAAAACCTTGAGTTATAACTCCAATTTTTACTGAATAACCTTGTTGTTTTAATAATTCACCAACAAATATTTCAAAAGGAAAACCCGTTGGGCCAAATTCCAAAATTCCTTTTTTTAAATTATATCTTGCAGCAGTTGGACGTGCATGATTTTTTAACTTTTCAAATGCTTTTTTGTAAATTTCTTTAGTAGTAATACCGTTAAATAATAAAAATTCTATCTCTGTAACAATTTTTTCTACAACTGAATCTGATGCGCCAGATTTTGATAAAGAAGCTATAAGTTTAGCTCTTTCAAAATTGGCAAGTTCTCCGTTATCTTTTAAAATTTGAATATTACTCATGGCTTTCCTTATTATTAACCTTAAAATTACGAATGATTAAACGATTACTTTTGTCATAACTAAAATAACTTATGGCCCAATTTAAACCTACCAATAATTTATTTTTGAAACCGCTTATAGACATTAAATGAACAAATGACCAAACTAACCATGCTGCGTATCCTGAAAATTTTATTTTACCAATATCTGCAACAGCTTTGCGTTTACCAACAGTTGCCAAAGAACCTTTATCTTTATAAATAAAAGGTTTTAGCGGTTTATTTTGAATTGTTCTAAGAAAGTTTTCAGCTAAATAATCACCTTGTTGTATAGCCGGTTGAGCTACCTGAGGATGGCCTTTAGGTGTTTTATCTGAAATAGAAGCAGCAACATCACCCATGGCAAAAACATTATTATAACCTTCAACTTTAAGGTATTCATTGGTTTTTATTCTTTGACCATGAATTATAAAATTGCTATCTAGTCCTTCTGGTAATTGCCCTTTTACTCCAGCAGCCCAAATTAAATTTCGAGCATAAATTTCTTTTCCACTTTTGGTTTTTACAACCTTACCATCATAATCTACAACAGCTTCATTCAATAAAACTTCAACATTTAAATCTTTTAAATATTGGGTGACCTTTGAAGAAGCATTTTCAGACATTACAGACAAAATTTTCTGACTTGCTTCTACCAAATAAATTTTCATGATTGATGAAGGATATTCAGGATAATCTTTTGGTAAAATGTATTTACAAAATTCAGCCAAAGCACCAGCCATTTCAATACCTGCAGGTCCACCACCAACAATTACAAAATTAGTTAGAGCGTCTCTTTCATTAGTGTTACAAGTAATTGCAGCTTGTTCAAGATTTTGCAACATCATGTGTCTAATATTTAACGAGTCGCGAATATCTTTTAGTCCTAAACTATTTTCTTCAACCGATTTTAATCCGAAAAAATTAGTTGCTGTTCCAGTTGCAATAACCAAAAAATCATAAGTTAATAAGCCTTTATCGGTATATACGGTATTTGTTGAAGTTTCTATTTTTAAAACTTCAGCTAATCGAAATGTTACATTTTTATAATTTGATAATTGTTTTCTTAATGGGAAAGCAATACTATCGGGCTCTAGTCCGCTAGTTGCTACTTGATATAATAAGGGTTGAAATTGATGAAAGTTATTTTTGTCAATTAAAATAACTTGAAAATTTTTATTTTTTAATTTTTTAGCAAAGGCTAAACCGGCAAAACCACCACCAATAACAACAATTCGCTTAAATTTAGAAGGAGGTAAGCAAATTAAATCAGTTTCACAACCAGTTATGTTTGTGCAACAGTTGGAAGGTTTATTGGTTTGCATAACTTTTAGATTTAAGGGAGTGATTACAACAATATTATTCTTTAAATTTAGGGTTTAAAAAGAAAAAGGAATATTGCTGTAAAACAGTTTTTAGAAAATATAATTTTATATTCCCTTTTCTTTTGTTGAGAACTTTAATAACCATTTACGAAATGGTTATTTAGGATTTTATATAATCTTTATAGGTTTGCTCAGATTCAAAATAAAGAACATCGTTATTTCCTGCTGGGCTTAGCACTATAAATGCAACAGCTTTATCTACTTCTTTGCCTGTTGAAGGATCAATTGCGTAACGAGTTTCTCTCATTGTTTTTAATTTTACTACACAACCTTCACAACATCCATAATAAGTTTTATTTTCAAACTCAACAGGAATTTGATCTATCCCCATAAATTTGTTATTAACATAACAAACTTTACTTGATTCAATTTTAGCTACTCCAGCCGATTTTGAAAGGGTCTCTTCAGAATATTCAATTTTTGTTTTTTCTGAAGATTCGGTTTTCTGTTTCGTTTTAGTAGTACAACTACTAATTAAAGCAGCTAAAAAAAAGAAACCAATAATTAAAAAATTTCTATTTGTTTTCATAATTTCACGAAGTTTTATTGTGCCTGAGTAAGAAAAGAGAATTAAAGTTCAAGAAAAACAATCAATCAAATCTTCAATGAATATAGTCTCTTTTCTTAACGCCAGGACTTTTGTTAATGTTTATGTTTATGGCCGTCTTCTTTTTTATCGTCCATTTTTTTCATTTCCATTTTTTTCTCAACTAAGTTCATACCACATTTTGGGCATTCACCTGGTTTATCACTAATTACTTCAGGATGCATTGAACATGTATAAACTTTCGTCACTTTTTCTTTCTGCATTTTACTATGATCCATATCCATTGTTGATGAATCTTGATTCATTTTAGAATGGTCCATTTTCATTTCCATTTTAGAATGGTCCATTTCCATTTTTGTACTGTCTTTTTTCATTTTAGAATGATCCATTTCTTGAGCATTCATTGTTGATAATCCTACAATAGCTATTACTAAAACAGCTAATACTTTTTTTGTGTTCATAATTTTTTGTTGTTAATTCTCGTTATTTATTATATAAAGGTCTGAATACTAAGCTACAATTTTGTGCATAATTATGTTTAAATTGTATCTAATTTCCCACGAGACCCTATGTTTTTATACTGTGTAGGTGTTATTCCAGTAATTTGTTTAAATTGTCTAGATAAGTGTTGCGGACTGCTATAATTTAATTCATATGAAATTTGACTTATTGTTAATTCATTGTAAGAAATTAATTCCTTCACACGCTCTATTTTTTGTTGAATAATATAATTTTCAATGGTACGTCCTTCTAATTCAGAAAAATTTCTGCTCAAATGTCCGTATTCAATTTTTAAATTTGATGCTAAAAAATTTGAATAATTTTGATTGAATAATTTGTGTCTCCCATAGTAAATATTCTCAATAATGAGTGTTTTAATTTGATTTACTATTTGGAAATCGAATTTTTCAACTATTTCAAACCCTTCTTTTTCCAAAATATTTTTTAATTTATTTAATTCATCATTTGAAAGGTTTTTATTGAAATGAATTTTACCTAATTCAACACGTTCAAATTGTATTTCATGAGTTGACATTTCTTCTTTAACAACTTTTATACAACGGTCGCAAACCATATTTTTAACAGTTAATATAAAGTTTGAGAGTTCCATAATTAGATGGTTTCTCTAATTCTAGTTTTACTCTCTACATTACTAACATAAATAAGCCCATCTCCACTATGCCCAGTTTGCGCATGGGTTTTTATAGTTTTAATAATTTTAGGAACCTCTTCTTTGTTACAAACTAGCTCAATTTTTACAACTTTATTATGTAAAAAAGGAAAATCTAAACTTGGATATTCTGTATCAGGATCTGTGTAATCTCCAACACCTTCACCTTTAAAAACTGTAAAGCAACAAAAGTGTTCTTTTTTGAGATATTTGGCAACTGTGTTTAACTTTTCTGGTCTAATAAATGCTTTAATTTCTTTCATAATTGTACTGTTTTGAAGAAATACCCCGCAACTTTTATTTGCGGAATATTTCTTAAGTTGTTTTATTCAATTATAGTTTTATTGTCACCACATTTAGGCATTGAAGTTCCTAAATATGGGTTTTTAATTTTTTCATCTAAGCTTAACCAATAAGCACCGTTATTATTATCGGCCATTGGGCAAAACTGTTCATATACCTTTTCATTTACACCAAATAATTTGACAGCCTTTATGAAATGTGCCGACAAATGTTTAAAGTGATTTCTTTGAATACTAATATCAGTGCTTTTTGAAATAGCACTGGCAGATGTCGTAATTTCTTTTGAAATAGTCATCCAATGCATATGAGCTTCATTGTTTGTTAATAATTTCATATCCATTGTACCCAATGATTTTAGTAATTCACTAGCAGATTTTTGAGCAGCGGTGGCGTCGTCTTTAGTTAAAGCATCTTTTAAATTGATGTACTTATTAAGGACATTATTTAACTGATTTTGAAATTCTTCTGAAACAATGATTCTACTTTCCATTTTTGAATGGTCGGTTGTTTCTACTTCCGTAGTATTCATTTTTTTCATTTCATCATCGCTCATGGGAGTTTTTGTGTCCATCTTTTTATCACCACTCATATCCATACCTGCGTGACCTAAGTTTTGTTTTTCAGCAGTTGGGTTCATCATACTCTGTTTACCCACCAACTGAGCAGAAGCATCAATTTTAAACACGCCGTTTGTGGCTACTATTTCACCTTCTTTTAAGCCATTTGTAACAATATAAAAATTACCCAAATCTGCGCCTAAAGTAATTTCTCTATAGGTAAATGAGATGGTTTTTTCATGAGGCACTTTTACATAAACCACCGATCTTTTTCCTGTCCACAATACCGCAGTTTTAGGAATGATTAACGCGTCTTTTGCGTTTTTTAATGTTGCTTTGATGATGCCATTTGCAAACATTTCAGGCAATAATTTTCCAGCTGTATTTGGCATTTCAACACGTACTTTAGCAATTCTTGAACCTGAAGAAATGAATGGGTCTATATAACTCACTTTTCCTTTAAATGATTCACCAGGTAAAGCCTGAATGGTGTATTCAACTTCATTACCTATAGAAATCCATTCAATATCTGCTTCATACGCATCAAACATAACCCAAACTGAGCTAAGGTTGGCAATATCAAATAAAGTGCTGCCTTGTTTGAGGTAATCGCCTACTTCAACATTGCGTTTCATCACATAACCTGAATAGTCTGAAAGGATATCGATTTGCTCTTGTACGCTGCCTGATTTTTCAATAGCATCAATTTGATTGTCGGTCAATTTCCATAATTTCAATTTGTTACGTGCTGCAGTGTATAATGCAGGATATACGTTTTTTGAATTGATGGCTTCAAACAATTCCTTTTGTGCTGAAATCAATTCTGGGGAATAAATACGTGCAATTTTTTGTCCTTTTACCACATTTTCACCAGTAAAATTTACATAAAGTTGTTCAATTCTACCCGGAATATGAGAAACTTGTGCGTATAAATTGCGTTCATTGGCTTGAACTTTTCCAAGTAAACGAATTTCTTTTTCGGCATTGGCTTTTTCAACCTCACTTGTTTGAATATTTGCTAATTGATAAGCTTCTTCAGATAACACAATTTCATCGGCATTAATGTTTTCAGCAGTTGCATTGGTTTCTAAAGGAATCAATTCCATCCCACAAATTGGGCAATTTCCTGGTTCTTGCATTTGAATTTGAGGATGCATTGAGCAGGTCCAAAGTTGTGTAACTGGGTCTTGAACAAATTCATGTTCTGATTCATTATGGGATGCTTCTGAATTTCCTCCAGAAAAAACACTCCCTAGTAAGATTCCGATTAATAAAATAGCGGCTCCTAATATGTAATTTTTATATTTTTTCATGATTGTATTTTTTTAGTTTCCTAATAGATAATTTACAAAAGCAACAGCGACATTTTTATCGATAATGGCTTTTTGATGCTCTAATTCGTATTTTAATAACTGACGTTCAATCCGCAATACTTCTTCAAAATCTGTTGAATTTGTGGAGTAGGAAGTGATTAAAATATCTAACACTTTTTTAGCTATTTCGGCTTGTTTTTGGTTTAAATGAATACGTCTGTTTCCATCACTAAAATCTTTATAAGTATTTTGGTAAATGGTGCTTAAGGTGTTTTCTTGGTCTTCTTTTCTAGCAGTTTCAGCTTCCTGCATATATTGTGCTTCTGCAATCATCGCTTTGTATTTTTTGCGATACAGCGGAATAGAAACTCCAATTTGAGGAAACATCATTGCATCATTTCCATTATTTGGATCAACAGACATTGGGTTTTCTCCAACTATAACATAGTTGAAGCCGACAGTGAATTTTGGAAGTCCTTCTTTTTTTGCGGCAGTTTCTTGATTTAAAAATGCCGTAAGTTTATGATCGATACTTTTTAGGTGATGGTTTGAAGCGTAAATTGAATCGAGCATTGTCAGTTCATTTAACGGAATTTCATCTTGCCATAAAAGCTCAGGAACTACTATTTCATCAAATTCATTTCTGTTGAGTAAATTGTTGAAAGTAACCTGCAACACATCTTTTGAATCTAAAAACAACGCCAGTTGATTTTCCAAATCGTTGAGCTCTAATTCTACGCGCAATTCATCAACAATAGAAGCGTTTCCTGCTTCAATTTTCACTAAGGAAAGTCGTTTAAAAACTTCTAAAATTTCAATGTTTTTCTTGGTAATATCTATGGCTTTTTCAATAAAATAATAATTGTAATAAGCTGTTTTTATTTCAAAAAATATGTTTGATTTAGTATTTTCAAACACTTCATATTTGGCCTTTGCCATTTCAGAAGCCACATCTTTTTTTGCACCAAGCGAACCAAACCAAGGAAAACTTTGCGCCAAATTAAATGTTGCTTTTTGTGGTCCTAATCTTGTTTCCACAGGTTGAATAAAATACCCAAAAGCAAAAGTAGGATCGGGTAAGGCACCAACTTTTGGCACCTGTTGCATTGCTACCATATAATCGCTGAACATTGCTTTTAATTCAGGATTGTTAGTGGCTGCTATTTTCAAATAGTCGTTCAGATTTTCTTGTGCTTGTGAAATTTGCACAAACAGCAGTAAAAAGAAGGACCATAATAGTGTTATATTTTTCATCTTTTTAGTCATTTTTAAGTGCTTTTAACTGTTTTTTATTTCGTTTGTTGATTTCACCTTCACGCCAAAAACATTGTAAAATTGGCACAATAAACATTGTCATAATTTGAATGGTCATCCCTCCAAAAGTTGGTATTGCCATAGGCACCATAACATCCGCTCCTTTTCCTGTGGCTGTTAAAACAGGAAGCAACGCTATAATGGCAACTGCTGCCGTCATCATTGCAGGTCGAACTCTTTTTGAACCTGCTTCAATTACCGCAGCCCTAACTTCATCAATAGTTTGTGGATTTTTTTCTTCAAAAGTTTGATGAATATAAGTTCCCATAATTACACCATCATCGGTAGCGATTCCAAATAAGGCAATAAATCCTACCCAAACAGCAACACTTAAGTTAATAGTGTGAATTTGAAACAAGTCTCGCATATTAACACCTGCAAAATTGAAGTTTAAAAACCAAGGTTGACTGTATAGCCAAATTAAAATAAACCCACCTGCAAATGCCACAAACACTCCTGAAAAGTGAATGGTTGAAGCGATTACAGTTTTAAATTGAAGGTATAAAATGATGAAAATAATCAGCAAACTAATTGGTATTACAATTGCCAATCGTTTGGTTGCTCTTAATTGATTTTCGTAATTACCTGTAAAACGATATGTAACTCCATCGGGTAATACAAATGTTCCGGCATCTAATTTTTGTTTGATGAGTGCTTGAGCATCTTCAACCACATTGGTTTCAGCATAGCCATCTTTCATATCAAAAATCACATATGACGTTAAAAAAGTATCCTCACTTTTAATTATTTGTGGACCTCTTGTATAAGTGATGTCTGCTATTTCACCCAATTCAACCTGCGTGCCTGAAGGAGTTGGAATCAACAGTTTTTTAAGATCATCTGGATTGTCTCTATACTCACGTGCATAACGTACACGAACAGGAAACCGTTCACGCCCTTCAACCGTGGTTGTGAGTTGTTTGCCACCAATGGCAACACCCAAGGTTGATTGCATATCTTTTACAGACAAACCATAACGAGACATGGCTTGCCTATTTAATTTCATTTCTAAATATGGTTTTCCTACAACCCTATCTGCAAAAACAGTAGATGCTTTGATACTTGGCACTTCTTGTAGTATTTTTTCAAATTCAAAACCTACTTTTTCAATGGTTTCTAAATCTGGTCCAAATACTTTAATTCCCATAGGTGCTCGCATACCAGTAGACAACATAATAAGTCGAGTTTGAATAGGTTGTAATTTTGGAGCAGAGGTGAGTCCAGGGAATTTAGAATGTGCTACAATTTCATTCCAAATATCGTCTGGTTTTTTAATTTTCACACGCCATTGTCTGAAGTATTCACCATCTTCATCTTCAATCAATTCCTCTTTAGAAATTTTTCTAAAAGTATCTTCCCCATATTTATAAGTTGTTCCATCTGCTAAAACAAAGGCATCGTCTTTATTAACTTTAAAAGCTATTTTATGTCCACCTTCATTGATCATATACTCTGGTAAAAAATTGATGGTATTCTCGTACATAGAAGTAGGTGCAGGGTCTAATGCTGAATTTACACGCCCCCATTTACCTACAGAAGACTCAATTTCTGGAATAGACATTAAATGCCTGTTTAAACTTGCCTGTGTCTCCATATTTTCAGAGATACTTGAGTGTGGCATCGTAGTCGGCATCAACAAAAAAGAACCTTCGTTCAAGGCAGGCATAAATTCGTTGCCAATGCCTGGGAATGTTTTTTCCAAACTTTTCCAAACCGAGGTATTTTTGATGGGTTGCGGTAAAAAGCCAACTGTTTTATTAATACCCAACCAAGCAACAACTCCAAAGATTAAAACAAATATTGGCAACATTAAAAACTTCCATTTATTCACCAAACACCATTTTAAAATTGGGGTGTAAAAGTGTACAATCAACATTAAAAAACCGAGGATAACACAAAGTAGCAACGATACAAAAATAAGGTTTGTAAATGTTGAATTTGAAGCGCCTAGCGGCAACCATTCAATGGTTAAAAAATAAATAACAACCAAAGCCGCAATTACAATATTGATGATATTTGCTACTTTTTCTGAATAAGGTAATTGAATGCGGTTTTTAAATAAACTTCGTGGCGAAACAATGGTTAATAAATTATTGACTCCCACTAAAATTAAAGCAATAGCAATCACACTTCCAAAAGTTGCTAAGAAAACCACTCCAAAACCAATCAATATTGAATTGAAGATTCTACTGGTTTTCTTTTTATCTATTTTTATAGAAAATAAAATATGTGCCAATGCAGGAATAAACATAATTCCAATAATTAATGACGACATTAATGCAAATGTTTTTGTAAAAGCCAAAGGTCTAAATAGTTTCCCTTCGGAAGCTTGCATGGCAAATACAGGTAAAAAACTTACTACAGTTGTTGCTAACGCAGTCACAATAGCCCCAGCAACTTCAATAGTTGCCAAGTAAATGAGTTGTGTTAAGTTTTTGCCTTTTACACCTTCATTTTCGGGCAATTCTAAATGCCGTATGATATTTTCAGTAAAAACAATACCTACATCGACCATGACCCCAATAGCTATTGCAATACCCGAAAGTGCAACAATATTGGCATCTACATGAAAGTATTTCATTAAAATAAAGGTCATCAACACCCCAACAGGAAGCAACATGGATATTAAAACCGAAGCCCTTAAATTCAACACCAAAATAATAACCACCAGAATACTGATTAAAATCTCGTGTGATAGTGATGATTCTAAAGTACCTAACGTTTCATGAATCAACCCAGATCGGTCATAAAAAGGAACAATTGTTATTTTTGAAACTGTACCATCTGCCAAGGTTTTTGAAGGCAATCCAGGCGCTACTTCTTCGATTTTATTTTTTAGATTCTGAATTACTTCTAACGGATTTGCACCATAACGTGCAACCACAACGCCGCCTACGGCTTCAACGCCACTTTTGTCCAAACCGCCTCTGCGACCAGCAGGACCAAACTGAATTTTAGCAACATCTTTTAAGCGAACAGGTACATTTTTGCGAGCCACCACGACACTTTCTTCTAAATCAGATAGATTTTTAATATACCCCAAACCTCTCACTAGGTATTCAGTTTTATTGTATTCCAACGTACGAGCACCAATATCTAGGTTGCTATTTTTAACAGCATTCATAATCATACCAACATCAACATTGTTGGCTTTCATTGCATCAGGGTCAATTTCAATTTGGTATTCTTTTAAAAACCCACCAACAGATGCTACTTCGGCAACGCCGGTAGCAGCTGTTAAATAGTAACGAACATAAAAATCTTGAATGGTTCTCAATTCTTGAGGATCCCAACCACCAGTAGGTTTGCCTGTTTTGGCATCTCTGCCTTCCAAAGTATACCAATAAACTTGTCCGAGCGCAGTAGCATCGGGTCCCAAGGCAGGTTTAACATCTTCAGGTACAGTGCCGGGCGATAATGAATTTAATTTTTCGAGAATTCGGGTACGGCTCCAATAAAAATCCACATCATCATTAAAAATAATGTAGATACTTGACAAACCAAATATAGAATTACTTCTAATGGTTTTAACTTCAGGAATTCCCAACAAAGCAGTGGTGAGTGGGTAGGTAATTTGATCCTCAATATCTTGAGGTGATTGTCCTGCCCATTCGGTAAAAACAATTTGTTGATTTTCGCCAATATCAGGAATAGCATCAACAGGCACGGGATTTCTTTCGATTAGAGAGGTCTTCCAATCAAAAGGAGCGGTTACAATACCTCCTATAATAAAGGAAAACAGTACTATAAATGTTATTAACTTGTTTTCAAGAAAATAACGTATGATTTTATTAAGCATATGAAATTTGATTTTTATATTATTTAATATAGAATGAAGCCATTTTTTTAAATAAAAAATGACCTAAACGGAGCTATTCTATTGATTTACTAATCATTGAAAAGAAGTAAAAAAATAGACAACTATTAAATAAATAAAAATCAAATACGAAAAACACCATAAAGAACATTCAAGTCCCTATCGGCTAGTGGGGGAGAGTAGTCTTTAAAAGTATTGATTTTAGTATCAAAACCTTCAAATAAATTTAAATAAGTATAGGTAAAACTAGCTAAAAAAACTTGCTGTTCTAGGTTTAAATTGGTGTAAACAACACTCAATTCATCTTGACCTTTTACTTGTTTTATAATATCAGAACAACAATCTTTTATAAAAGTGTTACAATCGCTATTTGCAGGTGCACTTTCCATTGCCATTCCACATGATTCAGCTTTTGAAAACATAGCGAAATCTACCAAGTGATCACCACAATAGTGTTCACTAAAGCTAAATGACATTGTAGTAAAAAGCACTACAAAAGCCATTAAAATTGCTGATATTTTCTTAAAGAATTCATTCATAACTTAATGCAAAGTTAATTATTTATTTTAAAAAAATATTAAAATGTTGTTAAAGTTAACAATGAGTTATAACTTAGATATATATAATTATCAGATAACCAAACTGTTATAAATCATTTTTTTGATGGTAAATTACATTCTTTTATCTATTGCTTTTTGATCAAAACTAATGAGGTTAAACATTGCTCTTAATCTGCTTCTTACTCTGCTGCCATAACGTTTTTCAATTTCTTGTGCGTTGAGGTTAGTTGTGATGTGGGTTTTACTATGGTTGTTTGTGATTGGTTGTTGGTTGATGGCTTTCACTTCGACTTCGCTCAGTGACCGATTTTCAATAATCTGAGGATGACGCATAAAAAGGTCGTAGCGTGAGAGTAAAATTTCGCCCATTACATTGCATTCTTTGGCGTAGTGACTGCCCATTGGTTCTATTCCTAAATCGTCAAAACAGTAGTTTTTGGTGTCGTTGTATTTATCCAGGACTTCATAACCTGAGGTGTTGAAATTAAATACAATATTTCGCGTTGGTATAAGCTCGTAGTTTGTTTTGTGTGGTGCAAGATGTAATAATAACTTCATTAGGGAAGTTTTACCGCATCCTACGGGTCCGGATAGTAATAATCCTTTGTTGGTGTCAATTCCCATTTGTGCGCAGCTGTAATGGTCTTGAATGAAGTAACAACAGAGTTTGAAAATAAGGGGTTCGTCTTCTTTGTAGATTCTGAAGTTTTTCCCAAAAAGCATATGTCCTTTGATGTTGAGGTAGGTTTTTATTTTTTCGAAATCGTAGTGAACGGTGTTGTCGATAATTTCTCCTATTTGGAATTTTGAGGTTCCTTCGGTTTTGATGTGAGGTGTTGGGTTCATAGTGGTTAATTTTTTTCTGTTGTTCTTTTTTTTGGCTTGCACTTTCTTTTTCCATTGATGAAAAAGAAACAAAAAATCTAGGCTTACGAACCTATCTCTAAATTTTTCAATCACTTTCTAAATTTTAGGAACTCGCTGTGCTCAAACAGCCTAAAATTTTACGAAAGCTCTTTTCAAATTTCACGAGCTATGTTCGATATGCCGTTTTGATTTACAATGGTTCATCGTAATTTTTGTTTTGGTTGACGTGGAGGTTGTCTTGAAAATGGTCAAGTAGTAAATCGTTTTCATTTGTTTTTGATTTTTTTCTTGATTTTTTAGAAATTTTAAAATCGGTTGTTTTTAGCATCCAACTTTCTGCAGCAGCTTGCCAATTTTCAATTGGATTGTTGCCTTTTTTCCATCCGATAGATTCGTAGTAATTGAAGAATTTTTCGGATTCATTTTCGGGCCAATTCTTTTTTTTAAAAAAATTAAAAATCTCTTTTATAGAGAGAGGTTTATTATTGTTTATATTATGTTTATTCATGTTTATATTAGATACCAGTGCTTGTCCATTAATGGTAGAGTCTAAATACAAGGCTTGCTTATCGCTTGTACTGAAATTAAACAACTTCACTTTACTGCCTTTGTATGGATTGTGGGATGGACTATAAAGGATATATTTCCAATGACTTAGCTCTTTTATGCAACGGTGATATGTTGTATTTGAACCGATTTTAGAAAACTTCATGATTTCTTCGCGATTGATATAAAATTCATTTGGAAAACGATTGTAGTTCCAAAACTGAAATAAAGCTAAATACAAGCTTATATGTGTTGGATTTAAGCGATTGTCTTTTGAAAATTGAATATAAACTCCGTTGAGGTGTTTGATGTAGTTCATAGGGTAAAAATTAAAGTTTAATATTTGCACTTCGATCCTTCGATAAACTCAGGACAGGCTGAGCTCAGTGTGACATTTAAGGAAAAGTGGAATAATTAAAATTTGTTATGAATACTATTTTCTTTTATAACTTTGTTTATTTCGTCAGCTTCATAAATGATAACTCCACCAATTTTTGTATAGGGTAATGTTCCATTAATTCTTAAAGTTTGAAGTGTTCCTGGACTTATTTTTAGAAGTTTTCTTACTTCAGAAGATTTGAGGTATTTTTTTGTATCAACTGAGGTTTTTATTTTTAATAGGTTTTTAATTTCATACAATAGTTCAATTTTGAATTCTCTTAAATCATCTGTTGTTAAAATTTGTGCTGGCATTTTTCAATTGTTTTAGAATTAATAATTTGTTTATAGCGATTTGACTTTCGTGCTACAAAACTCAAATGTTTTAATAAGAAAAAATAGTAGTTTTTTAAAAACTCCTAAAAATTAAATCAATTAAAAGTTGTAAAGTGCAGATTGTGAGCGTATTGTTAGGGTAATTTTTTTTGAAAATATATTTAAGATTGATTTTATTATATAATAACTTTTAAAAAGGCATCAAAAAGGGGTAAAAAAGGGGTGAAAAGCGGACTTTTTTGTGTGTAAAACGACATTTTAGGAGTAACTTTTACTCCTAAAAGCTCCTAAAAATATAGCTTGTAAGTTACTGTTATTGTGTTTGTTATAATTTTTTCCAATATTTCCTCAAATCGTTTAACAGTGATTTTTTCAATTTATCTAAAAATTTTGTGTGGTTTGTTTTTCTAGCACTTATTTGGTCAAGAATCTTATAGATATTTCCAGGGTCTATACCAAAGTGGTTTATACATAATTCTTTAAGTTGTTTTGTCGATAAATTACCATTGTCAATAGATTTACAAGCATTTAAACTACGTAATAATTCAATTAATTCTGTAGGTGTACCCGTCCAAGGTATTTTAGTGCTGTAAGTATTTTGAACTTCTTGAATTGAGGGTTTAGCGTTTTTATCTTTTAATAATTCTAATTCGTTGGTATAATATTGTGTTAGTAGGTCATTTGCAACAATTTCTGAAGCAAGATGATCTCTGGTAGTACGAAATTCAGGGTCTTCAAAAATTGTAGAATTGTCAATATATAATTCGAATTGATCTATACCTCTTAAAAAATAAGTTTTATCATTTTTGGTTTCATTAAGTTTATAATAATTTACAAAATTAATGTACTTGCAATTTTCTAGTCTAATATAGCTTAATTGTAAATCTACATATTTGCGTTGTTTTGATTTGCTACCAGCAGGTTTTTCTATAAGGTACGCATTTAAAGCAAGGTAGAACCTGAGCCTTCCTTTGATGTATGGCTTTTGCTTTTTAAAAAAGTAAATTTCCTCTTTAGGAGATTGAAAACCATTTAATTTTACTTCTTGACGAAGTTCATTTAAGCAGTTTTCATTGAGTTTAATTTTTAGATTTAAACTGATTAATTGATTGTGATTTGATTTATCAATTTCAATAATTGACGCATCTAATTTTGAGATGATTGAGGCAATTTTTGGCATTGTGGGGTTTTTAAATCTTTTTCTTGTTTTAAAATTAATAAAACCCCTTTAATGAATTGATATAAAGTTAATCAAATAACATCATTTAACATATTGTTAATTAATTCACAGCTTTTTTTTCATTGTTTTCATTTGATTTATTGTTATTTAAGATAGCTCGAAGAGCATTCATATCATCACTTACTTTTCTTTCAATTACACGAGCATAAATTTGAGTGGTTGCAATTTTTGTATGTCCTAACATTTTTGAAACTGTTTCAATGGGAACTCCATTGGTTAGGGTTACGGTAGTGGCAAAAGTATGACGTGCCATATGGAATGTTAGGTTTTTGGTGATGCCTGCTGCCTCAGCAATTTCTTTTAAGTATAAATTCAACTTTTCATTGGTAATTACTGGAAAAAGTGTTCCTGATACTTCTGTCATCGGATGGTTTTCATATTTTATTAGTAGGTCCAATGATTTTTCTAATAAGGGAACTTTGACAGGTGTTTTTGTTTTGTGTCTTTTTGTGATAATCCATTTATTTCCATCAATTCCTATGTGTACATTGTCTTTTGATAATTCCATAATATCAATGTAGCTGATTCCGGTATAGCAACTGAATACAAATAAATCACGTACTCTTTCCAAGCGCTCAATAGGGAAGTGGTAGGTTTCTAAATTGGATAGTTCATTTTGAGAAAGAAATTCTCGTTGAGTTTTTTCGAAGGTTGGTTTCCATCTTATGAATGGGTCTTTAGGTAGCCATTCTAAATGGTAGGCGAGGGTCACCATTTTTCTAAAACGTTGAATGTGTTTCATTACGGTATTTTGTCCCATTGCTTTAGGGTGGCCATTAGGCCAATAATTATGAAGATAATTTTCAAAGTCACAAATAAATTTATAGTCTAACTGATTTAAGTAAATATCTGTAGTTTTTCTTTTATGCTCTAAAAATTTTGTAACATAGTTTTCAGTGATTTCAAAGTTTCTGACAGTACCAGGAGCTAAAGTGTTTTTAATTTTATTAGAATGGTAATCTATTAAATTTAGAAGTGTTTTGTGGTTTTCTCCTTCGCCTAAAAAGGTTGATTTAATTAGTTGTGCTGTAATTAATTTTTTTTGATTAAATAAATCTAAATGAATATTTTGCAGTTTAGCTTTTATTTGCTCAATAAATTGGTTTTGTTTTCTTGCTTTTTCACTATTACCCTTTAATCGAGATTTAGATTTATCCCAGTGGTCAATGTTAATTTTACGCTTTAAGCTAATATTTGCTCGTTTCTGATTAACAGTAATTCTTGCAAATAATTCAGCTTCATTGTTTTTAGCACGCGAAGCATTAATCCAAATAAGGATTGAAAAAGTGTTTTGTGTTTTCATAGTTGTCGTCTTTTTAAGTTAAACTTTGTTTAAGACGAAAGTCAAATCAACTATGGTTTTTGGTCATTTGGTCAACAATGTTGACCGCGCAATTTTTTGTTGACCGATTTGTTGACCAAATATATGAAATTAAATCAATTATAATGACAGTCTCAAAAATAAAAATCCTTGTAAAACATAGGATTTACAAGGATTTGGTTTTATTTGATTGTTAATCTAGTGACCTCGACAAGATTCAAACTTGTAACCTTCTGAGCCGTAATCAGATGCGCTATTCAGTTGCGCCACGAGGCCGTTTTAACGGGTGCAAATATAATACTTTTTTACAATCTACAAACTATTTTTTGTAACAAAATATCGCCAACCTATAATTGCAAGCTGCCATTTTTTTGCTTTTGCCATATCTAGACCGCTTTTTGTAAAGCTTGGACAAACAAATTTGTTAACTTTTGCTAATATTTTATAGAATTTTTTTTTCATATTTTAAAGATAATAAGTATCGAAAGTGTGTTTTTATTGTGTTTAAAATCAAAACATTAGTAATTTTTTGTTAAGAAAAAACCCATTAAAGTTACTAATTTAATACAATAATACTTCTTTTTTTACAAAATATAACTTAAAGATGTTTTAATAAAAATGATGAATAAAAAACCAATTTCTTTTTATTTTTTTAACAATTATTTAGACGAATTTATTTCAAGTATATTTGTTAAATTTTTTTTATGAATTTATTATTTGTTATTTCAGGTTTATTACTATTGGTTTTAGGTGGTAATTGGTTATTAAAAGCAGCTGTTGGATTTTCACTTAGATTAAATATTCCTAAAATTGTAATTGGAATGACAGTTGTTTCTTTTGCAACTTCTTTGCCAGAATTAATTGTAAGTGTTAATTCAGCCTTAGAAGGGCACCCAGATCTTGCCTTAGGTAATGTAATAGGGTCTAATATTGCAAATTTAGGGTTGGTATTGGCGGTAACAATTTTAATCTCAACGATAAGTGTCGAGAAAAGTTTTTATAAAATTGATTGGCCTGTAATGATGATTGCTTCAATTTTATTGTATTTTTTTATTGCTTTTGATGGTGTGTTGCAGCGATATGAAGGCGTTATTTTGTTTTCTTTTTTAATTATCTTTTTAATTTATTTGTTAAAATATCAAACAAGTGCTGTTGTAGATGAATTACCTGAAGATGATGTTGAATTGCCTTTGTATAAAGGTTTGATTTTTTTATTAATGGGCGGTGTTGCGCTTTGGGGAGGCTCAGAATTACTTATAAATGGTGCAGTTGGTATTGCGACCAAATACAATGTAAGTGAGCGTATTATAGGTATTACTATAGTTTCAATAGGTACAAGTATACCTGAGTTGGCGGCATCTGTAATTGCGGTAATAAAAAAGGAGAAAGCCATTTCATTGGGAAACCTAATTGGTTCTAATGTGTTTAATATTTTAGCCGTTTTGGGTATTACTTCTATAATTATGCCAATAAAAGTAGTAGATCAAGGTTTGTTAACAAATGATTTGTTGTGGATGCTGGGTTTTGCCATTATTGTTTTGCCATTAAATTTTATACCAGTTATGATGAAATTGAGCTGGAAAGAAGGTTTAATTTTAGCTTCATTATATATTTTATTTATAATAAATATGCTGAGTTAATTACATAAAAAAAACACTGCCGTATAAGCAGTGTTTTTTAATTTATATAAAAGCTGTAAATTATATTTTAGCTGTTTTAACAGTTTTAATAATTCTTGCAGCAATTTTGTAAGGATCACCGTTAGAAGCTGGTCTACGATCTTCTAACCAACCTTTCCATCCTTTTTGAACAGTAATAATTGGAATTCTAATTGAAGCTCCTCTATCTGAAATTCCGTAAGAGAAATCGTGAATAGAAGCAGTTTCATGTTTACCAGTTAAACGTTGATCGTTAAATGCACCATAAACAGCAATATGCTCAGCAGTAACAGGACGGAATGCTTCACAAATAGCTTCGTAAGTTTCTTTAGAACCACAAGTTCTTAATGTAGTATTTGAGAAGTTTGCATGCATACCAGAACCATTCCAGTCAGTATCACCAAGTGGTTTTGGGTGGTATTCAATATAGTAACCGTGTTTTTCAGTCAATCTATCTAATAAATATCTAGCAATCCAGATTTCATCACCAGCTTTTTTAGCTCCTTTAGCAAATAATTGGAATTCCCATTGTCCACAAGCAACTTCTTGGTTAATACCTTCAAAGTTTAAACCAGCAGCGATACAAGCATCAGCATGTTCTTCAACTAAATCACGACCATGTGTATTTAAACCACCAACTGAACAGTAGTACATACCTTGAGGTTTTGGATAACCACCTCTTGGGAAACCTAAAGGTAATTCAGTTTTAACATCCATAATAAAGTATTCTTGCTCAAATCCAAACCAGAAATCATCATTGTCATCATCAATAGTAGCTCTACCGTTAGAAACGTGTGGAGTTCCATCAGGATTCATAACTTCAGTCATTACCAAATATCCATTAATTCTTTCTGGATCAGGATAAATTGCAACTGGTTTTAAAACACAGTCAGAAGATCCACCTTCAGCTTGTTTTGTTGATGAACCATCAAAAGACCATAATCCAATTTCTTCAAGTGTACCTTGGAAATTTTCGTGCTCTTCTACTTTTGTTTTACTTCTTAAGTTTTGGGTTGGTAAATAACCATCTAACCAAATATACTCTAATTTAATTTTAGCCATATTGTTTAAAATTTTAATAAAAAATAATCATTGTCTCGCAAAAATAATTATTTAAGGCTTATTACCCTCATTTTTGGGGTATAAAATTTATAATGTATGTTATTTTTATAAATACCCTATTTTTTTTAGGGGTAATTACAAAAAAGTGAAATAAAAAACCTAATATATTGAAAATTGTATTTTAAAAATCTTGTATCTTCGTATCCTAATAAATATTTATGTACTATGTCGAGTTTACGTTTTAAAGCTATGGAGCTTGTTCAAAGCAGAAAACCAGTTGAAATTTTGGAGTTAAATAGGCGTTCAGAGTTGTTTGGTAAAAATGTGTTTAATGAAATAGCAATGCGTCAATATTTAACAAAAGAGGCATTTGAAGGCGTTATGAGTGCTATTGAGCTTGGTAAAAAAATTGATCGTAAAATTGCAAATCAGGTTTCTTCTTCTATGAAAGAATGGGCTTTGGCTAAGGGTGTTACACATTATACCCATTGGTTTCAGCCTTTAACTGGAGCAACTGCTGAAAAGCATGATGCTTTTTTTGAAACTATTGGGTCTAGTATGGCTATAGAAAAATTTGAAGGAAGTCAATTGGTTCAGCAAGAACCTGATGCCTCAAGTTTTCCTAATGGCGGAATTAGAAATACTTTTGAAGCTCGTGGTTATACTGCTTGGGATCCAACTTCGCCCGCATTTATTTATGGTACAACTTTATGTATTCCAACTATTTTTGTTTCATATACCGGCGAAGCACTAGATTATAAAACACCTTTATTAAGAGCTTTACACGCAGTTGATGCTGCTGCTACAGATGTTTGTAAATATTTCGATAAAAATGTAAAAAAGGTAACATCTTCATTGGGGTGGGAGCAAGAGTATTTTTTAATTGATAAAGCTTTAGCAGCTAGTAGACCAGATATCAATTTAACAGGTAGAACTTTGTTAGGTCATTCTTCAGCAAAAGGCCAACAATTAGATGATCACTATTTTGGATCTATTCCAACCAGAGCGCTAAATTTTATGCGAGATTTGGAAACAGAATGTATGCTGGTGGGGATTCCTGTAAAAACACGTCATAATGAAGTGGCTCCAAATCAGTTTGAATTGGCACCAATTTATGAAGAAGCTAATTTGGCTGTTGATCACAATTCATTATTAATGGATATGATGGGACGTGTTGCTTCGCGTCATGATTTTAAAGTGTTGTTTCACGAAAAACCGTTTGAAGGAGTTAATGGTTCAGGTAAACATAACAATTGGTCTTTATCTACAGATACAGGTGTTAATTTGCTATCGCCAGGTAAAACTCCAATGAGTAATCTTCAATTTTTAACATTTTTTATCAATACCATTCAGGCTGTTTATAAATACGAAGATTTGTTAAGAGCATCAATAGCTTCAGCAAGTAACGATCATAGACTTGGTGCAAACGAGGCTCCACCTGCAATAATTTCGGTATTTATTGGAGAGCAATTAACCAATGTTTTAGAAGAATTAGAAGGTGTAACAAAGGGTAAATTATCTCCTGAAGAAAAAACGGATTTAAAGCTAAATGTTGTAGGTAAAATTCCTGATGTTTTACGTGATAATACCGATAGAAACAGAACTTCATCTTTTGCTTTTACAGGTAATAAATTTGAATTTAGAGCTGTAGGTTCAACAGCAAATTGTGCCAGTCCAATGACAGTTTTAAATACAATTGTGGCAAAACAATTGAAAGATTTTAAAAGTGAAGTTGATAAATTGATAGATGAAAAAGGACTTAAAAAGGATGAAGCAGTTTTTAATACTTTAAGAGAATACATCAAATCTTCTCGAAATATTTTATTTGAAGGCAATGGTTATAGTGAGGCTTGGGAAAAAGAAGCAAAAAAGCGTGGTTTAAGCAATAATAAAACCACACCAGAAGCTTTAAAAGCAAGAGTAACCAAAAAAGCAATTGATTTGTTTGAAGAAATGAATGTAATGAGTAAAATAGAAACAGAAGCTCGTTATGAAATTGAAATTGAGGAGTATACTTTGCGAATCCAAATTGAATCTAGAGTTTTGGGGGATATTGCAGGTAATCATATTGTACCAACTGCTGTTCGTTACCAAAATATGTTAATTGAAAATGTAAGAGGTTTAAAAGAGATTTTTAATAATGATTTTGAAATTCACGCAAAAGAGCAAATAAAATTAATTAAAGGTATTTCAGAACATATTGAAGCAATTCATTTAAAAATAGATGAAATGATCAATGCTCGTAAAAAAGCAAACAATTTAAAAGATGTTGTGAAAAAAGCAGAAATGTATTGCTTTGAAGTAAAACCATTTTTTGAAGAAATTAGGTATCATTGCGATAAATTGGAATTGATGGTTGATGATGAAATTTGGCCTTTAACTAAATACCGAGAACTTTTATTTACACGATAATAGCTTAAAAATAGCGTTATTGAGCATATATAAAAACCGAATGAAAATTATCATTCGGTTTTTAGTTTTTTAAAGTGAAAAAGATAAATTACTTTTGCAAAACAACAAATTAAAGAAGAATGAGTTCAGAAGTCAGTAAAAGATACAGTCAAAGAGGTGTTTCGGCATCAAAAGAAGATGTGCACAATGCGATAAAAAATGTAGATAAAGGATTGTTTCCAAAGGCATTTTGCAAAATTGTACCCGATTATTTGACTGGCGATAAAGATTACTGCCTTATTATGCACGCTGATGGTGCAGGAACAAAATCGTCTTTAGCATATATGTACTGGAAAGAAACTGGAGATGTTTCTGTATGGAAAGGAATTGCTCAAGATGCTTTAATAATGAATATAGACGATTTGTTGTGTATTGGTGCAACAGACAATATTATGTTGTCTTCAACAATTGGTCGTAATAAAAATGTTATTCCGGGTGAAGTTATTTCTGAAATTATAAATGGTACAGAAGAATTGTTACAAGACTTAAAAAGTTTTGGTGTTGAAATTCATTCAACTGGTGGTGAAACTGCGGATGTTGGAGATTTAGTACGTACTATAATTGTAGATTCTACGGTAACTGCCCGTATGAAACGAAGTGACGTTATTGACAATGCTAACATAAAACCGGGTGATGTTATTGTTGGTTTGGCTTCTTTTGGTCAAGCAACTTATGAGAAAGAATACAATGGCGGAATGGGTTCTAACGGATTAACATCTGCACGTCATGATGTTTTTGGAAAGTATTTAGCAACTAAATATCCTGAAAGTTTTGATGCAGCTGTACCAAGTGAATTGGTGTACTCTGGTAATACAAATTTAACAGATGCTGTTGAAAATTCGCCAATAAATGCTGGTAAATTGGTGCTTTCACCAACAAGAACTTATGCACCAATCATCAAAAAAATATTAGAAAACTACAATTCAAGTGACATTCACGGAATGGTGCATTGCAGTGGTGGAGCGCAAACCAAAATTTTACATTTTGTAGATAATGTACACATTGTAAAAGACAATATGTTTCCAATTCCACCGCTATTTAAATTAATTCAAAATCAAAGTAAAACAGATTGGAAAGAAATGTACCAGGTGTTTAACTGTGGTCACAGAATGGAATTGTATGTTTCGCCAGAAATTGCAAATGATATTATTGAAATTTCTAAAAGTTTCAATGTCGATGCGCAAATTATTGGTAGGGTAGAGGCTTCAGCAACTAAAAAGTTGACCATAAAAAGCGAATACGGACTTTTTGAATATTAGCTAAATTAAAAATGATAGGTTAAATAAATGCTTTTTAAAAGCATTTATTGTTGTGCAATATTTTATCAAGAAATTATTGTAATTTTGCAATCCAATAAAAAAAGAAGATGTTAGACAAGTTAAGAATTATAAAACAACGATTTGATGAGGTTTCTGATTTAATTATCCAACCAGATATTATATCAGATCAAAAGCGCTACATCAAAATCAATAAAGAGTACAAAGATTTAACTGCTGTGATGAAAATTGGCGATGAGTATACAGCTTTGTTAAATAATATTGAAGAAGCTAAAGAAATTATTGCTGATGGTTCTGATGAAGAAATGACAGAAATGGCAAAAATTGAATTAGAAGAAGCTACTGTTCGTTTGCCGCAATTGGAAGAGAAAATTAAATTTATGCTTATTCCTAAAGATCCAGAAGATGCTAAAAACGTAATTGTTGAAATTAGAGCAGGTACTGGTGGAGATGAAGCAAGTATTTTTGCTGGAGATTTATACAGAATGTATAGCAAGTATTGTGCTGAAAAAGGTTGGCAAACTGAAGTTGAGGATATTAGTGAAGGAACTTCAGGTGGATTTAAAGAGATTATTTTTAGTGTTACTGGTACTGATGTGTATGGTGATATGAAATTTGAATCTGGAGTACACCGTGTACAACGTGTGCCGCAAACTGAAACACAAGGTCGTGTGCATACATCTGCAGCAACGGTTATGGTACTTCCAGAAGCCGAAGAATTTGATGTTGAATTAAAACCTAGTGATATACGTACAGACTTCTTTTGTTCATCTGGACCAGGTGGTCAATCTGTAAATACAACTTATTCAGCAGTGCGTTTAACACATATTCCAACAGGTTTGGTTGCGCAATGTCAGGATCAAAAATCTCAACATAAAAACAAAGAGAAAGCTATGAAAGTATTGCGTTCTCGTTTGTACGAACAAGAATTAGAGAAAAAATTGGCTGCAGATTCTGCAAAAAGAAACTCTTTGGTTTCAAGTGGTGACCGTTCAGCAAAAATTAGAACTTATAATTATCCGCAAGGTCGTGTTACAGAACACCGAATTGGTTTAACGTTATATGATTTATCAAACGTAATTAATGGTGATATTCATAGAATTGTTGAAGGATTGAAAGTTGCAGAAAATACTGAGAAATTAAAAGAATTAGGTGAAGTTTTTTAATTTATAATCACATAATTTAAAGCAAAAGCAAGAATGAAAATTCTTGCTTTTTTTGTTTTATAAATCAACTAATTAAGGCTTCAAATTAAAACAATCAATGTATATTTGCCGCTTTCAAAATAAAAATTTAGACCAATGATTACAGTTAACGATATTTCAGTGCAATTTGGAGGAACAACTTTATTTGATAAAGTTTCATTTGCCATTAATGAGAATGATAAAATAGCCCTAATGGGTAAAAATGGTGCTGGAAAATCTACTTTGTTAAAAATAATTGCAGGTGCAAGTAAACCTTCATCAGGAAATATTTCTGCTCCAAAAGATGCTAAAATTGCGTATTTACCACAGCATTTGTTAACAAAAGACAATGCAACTGTTTTTGAAGAAACTTCAAAAGCATTTGCTGAAATTTCAAAAATGAAAACTGAAATTGATCAAATTAACGAAGAACTTACGGTAAGAACAGATTATGAAAGTGATGAGTACATGAAATTAATTGAACGTGTTTCTGAATTAAGTGAAAAATATTACGCTGTTGAAGAGGTAAATTATGAAGCTGAGGTTGAAAAAGCATTGAAAGGTCTTGGTTTTGAACGTGAAGATTTTAACAGACCAACTTCCGAATTTTCTGGAGGATGGCGAATGAGAATCGAGTTGGCAAAAATATTGTTGCAAAATCCGGATTTGATTTTACTTGATGAGCCTACCAACCACATTGATATTGAAAGTGTATTGTGGCTCGAAGATTTTTTAATCAATTCGGCAAAAGCGGTGATTGTAATTTCGCATGACAGGGCTTTTGTAGACAATATTACCAATAGAACTATTGAGGTTACTATGGGTAGAATTTACGATTACAAGGCTACGTATTCTCATTATTTAGAATTGCGTAAAGATAGAAGAGTGCATCAGCAAAAAGCGTATGATGAGCAACAAAAAATGATTGCTGAAAATATGGAGTTTATAGAACGTTTTAAAGGAACTTATTCTAAAACCAATCAGGTACAATCTCGTGTGCGTATGCTCGAAAAATTACAGTTGGTTGAGGTTGATGAAATAGATACATCGGCTTTAAAATTAAAATTCCCACCTGCACCTCGAAGTGGGCAATATCCAATAGTTGTAAATGAATTGTCTAAAAATTATGACGATCATATCGTTTTTAACAATGCCAATTTGGTAATTGAACGTGGTCAAAAAGTAGCTTTTGTAGGTAAAAATGGTGAAGGAAAATCGACCATGATTAAAGCCATTATGGGTGAAATTGATTTTGAAGGTAAATTAGAAATTGGTCACAATGTGAAAATTGGATATTTTGCTCAAAATCAAGCTGCTTTATTAGATGAAGATATTTCAGTTTTTGATACAATTGATCAAATAGCTGTTGGTGATGTAAGAACAAAAATTAAGAACTTGTTAGGTGCATTTATGTTTAGTGGCGACGATATTACTAAAAAGGTAAAGGTACTTTCTGGTGGTGAAAAAACGCGTTTAGCTATGATTAAACTATTGTTAGAACCTGTAAATGTTTTAATTTTAGATGAGCCTACAAACCATTTAGATATGAAAACCAAAGACATTATTAAAGATGCTTTAAAAGACTTTGATGGCACTTTGATATTGGTATCTCACGATCGTGATTTTTTAGATGGTTTGGCTTCAAAAGTATTTGAATTTGGAAACAAACGTGTAAAAGAACATTTTGAAGATATTACCAGTTTTATGGCAAACAAGAAAATGGAAAGTATGCGTGAAATTGAAAAATAGAATTGATAATATTAAATAGCCTTTTCTTCCTTATTTGCTTTAATTGATGCAATAATTCCTGCAGCTAAAGAAACAGCTATCACTAACAATGATATCCATTCTGCAAATTTAATATGATGAGCTAAGATCAATTTTATACCTACAAAGGTCAAAATAGCGATTAAGCTGTATTTTAAATAATCGAATTTTGCCAACATATTGGATAAGAAAAAGTACATAGATCTTAATCCTAGTATGGCAAAAATATTTGAAGTAAACACCAAAAACGGATCTGATGTAATTGCTAAAATTGCGGGAATACTATCCAAGGCAAAAAGGATATCAGTAAATTCAATAATAATAAGTGCTATAAATAGTGGTGTTGCCGCATTGATATGTTTCATTTTAACAAAAAAATGCTCACCATTCATATGACTAGTAATTGGTACGAATTTTCTAATTTGTCTGTATACAAATGATTTTTTAGGTTGAAATTCTTCATCTTTAGAGACTAGCATTTTAAATGCAGTGAATATTAAAAATGCTCCAAAAATGTAAGTTGTAAAGCTAAATTTATTAATTAAAATCACTCCAAAAAATATCATCAGTGCTCTAAAAATAATGGCACCTAATATTCCCCAAAATAAAACGCGATGTTGGTATTTTAAAGGTATTTTAAATGAAGTAAAAATAACGGCTATAACAAATATGTTATCTACACTTAATGAAAGTTCAATTAAATATCCTGTTATGTATTTTATGGTTGCATTGTTAGGTGTTAAATTGTCGGCATTAGCAATCAAGCCAGAACCATATAACCAGTAAATTACACCTGAAAAAAGGAATGAGATTGTTACCCAAATAGCTGTCCATTTTGTTGCTTCTTTTGTTGAAATAATATGTGGAGTTCTATTAAAAACGCCTAAATCTAGTGCTAAAAATATTAAAATAACAGCAATAAATGTTCCCCAAACTAGCATACAATAATAATTTAATTTTGGGTAAATATATGTAAAAAATAAGGAATTATATTTGGAATTAAAGCCCAATTAAAAATGAAAAAACCCAATCAAATGATTGGGTTTTTTTATATAAGCAAGAAATTAAAAATCTATTTTACTTGATCTACAACGGCCTTAAAAGCTTCTGGGTTGTTC
The DNA here is from genome assembly GCF_004121075.1 of Lutibacter sp. HS1-25. Taxonomy (GTDB): domain Bacteria; phylum Bacteroidota; class Bacteroidia; order Flavobacteriales; family Flavobacteriaceae; genus Lutibacter. Next base: position 53,822 of record NZ_RHLN01000020.1, read on the forward strand.
ATAGCTAAATCGGCAAGAACCTTACGGTTCAATTCAATATTGTTAGCTTTAATTTTTCCCATAAACTGTGAGTAAGACAATCCATATTGACGAGCTCCAGCGTTGATACGTTGAATCCATAATCCACGGAAAGTTCTTTTTTTGTTTTTACGGTCTCTATAAGAATAAACCATTCCTTTTTCAACCGCATTTTTTGCTACTGTGTAAACGTTTTTTCTACGTCCAAAGTAACCTTTTGCTTGCTTCAATATCTTTTTTCTACGAGCTCTTGAAGCAACTGAATTTACTGATCTTGGCATAATTTCATTTGTTTTTTGTAGTAGGCGATAAAATTAATTTATACTTGTTTAGCACTACTCCAAGGTTAATAATTAAATTCCCTGTAACTTTATTATCTTAAAGTTAACTGTTGTAAAATGTTAGCTTCATCTGATTTATGTACTAAACCAGCGTGTGTTAACTTTAATTTACGTTTTTTAGACTTTTTAGTCAAAATGTGACTTTTAAAAGCGTGTTTTCTTTTAATTTTTCCAGAACCAGTAAGCTTAAAACGCTTTTTAGCACTAGATTTTGTTTTCATTTTAGGCATCTTTCTTCTACTTTTTTATCTTGCTTAATATTTTTTGGAGTGCAAAAGTAAACTTAATTATCTAACATTACACTATCAAAGTCTTATTTCTTTTTTGGTGCGAAATACATAATCATTCGCTTTCCTTCTAATTTTGGTAGCTGCTCTACTTTTCCGTACTCTTCAAGTTCTGTTGCCAATCGTAATAATAAGATATGTCCTTGATCTTTATATATAATTGAACGTCCTTTAAAAAATACAAAAGCTTTTAGTTTTGCACCTTCCTGTAAAAATTTAATAGCATGTTTCTTTTTAAATTCAAAATCATGCTCATCGGTTTGCGGACCAAATCTAATTTCTTTTACAATTACTTTTGTAGCTTTGGATTTTTGAATTTTTTCCCTCTTCTTTTGCTCGTATAAGAATTTCTTATAATCGATTATCTTACAAACTGGAGGTACTGCTTTTGGAGAAATTTCTACCAAATCCAATTCTAATTCTCTAGCTAAAGATTTTGCTTTTGAAATTGGATATACTCCAACTTCAACATTATCTCCAACTAAACGTACTTCTTCAACATATCGAATATTTTCATTAATTCTATGTTGATCTTCCTTTAATACTCTTAAAGGTTTTCTTCCTCCTGAACTTCTCTTGATTGCTATGACTGTAAAATTTAAATTAAACTTAAAATTGTTCTAACGTGCTATTAATTTCTTTTTTCAATAACGAGATAAACTCGTTAGTTGTAATTGTTCCTTGATCTCCTTCTCCTTGTTTTCTTACTGAAACTGTTCCATCCAATTCTTCCTGCTCACCTACAATAATCATAAATGGAATTTTATTCATTTCCGCATCTCTGATTTTTCGACCTGTCTTTTCATTTCTATCATCTACAAGAGCGCGAATTTCGGAATTTTCTAGCAAATGTAAAACATTTTCGGCATATTTTTGATATTTCTGACTGATTGGCAGTATAATAACCTGTTCTGGTGTTAACCAAAGCGGAAATTTTCCAGCTGTATGCTCAAGTAATACGGCAATAAAACGCTCCATAGAGCCAAATGGCGCACGGTGAATCATTACCGGTCTGTGTAATTGATTGTCAGCACCTTTATAATGTAAATCAAAGCGTTCAGGTAAGTTGTAGTCAACCTGGATAGTTCCTAATTGCCAACTTCTACCCAAGGCATCCTTTACCATAAAGTCTAATTTTGGTCCATAAAAAGCCGCTTCACCATATTCAATTACATAGTCTAATCCTTTTTCTTTGGTGGCATTGATAATGGCATTTTCAGCTTTTTCCCAATTTTCATCACTACCAATGTATTTTTCTTTATTTTCAGGATCTCTTAATGATACCTGTGCTGTGAAATTTTCAAAACTCAACGATTTAAACACATACAATACCAAATCAATTACACTTTTAAATTCTTCGTCTAATTGGTCTGGCGTACAAAATATATGTGCATCGTCTTGTGTAAATCCTCTAACACGAGTTAATCCGTGTAATTCTCCACTTTGCTCATAACGGTAAACGGTTCCAAATTCAGCAAATCGTTTCGGTAATTCTTTGTATGAGTATGGTTTGTTGTTGTAAATTTCACAGTGATGTGGGCAGTTCATAGGTTTCAATAAAAATTCTTCACCTTCTTTTGGTGTGTGAATTGGTTGAAAGCTATCTGCTCCATACTTTTCATAATGTCCAGAAGTAACATACAATTCTTTCTGACCAATATGTGGTGTAATCACCATTTCATATCCAGCTTTTTTCTGAGCTTTCTTTAAAAATTGCTCTAATCGCTCTCTCAATGCGGCTCCTTTTGGCAACCAAAGTGGTAAACCTTGACCTACTTTGGCCGAGAAAGTAAACAACTCAAGTTCTTTACCAAGTTTTCTGTGGTCACGTTGTTTTGCTTCTTCCAACAATTCTAAATACTCTGTAAGCATTTTTTGTTTAGGATATGAAACACCGTAAATACGAGTTAACTGATTGTTTTTTTCATCACCACGCCAGTAAGCTCCGGCAGCACTCATAATTTTTACAGCTTTTATAAGTCCTGTATTTGGTATGTGTCCACCACGACATAAATCTGTAAAGTCAGAGTGGTCACAAAAAGTAATTTCACCATCAGTTAAATTTTCAATCAATTCAACTTTATATTGGTTACCTTCTTTTTTATATTTATCCAAAGCATCAGCCTTGCTTACGTCACGCATTTTAAATTCGTGCTTACCTCTGGCTAGCTCCAAAAACTTATTTTCAATTGTTTGAAAGTCTTTTTCCGAAATAACATCTTCGCCTAAATCTATGTCATAGTAAAAACCATTATCAATAGCAGGTCCAATAGTTAATTTAACTTTTGGGTAAAATGATGTTATTGCCTGGGCCAATACGTGGGCCGATGAGTGCCAAAAAGCTTTTTTACCTTCAGCGTCATTAAAAGTATACAGCGTTAAATCGCCATTTTCAAGAAGTGGTGTCGTCGTTTCTACTGTCGTATTATTGAATTTAGCCGAAATCACGTTTCTAGCAAACCCTTCACTTATACTATTAGCAACATCCATTGGAGTGCTACCGCTTTGAAATTCTCTTATCGAGCCGTCTGGTAATGTTATTTGAATCATGTTCTTTTATTAAGGTTGCAAAGATATTAGAAAACTATTAGTTGCGCAATATCTTTTTATAATCAAATAAACGACAAAAAAAGCAGTTGAATAAGGTTCTGCAAGCAGTTTAAAATGGTTGTTATAAAGTTTACTGATAATAATTTAGTGTGCGTTCCCCGAAAAGGGGCCAGGCTATCCGCTATATCTTTTTTGTAATTACGCCAAGCTTCATTACAAAAAAGGATGCCGCTGCTATCCTTAACGCGATTAAATCAATCAAAAATCGTGGGATAATACTATTATATTGTTAAAAACTAAGCGCAATAGGATCGTTTTAGTAGTAGATTGTTTATACCATATTAACATGTATAGATTGCAATTGCAGTTTGGTTCAAAAAAGGAAGTGTTAAGTAAGTAGACTTTCAAAAAATAATTTAGGTGTAAATACCACGTTTTAAGGTTTGTATAAATAAAACAAAAAATTAAATAAAAAAACATTGC
>NZ_RHLN01000020.1:60000-63424 GCF_004121075.1 Lutibacter sp. HS1-25
GATATCGTAAAAATCAAAAATATAATAAAAAGTAATTTTTATTAAGCTATATATAGAAATATATATTACAACAAATAAAAAGCAAAAGCATAAAAAGCTAAATAAGGGCGTATGGTGGATGCCTTGGCTCTCAGAGGCGATGAAGGACGTGATAAGCTGCGAAAAGCTGCGGGGATTGGCACAAACGATTTGATCCGCAGATATCCGAATGGGGCAACCCGATATATTGAAGATATATCACCTAGCAATAGGGGCAAACCCGGTGAACTGAAACATCTAAGTAACCGGAGGAAGAGAAAACAACAGTGATTCCGCTAGTAGTGGCGAGCGAACGCGGATTAGCCCAAACCAGTTTTGTTACGGCAAGATTGGGGTAGTAGGACCACGATATTTGATGCTAAGAGAATTAGAATGCTTTGGAAAGAGCAACCATAGAGGGTGATAGTCCTGTATAAGTAATCGAAGTTATTGATAGTGGTATCCTGAGTAGTGCGGGGCACGTGAAACCCTGTATGAATCAACCGGGACCATCCGGTAAGGCTAAATACTCCTGAGAGACCGATAGTGAACTAGTACCGTGAGGGAAAGGTGAAAAGAACCCTAAGTAAGGGAGTGAAATAGATCCTGAAACCGTACGCCTACAAGCGGTTGGAGCACGTTTACCGTGTGACAGCGTGCCTTTTGCATAATGAGCCTACGAGTTACTTTTACTAGCAAGGTTAAGTGTTTAAGACACGGAGCCGAAGCGAAAGCGAGTCTGAATAGGGCGCTAAGTTAGTAGTAGTAGACGCGAAACCGAGTGATCTACCCATGGGCAGGTTGAAGCTGTGGTAACACATAGTGGAGGACCGAACCAGTTGACGTTGAAAAGTCTTTGGATGACCTGTGGGTAGGGGTGAAAGGCCAATCAAACTCGGAAATAGCTCGTACTCCCCGAAATGCATTTAGGTGCAGCGTTGTGGTAAAGTTTTATAGAGGTAGAGCTACTGATTGGATGCGGGGGCTTCACCGCCTACCAATTCCTGACAAACTCCGAATGCTATAAAATATACACAGCAGTGAGGGCATGGGTGCTAAGGTCCATGTCCGAGAGGGAAAGAACCCAGACCATCAGCTAAGGTCCCCAAATATATACTAAGTTGAACTAACGAGGTTCGATTGCACTGACAGCTAGGATGTTGGCTTGGAAGCAGCCATTCATTTAAAGAGTGCGTAACAGCTCACTAGTCGAGCGATCGAGCATGGATAATAATCGGGCATAAGTATATTACCGAAGCTATGGACTCTACATTATATGTAGATTGGTAGGGGAGCATTGTAACCTGCGTAGAAGGTGAGTTGTGAGACTTGCTGGAGTGGTTACAAAAGAAAATGTAGGCATAAGTAACGATAATGCGGGCGAGAAACCCGCACACCGAAAGACTAAGGTTTCCTCAGCGATGCTAATCAGCTGAGGGTTAGTCGGGTCCTAAGGCGAATCCGAAAGGAGTAGTCGATGGATAACTGGTTAATATTCCAGTACTTCTTATAATTGCGATGGAGGGACGGAGTAATGAACTCACCGCGTACTGACGGAATAGTACGTTGAACCGTGTAGGTATAGGATCTGTAGTTAAATGCGCAGATTTTGCTAAAGCGGGATAGTACTACAAGGCTTCGGCTGCGTAGATAGTGTGATTAAGAACTTCCAAGAAAAACTTCTAAGCTTCAGATTATGAGAACCCGTACCGTAAACCGACACAGGTAGTTGGGATGAGAATTCTAAGGTGCTCGAGTGATTCATGGCTAAGGAATTAGGCAAAATTGACCCGTAACTTCGGGAGAAGGGTCGCCCACAGCAATGTGGGCCGCAGTAAAAAGGTCCAGGCGACTGTTTATCAAAAACACAGGACTCTGCTAAATCGAAAGATGATGTATAGGGTCTGACACCTGCCCGGTGCTGGAAGGTTAAGTGGAGTTGTTAGCTTCGGCGAAGCAATGAAATGAAGCCCCAGTAAACGGCGGCCGTAACTATAACGGTCCTAAGGTAGCGAAATTCCTTGTCGGGTAAGTTCCGACCTGCACGAATGGTGCAACGATCTGGACACTGTCTCAGCCATGAGCTCGGTGAAATTGTAGTATCGGTGAAGATGCCGATTACCCGCTACGGGACGAAAAGACCCCGTGCACCTTTACTATAGCTTAGTATTGGTTTTGGATAAGTAATGTGTAGGATAGGTGGGAGACTTTGAAGCGGCGTCGCTAGGCGTTGTGGAGTCATCGTTGAAATACCACCCTTTGCTTATCTAGAGTCTAACCCAGTGATGGGGACAGTGCTTGGTGGGTAGTTTGACTGGGGTGGTCGCCTCCAAAAGAGTAACGGAGGCTTCTAAAGGTTCCCTCAGCACGCTTGGTAACCGTGCGTAGAGTGCAATGGCATAAGGGAGCTTGACTGAGAGACATACAGGTCGATCAGGTACGAAAGTAGAGCATAGTGATCCGGTGGTTCCGCATGGAAGGGCCATCGCTCAAAGGATAAAAGGTACGCCGGGGATAACAGGCTGATCTCCCCCAAGAGCTCATATCGACGGGGGGGTTTGGCACCTCGATGTCGGCTCGTCACATCCTGGGGCTGGAGAAGGTCCCAAGGGTTGGGCTGTTCGCCCATTAAAGTGGCACGCGAGCTGGGTTCAGAACGTCGTGAGACAGTTCGGTCTCTATCTGTAGCGGGCGTTAGAAATTTGCGTGGATCTGACACTAGTACGAGAGGACCGTGTTGGACTGACCTCTGGTGTACCAGTTGTTCCGCCAGGAGCATTGCTGGGTAGCTACGTCGGGAAGGGATAAGCGCTGAAAGCATATAAGCGCGAAACCCACCACAAGATGAGATTTCTTTAAAGGGTCGTGGGAGATCACCACGTTGATAGGCTATAGGTGTAACGGCAGTAATGTCATAGCCGAGTAGTACTAATAACCCATAGGCTTTTATGCGAACTTTTTTATTAAAAATTGATTTATAAGATATTATTTTTTCAGTATGTTAACTCATAAGCAGCGAAGGCTGCAGTGTAAAGTTGAAAAGTCAAAAGTTGAAAAGTGAAAAACTTAGAACTTTAAACTCAAAACTTTAAACTAAACCCTTAAGGTGGTTATAGCGATAGGGCTCACCTCTTCCCATCCCGAACAGAGAAGTTAAGCCTATCAGCGCAGATGGTACTGCCATTATGGTGGGAGAGTATGTCGCCGCCTTTCTTTTGAAAACCTTCAATATTAAATTATTGAAGGTTTTTTTTTATCCTTTTTTTTACCCAAAGGTTTTATCAATTATCAATTGTATAACGGTAGCGTCCAACTTTGTGTGTCTTCGTCTATTAATAACGATACCATCCGATACCGTCCAAAAAAGTGTGTCTGTGATTACCTAAAAAATATCTATAATTCAAAA
>NZ_RHLN01000021.1 GCF_004121075.1 Lutibacter sp. HS1-25
ATCCATTAAACTAATGTGACGAATATTATACAAATGAGCTTCCAAATCCTCTTTTGGAACTTTTAATTCCAAAGTATCCATAGAAGCATTCGCCTTTATTGGAGCTGAATCAATCGCCTGGGTATGTCCACTCACCATTCCTTTTTCAACACACATAGAAAATATCTTTGTGAAAACTTCTTCAAATACCGCTTCAGGATACAATTGACGGGTACGACTGATGGTGGAATGCCAAGGTAAAGGTTCATCAATGTCATAGCCTAAAAAGAACAAAATATCTAACCGCATACCGCTGTGTTGTATCAAATCTCTATCGCTAATGATGTTTTCCAAATAGCCAACCAAACACAGTTTAAAGAAAACAATAGGGTCAATACTTTTTTGTCCGCTTTCACCGTAATAGGGTCTGGTTAATAGATATAAAAAATCCAAATCCAACACTTGTTTTAATCTCCGATAAAAATTGTGTGCTGGTACTCGCTCACTTAACTGAAAATTAGCGAATAACTTTTCCTGATATTCTTTCTTGCCTTGCATTCCATGAAATTACGGATTTTTCATTTTTTTTACAACTATTTTAACCTATTTTTGATAGAACTTGTGCAACAGACACAATGTATAAAAATAATAGCGGGTTTAGTTCTAAATCCAAAGTCAGTAAAAAAAAAGATTTGTGTTTAACCGAAAAATTAGTGCGTATTAATCAGCTACTATTCTTATACTAGATCGTTGGCAATAAATTAGATAGATGAAAATCACTCACGAAGAATTTCAGAAAGCTAGAAGAATAAGTAGAGCTATTCAAGAACATCTTGAACAAATCAATGATGACGGTTTAAGAAGTATTGATTTGTATCCAATTTTAGTAAGAAAAAAGCTTATAGAAAAAGATAAATACAATGGTCTTTATTTTAGAAGATTTTTAAAAAAATTGAAGAATAACGATTTGTTAAAACTTATTCCTCAATGCAAATTTGATGATGTAAATCCAGATTATACAAAATGGCACTTTTATCGGGTTAAAGTAGAAAATAAATCTAATGAAAATAAAAATGTAGAATCAAAAAAATTAGTGATTCCGAAAATATCTGAAAGTGAAATTGATGAATTAATTAAAAATGCGAAACCGCATATTGAAAAATTACCAAAAATTAATTTAAATAAACTAACTCTTCCGCAATTAGAAACAAGAAAAATGTATGAAAGAGCATACGAATTCTGGACAAAAAGAGAAATTGAAATTATGAGAAGAGCTTATAAAAAATTTGAAAGAATTGATAAAGTTGCTGAATTATTAAAAAGACAACCGAATGTTGTTGAGAAAAAATTGAATGAATAATACTAAAGCAAACACCTCATATAAATTATGCTTACATAGGAACTAGTACAAACGATAAACATTCAAATAACGATTTGCTACAACTGAAAAATCTCCGATTTTCCAGTCGCTTAAATTTTATAAAAAAACACTACTCCAAAAGCTAAAAAAATAAAATGATAAAGAAAATTGACTCTGAAATTAGTAAGCAGATGACAATCTTAAAAGATGAAATCAAAAGACTTGAATTTGAAAATAATTGCGAATTTATTTTGGATGAGGCAAAAGATTTATTTAATGAAAATGGACTAAATTTTAAAGGGGTGTATCTTTTGGAAATTAAGAAAGATGATAAATTTGGGGACTTTAATGAGTGGTTTATTTATTTTAAAAATAAATGGGTAAATCATAGATTTCATAACACTCCTAGGTTGAGAAAAAAAAGTATTGAAAACTTAAAGGTTGATGATAACTGGATTCCGATTTATATCGGAAAATCGAAAAATGTAGGAAAAAGAATTACTCAACATTTGTTTCTTGAAAACGATAAACCTACTTATGCTTTAAAGTTAGAGTCAAAAAAATTTTTAAATAACGAAAAATTCAGAGTTAAAACAATAAAACTGGAAGTTGAAAATTATGACCAAATAGTTCCTGTAATCGAAAACGAATTAAGAAACAGAATTAACCCTATAATTGGAAAACAATAATTAAGGTCAAAACCATTTGGCGACACCTCATAAAATTGATGCTTAAATATGAACTAGTATGAACCGACAAACATTTTAATAAACCGATTTGCTACAACCGAAAAATCTCCGATTTTCCAGTCGCACAAATCTTTTAAAAGCACGTTGGCAAACATTTAAACATCGAAATAAAAAAATGACAAGAGAAAGACAATTAGAATATTGTAAAGTATGTAAAAATCAAAAATTCGAAATTAATCAAGGAATAATTTGCAATTTAACAAATCAGAAAGCCGACTTTGAGAATGAATGTAAAAAATTTGAAATTGACGAACAAAAAGTTGAAACAAATAAAGAAAAAGGAGAAAATGAAAAGAAAAGCAGATTTGCATATGGATTTTCTCCCAAACAAATTGATGACATTTCAGTCCCGAATTTAACAAAACAAGAAGCTTTTATTTTTGCCTACGAAACTGCGAAAAAACTCAAATGGAATATAGGGTTCATAAGTGAATCAGGATTTATAGCTTACACAAAATATTCAATGAGTTCTTGGAGTGAAGAAGTTCAAATAAAAATAGAAGTTGGAAATATTAATATAAAAAGTGAATGCACAGGAAGTCAATTAATAGACTGGGGAAAAAACAGAAAGAATATTGATGAATTTACATCAACCTTTAAACAATTAGAAATAAATAATGACATATTAGACTTAGAGAACGAATATGAAAAGATTTCTAAGGGATTTGTTAAAAAAGAAGATGATATAATTAGTTCTCCTTTATCTAAAAAGGAGAAAATTTCCGGAATATTTTCACTTCTAACTCCGCAAGATGGATATTTTGTAACACCAATATTAATCAATATAAACATATTGATTTTTGCTATTATGGTAATTTCTGGAGTTCATTTCATTATGCCAACAAGTGAAAGTTTACTTTTATGGGGTGCTAATTTCAGGCCTTTATCAATTGAAGGAGAATGGTGGAGATTATTAACAAGTATGTTTTTACATATTGGTATATTTCATTTATTAATGAATATGTATGCTCTTGCATATATTGGATTATTACTTGAGCCATATTTAGGAAAGTCAAGATTTTTAAGTGCTTATATATTATCTGGTATTGCAGGAAGTGTAGCCAGTCTTTATTGGAATGAATTAACAATAAGTGCAGGAGCATCTGGAGCGATATTTGGTATGTATGGGCTTTTTCTTGCTATGCTTTCAACTAATTTAATAGAGAAATCGGCAAGAAAATCACTTTTAACAAGTATTGGTGTTTTTGTAGTTTATAATTTAGTTAATGGAATTAATGGTGATATAGATAATGCTGCCCATATCGGAGGTTTAATAAGTGGTGCAATTATTGGATATTCGTTTTATCCAAGTTTAGTAAAGCCGAATCCAAAATTGAAACGTAACACAATTGGACTTCTAACAATTCTAACTATCTTAACTTCATTTACTATTTTAGAAAACACAACAAGCGATATCGGTAAATACGAAAAGGATATGGCATTATTTGTAAAATTAGAGGAAAAAGCACTTGCACTTTATCAGTTACCTCAAAATTCAACCAATCAACAAATACTTGAAGAAATACAAATAAACGGACTTAAAAGCTGGGAAGAGAGTTTAAAACTAATTGAAAAGGTTGATACATATGAATTGCCAGATATTATTCATCAGAGAAATGCAAAATTAAAAGAGTATTGTGAATTGAGAATAAAGAGTTTTGAAGCGATAGTTAAATCGATAACAGAAGACACAAGTGAATTTGATGATGAGATATCTAATTATAATATTCAAATAGAGCAAATAATTAACGAGTTAACACAGTCTAATTAAAAACGATTTGCCAACAACGCACATAAAAAATAGCTTCATTCAGTAAATTGTCAAAAAAGCAGTACATATTTACAACAACATTAAACCGCATTTTAGCCTGGATTTAAGGAAGCCTTTTGAGGTTCATAACAATCCTAACATCAAATATAAATCGTATCGAAAAAAACATGTAAATTTACTCGAACTTAAAATTTAAGAACCGACCTAGTTCAAATTATTTTTTTGCCTTCTAAACGGCTAAAAAAAATCTTTTGAACGGTTAAAGTAACCAAAAAAAAGGTCAACCTATTTCAGTATAATACATGAACGAACAAATAGCAAAAGAAATAAACAGCATTTTAAATCTACCTTCTGAGTTATTAAATGATTTTCTCAATAAATTGAAACCAGTTCGCATCAATAAAGGTGATTATTTTTTAAAAGAAGGTGATTTATGTAGAAATATTGCATTATTAACCAAGGGTGCATTCTATTCATATTATCAAAAGGATGGCAATGATATTATTGAGGACTTTTGTTTAGAAGGTTGTTTCCTTGCCGACTATCCTGCTTTTATTAACAATGCTGCTGCTAAAAAGAACTTTAAGGCGTTGGAAAATACGCATCTGCATACTATTTCAAAAAAGGAATTGGATGAATTCTATTTATCAAATCCAGCCTATGAAAGGGCAGGACGCTTGATTGCAGAAAATCTTTTTACCAGTTGGGAGGCAAAACTAAGAGATAACATATTTTTATCACCTACAGAGCGATACAAAAAACTTATAAAAAACCGCCCAGACATTTTACAAAGAGTCCCACAGTATCTTATAGCATCCTTTCTAAATATCACACCGCAATATTTAAGTCAAATCCGAAAAAAGATGATTTATTAAAATAGTTGAATGAATTTAGGAAAACGGTTTATCAACTTTGCATTTTAATTAATTGAAAGGCGATTAGCATGAGACTAACATTCTTATTCATTTTACTAACTTTTTTAATCAATCAGGCAATGGGACAAAACACGATTTTATTTAAAACGGCAGGAAGCCTTACACAACAAATCAGAGAAGGAAAAATCAGTTCTTATCAGGTAGTGTCGGCATATATTGAACAAATTGAAAAACAAAACGACACTTATAACGCCATTGTGCTACTCAATAAGAAGCAAGCTTTTGAAAGAGCCAAAGAAGCCGATTTGGCTTTGACTAAAGGAGAAATATGGGGTAAACTTCACGGTGTTCCAATCACAATAAAAGACAATTACAAAACCAAGGGACTGACAACAACAGCCGGTTATTTACCTTTGAAAAATAGTGTGCCGGACGAAAATTCAGAACTTGTGAAACTACTTTTGGCTGAAGGTGCAATTATCATCGGAAAAACTAATCTTTCCGTTTTGGCAATGGATATGCAAGTTGATAATCCGATTTTCGGTAAAACAAACAATCCCTGGGATACTACCCGAACAAGTGGTGGTAGCAGTGGCGGCTGTGCAACAGCATTGGCAACAGGCATGACACCATTGTCTTTCGGAAATGACCTTGCTGGTTCTATTCGCCTACCATCGGCATATTGCGGTGTGTATGGATTTAAACCTACTTTTGGTGTAGTTTCATTAAATGGAATTCAAACAGACCCAAAACAGAAAACCAATGGACTAAAATCACTTGCAGTTGCAGGACCTTTGGCAAGAAATATTAATGATTTGGAACTTGCCTTGCAAATTATTGCTCAAACCACAACTACCGACCAAAGACTTGTTCCGCTCAATCAATGTACTGATACTTTTGACATCAAAAAACTAAAAATAGCGTGGACAGATGAATTTGGCGGTGTTCCGGTTGATAATGAAATAAAAACTACAATTAAAAACTATGTTAAGAAATTGGAAAAAGCAGGAGCAACAGTAGTTAAAACTGTTCCCGAATTAGATTTTTATCAGGTATGGAAAACTTGGGGTAGTTTTGTAGGAATGCAAGGCGGTTATAATACTTCAAATTTCGTAAAATGGTTAGGATTACCTTTTGCAAAAGGTGTTTTAAAAAATGTGCCAATGCATCAAAATATTGTGAAACCTACTTCCGTAGAAAAATATATGATTGCCATGAATATTCAAGACATTATGATTACAATTATGGAAAATTTCTTAAACGAGTATGATGTTTTCATTTGTCCAGTTAGTTCTGTAAAGGCATTCAAACATCATGCTCCGAGTAAATCATACGGCAATTTCAGTATTTACAATAACCCTTTGCTTGTCAACAATAAAGAAATCCACTATTATATGGCAACACAAGCATATACAACTCCTTTCACATTGACCGAGAGCCCTGTGTTATCAATGCCTATTGCTTTATCAAAAGACAGTTTGCCAATAGGTATTCAGGTTATTGGTAAAAGATATGAAGATTTCAAATTATTGGAAATCGGAAAAATTTTAAATGAATATTCTGAAAAATTAAATTTCCCTTTGCAAGATTAAAAAGGAAAAGTATTTGAAATGAAACTCAAAATGCCAGCAGGTAACAATGGTAGCCGTAGCTAGAGACCTTAAAAACACCATTGAATTATCTTTCAAAGATTCTACACGGATACGCGCCATTAAGAATAAACATTTTAATTAAAATAAGGTATTAAAAGTTTTTGCTTTTGTAGTAAATTAAGTTTTGGTTTTTGATTTTCTATAGAAAATTGTATTTAAAACTCTTCTTTAGTTATTGAATTTGATACTCGATACTAATTTCATTCATTTCTAATTTTGAAATTCACTCTAATTAAAAAATCTATTCCAAAATGCAAATGAGTTACCATAAAATTTTTATATGCAGATATATTTATCAAATCTGATATTTGATAATTAAAATCATTTTATCTCATAACTACCTCATTTTAATTTAAATATAATTGTATAAAAATGCAAAAAAAAATAATTTATAAAATAAAATTTTTATTTTAGTATAATAAACTCTAAAACAACTCTAAAACTTACACATTTAAATAATAGTAAGATGAAGATTTTTTATAAAATACTAGTTTTATTTTTTTTCCTGATTTTCAGTGAAAATGCTTTTTCTCAAAAAGATTTCGATAGGGAAATTTTAAAAAAAATGAAAGCAAAAAAAATAGAATGGGGCTATTTTGGAGGTGATGAAGTAGCTAAAATTTACAAAAATAAAAAGTGGGGATTGTATGCTATTTCAGCTTATGACAAAGAAGATATAGACGTAAAAACCATTATCGAACCTAAATTTGACTCCTTAGGTTGGTTTGACCAAAAACCCTTTGCTATTGTAAAAAACAAAAATAAATACGGAATACTTCTAAATCCGTATGAAATAGAAAATGCAGCAAACAAAGTAGAATGCAAATTTTCTAAAATTCTTATAAAAGAAAAAAACGAAGCATATTACACACTTGTTCAAGAAAACAATCTTTGGGGATTAGCCGATTGGTTTGAGCAAGAAATTATTATAGATTGCATATACAAAACACCTGATGAAGTTCCACTTCAAAATGTATCTCCTTGGGAAATAGCCATTATTAAAAGAGCAAAAAAGCAATTAGAGTGCGATGTAATTTTATTTGATTCAGGTAACGGAGATGGCGTTTTTAAAGGTAGAATCAAAAGCACCAAAAAATGGGGAATGTATCAAGATTTAGAAGGTACCGAAATTAAAACATTAATTCCTGCAAACTACGATGACATAGCATTCTTCTCGTGGAATGGAAAGTTTACCGCTGTTACACAAAATGGTAAAATTGGCTTCTACTTATCTCAATTTAGCTATGGCGAACAAACCAAACAATCGGTTCCTTGTATATATGAAGATTACAAATTATATGATCAAAATAACGTAATTAAACTCGCTTGTTTAAGAGACAATAATTGGGGTTGGGTAGATTGGCTAACAGGTGAAGAACGAAGCGAATTTAAATACAAAACCCAAGAAACATTACCCTATCCTGCATACGTTCAAAAAGAATGGATTGAAGAATAAATTAATAAAAATAATGACTATGAAAACACTTAAAATTATATTTTTTATACTTGGTCTTGCTACTTTTAACAGCATACAAGCAAGTACACTTACTGCATCAAACCAAGCACAGCACATTATTTTACTACAAAAGCTACAAACAGCCCTTGCCTATGCTGAAAACAACCCAGAAGACTGTGGCTGCAAACTAAAAGAATATGTTGCCGAGTATTTGGAACTTTTTCCTCCCAACGTTGTGATTTTAGCCAATATACAAACCTACACCCCTGAACAAATTAAAAATGCGGCAGGTACTGCATGTGCATATTTAGAAGCATCACTACGCGAAGGTTTTAATGCTAGTAAATTTAAAGAAAAAATTGCAACACAAATCGGAGTCAATCCAAACAATGAGGACATTAACTCAATACTTTCAGATTTTTTAAATCAAAACAAAAATAAAATGATTTGTGCCAAAGACCCTAAAAGTAATACGAGTCGAAGTATGCACTTTTATAAATATGCTATCTTAAATGGAATTATTGATCTTTATGATGAAATTCTTTTTGACGATGAAGAATTTGAAATCGATTTTAATGCTGTTGAAATTGTTGATGGAAAACCAGAAACTCTTCTAGATTACATTGATAAAAGAATTACCACAGGAACTGGAATTGCAAATACCTTAAAAGGTGTTCGTATTGATGTTGTTGATCTTGGTGGAAAAACTGGTCAGCAATTGATTGATAGCGGTGCATTTATAATGAAATAATAGCACAGTATTTAAAATATTAAAAACTTAAATTTTAAACCTAATTTTTAATAACCTTTTTTTTATGAAAACAAATACAATGCTACCCAATTTAATTTGGCTTATAGCCGTTCTTTTTTTTGCTACACAAACAGTTTATTCTCAAGTTAGAAGAGTAGATGAAGCTTATTGCGAAAAACTTATGAAAGAATCCACCAACGATTTACAACAAAGAGTAAACAACAATACAATGTCACTTCAAAGAGCTAATATTATTCTCGAAGTGCTAGATAATAATTGTAGGCAAGCATCAAGTTATAATTCATTAGCTGATGATTTTGAAATGATTTTTTGGGTTATTAACCCTTCCTATTGCAATAATTTACAGTATGAAAATATTTATGATATTTTTTATAAGTATATGGATCCGGAAGAATATAGCCAAGAAGATGTTGAGTTTGCAAAAGCAATAGTTTTGAAAAATTGTAAAGAAAATGTTAATTCCGGATCCAAATTAAGTTTATATGTTCTAGCTTATGAACATTTAATTAGTCTTGGAATAAATTATGAACCTCTCACGCAAGGAAATAATTTTAGTCTTATGCCAATAATAAAAAGCAGATTAAAAAAAGAATAAAATACTACTATTCTTCGGTATCGCAGTGATACACACTTTAGTTCAATCAAATGTGGATCAATTAAAAATCCTAAAAACAATTGATTGTTAGCGTTGCATTTTAAATGAAATAAAATAGTTTTAAATAAATTTTGTGATAGAAAAGTATATAAAAAATAATTGTGAATCTGATTTGATTGAATGGCTAAAAAAGGTATATGCTAATGATGCGAAAATTTCAGAATCCGATAAAATAAAATTGCAAGAATACGAAACAGCTGATTATGTTCTTTTAGGTATAATTGGGTTAATCCTTGATAATAAAGCCCGGATTTTACTCGGTAAAAAGCAAGTTTATGATAAGGAAATTCAAGAAAAATGTATGCAGTATCCAATTTCACAAAACGATATAGCTGAGATTGCTAACAAATATTTAGAAGATGATTTTAGCGAAGAAAGTGAATTTATTTTACGAAAAGTAATGCTCGAATATCCTAAAAACCAGAATTAATTAACCAAATATAATATGAAAACAAAATTAAAAATCATTATTATTGGAATACTATTTCCAATTTTAATTTACGGGCAAACTTCCAACAATAAAAACCAAGAAGTTTATAACCAAAAAATGAGTGATGCAAGATTTTCAATAAATTATAGCACAAAAAATCTTGTAGATTCATACATTAAATCACTTGAAAATGGATTCTCAGAATCTTTATTGAACGAACAAATACAATATTGCAATAGGTTGCAACAAGCTTGTGAAATGTTAAATGAAGGTACAGAATTAGCACTTCAAGACAGTGCTTTGGAACCTAAAATTAAAGGTTTGTACCAAAAAATTGACTCAACTAATACAGTATCACAGTCTGCATTTAGTTCCTATAAGATGAATGCAGAGGAAATGAAGCAGTTAAAATGCTTTACTGAAAACAGCAATTGCGACTTTGACAATAAAAGACATAATTTAGAAGCATCATTAACTAATATTATAGCCGCTCAAAACACAATTGATTTTAATTATTCACTTTCTTATAAACTCTCTGAACTATTAACATCTTCTTTTAAAAACCAAACTTTAGAGGAAATTTTTAACCCAAAAGAGAAATTAAGAATCTTTACTAATGAAGGTAATCAAGTATGTTTTTATGATGCTCTTTTTCCTGAGGAAAATTTCACTTTTAAATGGTCTGGTTATTTTACAGAAAAAAATGGAAAAAATTTATTACAAGGTTCAGGAGTTTTAGAATATATAAATAACGGATATTCTGTAATTACTTACAAAGGAAATCTAGTAGATGGTAGGTTAATGGATCAAGAAGGGACTATTTCCTATACTAATTTTATTGGACCTGTTGTTAATTCAGATAACAAATATGCAGTACAGTTAAATTTTTGGATTTCTACTTTTTTTTATAATAAGCCCATAGGAGTTTTCTCAATAAATTCAAAATTTGGAGAATACGAAGGGGAGTATGAAAATTATATTCCGCATGGAAAAGGTATTTTAACAAATTCAAATTATAACTGTGAAGGTGAGTTTAAAGGAGGGTATCCTTATACTGTAGATTGTGATCCTGTATATGGATCAGATAAAAAACCAGTTAAATTAGTTAATGGAAAAGAGCAATAAATTAAATAAAATATTAAAATAAGTTGTCTTTTCTATATCTAAACTCAATCCTGTCCTAAATAAAATCCATACATAGAAAACCTGACCATTTCATTGAGTTTAATCTTTGAAATGGTCTTTTTTCAAAACAGAACCCCTTGTATATTTTCTGGAGGCGGTTCTATATGTTTCTGGAAAGGTCTGTCGAGCCATTTTTGCAAGTCAATTTTAACAAATAGATTCAGTCTTATGAATGCTACTAAATTTGATAACTACCAATCAAATTTTGATTGAGCTTTTAATGCTTTTAGTATAAGTATAGTGATTAAAGCTGTCCAAATTTGGATCATTACGGCGTTTTCAGAAGTGCCTATAAATGATTTTATATGCAGTAACTGCTTAATGTCTTTAAAAAATATTTCTACTTGCCATCTACTCTTATACAATTCACCAATAGTGTTAGGTGACCAATGAAATTGATTGGTTATAATTTCTATTACTTGTTGGTTTTGTTCGTCCCAAAGGGAAACACGTCTTAATTTTTTGGGGTATTTAATTTTTGAAGGATCGTTTTTGAGTTCAATTAATTCATCTTTTAGAATATGCTGATGTAAATTCTGAGGCAACACATATTCTTTTATTGTAGTAAATTATAGATTCTCTTTATGTCTAATGACAAAAAACACACCACTGCTGTCCCAAACATTTAAAAGTGAAAAATCATTGTAAAATTGATCAGCTACAATAACACTTCCTTTTAAAATCGGGATCTCATAAGCTCCTTTATTGTCTGCGGTTTTGCCATTTGTAACATTAATATAAGCAGGTAAATTACCATCAATGGCTTTAGAGTTTTTTTATAGTGGTTGTAATTTTAAAAATTCAGTTGCAACTATGTTAGCTTTAGGTTGTAACATACTTAGAACATCTTAATTAACAGTCAATATTTCTAAAAAAAACTGATTGCAACAAACCAATAAGAACCAGTTGCAACTAAATTTAATTTAAGTTGCAATACATTTAAAACTGCCAATCAAAGCTTATTTTACTTGTAAATTGGTTGCAACAATAATTAAAAAAGGAAATAAATGAATATATAAATTATTACAATAATGACAGAATCAAGTCAAATTTAAACAAAATGAGCCCGATACAATATCGAGCTCATTATTATCAAAATTAATTATAAATTTGTCCAAACTTTTGGGTTCAGTCTATTAATGGGTTTTTTGATTGCAAAGCTAGTCGAAACTACATCCAACAATCAGTTGCAACTAATTTGGTTTTTTGTTGCAAACAAGTTGCAACAAAGTGAAATTATAGTTTAACCTTAAATACACTTTCCAAAATCATTTTTTCAATCTTTTCATCAGAAATTTCAGGGCGCTGTTTTTTGACTTTTGATTTTAAGATTGGTTTTTTAGATTTTTCAGGTTTATTTATTATTTCAGCTTCTGCAACTGTTTCAGGTTTTACAGTTGCAACAACTTTTTCAACAATTGGGTCGGTTTCTTTTTGATGTAATTCAGCATTTTCATCAAAAGGATTGTAACCTTTTTTTAAAAGTTCTAATATTTTTTTTCTGTAAGCAGATAAAATATACAAACGATCTTCTTTCGTTTTATACTTATTTGCTTCGCCATATAAAGGAGTTACACGTTTTAATTTTCCAGTTTTTGGGTTTCTGTAAGAAAAATAGACGTACCAACGCTTGGATAAATCGCCACCAGCAGTATGTAATTTTGGTAAAGAATAATTTTTTTTCACAGGCAAATCGTATGCAGAATCGTATGCACTTTCGTATTCAAATGTAATAATTTCCTTCAAACTAGGCATAAAAAAAACGGTTTAGAAAGCTAAACCGTTGTTTTTGAAACATTTAAATTTGTAGCGAGATCGGGAATTGAACCCGAGACCTCCGGGTTATGAATCCGACGCTCTAACCAACTGAGCTACCTCGCCTTTTTCGAGGGTGCAAATATAAAAATAAATATTCTGAAGCCACAAGTTTATTTCATATATTTTTTAATTATTTTAATTTTTTTTAAAAGGAATAATTATATATATTGCCAAATAAAAAAATGAAAATGTCAGTAAAAACCAAATTTGAATTAGAATTCCCAATACACGCTACACCGCATATGTTATACCAATATTTTGGCACGCCTTCTGGCCTTTCAGAATGGTTTGCGGACAATGTAAATTCACGAGGTGAAGTATTTACTTTTATATGGGATGGGTCTGAAGAAAAAGCCAAAGTATTACAAGAACGACCAGAAGAGAAAATAAAATTTAAGTGGTTGGAAGATGAAGATCCAAAGTCTTTTTTCGAATTTAGATTGGAAATTGATGAATTAACTAAAGATGTTTCGTTAATAGTTGTTGATTTTGCAGATGAAGATGAAATTGATGAGGCTAAAATGTTTTGGTCAAATAAAATTGATGAGTTAAAGCACACCATTGGTGCTTAAAAATAAGATGCTAACAAAATAGTTAAAAACCTTGATTTATTCAGGGTTTTTTTATGTAGTTTTGACACATAATTAGTAGAAAATGATAAATTTTAACGGAGAAATAATAAGTAGTTCAAAAGAAATTTTTAATGCTAATAATAGGGCTTTTAAGTATGGAGATGCACTGTTTGAAACTATTAAAGTTGAAAATTGGAATATACAGTTTTTAGAAGATCATTATTTTAGATTAATGGCTTCTATGCGTATGTTACGTATGGAAATCCCAATGAACTTTACTATGGAGTTTTTTGAAAATGAAATAGTTAAAACTTTTAAAAGTAATGATTTAGAAAGTGCCAGGGTAAGATTTACAGTATTTAGAAAAGATGGTGGGTTATACGCTCCAATTTCTAATGAAGTTGGTTTTTTAATTGAGGCTTCTCTGCTAAAAGTTGAAGTAAAAAGCGAATATGAAGTTGATTTGTTTAAAGATTATTTTGTGTATTCAGGCTTGTTGTCAACTGTAAAAACAACTAATAAATTAACAAATGTGTTAGCAAGTATCTATGCTTCTGAAAATAATTTAGACAATTGTATTTTGTTAAATGAAAAAAAACAGGTTGTTGAAGCCATCAACGGTAATCTGTTTATAGTTAAAGGCAGTACCATTAAAACACCATCAATTAGTGACGGTTGTGTTAAAGGGATTATGAGAAAAAAAGTAATTGAATTGATTTTAAAACAAAATAAATATACAATAGAAGAGACTGAAATTTCTCCTTTTGAAATTCAAAAAGCAGATGAAATTTTTATAACAAATGCCATTGTTGGTATACAACCAATTACAAGATATAGAAAAAGTAATTTTAAAACTGAAATTGCTTTAGAACTTTTAAAAGGAATTTAGTTTTAATAATTATTAGGTTAAATATTCTCCCCAAAATACACCCAATGACCATTTTCTTTACAAAACTTTGAGTTTTCGTGAATAACATTGGTGGTTCCGTTTACTATAAAAAAAGCTTTAAATTCAACAGTATCTTCTGTTGCGTTTAAAACTTCTAGTTTTACCCAGTTCACAGATTTCGTCCATTTTTCAATGGTTCTTTTTTCTTGTTTGTTTGGTCGGGTAGAGGAATGATGACTTTTTTGTAAGTAGTTAATATTTGCCAACACAAAAGCACTGTATCTTGAGCGCATTAATTGTGCTGCTGATGAAACTTTATTTATATTTTGATGTGCTTTTTGACAACAATCACTATATTTTTTAGATGGATTACAAGGACATTGCATATGCTTAGTTTAATAATTCTTTTTTGTCTTTTATTCTAAAACAGCGTTCTGTGCCTAAATTTAAAGGATCTCCATATTCTTCAGACCAAAATCCATCTAAAATATCATTGGATATACAGCGATAAACAACCACACCTTTAAAAGTATTTAGATTTTCACCTATATAGCTAAAATTAATCACTAAAATATTGTCTTTAAAAAATCCAGTTCCAACTTGTTTTTGATTAGAACCTATTAACCATTTGGCTGATATTCGATTGTTAGTGTCCAATTCTAATGTAAGCGTTCCTTTATAATTGTTGTCAGATGCATCTTGGTTGCTTCCAATAATTGTATAGGTTCCCGCTAAATTTTTTATTTTCATGATGTTTTCAATTTAGTAACCAATCGTCTTTTATTTGTAAGTTTTGATTAAATTTAAGTTGAATAAAAAATAAATGCTTTTTTAAACTTTAATTGAGCAGCTTTTTTTTATGTTCTCTAAAAACCCTTTCTCGATCCTTGATAATATCGTTTCGATAATCTTTATTAAAAATGAATAGCCATAAACGATTTAAAAGAAATTTTGAATAATCTAGATAAAATAAAGTGCTATTCCAAAAAGAGTAAAACCATTGGTGTTTTATTTTAAACTTAAAAAAATGCAAATATATTTTGTTTTGAAAACTTGTTGGTTTAAAATTAATATCTTTTAAAAATACCCCATGTCTCATAAAATATTTAACAAACAATGCGTTGGTATAGTTATGTTGTATGTCAATTGTTGAATGCTTTTTCAAAATTGAGATGGTATCATAAGCCATTCTGAAATTTATATTGTTATAATAACTTCCTTGGTCATTTATTTGGAGATTTAGTACATTGTGTGCTAATAAGTGTTCGCTATTTGGAATTGAAATACCTTGAAAAATGTTTTTATTGTTTAAAATTTCAGAAGGATTTAAATAATCAAAATACGGTTTTTTTAAAACTTTTTTATGAATTTCAACAGCAGCTAAAGCTGTTTTTTTTGTCAGCCTTGGAAGGTGTCTGGATTCAAAAAGAGTTGCTCTAAGTCTAATTTCTTCGGGTTTGTTATAATTAATTGTTTGCATCAATTCAAAAGCTTCTTGAACTTGATTTGAAGCTACCAAAACATCAATATCACCAACCATGCGTTCTGCTATATCTTTATAATAATTACCAGCAACTAAAGCAGTTCCTTTTAAAAAAACATGGTTTATTTGGTGTTTGTTAAACAGTTCGCTAATCTCTTTAACTTCATTTAAAATTCCAAGGTTTCTATTGCGATTGATTGTTGCGATTTTTTCAAGATATTGGACCAAATCTTCAGGTAAGCAATTCAATAACTGTTTTTCCTTCAACCTGCAATATATGGCAGGTAAAACCAAGTGTCTGCTACCAATTTTTACAATGTCATCCCAATTGAAGTTTTCAGCTTGTAAAGTAGTTTTTAATAAATAAGAATCACTTTTAAAACTTAAAATTGCACCAATAGTTGCTAATGTATTGAATTGATTTTTCATGAATTTGACAAAATTAATTGGATGTTGTTTGGTTATATCTTTAACTAGATTCGCTTCGTTTAATGAATGTTAACTGCTGAATAACTGGTTAAAAAGTTCAATAGCTTTGTTGTTGTCGCTATAGGATAATTTGTAGTAGGACACGTTTTTTAACCAACTTAAAAACTGTTTGGCGTTTTTTTGCTGAGGAGAAACCCAAGAATCTGGAATTAAAGTTTGTAATACTTGATCTGCACTTGTTTTAATTAAACTTGTTGATGCAAGGCCATCATATTTTACATATACAATTTTTGTACAGGGTACATGTTGAATGGTGTTTTCAAAATTTTGTTTTGGAGGAATGTATTTTAGTAGTCCTTTTTTTGTGCCACTGTTAAAGCTTTCAAAATTAATAAAATCAGAGAAATAATTAGTTAGCATATCAAAAGCACCTTGTTTTATAGAAATGGCTGCAGGGTAACGATACACTTCCTGGTTTTTTGATAGTATAGGTGTTATATCATCGGCTATTAAATCTAATCCACTAGCCATTAATAAAGCGCAAAATGTACTTTTACCATTGCCACTATCACCTACCAACATAATAGCTTCTTTTCCGTTAGCTACTGTTGAAGCGTGGAAAGTTCCCAACCAATCGTGTTCTTTTTTATTGTGTAGTACACATAAAAGTTCCATCACAAAACGCCCTTGCAATAAATGGTAATTTTTAAGTTCGTATGCACCTACAAATACTTCGTTTTTAAAAAGAAATAATTCATTGTTTTCTTCATAAATATCAAAAATTGTAGTTTTTTTTATGTTTGAAGTGCTACATAAGTGCATTAATTGTGGGTGAATGTATTGCTTTATTTTTTCAGAAGAAAAATAAATTTCGATAGGGTGTTTATCTATTTGATAGTTTTCTTTAAAGTTACGGTGATGGTTGTTAAATTCTATTTCTTCGGATTTATTTAAAGAAAATGATTTGTTTTGATCTTCTAAAAACAATGAAATATCATTGTAAATAGCTGTTGCTTCTGAATTTTTATTTTTAAAACCTTTAAGGTTAACAATTTCATTGATAAATTGTGATTTGTTTTTTGCAGCTAAATATATTGTTAAATAACTGTATAATAATTCATTTAGTAGAATATAACTATTCGATTTTTTAAACCAAAGTATGTAATTTTGACCTATTAATTGTGTGTATGTTTGGGCTAAATTATTTTTCATAAAAGCTTTAAAATTAATGCAAATAGTTTTGACTTGTACAATAAGGTTATTGGTGTAAAAGTACAAAAACCTTACTGAAAAAAATCAATATGGTTTAAGTTGCTTTTGTTTGATAAATTAAAAATCCACCTCGCTGATTTTCAATATCATCAGTAGATTTTACATTTGTTTTTTTAGGATTTAAAATAAGAAATGTTCCTGTAGTCGTAAAAACAGCGTATTTCCCATTTTTTGAATCGCTTCTTTAATTGTAATTTTGTTGTTGTTTGTTTGCTTTTTCTTAGATGGCTATTTTTCAGAAACAAAATTATCTAATTATTACAATTTTGATTATTAAATTTTTTTACTGTACTATATAAATCCTGCTGTTAGATTGAGAATTGCGCTTCAAATAATTCCGATTTATTTCCCGCCATCAGCAATAAATAATCATAAACAACAATAAAAAATAATAATTAAAAAAGTAATTAATGAATGTCAAATTCGGTCAAGATTATTTATGTAAAGACATAGACTGTAAAATACGTATAGCAGGAACTTAAATTAGATTACCATGAGTATTTGTCTTATAACTTTATTTTGTTACTAATTTAACTTTATAGCAAAAAGCGTGTTTGCCAGGGTGGTTATTAGGAAACGAAAGTTCTAAACCATAAACATCTCTATTCCACACTACTTTTTCATCAGAGCCAATCAAGCTAATATTTGCTATTTCTTTATCGAAGTAAGGTAAAATAGTCGACAACATTTTTGCTGTTATTTTACCTTTGGTTGGGCGATCTAGAACAATAACATAAAGTGTATTTTCATCTTTACTTCTGGTGTATCTAATGTCATTTTCTGTATAAATTGCTTCCCAATTTTCATTAAAATGGTCATCCGTCTTTAAAGTAGTAGGACCTTCACCATCAATTTTCCAGGGACGTGTGTTGTATATAGCCTCACCATTCATATTTAACCATTCACCAATTCCCAATAATGTTTCTTTCTGATCTTCAGGAATAGTTCCATCAGCCTTAGGACTAACATCAAGTAGTAGACAACCATTTTTGCTAACAACATCGCAAAGGATCTCTACAATAGCCTCAGGAGAACGCGATTTACGGCCATTATAAAACCAACCTCCTAATGGAGTGTCACTTAACCAAGGATCTGCACGTAGCCCCGTTGAACGCCCCTTTTCATAATCGAGGATACCTGCACGTGGAGGAATACAAACGTCGAACTTTATTTTGTAGCACAAACCAATATCTTGCTTTTTTTGTTCTGCTTCGTTTAGTAAATAAGCAAATGCTTTTTTACGAATATTGTCGCTTAGCAACTCCAACCCCATATCAAACCAAAATAAATCGGGAGAGTATTTGTCAGCAGACTCTTTTAGAATATCAAACCAACGTTCTTCAAAATCAGCATCGGGATATGGTTCAAAGCTATCGCTATCGGGTGAAAAGCCATGGACTTTTCCGTAAAGGTCTTCATTACCTGTTATTCCCCCGTCAAAAGCAAAAGAATGATAATACCAATACCAAGTAAAAGCGTGATGGTAAGTAATGAGGTATTTCATGTTACGCTTGCGGATGGCTTTTTCAAGTTCTCCAGTAATGTCAACTCCAGCCATGTCTTTGCTATTCCAACGGCTAACATCAGAATCCCAGTTTAGATAATTATCGTGAAATACACCAATTGGTCCCATGAATTTTGCACCAGCTTTGTCAAAGAGGTCTGCCCACTCTTCAGCATTGAATTTAGTTGGATTAAATTGCTTGATGATATCTTTATATCCTACCTCGTTTTGATCGCCGCCAAATAATTCCTTATGTCTAAGAAATTCTCCAGATGGTTTAGCTTCTCCTCTAGGGGCATTATTCCAATATACACCAATGGTATCGTACATAGCCCATCCATACCATTCTGTGGTTTTATTTTGAGTGGCTAAAGTAGCTGGGCCAATACAAGTGAAAATTCCAAACTTGGCATCTCGGAACCATTCAGGAACAGAATGTTTGGCAATGGAAGGCCATTCTTCTTTGAATGTTTTACCTGACTTTTTTGCCTGTTCAATTTGATCGACTTCACTGGCATTTTCTTTTTCAGCTAGTTTGTTTTGTGCGTAAACTATTTGGTTTATGCTAAATAGAAGAAATGCCATACACATTCCTAAAGTTTGAATTTTATTTTTCATAATATTTTAGTTGTTTGATACTTTTTTTAATTTCAGTTTATAACAAAATGCATGTTTCCCGTTTATATTTTTAGGGAATGAGAAAGTCATATTAGTTTCGTTTTGCTTCCATACAATGTTTTCATGAGAACCAATTAGGCTTACACTTTCAATTTCGCGGCTTAAATATTCGAAACCTTTACCCAGTTTTTTAGCTACCACGGTATTTGTTGTAGGTTTGTCCATCACAATTACGTAAAGTGTATTATGATCTTTGCTTTGTGTGTATCGAATATCTCTTTCGGTGTAAATCGCTTCCCAATTTTCATTAAAATGTCCGTCTTTTTCGAGTTTCGTTGGGCCTTCTTCAGCAATAACCCACGGACGTGTATTGTAAATTGCTTCACCGTTTACTTTTAACCATTCACCTATACCTAATAAGGTTTCTTTTTGATCGTTGGGAATGGTTCCATCTGGTTTTGGACTTACATCTAACAGCAAGCATCCGTTTTTGCTTACAATATCAATAAGGATTTCAATAATGGCTTCGGAAGATCGAGATTTACGACCATTATAAAACCAACCACTAAGGGGGGTGTCGGTTAACCAAGCATCTTCACGAGCACTTTGTGAGCGGCCTTTTTCAAAATCAAGAATACCTGCCGATGGAGGAATACAAATGTCAAATTTTGTTTTGTAAGAGATGCCAATTTCTTGCTGATTTTGTTCCCCATTATTAAGTATCATTGCATAAGCTTTTTTACGAATATCATCGCTTAATAACTCTAGCCCCATATCAAACCAAAATAAATCTGGCTTATATTTTATAGCAGCTTCTTCTAGCTTTTTAAACCATAAATCTTCGTATTCGGCATCGGGGTATTCTCCAAAACTATCTGGATCGTCAGAAAATGTATGTGGTTTACAGTATAAATCTTGATATTCTGGATTTGCGCCATCGTATTTATGCGATTCGGTAAAGAACCACCAAGAAAAAGCATGATGAAAAGTTATCAGGTATTTCATATTTTTTGCACGAATAGCTTTTTCTAACTCACCTACAACATCAATACCAGCAGTGCGCTTCATATTCCAACGTGTAACTTCAGAATCCCACAACATAAAATTATCGTGATGACATCCCATAGGACCCGAAAATTTAGCTCCAGCTTTAAAAAATAAATTTGCCCACTCTTCTGCATCAAATTTATCGGGCTGAAAATCCATAATCAAATCCTTGTAACCATATACATTTTGGTCTCCAAATAATTCTTGATGTAGCTTAAATTCTCGTGAAGTATCGGGAGAATCAGGTCGAACAGCATTTGTCCAATACTTTTGTTTTTTATTATACATAGCCCAACCCCACCATTCGGTAGTTTGGTGTTGAGTTGCCAAAACGGCTGGTCCAAAATGTGTGTAAATGCCAAATTTAGCATCTCTAAACCATTCAGGTGTTGAATGCCGAGCTATGGATGGCCATTCTTCTTTATAAACTTTTTTTACTTCATGTTTCTCTTTATCTTCAATAGTTTCGCTTAGATTTTGCTGTGATTTTTTTTGGCAATTTATATGGTTGCTAAAAAAAAGAATGGTTAGTAGTAAAATAGATTTAATTAGATTCATAAATGCTTTAGTTTAATGTTATTATATTCTTGTGGATGATTTATTTAAATTGTTTTATGTTAAACTATATACTTCTGTATATCAACATTTCAAAATTATACACAAGCATTTAATTACACTTATTTTCAACTATATTATAACTATATTCTAGTGTTCATACCTCCAACATAAACTATATTTAAAACAGATTTAACTATCTTGCGTTTCAAAAAAAACAACATGCGATTTTGGATATTTTTTTTATATGTATTAATAATTATTTGCCCAACTTCAGTCTTACCCCAAAACTCAACAGATACATCATTGTTTCAAATTGAGAAATTTAGTCAGGATCGATATCATATGTCACAAGCTCCTGCAGAGGAGGCTTATTCCTATTTTACAAAAGGATCAGAATACTTTTTATCAAAAGGTGATACCATCAATCATTTAAACTGTGTTGTTCATATGTCTGATATTGAGTACCGGAAAGGTAAATTTAATAATGCATTCGATTTACTTTGGGATGTAATGCCTATGGCTTATAAGATTTCTAACAAAATGCCACTGCTAGAAATTCATCAAATGTTAGGCATTCTATATGGTGTTTATAATATAGAAAAGGAGGCTTTATATCATGTGAAAGAAGGATTGAAAATTGCCAAAAAATACGTAAAGTTAGATGAAAAATTTAGGGAGAGACTTACTGCCTGTTATTTTGATGTTGCCATACAATATGTAACAATGCATGATTATGATTTAGCGCTCCAATATCTTGATACCTGTTATAAGTCTGACAAGTCAGGAAGCAGGTTATATTTTGTTGATGGCGTATACGGGCAAGTATATGTTGAACTAAAAGAATATGATAAGGCTAAAAAATATTTAGAAGGTGTACTTGCATACCTTGAAAAACAAGGAAATGGTTTTCAAGTTTCGGTGTCATATTATATGGGTGAATTGAAAAGTGCCATTAATGAAACAGATAGTGCTTTTGTTTACTATAACAAATCTCTTATTGCTATAGATTCTCTGCAAACTCAAACCAAACTGAAGCCTTTAGTTTTGGAGAAAATTGCAATGCTGTATGCAAAAGCGAATAACCATAAGCTTGCTTTTGATAATATGCAAAAGTCAAAGAAGTGGTCTGATAGCTTATTTAATACCCAAAGTCAACAAAATAAAAGTCTTTTTGAGATTAAAAACAGATACAAAGACGATCTGCAAAAAAAGGAAGAACAAATAGAAAACCAAACTAAACTGTTGGAGTTGAATAATAAAGCCAAATTTAGATTAAGGTTATTAATTATTGTAATTATATTATTGACATCTATAGCCTTTGTCACATTTAGGTTGAAAGTAAAAATGAAAAATCTAGCTTTTAATAAGAAACTTAACGATGAAAAGAACAAAACGATACTTAATATCAAAAATAAAGAACTTACAGCTAATGCCCTGCAAATAATAGAGAAGGAGCAATTTGTTAAAGAACTATTAGAAGAACTAAAAGATAAAACACCAGATTCACATAAAACTTTGAACATCAAATATAAACAGAGTAATAAGAAAATATGGGAAGATTTTCATTTCCGCTTTACTCAAATCAATAAAAGTTTCTACGACCAATTATTGAAATTATATCCTGATTTAACTCCTACAGATTTGAAGCATTGTGCTCTTGTGAAACTTAATTTCGACAGCAAAGAAATGTCTCACTTATTAGGAATTTCTGTAAATAGTGTGCATATGGCTCGTTCACGCATCCGAAAAAAAATGAATTTAAAAAGAGAAGATAATTTGTGTAATTTTTTGAATAAGATAAAATAATTTTTAATGCCGACAAGTTTTAGTACAAACTCGAAAATTGTTTAGACAATTTACGTAATAATGTCTTTACTTGTTTGTGGATTTTGGTTTTCTTATTTCATGTTTAGTCGTAATAAGTTGTCTGAATTTTAGTAAAAATATTTTAGGGAAGTACACTTTTGTTTTAAAACAAAACCCACTACTAAAAACGAAAGTAGAAAGATTTATTTTACTTCCCGATACAATATGTAATTATCAATGATATTAAAGGCTTTCAGTATATTAGGCAACAAATAGCCAACAAGTACTAATTAATAAAGACTAATTGAGCACAAGTAAAGATAGATAACTACAATTACTAATTAGAATGTAAAAATGCATAAATATTTGAACATAAAAAAACCGCTCATTTTTGAGCGGTTTTTGAATTAAGAAATTAAACATTAACTAGCTACTCCAGAACCAATATAAATACTGTTTGATACTTGGATGCCGTCCTCTGAAATAAATGCCATATAGACCTCAACAGTATCTCCTGAGTATGTCGCAGGAATTGAAACTGTTTGCGTTCCGCCAGTTCTTGAAGCTCCATCTAAAACAGAGATAGATTCTTTTTGTGATGGATTGTAAATCAATAACATTGATTTGTCAGTAACATTTGCATTTCCTTGATCAGAATTGTCATCCCAATTAAATGTAACTTGGTTTGCGGTTGCTAGATCCATAGTAGGATTTAGTGCACCAGAGAGTACTCCTTTACTAACCAATGCTTTAGAATAGTCGACTTCAAAATCAGGGTCAACACCAGTAATCGCATTGTTTAAAACATAAGACATAGCTGCATTAAATGCAGTTTTCTTTATTGCAAGATTTTTATATCCTACACTAACAAAAGGCTTTACAGCCTGTAAAAATTCTAAGGTTGCAGTAAACTTTGTTCTTTGGTTTACTTGTCCCTTAGTTCTTGGATTGGCTACACTTGTAGGTTTAATCCTGATGTAGTTAATCCCTTTCCAGCTTCCACCGATAATGTTACCCACTTTACCTGAAAAACCACCTAAAATTCCCTGAGATATTTTACCCATTTTGAATTTGTATTAAATTAAACAATAATTATTCGGACTTGGTACGGCTTTGGCCTGAAGCATTCCCAATCCTATGTAATATATGGCAATAAGTATGCAATACTAATGAAGGGGTTTTTGTTTCATAGTATTGCATTCTTTTGCGTTATTAATTTTGACAATGTGAGAATTGTTAAGATGTCAGTAAGGCAATTTTCAATTTTTGGATTGTTTGAAGTTGCATTTTTAAATTTTCTTCAAACTGATTTATTTTTATAAGTTTTTCAACTTTGGAACTCCAATGGTCGAGCTTGTAATTTTGTAGTGCTGTTTGAATTACTTTATTTGCATCTGAGATACAAATAAATGGGATTACACTTCCTTTTAAGTAATAACCGAAAAACCTACCAATTTTAAGGGATAAACACAGGTAGTATAATGTTTGCCGGGTTTCTTCTGAATGCGTTGTAATCACAAAACAATTTGGACAAGGATCATCCATTGGCTTGCCACTGTTTAAGCCTTTAGATAAAATAAAAAAGTGCGGCGCGTTGTAGGTTCTTCCGGTTCGGTGGGTTTTGATTTCAAAAGTTGACATAGTTTCTGATTTAAAAATTATATGCTTCGGAAAGCGCTTCGCGCATATAATTTTTGGAAGAGAAAGAAAAAAGATAGCTGGACTGTTGGTTGTGGGGCAAATGCTGTCAAGGTTTTTGAGAAAAATACAACCTGTAAACAATGCTATTTTGAAATTAAACTTTTAGTGAGGTGGAGATTTTTTTCAAAACCCGTAGGGCTTGACCTTGATAGCGTTTATGAGGTGGATGGAGGGAACAACCTAATTTTGCAAACTTTTTTATTATTTTGAAGGACTATTGTTGTTGTATTAAAGAATCAAAAAAAGCAACTTTATTATTAAATTTGTTTTTTTTGTTGTCTCTGTCAATTCTATAATAAAATATAAAACCAAATAAAAGAACTAATTTAGGATTATGCTCTGTATTAAAAACTTGCCAAATAAATATTAAATAGATAATTAATAAGCTATCTAAATAAAATTCATTACGTTCATTATCTAATTTTACTTCAATAGGTATCTTTTTTTTTATAGCCTTATAATGTTTAGGAGAAAATTTATCAAAATTTTTATAACCTTTATTATTTAAATCAGCTTTAAAATCAAAAAAGCTATCATTTAATTCTTCTAGCTTTTCATAACTCCCATTTGTAAAACTAGCAGCTAACTCAACTTTTAAGATAGCTTTCATTTTACCCCAATTATTATCACCTTGCCAAAAGCATAATATATCATACGTTTCTTGAATTGTAAATGAGCGATATTTTTCCAAACCTAATGAAGTTAAATGTTCAAAGAAACGCCCCCTAAATGTATCTTTTGTTAAACCTGTTAATTTGTATAATAATTTTTTTTTAAGTTTAATTTGATCACCTATAACGTCAAATAAATAGTACAATAAATCATCTGAGGTTAAATTGGAACTTGTTATTTCTTCATCTTTTAAATCAATTAAGTTTAGAATATGAAGTATATAAATAATTTCACGTTTTAAGGATTTAAAATTATTATCAAGTAAAATACCTACTATATATAAAACATTTAAACCTTTAACGCGCTGAGTGGAATACTTTAAAGAGTTTTCTAAATCTAATAATTCATTTATTTTATTCATAGTAATAATTTGCACCTCTTTATTCAAAGATAACAAAGAGATGCAAATTTAAAACAAAATAATACTTAATTGTTTGGGTTCTCATCATAACCACGATCACTCCAGTAGGTATCGTTGTTTGGATTTAATTGATCTGAATGATTATCTAAATCATCTTTTGAATACTCGTAATCTTTGTCTAAAGCCATATCTTTTATTTTTAAATTATTTCAACAAATTTATTTACTTTCAAATGAGTTGAAAAGGAAATTTTAGTCGATAGTTTTTTTTTTGCAGGTAATCGCTAGACAAATGCGGTAGCATTTAGGCGAGCCGCCAGCGAGTTCGAACGTAGGGTGTTGGGGCAAGAGCACGTTGCCTTTTCGGCATAAGTGCGTGCAACAACTACGTGGTACACGCAAGGGTGGCACATTCGTCGGGGCTCAGTGCAGGCTATGTTTTTGAAGCAGGGGGAAAGGCAAGGGCAACAAATGATTGAAGCTATTGAAGGATGGTTTGCAGTTGTGTAGCTTGGAGTTTTACTGACTTATTTAGGCTAAGGAATTTGAGGAGTTTAAGGAATTTGAGGGAAAGTATAACTATGGCTACTACAACTGCAGGAGGGATGGCTGAAATAGCTGATTGAATGCGTTGCTCTTGTGCGCGTTTGCAATATGTAATAATCCGCTGTTTGCTTTTTAATCGGATGATGTTAGATATTTTAATCAAACATTTTTATTCAATTATGCTTATTACTTGCAGCGGTTATTTTATATGCAAAATGGGTGCTATCAAAAACTGTGACACCCTGATCAGCCCGAAGTGAGCAGCAGGCGAGCCAAATTATGTAATAGCGGTTTGCCCCTAATAATTATGGATTTATACCTTAATGGGTTTTAGGGGCAAAAGATAGCTATGCGTGAGCAATACGTGTATTGTGTGTAGTAAAATAAATAAATTGTGCTAAAATGAGTTGTGTCAACGAATTAGTGCAATTTATGGTAAGTACAAGGGAGTTTTGTTCTTTGTTTTTGGTTGCTTGTTGTTGGTTACTTAAAACTAAATTTATGTTTATTTATTAGAATACCCTTGTAATTATATTTTATGAAACTAAATGGAGCGTATTGCGAACACCTTATTACCTGCACGGATGTTTGTGGCTTGTTGTATTGTTTTTTATGGAAAAGGATTTCTTGTATGTTTCTAATTTGAATTGAAGTTCTTTTTAAAAAAAGAATAAAATATTGCACAATCAACTTTTTTATAGAAACCTCAATTTATTTAAAATATTGTTTGTTATTTGTCTTAAACAACTTATTTTTGAAAGTAAAATTGCTGAAACCTCCTGTACTTTGTGAAAAAATCATAGCGCTTTATTACTCTATTTTAAGTGCTTAATTAAAAAATAAATTTAAATGAAAAAGAGACAACAAGAAAATTTAGAGAACTTAATAATTGCAACGGAATTTCAACAAAACTTAAAAGAAGATACAGATCGTACGTGTGTATTATTAGCAGCTACATTTTTAGAAAGTGAACTTGAACGACTTTTAGAAACTAAATTAGTTGGAGATGCAGAGTTTAAATATCATTTATTTGATATTGATGCACCTTTAGGTACATTATCTGCTAAAACAAGAATATGTTATAGTTTAGGATTTATAAGTAAGCAGACGATGGAAAATATTGCTCTTATTGAGTTGCTAAATAATGCGTTTGAAGAACATTATAATTCAACTAGCTTTGAAGATTTAATGATGAATGAAAAGGTTTATAAACTGACTTCAAATTTATATTTTAAAAATGAAGTGCCTCCTAGACGTTATTTTAGCAATGTTGCATACAATACAGCTATGTTGATTCATTCTGGTTATAAAAAGAAATGTTTCAAGGAGAAAATACAACCAGAGATTGATGCTGACACTAAATTAAAGCAACGTAATGAAATTGAAAAGTTAGCTAATGAAATTATAAATGAACTAAATAAAAAATAGATTTATAACTATAATTTAATTTTAAACAGTTACAAATGAGCAAAGGCAAAAATAAATGCTTACCCTTCAGTAAGCTTTTATGCGGGGAATTGGAAGCTGTATATAGTGTAATGCAATGGAACGAAATACTGCTGTAAATGTGGATTGAACAATGCAGGATTACTTATTTGTTATGTGCACGGAATTTAATTCCGCCTATCGAAAATTTGAACATAAATAGAAAAATAGCAATGAAGGTTAAACATTGCTATTTTTGATTGAAATTATTTTTTTGGTTTTGGAGGATTGTTTCCTCTATCAGCACCGGATGGTTTGCCAGGGTTTTTACTTGGCCAATTTGGATTCGGTTTTGATGTTGTTGTTTTTTGTTTTGACATAGTCTTATATTTTTAATTTTGCTTACTTCTGTTTAAAGTCTTTTTTCTGCTTATTCCGACTTAATTTTAATTAATCATTTTCTTCTCTAGAGTGCCAATATTCATCATTGTTTGGGTTCAATTGATTTGAATGGTTATCTAAATCGGCTTGTGTTGGGTCATTTTTTAAATTTCTCATTTTAATTATTTTAAATTATTTAATAGATTTAAAGTAAGTGAATATTTAAATTCTTAGTTATTTACTAGAATTTTTATCAGCTGCACTTTGTGCCCTGGCAGCAAAACTTCCTTTTGTTGTATTTCCAGACTTTGAAGATGTGACAGCAGCTTTTTGTATTCTTGCAGCTGCAGGTTTTGACATAGATTTTGATTTACTCATAATATTTAATTTTTATTTAGTTATTGGTTTTACTTTTAAGAAGACTCTCTTCTATTAAAACCTATTTATACTTCAAATATCAAGAAGATTTCATTGTGTTTTCTCACTTTGTGATATAGTGCTCGTATTTGTGATATAAGTATTGTTTTTTGTGTTTTATTTAGAAAAATAATTTGAAAACAGTATTTTTAAGCCTTAATTAAGAATACACTCCCATTGTTTATGAAATTGTTTGTTGAGTTATTTATAAATTCAGAAAAGCTGAGAGATTTAGCTCCTTTATTGCTAGTTTTTATTGTGCTGATCCTTTTTAGAAACTGGTACAATCGTTACAAAAAACGCTCTTATAAGAGGTTAAACGTACAACTAAACGGTGTGTTAGATAAATTACAACAAGAGAATAAAGACTGTAAAGAAAATTTAAAAGAGCTTAAAATTATAGAAGATAAATTTCTCAGTAAAAAAAATGAGGTTCTTCAACTAAAACAACATATAGAAGAGTGTAATCAGAAATTTAAAATTACATTAAGCAAAAAAGATGCTGAAATAGCAGCACAAATAGAAAAGATAGACCATCTGGAAAAAGCTTATAAGCGCTATGTCAGTTTTAAAAATGTAGAAGCAAATAATACACGCCTTGGAGCACATTTTATAAAAAACGTAATAAGTCAGATTTATGAAGATTTAGAAGATTTACAATCTGGTTATAAAACATTTTTAGGTATTCAGTTTAAAATTAGAAAAACTAAACATAAGATACTTCCTATAAAAGCATTAAAAAACATCTTTAAACTTTTAGATTATAATGTTTCTGCTCTTAATAAAGACAACATCTCTTTAGAAGAAGAACTTGATCACATCCATTTATTTTTAGAACTGATTCAATATTTAAAACCCAGTACAAAAATTACATTGAATGATTCGTTAAGTAAAAGTCAAAAACACACTTTAAGAATTAAACCTACCTTATTTTTCCCTTTTATAGAAAATGCATTAAAACACGGTAGCTTGAATGAGGAAAACTCTTTTATAACGATAGAATTAAAAGAAAATAATGAAAAACAATTATGCTATTGTTTGGTAAATAGTACAGAACAAGCTATAGCTTGTCAAAATAAAGATTTAGGAGTAACAAACTTTGGGTTAAAATCTTTACAAGAATTGCTCAACGCGTACTATCCAAAAAGTACCCTAGAGCACAAAATATTACCAAATAATCAGTATTTATCTGAACTAACTTTAAGTTTAAATTAAATGATTCGCTATATACTTGTAGATGATGCCCCTGAAACTTTAAAAAAAGTAAAAGCAAAAATTGATACCATAGCTAAAGATTTTGATTTAGAACATATTGCTAGCTATGATAGCTCTAAAAAAGCATTTGAGAATATTAATAAAGAGGACTATGATTTATTAATAGTTGATTTTGAAATGCCCGTGTACAATGGAATTGAATTGGCTAAAAAAGTGGCTACTAATAAAAAAGTTATTTTTTTAACCTCCACAATAGCTAATGAAAAAAAGGTTATAAATAGCCTAGATATTTCAGGTTACCTAAGTAAGCCTTTTGAAGTTGAAGAGTTTAAAACCATATTAAAAAACAAGGTGATTGGCAACATAATTACCAATACCTCATTTAACAAAAGTGAGTTATTAACTTTTGCGGAAGGTGTCACACAGGATGTAGGTATCCGTCCATATAAAACGTATTATATTACTTCTTCTAGAAATTATAAAGGCGAACAATCTAAGACTAATTATGTTCATTTTTTTGGAGAAAATGATGAAGTTATTGTACCCAATGTTAGAATTAGTATTAATGAATTATCTGAAAAATTAAAACCTTATGGTTTTGAAAAAATCAATCAGAGTACTATTGTTAATTTTTCTAAGATTCACAAACGAAACAACAATGAGCTTACTTTAATAGATTGTGAAGAAAAGTTTACTATTGGTGATCGAGAAAAACCAGGAATAATAACCAAAATACGTTCTATTTTTGGCATCAAATAACAACTTTGCACTGCAGTTTGTGTTGAATGCGGATTTGTTGGTAGTTTCTATAATGTTGAGATTCTGAATCAACATTTCGACCCTTCGATAAACTCAGGGCAGGCTCAGCTCAATGTGACATCTTTAGAATGACGTTTAAAGTGAAAATACTGCTGTAAATGGGGGTTACCAATAGCTTTTTTTCTTTGGTTTTAAAGTTTCTCGGTCTATATCTTCTAGTAATTCTACATTTTTTTCAATGAAAGGATCGTACCAATCTGCTTTTTCAATTGCCCAATCAATCCATTCTTTTTTTACTTTATCTAATGTGTTTGTTTTTATTGTGTATTCTTTAAATTCTTTGATGTAATTTCTAATATATTGTGATTTATGCCATCTTGTAGCTGTTTGAAAAAGGGACTCAAACTTAGAAAATTCTTCATCTTTCTTTTTTTGTAGTGCTTCTTTTTTCGCTCTAATTTTTGCTTGTTGCCTATGCCATATATCCATTTCTATTTTTTCTTGCTCATCTTTTTTTGCTCTTAATTCTAACCAAGCTAATATATCAATTAGCTTATCTTCTAATTTTTTTGTTTTACTATCAGACCATTCCTTTATTGGGTATAGTTGGTCTATTTTTAATGATAAATTCCCTGTAGGTACAAGATCAAATGAATCCCAACTATAATCAGTTTCACGTTTTACTCTTTTATTTTTTTCGGTTAGCCTTAAGTGGTAAGAATGATTTTTAATTGTTACTGTAGTTCTATGGGGTACCTCTAATTTATAGCCTCTTTTTTCAATTATTTTTACAAGTGTATCCATAAATCTTAACGCTCTTGGGAAAAGATTATCTGAAACATTTATACTTAAAACATTGGTGTAATCAATAACCATATTCCAATCTCTTTTTTTAGTACGAATTTGAACTTTTTCGTGATGTAATTTTGTTGCAATGATGAATTTATGAGGCTTCATAAGTTTGTTTGGAACTGTATAAGAAATAGTAGGTTCACTTTTAATTTCTTTTTTAATAAGGGATAAAGTAGTTTGCGGATGTTCTTGATACGTCAGTTTTCCCTCTACTAATTTTAAACCTGTTTCTTTATCATCGTCTTTAATTTTTGGTAAAGGTGGGATTTCAACTTTTTTATTGAATTTTAATTTAGACCAATAACCAGAAGAAGGTGTAGGGATTTCTAGTTTTTTACAAATATTTCTTATGGTATCAGCAGGGATGTTGTGTTCTTTTGCAATTGTTGTTATTGACGTTTTCCAAATTAGAATGTATAATTCTTTGCGAGATATTTTTTTTATTGAGTCCATTACATTTTACTTAATTTATGAATAAAATTAAAGAATATTTAATTGAATTATATATTGAGACTCTGAAACAAGTTCAGGGTGACGTAATAGGTGTTTTAATGAGGTGTTAGATCACTTTACTGCTTTGGGAATGACGTTTTTTGATGAGATCCCCGCCTGCGCGAGGATGACGTTTTGCCTCTCGATACAATTTAGTTTTGCTATGCTGCACAAAATCACTCGAGGTGACGGGCATTTAGAAATTAGTATCTTGTATATTTATGAATGAGGCGTATTAATTAATGTTATTATGGATTTGCTAAAAGGTTTACAATAACTTTAATCATCATATCTTTTTCGTTTGGGTTACTTTGTGCAATCATTAAAGTTAAAGCTACTAAGGTGCTATCGGCTATTATTTTTGCGCCATTTGATTGATATAATAGCTTGTTTCTTTCTAAAAACCATACGAATAGAAATGCTGCGATTCTTTTATTTCCATCAGTGAAGGAATGATTTTTAACTACAAAGTAGAGTAGGTGTGCGGCTTTTTCTTCAATGGTTTTGTACAATTCTATACCATCAAATGTTTGGTAAATGTTTTCTAATGAACCTTTGAAAGAATCGTCTTTTTCTTTGCCAAATAAGCCTTCAAATTTTGTTTGTTTTCCTAATTCGTTGATGGCATTTCGTGCTTCAACATAGTTTATTTTTACAACTTCAGCAGCACTTGTAGTTGGTAATTTTAAGCGTTGATGATCGTAGTCGTCTAATAAATCTAAGGCAGTGCTATAACTTGCAATTACTTTGATTAAACCTTGAGCTTCATCGGTTTCTAAATGATATTCTGAAATTACATTTTCTTGTAATTGTACTATCTTTTTTAGTTCTTGAAGCTGTTGTGTTGTTTGTTGTAAGCGTTTTTCATTGACTGCGAACCCTTTTATTAAATAGTCTTTTAATATTTGATTAGCCCATATTCTGAATTGTGTACCTTTAGCAGAACTTACACGGTAACCTACAGCTAAAATAATATCTAAGTTATAATATTCTATGGTACGTTTAACTTTTCTTTTACCTTCTTCTTGAACTGTTGCATTTTTTGCAACAGTTGCATAATAGGCTAATTCTTCTTCTTTGAAAATATTTTTAATATGACGTGAGATTACAGATTTATCTCTGTCAAAAAGTTCAGCAATTTGATTTAAAGTTAACCACAAAGATTCATTGTCGTAGGTGATTTCAACTTCAACTTGATTTTCTTTTTTATAAATGATGATCTCACTCATTTTCTTTCATTTTCAATTTGCAATGTTGTGTAGGAAATACCGACATACCACTTCTAATATTAATCCAATAATTTTTGTTTATTCATTGTATTACAAATATATTGTTTTTAAGGTGAATAAATAGTGACTAGATAAGATTCTGAAACAACACTTTGACCCTTCGATAAGCACAGGGTAGGCTAAGCCCAGTGTGACATCTTCAGAATGACGTGTTGCCTCTCGATACAATTTTGTTTTGCTATGCTGCACAAAATCACTCGAGGTGACGGGAATTAAGATTTCTAATACGTTATAAAAACCATAATTTATTATTTGATGTATCGTTAGGGGTTGCATTGAAGCGTGGCGCTATTTGTGCTAACATTTCGGGATATTTAATTGTTACGGGTACATTTTGTTGTCGCATTGATTTCCAATATAAACGACTAAATTGATAGACTTGGGTTAAGAGTTTTAATATGACTTCATTATCTTCCAAAGCATCTTTGTCTGGACTGCTGATGCTTATTTTAATAGGGAAGTGGTATCCTTCAGATGCTGGATAGTTATCATAATCGGTATAACGCGCGTTGTTGAATAAAAGGTATTTGTTATTGCCTATGCGAACGTAGGTGCCACTTTTTGGCATTAGTTTATTGTGCCAATTTAGGTCGTAGGCGAAAATATCTTCGCTATCGGTTTTATTGATGTTTAAAATGTAGAGAGGAATATTTAAGTTTAATTTATTCATCCCATCTATAATTGGTTTTAATTCTTCATAGCGCATTTCTTTATAGAAATGTATCACTACTTTGTCGGCTTGCGCCACAGAGGTGAAATCGCGAATGGCTTTACAGATACTGCCAGCTAATTGTTTTGTTTCGTTGTTTGTAAAGTAATGAAAACGACTAAATAAGCCATTGTTTTGAAAGCTAAATGCACTTGCAATATACCGTCTGTTTTCATCTCGATTGGTAAATGCACCTACGCCAATTACTAATTCTTTTTGGGCTGTTACGGCTAATTTCCAAGGTGTACCGCCCAATTTTGCGTGTAGTGCCAATGAAATATTATTTAAATGCCATTGGTAATTTTTTATATTTTTTTTAAGGTCGTTATGGTCTATTACCTGAGTTACAATTTTTTCATTTAACAACAATTCTTTAACACGGTAATACATTATTTTTTCTTGTGGGTCTTGTGTAGATTTACTTACAGGACTTATAAAAAAGGCAGCATAGGCTACGTTATCATTAAATGTTAAAGTGCCTAATTGTTCTTCAATTTCGGGAATGGGATTGGAAAGGTTTTTATATTTGATGAAATGTTCATTTGCTAAACCAATTTTTAAATTTAAGAACTTTTCAATTCCAGGAAAATTATTGGTAATGCCTTTTGTTAAATGGTCATATAGCAGTCTGATTGTTTCTTGATGGGTCTCGTGGTGTATAAAGAAAATTTTAATATTTGGATTTGGAGGACGGCCATAAGGTTTGAAATTTGGCAAATCGAATTTAGGAACCTTACCTGTGTTTTTATTGCCATATTCTAAAGTGCCTAACTGTGGGCTTATGTGGTTGATACGGTTTTGTGGCACATCAATAAAATCATCATCGTATAATGGTAAGATTTCTTTAAATTCATTGGTTATTAATTCACGGTTTTTAAAAGCATTTAAAATAGTGAGGTATTTTTTATAGCGGTTTTCACGAGAAGGTACTTCTAAAGGAATATTTAATGCACGGCCTAATTTTAAATTGAAAATAGGGTAGGCTTCGTTTAAATTGATACTGTTGAAATATGCTTCTTTTTCAGGGGTGTCTATTTTTTTTTGATAGTTGTATATTTTAGTCCCTATGATTGTTTTGCTAATGAGTGTAGAATCTTCAATTTCGGCTACTGACTTTTTCAATACTTTTGAAGTGCCATCGTAGGAAACGACCAATTCGGGGTACTCTGTTACTTGTGCGAATTGGATTTTTAAAGAAAACTTATAGTGTAATTGAAAATGTGGATTTTTAGTGTTTTTACCAGGAATCCATACTTGGGTATCGCGCACAAAGTTTTTATCTACAACATATCCTTTATTTAGAAAATGTTGTTTTACTTTATTTTTTAAATATTGTTTGTAAATGTGCAATTCCTGTTTAAACATTTTTATTTGAATAGGAATCCCGTTTGGTGATGGGGTGTCAAATGTTGTAAAAATAAATTCGGTTTCCTTTGTGTTTAAATTAGGAAACGCTTTTAAAATATTTTCACTGAATTTGGAGTGGTGTATTCTGTGGCTGCCTTCAATGTCGTTTAATGTAAAATAAAACGTAGTTTTAATTTCTGGCCAATCAAAGGACAGGATGTTGCATTTTAAGTGTTCTTTCATAGGTTTATTATCTTTTTTTGGGCAATTATTAATGTATTAGTTACATAAAGTATTTGTTTTATATGATGAAATATTTTGATAAGTAGCGTTGTTTTAGTTTTGTTATAGCATTTATATTAATTGATTATAAAATTAAATTTTCTTTAATGCGATTTGCAACAATTTCAATAATTTTTTTTGCTTCTGGTTGATGATTGGTTGTTATTTGATGTGCTACACTTGTAGCCCAAGCACGCTGAACTGTTATTAATTTTTCAGGATTAATTAAATCTGAGGGTGAATTATATGCTAAATTTTTATGTTTCATTTTTTTAAGAAATATTGGTTTTATGGTTTCCCAATCTTTTTTTGAAAAATTATTTGTTAGTTCATACAAATCATAAAAATCTCTTGGAGCTGTGTAAGAACGTTGTTTTAATGCTCTCAATTTTTCAGAAACTACTTCATTTATTGCATAGCAATTTATTGTAGTTTCACCCGATAAATTATCTGAATAAGGATGAAATATCTGTTGATTAGGTGTTGGTAATAGTATTATTTCCTCTGTGCTTATTTCTAATTTTAATTTAGTATGCCATCTATTTGGTGGTAGTGGTTGTTGATTTTTTAAATGATTTGCGCCCCAGTACTTTATTATTACCTGAAACCCTTTTGGAATTTTATTGTGTTGCAATAGCGTTATAGGTTCACAAAAAAGTTGAATGCCACTTGTGTTTGCAATTTCATCACTAATTGTTTTTAATATTTTTTCATCTAAATTAAATGTTGGTTCTATGGATGAGAAATCTAAATCTTCAGAGAATCGATAGTTTTCTATATAACATTTACGTAAACAGGTGCCGCCTTTAAAAATTAGTTTATCGCCATAGTATTTTGAAAAAACCGATAAAAAATGTCCTAATACATAGTCTTTATCTACTGTATCTGGTGGTACTTGCCACAACTGTGATTTTTCTCGTATTTCTTTTTGAAAAATCATATTAGTAATTGATTTCAGTCATTTTTAAAATTGCTTCTTCAGGTACATTTAAACGTAATTTCCAGATTGCATTAAATTCACCTTCATTAAAACCACCTGCATCTATTAGATTGTAGCGTTTATTTACTTGTTTTTGAGCATACGAAATAAACGACTTTA
Source organism: Lutibacter sp. HS1-25 (assembly GCF_004121075.1). GTDB lineage: Bacteria > Bacteroidota > Bacteroidia > Flavobacteriales > Flavobacteriaceae > Lutibacter. The sequence continues at coordinate 36,427 of NZ_RHLN01000021.1, forward strand.
ATTTTATAGGGTGAAATAAACTAGCCAAATAACCCAATCGTTTTGTTAAAGCAATATTGTTGTACGCTTTTGTATAGGTAATTAAATTTGTAGGACTTAATGCTGCATTTGCGAATGCTTTTATTAAGTTTTCAAAATCACCTGCATACCGTGGTTGATCAAAACAATCAATAAGTGACATTTCAATATTGGTGATTGGATAAGCGTTATCTGCATATCCATTTTTTATTATCCCTATATTTTTTTGAGGCTTTACTGTTATAAATTGTATTTCTGTTCCAAATAAATTAATAGCACGTTTACGAGCAGTTGTTTTTATGAAAATTTTATTAGGAAAACGTTCGGTAAGTTCGTGTAAATGCAAGGCAGACCAATAGGCTACCGCACCACCATTTGAAATAAAGGAAGCTAATACATAAGGATTGGTGTAGTTTTCTTTGGTGTATTTTCCACGCTCAATACGATTTATTAATTGTTTATCGACTAAATTTTCTAATACTTCGTTTAAATTTTTAAACTGATGGTTCATTCTATTTTCAATGTCTTGCATTAAAAAATAGGAAATTTCATAACTATCTAACAGTTTTAAAAACTGTAGTTGTTCTTTGGTTACATTTTTTGATTTATAAACACCATCTGCCATTGTTTTTTGTGTTGCTAAAAGACCTAATTATTGGGTCTTATTGTTACGTAATGTGTAAAGTTAATTAATTTATCTAAATACACACCATTGATTTCTATTGTATTTTATCAAAATGATTTTCACTGAATTTTGAGTGGTGTATTCTGTGGCTGCCTTCAATGTTGTTTAATGTAAAATAAAACGTAGGTTTAATTTCTGGCCAATCAAAGGTCAGGATGTTGTATTTTAAGTGTTCTTTCATAGGTTTATTATCTTTTTTCGGGCAATTATTATATTTTCTATTTCATTCTATATTTTTAGTTGATAGTTGATGTTTTTTAGACTTTACACTCATTGAGATTTAAGGTGTTGGCTTTTGGTTATTTGTAGCTAACATTTTTACAGGATCAATTACGGGTAAAATGAGGTTGTTTAATTTTGTTTCGGATAGTTTTCCGAAAAGAATACCGCGTGCGGTTGAAAAGCTAATTCCTAAAATTGTAGCAATAAATAACCCGCTAAATATTGGTCGGTTATTGGCATCGTTTTCATAATGATCTTTTAAATCAGTTATTTTATAATGAAAGTCGATGTTGAATTTTACCCCAATAGTAGCATCAGTTTTTAATAATAGATTGATGAGTAATTGAATTTTTATTCGTTCATCTTCTAAATTGTGTTGCACTTTATGCGCTACATTAAAATCAAAATCAGCATCGTTATCCGTAATAGCATCGTTTATATAACTATCTATTATTTCAATTTTAAATGGATGAATTTTAGCCGGTATTATTTTATTTTTTTCCATTATACGGCATTACTATAGTATGTGTCTTCGTATTTATCAATAGCATTGGGCAGGTCTTTTGAGCCACCAGGGACTGAGCCTAAATAGATATATGCAGGTTCTAAGTTTAATAAATCAATGTTTAAAGCAACTTCCATTTTTGTAATGCTTTTTAAAGTAAGGTTGTGTAAACCTGTTAACCATTTTGTAATTTCAGAAGGCTTTTTGTCTAACATTTTGGCAAATTCACCTTTTTTAATTCCTCTTTCTTTTAAAACGGTGTTTACTTTTTCAGTAATGGCTAAATTTCTTTCTAAAAATTTATCAATTTCTGGATTGGCGTTGGTTTCTAGCCAATTATCTAAACTATTTTCTTGAGGGAAGTTCATTTGTTTAAATTTTATTTTTTAGCGGTAACAAATGCTGTTCGCTATTAATCATTTTCTTACGCGACAAAATTTGGAATGCTCGTTTCATTTGTTTTTTGTTATTTATAGTACAATTTAAAATTGTTATCGCAATTAATTAATGTGCAATCTTCGTTCCAATTAATGTCTTTATTTTTAAAAGCTTCATCTATGGCTTTTGTAAGTTGGTTTGCTAGTATAAAGTGGTTTTTAACATTGGGACAATCTTGTGCTTTTTGAGCAGTTTTTAAACCTCCACTGTATAAGAAAACTACATTTTCACTGGCACGAAAGCAATAGAGTCTTAAATTATTGTTTTTGTTTTTACCGTGTTCTACATAATGGGGTTCTCTGTCTTTACCAATTGGAGGTAATGCTGAGGTGTCTGAAAATTTTGCTTCATTTCTAAAAAAACGATTTTGTGCTCCATATTTTTGACCTATTAATTGTAACCATTTTAAAATGTGATACAACTTGTTTTTATTTAATGCGGTTTGTGTTTTTACAAACGCATCATAAATTGTATGTTCTTCATTATTTAAACAAACGGAATAATACGCAACTTTTTTGTATTTAAATAACGGTTTTATGACTGCAAATGTATTCACTTATAAGTTAATTTACAAATTCATTTCACTTTTAAGTTAATTTTATTAACTTTTTAAAACTGTTTAGGTTGTTGTTATATCTTTTTTTGATAGCGACAGTCGCAACCTGATATTATATTTTTTGAATTTATACTTACCTTATTAAATGACTGGATGTTGCATTTTAAGTGTTCTTTCATAGGTTTTTTTTATCTTTTTCGTTTAAATTTTTATTTACATCGTATTTATTTTTTTTTCAAAATCGTCACATAATAGTTGTACAAGATCTTCGGTTTCTTTTATGAAAAATACACCTAACTCTTTTCTATTACGCCTGATATATTTATTGAAAATCTTTTTAAAATCTTCGTAGATTTCATCTTCATCAAAAGTTTTAGTTTTCATTTTTGCAATAATATATGTACCGTTTTCAGGTAACATAACAAAGTTGAAAAATGCTTCGATTTTGTTTTGAAAATCAATGATTAAAGCTTCAATTTCTTCTTCTTCCTCATTGCGTTTTTCTATTACAGCCAATATATCAAATTTGTATTGTTTTCCATAAGAAGGATTTGGCTCATTAACTCCTGATTTACCTTTTGGTTTGTTTTCTTCTTCGGGAGGTGCAACAATACCGATACTATTGTCGAAATATACTTCAACATCATCTATTAAATCTGTGTTTCCATTTATTGAATTGTATAGCACACTGTATCTATACCAAAACTCTGTAAAATATTTATCGCTATATTTTTCATCAATTTCAATAACAAAATTTATTAAGTTTAATATTTTGAAATACTTATTGATTTTTAATTTTAGCTTTTTAGATTCTTCGGGATTGTTACGAATAAATTGTGTTACTTCATTTTCAAAATTTAAAATAGTTTCTATACTATGTTTATTACCTAATTGATATTCTTTAAATGGTTTAAAGTGATTTTTTAATAATGTATTTTGATTCAATTCATTATAAATATCAATCATTAATTGTTCTTGACCTAAAGGGTCAAAATCACTTACAACTACATTGCTAAAATGTTCAAAGGCTTGTTTGATATTAGTAACATTTACGTTTTTATAGGATAGGTCAATAATTTTACAATCTTTCTTATATTTTGTAGTTCTGTTTACTCTTGAAATGGTTTGAATTGCATTGATACCGCTTATTTCTTTATCTAAAAATAGGGTGTGGAGTTTAGGCTCATCGAAACCTGTTTGTAATTTATCAACTACTATTATTAAACCATTTTTAATGGTCGCAAAGTTTTGTAATACTTTCTTCTCAGATAAACCATCATTTAGTGAAGAACTACTTGGGTGTTTTTGACCATCTGAACTATACACAATATAAATAGGAGCATCTTTAAAACGACTGTATTTATTTTCTATAACTATTTCATTATAGTATTTTACAATGTATTTACGGTATTTTATAGCTGCTTTAATAGATGAAGCTGCCAACATTGCTTTTGCCGTACCTCTAATGTTATAATATACAGCGGTAACTAATCTTTTGGCAATAAATTGAGCAATAGCATCAATTCTTTTTTCATTTTCATAAATCTTTTGTTTGCTAATACGGAATTTTTTACCATTTTCATCACTACCCGTATCTGTATCGTTTGGAATACCATAACCTAAATCTTGTTCAAAACCTTGAATTTCACTTTCAGGTTTTTGAAAATACATTTTAGCTGATACAGGTACAATTCCTTTAATTGGGTTTAAGATATAGCCATCTTCAATGGCTTCTTTCATTGTGTAACTATCAAAAGGAACCCATATTTTTTCAGCTTCTGCATATTTGTTATATTCTCCAAAACGAGCTAAAGAAACATCGCTTGGTGTTGCTGTAAAACCTATGATTAAATTTTTCTTATTGTGTGTTTTTTTGTAGTCTTTATTTGAATCAAAGCTATTTTGTAATTCATCAAAAAGGGATACCATTTCTTCGTGCTGTGTACCACTGTTTGAACGGTGTATTTCATCAATTAAAAAAGCAATACGTAAATTAGCTAATTTTGTAATAACCTCAGCATCTAAAAAATCACGGATTGAAGTAAATTTTTGAAGATTAACAACAACAATACGTTTATCAGTATTTAGTGCTTCTAAAAACGATTTTTTATTGTCTGCTTCAATGAACATACTATTGGCTATGTTCATATTGTACATTTTGCTATCTAATTGATCACGTAATTGTACTCTATCTACTACCAACATTATTTTATCATATACAAAGGCATCGTTTTTACGTAAGTCTTTTAATTGTAATGATGTCCAACCTATGATATTACTTTTACCAAAGCCAGCAGCATATTGTAAGAGTAGAGAGTATACGTTTTTATTATTTTGGTATTTCTGCCTTTTAGTAATTAATTCTTCTATTTGAGTTGCTCCTAAGCCTTTTTCTGTTAAATCTTTACGTAGTTTGTTTATAAAGTAATCAGGTTCATTTTCGTGGTCTAAAAATTCATCTATTTTACTTAAAATTTTATCTGTACCAAATTTTTGTTTAGGACGTGGTGCAATTAATCTACCATCGTTATGCTTGTATTCTTTTAGTTTACCTTTTTCGGATTTTATCAATTCACGTTCAATAAAATTGTAATAAAGAATTTCTTTCTCTATCATTTTTTTACTGTACAATGCTTTAAATACTTCTTCAAAACGCTCGGTTCTTGAAGCGTTTGGATTGCGTAAAGGGTAGGCTTTTAAACCGTTTTTAATTTCTTTTTCATATTTTTCAAAATCAAATGATTTATCTTCAACACGTGCTTTAATTTCAGGAAAATGATTTGTTATATTTCTAATTACAAATGTGTCTTGAACGTCAGTTGTTGTGATGTGGATTGCTTTTTCAAATATTTTTAGAAAATCTTTTCGTATGGTTTGTGATACATCATTGCCTTCAGCAATTTCTAAATAATTGGTAACTGCTTTTTGATAATCATTGGTAATTTTTATTTTACCGTTTTTCTTTGCGTTTTGATTGTTGTAATTAGATTTTAACTCTGAATATCCTAAAAATATTCCATTTAAGAAAAAAGTAATGTCTGGACGAAAGTTAAATTGGATTTTACCTTCATATTCATATATGTAGGGTAATTCTTGCACTACAGAAAATTGGTTTTCTTCAAACATTATATCACCGTGTGTAATGCTGCCACTTGGATAAAATAAATTGATTTTTACACCTTTAAAGGTTACAGATTTGTTGCTGTTTATAAATAATGCCATATTCGCAGATTCTCCAATACGTTTGTTGAGGAACTCCATAAACTCTTGCAATAACTGTTTTTCGTTATTATCAAATTTCTTTAATAAAATACGGTAGTTTGCTTTATTTAATGACGTTTCGCTTATGAAGTATTTTAAATCTTCAACTATGAAATGTAGTTTAGAAACTGTATTTGCTTTTACTTCTTTGTATTGTAACCCATCTATACGTTGGGTAAAGAAATTCATTAAATATTTATCTTGTAATATTAACTCGTCCATATTAATTAGCTGATGTAATTATTGTAAAAATCTAAAGCATTTTCGTAGCTACCTATAAAAGGTTCAGCATCTTTTTCCATATTAAAGATGGCGCTAAAAAATTTGAGAAACTGCTTTTGTGTTATGAAAACTTCTTTTAAATCTTTCACTATTAATGACTTTACTTTTGTAAGTTCATCTTCAATTAAATCTATATCGGTTTCAAATTCTAAATTTGAATGTAACTCTTCAAAATCATCAATATAATTACCTTGGTTGTTTGTTATGTGGAATATATATCGCTCACAAATAAGAGCAAAACTTGTAGCGTAAAACAAGCCTTCTTCATCTATAAAATCATTGTTATAAATAGCAGGATAACTTGTTAAGGACTTTACAATAGCGTATAAGTAAAAACATTCATTGTTGTAAGAATCTAATATTATATCAAAAGGAGTTTTGTTGTTTATCATAATTATACAGTTACTTTTATTTTACCTGTTACTACCTCATTAATTAATGTTTTGCGTAACTCTTTTAAGGTCGTAATTTGAGTTTCTATGTTTTTTACAATTTTATCTATTGTTGTTGTTTTAACATCTAAATAGTCTGCTATTTCTTGTTGTTCTTTTTTGGTAGGTGGAATAATAATTGAAAAATTATTAACCTTTTCCATCTTTAAATTAATACGTGTAAATCCTTTTCCTTCAACTAACATATTCTGCCTATAAGAATCACTCAATAGTAAATAATTAATAAATGATGCTTCACAATTATTATTTGTTATTCTAAAACCTTTACAAAAACTATTTAAGTAGGTTTCTTTTATATCGTCTATTAGTACTGCTGATTTCCCAATATCTTCGTAACCTTCAGAACTCATTAAAAAGAAAATATCATTTTTCTTTACTTGGTTTTGATTTTCTTGCTCTTTTATTGCGACAGTACCTAAATGATTTTGATTTAAATAGGTGTTATTAGCAATATTAGTAAAAGGAATAAAACCTCTATTGTTTGGATTGTTATCTTGATTAAAATCATTACCACTTTTACCAGATAAACCACTATATAAATAACCTATATCTTTTAATCTGTAATTTATCCAATTAGAAACCTCATTAACTAAACCTCTTGTAACAGCTTCATTAATTAATGTTTTACGATAGGCTTTAAAATGCTTTATTTTTTGTTTTAATAATTTTATTTTTTTGTCTATACCTGTGGTTTTAGCATCTAAATAATTAGCTATTTGGGTTTGTTCTTCGGGTGCAGGAAACGGTAACCCTATATTTAAAATTTGAGACATATTTAAAGCTTCTTTGGAAGAGCCTGCTTGAATATTCATTATATATTCTTGAATAGTACTCGACTTTAAATAATATGCGGGATAGTCAACTTTCTTTTTTTTAAATCTCAAATAAATTATATGCTGATTTATATTTGCTGTTTTTACTGATTCAGGAAAAATACAAGTTCGACCAATTGAAGCTCCAGTAATATTTATCAAAATATCCAAAGGTTTCAACTGTGAATTTTTCATTCTATTATGTACTTCTTCTGTAATAAAAGAAACATTATCAATTTTTAAACCATCATTATAAACATTTTGACTTCGTATAAAAGGAATACCTTCATCTACATAAGTTTCACTACCTCCTTTTGGTGTAACACCACTACCTATTTTAGTAATAGCATCTTTTATTCTTTTAATCTCCCAATGCTCAGGAATTTCACCCAACCATTTTATACCAGAATCTTTATAATTAGTATATTTTTTTATTTCCATATTTATGATATAAAATCTATTGCACAATCCACTTCTAATAATTCAATTAACATTGAGCCTTTTTGTTCTATGTTTCCTATCTTAATTTCATTTAAAATAAAATAATCTTCAATAGCTATTTTATTGCTTACTTGTGTTTTAGATAGAAAGTCTATAACTTCATTTAAAATGAAAGTTAAGTAGTATCGTAAATTTGAAGCAATCAATTCATTGTTTGTATTTGTAGCAGCATCGTGTATAATTTCATTACGTAACCTATAAATTCTAGTAAAGTGAATTTGTAAGTTTTCTTTATGACGTTCTAAATATTTTTTTGCACTTGCAGATTTTCCAGATTTAAAAAACCAATACTCTAACTTCATAGCTCTATAAGCCAATAGAGGAAAGTCATTAATTAAATGTGTTGAAACATCTGTATAAAATTGTATATCCTTTAGGTATTCATTATCTGCAATTGTATATGTTGGCACTAACGACTTATGCGCAGTACTTAATTGAGAAAAAGATTTTTTAAAACTATGTACATTTCGTTTTACATAAGCTAATGAATGCGCATCTATAAAATGTGTTTTTAACCTTTCAATTGTACCATTGCTTTCATAATTAGAAAACAAATATTCTAAACCTATCCAGTAGTTTATAAATTTATGTTCAACTTCAGTAGATTGATTTCCTAAGCGTAAATACCTGACAGCAGATTTGATTTTTTCTTTTGTTTCATCTGCAATTTTATCATTGTTTAATATTACCGGTATTTTTTTAGTAAAAGTTACATAGTGATCTTGCTCTACAAGATATTTACCATCTAAACTATTCATATTATTTTGGAAAGCACCTCTTTTAGGAGAACGTTGGTCAATTACCAATACTCTATTATGGATTTGTAAAAATTCATCGGACAAACCTAAGTTAATTACATCTAAATATTCTGATAAATTTTTTCTAGCAATTATTAATGCAGATAGGTAGTCAAGTGCATCAACTTCATAATGTATGAATTTTCTGTTTGATGCTTTTGTATTGAATGCTTTTAATTCTTTTTTAGCAAAACCATTTAAAATTATATTATCAATGTTATCTGTAAGTAATATAGATTGAATTGTGATTGCAGAAATAGCTTCATATACTTTTTTTGTAGTATCAATTCTAAAAATTACATTATGTTTTGATTTACTTGGTGTAATACGAGCTTTGAAGTTTTTGAAATGGGTTTTGAATGCACTGTTATTATCAAGTGAATTTACAAATATTCCATACATTAACTTATATAAAAAGCCTTTTGAATATCCTTTATTAATTAGTTCACTTAATAAAAAGTTAAGAGAATTATCTATTTCGCATAAACCATTAAAAGAGGAATCATTATTTTTTATTAATTGCTCCAGACCATTTACAACATTTATAAAATAATCTTTGTTGTTATTGAGTAATATTTCAATACTTGTAATTACTTTTTTGTAATTAAATTCGGTTAATTGTTCTAAAGATATTTTTAAGTATTCTTGTGAGATTGTATCAAATTTCAGGTAAGTAGGTGAACTGTTAAGTAATGTTAAAGCTTCATCAACTATTACTTTTGTGTCTTTTTTACTACCCTTTATTGTATGAAAATGTTTAATTCTTCCTTTATTATATTCGATTAGGCAGTACTTTAACTCTTCTAAAACTATTTTTGGATTGTTTAGCTTTATTCTATAAGAATCAATACTACCCGCATATAGTAATTCAATTGACTTTTCAATGAAAAATCTTTGACAAATTGTTAACGTAGTATTTTTATGGCTTATTATTTGCATATATATTTAAAAGGGATTACTTTTGTAGAACATTAGACACGGATAAAAACATTAAGATAGAAAAGGAAGATAGGTGGTAATGGTACTGGATACAATTCCGCATTTCTTCGCTACTTCCTTAAATATTGAGGGAATCTCCAAAAGAGGTTCCCTTTTTTTTTGTCTATAATTCATCTTCTAATAATTTTAATTCATCTTCTAAGTCTTTTAAATCAGATGTAATCTTACTTAGACTCTTTAAATCTTCTGGTTTATAGAACACCTTATTAAAGTTAATTTCTACACCAATGGTATTGTCTATATAGCTAAATGGTTTTGTAATATATTTAGCCATAAAATTGGCAATGTTTTGTTGGTTATCTTCTTCATTAGGTGAATAGGGGATAATTTCATAATCTTTTTCATAATCCGGGGTTAATTCAACAGTAATTAAAATAAATGCTTCTTTTGTTTTTGTAGGTTTTTTAAATGAAGATTTGATAACTATTTTACCACAGCCCATTTCGACTGCGCACAATGTACCAGTTTTAGAGTCTTTTGTTTGTTTAATAATGGTTTCTTTATCAGCATCAAAATAATATGTTTCTTTAACTGTAGTTACTTTTAAATCAGTTTCTTTATAATCTAAACTATTTACTAATGGGCTCAAATATTCCGTATAATACTGAAATAAGGAATTGTATTTGGTAGCATCAAAGGTTGTGATTTCAAAATCTGTTAGTTCTACCACTTCGACAGGCTCAGTGTGACAATCTTCAAGTACCTGCGTAATTTTAGTTGGATTGAGCTTTATAGATTTAGCTCTGGTTTCCTCACCATCTTTATTTTTTTTAACAGGTAACACACTTTCTAATGTTTTTCCATTTTCATCAACATTGGTCAACATAATGGCTTGTTTGTTAAAATAGAAATGCCATTTGTCAAATACTTTAGCGTATTCGGAATCTTCAAAATTGGTTAAAGCATCAATAATGGTTTTTCGGTTATTTAATACCATTTCTTTACGCTTTTTCCCTTTGCTCTTTTTTAAAGGTTCAAAGAAATCACTACCATTAATTAAGATTACTTTGTCTTTACGTTCTGCAGCCTTGTTTTTATTAAATACCCATAAATAAGTGTAAATACCAGTATTGAAAAATTCATCGGTAGGCATTTGTATAATGGCTTCTACAATATCTTCATCAAAAAAGTATTTACGAATATTGCTTTCACCACTACCAGCATCACCACTAAATAATGTAGAACCGTTATGAACAACAACTGCCAATCCTTTATTTTCATCTAATTGAGAAATGATGTGTTGTGTAAATAAAAATTGCCCATCGGAAATAGAGGGTAAGGCTTTGAAACGCTCCGTTGTATCATTTTCAATATCCTTTTTATAACCTTTCCAATCTACCCCATAAGGCGGATTTGCTACGACTATATCAAATTTTCGTTCAATAAAAGAAATATTGGTAAGTGTATTACCATAACGAATATCGGAATCTTTACGGAAACGACTTTCAATTTTTGCCAATGCATATAAGCTATCACTCCAATCTTCACCGTAGGTTTTTGTTGGTCTGTTGTATTTTTCTTGTATTTTATCTTCAACACCAAACAACAAGTTACCACCACCACAAGTAGGATCGTAGATTGTTAAAAATTCTCCATTATTATCAATTTTAGATAAAATGATTTCAGAAATTAAAGCAATAATATCATCAGGTGTATACTGTTCTCCAGCAGTTTCAGCAGAAATATCAGCCCATTTACGTTTTATGTGTTCTTCTAATGTTGTTATTTCAGAATTGTTAAATGGTGCTAAATCTATTTCACTCCATTTTTTTACAGAGTCAAATAAAATATCTTTTTTACGTAGTTGCCCACTAACTCCTGAAATATCAAGGTATTTTTCTTCTGTGTTACCTCTGTCAACACCTAATAATTCTTTTGTTTCACTATCAAATGCTTTTAAATATGCATCAAAATCGTTGTCAAATGTTTTATCATTTAAACAGATTTCGGCTAATGTTTTATTATGTCTAACTACTAAATCATTATAGCCAATGTTATCATCCTTAAATTCTGAAATAAAATCTTCTAATTGAGTTTTATCAATTTCTTTTAAATTGGTAACGCTAAAATCTTTTAAAAGTTCATCACAACGTCTTAAAAGTCTACTTTCCAACATCATCATTGCAAAGTAAGGCATCATATATTTTGGGAAATCTGACTGTTTAATACCTGCACCAATTAGAAGGTCGGCAGTAGACCATACTTTAGATTCGTATTGTAGAATGTTTTGACTCATAAGTTGTATTCAATAATATTTTACTATCAATAATTAGAGATAGTATTTGTTATTTTATAAAATTTATTTTGAATGTGTTGTAACTTCATAGCAATTGTTATTACAAATTGTAAATTTTTAATAAAGCTACTAAAGTAATAAAAAGCAGGGAAGAAATAAAGAAAAATAGGGTAAAATGGTGAGCCCCCATTAATCCCCCAAAGGAGGAGATAGTTGTTGTCTCTCGACTCCGCTCGAGATGACATTGGTTATTGGTTTTTGGCTGTTTGCGATTTTTTAAATAGGTTTTGTTAATCCTTAATTTATAGCTTGTTAAGGGGTTTGAGGAAGCCCCCTAACCCCCAAAGGGGGAGATAGTTGTTGGGTTTTTTTAAGGTAGTTGAGGAGTTTAAGGAAACTAGGGAAACCTAACTATTTACCACTTGGTTGATTTTATCCATAATCATACTGAACCTTTTATCTTGGGTTTCATAGAATAAGTTACCCAAAATAGCTTCCTGTATTTCACTAGATGCTAATATATTACGAAATTCATTTATTAAGCACTCTTTTACATTTTGGTCTTCTTCGTTGATAAGAATTTGATGCCAGTCTGTTCGATTGTCTATAATATAGATTATATCTTCTAAATCGTGGCTAAATCGTGGGTCATCACCGCCACGGTCGTGAAATGCTACAAATTTACTAGCTAAAAAGAAAGTTAGTGGCATAATTTGAATTGTTATGTTGTTTACTTTAATTTTCTCTAGTCTTTCAAAACCTTTTTCAAACCAAGGGTTTGCTGGAGCCCAAGCAATTGGTTTTGTAGCCATTACATCTACCAATATATCTTCTAATTTGAACCGACAAATAACATCTAAATCTGCTGACTGCTTAAATCCTTTTTCTAAAAGTTGTTCTCTTATATTTTCTAATTCTACAAAAGAAGCCACTTTGATGCTAATATCAATATCTTTTGTAGGTCTGACATCTTCTGCCGCAGGGTCATTTATATAAAGACTAACTATTGCACCACCAACATAGATTACTTTTTCATTTAGTTCACCTAATGCATTTGCAACTCTTTCAATAATTATATTGTTTATTTGCGTGTTTTTCATTAATTATATATTTATTGAATTCTGTTTTTAAGCTCCTTAATAGCCAAATTTTGTTCTCTTGTGTTACCAATTCTTACAGCATCTAGCAAAGCTAATAATTCATATAATTTATGGTCTTCTAGACTTGCTTTAGGTACATTAGGGTGTAAAGGTTCAATAGTAAACCCTCTGGAATCACCATCAGCATAAGGCCATACGTAGTTTTGATCACTTTGTATTTCAAATGATAGAGGAGGAGCACTATGTGCTGTTTTTATTCCTCTAACCATTGCCCCAGGCTTTTGAGGATACACATATTTTAATCCGTGAATGATAAAATCCAACAAAGCTGATTTGAATACTCTTCTTTTGTCATTCGTTATTAATCCTGCCCATACACTTCTGTTTAGTGATTCGCTAACCTCACTTGAGCTAATATGTAATTTGTTTGCGATGTCTTTCATTAACCAATTATCATTGTCAGTTGCGATTATTTTTAATAGAATAACCACATCATGAGGTCTCATTCCGTTATGTTTTTTCATGACACATATATTTTTTTAAGTATGCTGCTTAATAAATTCGTAATTCGCGATTCGCGATATGCAAATATAATAAAAAACAATCATAACCAAAAGAAAGGAAAAAATAGGTGGTATGACACCTATTTTTCCTCAGTTTCCTTAGCTTCCTCAATGCTGTTGTTTAAGTATTTTCCGTGATTGTCTCTATGTATTAAGCCTGCTTTTACAAATTTGGTGATGTAGCCTTCGGCAGTTTTATGAGGAATACTAAGGGTTGTTGCAGTATCTAAATAATCTTGACGAGAAAATTGCCTTGGTAAACTTTCTAAAAAACGTTCTTTTCTATTGCTGCGTGTTGGTAGTTTGGTGTCGGCTGGCAATGCGTTAAAAACCTGGCTACTGTGTTGAATTAAAATAGTAATCATTGCCATTGTATTGTTAAAATCTACCTCTTCGCATTCTCTTTTAGGGTTTACATCGCCATCTTCCATAATACGCAGGGCGGTAAATAGCATTGCAATGCGGTAGGCTATTATTCCCATTCTTCTAACGGTTGCAATATAATCTTCGGTTTGAATGCTGAGGTATTTTGTTTGAATTTTAGAAAAATAATCGTTGAACTGCATTTGTTGTTGTACTGAAAATGTTACTTGAATAGGAGGGTTGCTTTTTAAGGTTTTGTAAAAGCCTAAAAACTCTGTTCCCAATGCGTTGTAATATTCATCCAATCCGTTTTCGGTTTGCACTTCAAACACATTTTTCCAAATAGGCGTGATGTTCATATAGTAAAATATGAAGCGGCTAAATAAACCATTTTCAGCGTTTGGAATTAATGCTGATACTTGTTTTGGGGTTCCAGATAATACGGTAGACAAACAAGGGTTTTCAATATCGACATACTCACGGTCGGTTCTACGGTAATAGCTGATTGTTTCGTGGTGAAATGCTTTACGGAAACCATCGCTATAATTGCCGTAATCGCTTTTAAATGCCTGTGCCAATGTATCACCTTCAGTTTCAAAAATTAATCCTTTGCCTTCATTGTCGGATAATAATTGAAATACACCCGTAGTACTGTTGTTAGCAGGAATAAACAACATTTTTTCGGGTGGTTTTGTAGGTTTTTCGGTATCAGGGGTTTTGTTTTTAGTCATATTGTAGGCTGCATTTTCGGCATCGAATTGCTTTTTTAACAATGAAGCTTGTTCACGCATATCTTTATGAATAGGAGTGACCAAATTTTTACACTGCGTTAATCGTCCTTTTCCTGCGGAAGCTGGTGCAGTTACAAATAAAAATAGGTTGGTAAACACTTTTTTACCATCGTAAATACCATATAATTTAGGGAAACAAGCACTTAAAGTTGTTAAAGCGCCCAATAACATTGTATCGCTTTCTTCGGGGCTTGTGGTTGGTTTTACAACTTGTTGTAAAAAATGTGGCAAAGTAGCTAGTATTGAGGTTGGAAAAGTTGGCAGTTTTTTTACTGATTTTTCTTCCATAATATTTTCAAGCATTTGCGGTTGCGGTTCATTTTTTACAACAGTTATTCCTGCTTGTTTTGCTAAGAAATAAAACGTTGCAATGGTAATGCCTGAACCTTTTGCAGCCAAACATTTGTTGAATTGTTCATCGCATTCTTTTGAATTATAGCTGCTGTTAAACTTGCTGATGCTGTGAAAATAGTTTCTTCCAGTTTCCCCATATTCTTCGGCAAAAGCAAAGCCAAGATCACGCCAATTGGCATAACCGCAGGTGATGTCTATTGCGTTTTGTTCAATGGCTGCTATGTAGGTTTCAATATTATTAGCAACTACCGTATGAACGGTAGCTGCTGTTTTTTGAATGGTTTTTTTAGGAACTTCATTTGTTGGAGTTTTTAACCATTCGTTTGGATTGAATATTTTCTTTTTCATACAATGCTATGTTTTTTGTGAAGAAATGCCGTAGGGTCGTGCGATAAGAAACAAGCTCTTGAAATATCTTTGCCCGATTGGTCAACTTCTAATTTATATTTTTGCTGTAGATAATTTGAAACAGCTTTGAAAAACTCTTGGTGTGTGGCTTGCGACAGGTCTATTTTAATCACCCATTTTAAACCATCACCAGAGGGAGAAGTAAACAATAGTTCTGTTTCAAAATATTCATCTTCCAATAATTGCTTTTTAACTTCATTTAAATTTGGTAAATGGTCAAAATCAATGGTGATTAAGGACGAATGTTTTATTAAATTATTGTCGTTTCTACGTTCAAATTCACCCGAAAAAGTAACGTAATCAAAGTTGTTGGCTTTGAATTTTCGCTTTTCTTTAAGGTCTTGAATCTCTCTTAAACTGGCTGTTGTGTTTTTGTATTTGTCGCTTGTTATAAGTGAATGTATCTCGTGTAATTTGAGCGTTTTGAATGGAAATACATTGCGAATAGGCGCTTTGTAAAAGCTGCACAGCGCATACCAGGTATCATCGGGTTTGTCGAACCAATTTTGGTCGGTTTTTTCTTCAACAATTGATCTAAGATTTAATACTTCAATAATTTTATTTAAAAGTTCATTTTCTGAATTGGATTTAAAATATAATTGAGCAAAATCGAATACATCACCTTCAAAATTTTTGAGGTCTAAATCTTTGTGAACAGCGAAGCTATTTACCACATAAATAGCTAAGGTTTTCTTATTGTTATTGAACGGATTGCGTGTTAACCTGCAGTTCTTACCCGAAAGGGTAAGGACTGTTTCATCAGGGTAATACTGGCGTAACACGTAGGCGTAAATGTTTAGGCCGTTGTGTGTTTTATCGAGTATTTTATTTTTAATTTCTTCCATCACATTTGTAATTTTGGTTGTAATAATTACTTTGTAATATTTCTTCTATATCAGAAACCTTGTAATAAAATGTTCCGCCCACTTTGCTGTATGGTAATGTTCCATTGTCTCGAAATGTTTGTAATGTTCGAGTACTTATGTGTAAGGTTCTCATTACATCTTGATTGTCTAACCAAGTATCTTTCAATCTTTCGGCTCTCGATTGTTTGATTAATTCGATGTATACCTTCAATTCTTTAATTTCCTGAGAGAGTGCCAGGATTAAATCTGTGATTTCAATCATAACTTTACACGTCCTTTAGAGATTAAATAATCAGCAGCTTTTTGTTCTATTTCATCTTGAGAATCCATACGGTTGCGCAGCAGCCATTGGTCTAATTCTTGACGTTGGAAATAGAGTTTTTTGCCATTCGGTTTATAGTGTGGAATGGCTCCCGTACTTGTTAATTTGTACAAGTGCGAATGAGATAATTCTAAATACGTGCAAGTTTCGTTAAAGTTTAATACTTGCTTTTGCATCGCTTGCTGTAATTGCAGCATTTTTTCGATGCGGTCTAATTGTGATAAAACATTATCGTTCATCTTTTTTAAAGATTAAATTAAAAATGAACGTTTGGCCAAACGTATCAATGATAATCATTGACAAGGCAAATATTTAAAAATTAAGACATTAAAAGAGTAAGAGTGTTTTGTGGTAGTAAGGTAACAGTAAGATTTATTACTAATCTTACTGTTTTTTATTGCAGTTGTTTGATGATTTTGTCGATTTCTTCCTTTTCTTTCGGATTATGGACTTTGTTTTTATGAAGATTTGAAGCTTTTAAAGGTGTTCCAGTTTTGGTATAAAAAAGTTTAGACCTTTCTAAAGTTGTAGGATTTAAATTTGTGAAAAAGGGCTTAAGTTTTGTTACTAAATAACTAAATTGAGTTGTTTCGCATTGAATATGAATTTCATAATTTATTTTAGTGAAGTCGTTCGAAATTAGTAACTCGTAAAATTGTTTTATGGTAGCGTGGTTTTCATCAATTAAATCTAATCGAAATTGTATTGTTTTTAAAGCTAAAAATAAAGATTCAGTGTTATGATTTTTATATTTAAAAGCATTTTTTTGTGATAGGGTTTTTCTCTCTTTTTTTAATTGAATTGTTGTTTCTAATTTTTTAGCTGGAATAATTTCTAATTCGGTTATGTCTTCATTGAAGTAATGTTTGTAAATTTCTTCGGTTGAAAGAATTTCTTCATTTCCAAATTTTGCAAAACGGTCTTGTAATTCTGTGTACAGCCAAATCATATTGACTTTTAAATATTGAATTACAAAGGTATTGTCATTAGTTATATTATTTTTTGTAAAAGAATGTTTATCAATATAATTGTTGATATTAATCAAATTTTGATGATATTCGGCATATATTGAATTGTAAACAAAAGTGTTTTCTTCAGGCACTGCATTGTTGGGAAAATCCTTAATTAAAACGTTGAATTTTTCATTGGCTGCAATATCTATAAGGTTTTTGTAATATTTGTTTTTTTCGCCTAAAGCTCTTTTAAAGACTATTTCGAAATTTGGTTTGGCCTTATATTGTAAGTTTTGTTTGTTATTTAAATTTAATGATCTGTATTCTTGTTCGGTTCTTAAATCTTTATGTAATCCCTTGGTAATAGAAATTAATGATGAAAAAATATGTTGTATCATTATAAATCCAATTTAATAAGGTTGGCAGCATCTTTCTTTTTTTGGTCAATTACTTTGGCATAAATTTGAGTGGTTTTCAGTTCTTTATGTCCTAATAGTTTTGATACCGTATAAATATCAGTTCCCAATGTTAGTTGTAAAGTTGCGTAGGTATGCCGGGCACAATGGAAAGTGATGGTTTTTGTAATGCCTGCTTTCATAACCCATTGTTGCAATTTTAAATTAGACCAAGCACTGTAATTTAGGCCTTTAAAAACCAATTCATTTAATTCGCCTCTTTCACCTAAATAGTTGAAAGCTTGTTCAGAGATTGGAAGTGTTTCGGCACCTTTGGTTTTCTTTTGTCTGAAACGAATGTAATAACCCATTTCATTTGAATGTTGAATTTCTGACCACTTCATTTTTTCAATATCAGACCAACGTAACCCGGTAAGGGCTGAAAATATAAAGGCTTGTTTTAATGTTGGCAGCTCACATTCAACTTTTACAACTGCTTGTAATTCGTCTAATGTTAGAAATTCTCGTTGAGGTTCCCCTTGCTTGAAATGTGGCACACCTTCAGCTGGGTTTATTTTTAGTGTATTGTCTTTTACTGCTTGTTTTAAAGCTGCTGTAAATTTACCAAAATATGAGTATTTAGAATTTTGGGATAATGGTTTTTGACTTTTTGTTCTTGCTTTTTTATCCAAATATTCTTTGAAATCTTCTACAAATTTTCTGTCAACATATTGAAAACTTATTTCTTTAGGACAAAATATTTTTAAATGTTTTAGCATACTATCCCAATTGCCATAATTACCAGAGCTTGTATTTTTCTTTTCTGTTAGTGCAGTTAGATAGGTTATAAAACTACCTTTTAATTTTTCTAAATCCTGAAAGCCATAGATGCCGTTTTGTATTTCAATTTGTCGTTGAGCGCAAATTGTTTCGGCAAGGTTTCTGGTTTTTTTATTAAAGTCTCTTTCAGTTGTTGTTTTAGGGTTTTGATGAAGATATAAACTTAAATATTCAGTTTTTCGGCTCCCTTTATGGTAAAAATCAAGGTACAAGCCTATTTTACCGTTCTTAATTCTTTCTCTAAGTGTTACTTTCATAATAGCAATTTTAACTGTTAGCAATTTATTTTTTTTCGTTGGTATGTTTTATGAGATTTATCAATTAAATAAATTTTCGATTTGTGAGCGTTTGATAATGTGTTTATTTCCGAATTGAACGGCATTTAATTGACCTCTTTTAATCATTCTTTGGATGGTCCATCTACTCACGTCAATTAATTGAGAGGCATCAGTAATGCTTAAAAAATCTTTTGAGTTTAAAGAAATAGCAGGTGCAATATTTTCTGATTTGTTGGATTTATTCTTTTGAATTTCTCCTTCAATAGTTGTTTGAATTTTATCCTGGCGTTTTCTAGCTTTGTATGCTCTTTTAGAGCAACTATCACTGCAACATTTAGTTACAGTAGTCCGTGCAATAAAGGCTTTTCCACAATAATCGCAAGTTTTAGGAATGTGTAAATTACTACTCATAATGGTGCTGTTTATTTAACTACGTTGCATTATGTAGCACTATGGTGCATAATTTCGCCTTATTTAAAAAGTTGTAAAAATGGGCAACAAATTAGTGCTTTTGGCAACAGATATACAACAAATATAGTTAAAAAAGAGTATATAAGCAACAAATAAAAGTATATAAATACAAGAAAAACAGTTAGTTAACGAGTAAGGGTAGGTGTTTTACTTTCCGATACAGAAATTAGCAAAAATATTACCCAATAAATCTTCAGTAGTAACTTCTCCAGTAATTTCACCCAAATGAAACAATGCTTGGCGAATATCAATGGCAAATAAATCGGTGCTTATTTGCAAGTCAATTCCTTTTTGAACTTCTTTTATGGCATTGTAGGCATTGTTTAAAGCTTCAAAATGGCGCGAATTACTTACAATGGTTTCATTATTACTCAACGCCCCTTTATTTGCTAATTGGGTGAGGGTAGTGGTAAGTTCGTGAATGCCAGTTTTTTGTTTTGCAGAAAGTACAATTAAATCTGAGTATTGTGTTTTTAGTATTGAGATTTGTTCCTCTGTTAACAAATCAGCTTTATTAACTATTGTCAATATTTTTTTTGAAGGATATTTAGATGTTAATTCTTCAATTGCAGTATTTAAGGTGGCTATTTTTAAACTATCAATTAAATGCAATACCAATTGTGCTTTTTCAATGTTTTCAAATGTTTTTTGAATGCCAATATTTTCAACAAAATCTTCGGTGTTTCTAATACCTGCTGTATCTATAAAACGGTAGGCTACACCATCAATAATCAGTTCATCCTCAATGGCATCTCGTGTGGTTCCTGCAATATGACTTACAATGGCCTTTTCTTCATTTAACAAAGCATTTAGCAGGGTGGATTTACCAACATTTGGTTCGCCTACAATGGCAACAGGGATTCCGTTTTTTAATACATTTCCTAAGGAGAATGAATCGATCAATCGTTTTAAAACTTCGCTGATTTGCGCAATTAATTTGTTAAATTCTGTTCTGTCGGCAAATTCAACATCTTCTTCAGCAAAATCAAGTTCTAATTCAATTAAACTCGCAAAATTAAGTAATTGCTGACGTAATTTTTCTATTTCAGTACTAAATCCCCCTCGCATTTGTTGTAATGCTACTTGGTGTGAAGCTGCCGAATTAGAGGAAATTAAATCGGCAACAGCTTCGGCCTGACTTAAATCCATTTTTCCATTTAAAAAAGCGCGCAAAGTAAATTCACCTGGATTGGCATTGCGAACACCATTTTTAATGAACAATTGCAAAATTTCTTGCTGTATATAAACCGAACCATGGCAACTAATTTCTACCACATTTTCGCCTGTATATGAGTTTGGGTTTTTAAAAACTGAGACTAAAACTTCATCAATAACACGTTCGTTTTCAACAATGTTTCCAAGATGTATGGTATGTGTTTTTACTTTTGTTAAATCCTTATTTCCAAATTTTGATTTAAAATGAGTATTTGCAATTTCAATAGCTTTATCTCCAGAAAGTCTTATAACCGCAATAGCACCAACACCCGATGAGGTAGCTAAAGCAATAATTGTGTCGTTTGGTACTGTATTCATATGGCAAAAATAATCAATAATCAATTATGAATTACGAATAATCAATTGTCAATTTTTAATTATGAATTACGAATTATGAATTACGAATTATCAATTGTCAATTACAAATTATCGCTTCGGCTTCGCTCAGCGACCAATTTTCAATAATCAATTATGAATTACGAATAATCAATTGTCAATTTTTAATTACGAATTACGAATTACGAATTACGAATTATCAATTATCAATTATCAATTATCAATTATCAATTATCAATTGTCAATTTTTAATTACGAATTATCGCTTCGGCTACGCTCAGCGACCAGTTTTCAATAATCAATTATGAATTACGAATAATCAATTGTCAATTTTTAATTACGAATTACGAATTACGAATTACGAATTATGAATTATGAATTATCAATTATCAATTATCAATTATCAATTGTCAATTTTTAATTACGAATTATCGCTTCGGCTACGCTCAGCGACCAGTTTTCAATAATCAATTATGAATTACGAATAATCAATTGTCAATTTTTAATTACGAATTACGAATTACGAATTACGAATTATCAATTATCAATTATCAATTATCAATTATCAATTATCAATTGTCAATTTTTAATTACGAATTATCGCTTCGGCTACGCTCAGCGACCAGTTTTCAATAATCAATTATGAATTACGAATAATCAATTGTCAATTTTTAATTACGAATTACGAATTACGAATTACGAATTATCAATTATCAATTATCAATTATCAATTATCAATTATCAATTGTCAATTTTTAATTACGAATTATCGCTTCGGCTACGCTCAGCGACCAGTTATCAATTATCAATTATCAATTATCAATTGTCAATTATCAATTGTCAATTATCAATTGTCAATTGTACATTGTCAATTATCAATTGTACATTATCAATTATATACGGCTTGTTTTATAAAATCTTCGTAAGTGTCATAAAATTCTTCAAACTGATGCATGGCTTCTTTGAAAAAAATAAATACG
>NZ_RHLN01000022.1 GCF_004121075.1 Lutibacter sp. HS1-25
CTAAGAAATAAAGTATCAATTTTTCATAAAATTAAAGTTTGAGTTAAGTTAATTGTTTAATGCCTGGTGAGTCATAACACCGGGCATTTTGTTTTTAAAAAAGATTTTAACAGGGAGAAAAATTTGTAAAATATTTAGTTAAATAACTTTAATAAAAAATAGCTTAAATACCGTTAAAAAACCTATAAATCTAACACGACATTTTATGTCGTGAATTAACTCAAATAACTGGTTTATCTTTGTAGTGTACTAAGAAATAAAGTATCAATTTTTCATAAAATTAAAGTTTGAGTTAAGTTAATTGTTTAATGCCTGGTGAGTCATAACACCGGGCATTTTGTTTTTAAAAAAGATTTTAACAGGGAGAAAAATTTGTAAAATATTTAGTTAAATAACTTTAATAAAAAATAGCTTAAATACCGTTAAAAAACCTATAAATCTAACACGACATTTTATGTCGTGAATTAACTCAAATAACTGGTTTATCTTTGTAGTGTACTAAGAAATAAAGTATCAATTTTTCATAAAATTAAAGTTTGAGTTAAGTTAATTGTTTAATGCCTGGTGAGTCATAACACCGGGCATTTTGTTTTTAAAAAAGATTTTAACAGGGAGAAAAATTTGTAAAATATTTAGTTAAATAACTTTAATAAAAAATAGCTTAAATACCGTTAAAAAACCTATAAATCTAACACGACATTTTATGTCGTGAATTAACTCAAATAACTGGTTTATCTTTGTAGTGTACTAAGAAATAAAGTATCAATTTTTCATAAAATTAAAGTTTGAGTTAAGTTAATTGTTTAATGCCTGGTGAGTCATAACACCGGGCATTTTGTTTTTAAAAAAGATTTTAACAGGGAGAAAAATTTGTAAAATATTTAGTTAAATAACTTTAATAAAAAATAGCTTAAATACCGTTAAAAAACCTATAAATCTAACACGACATTTTATGTCGTGAATTAACTCAAATAACTGGTTTATCTTTGTAGTGTACTAAGAAATAAAGTATCAATTTTTCATAAAATTAAAGTTTGAGTTAAGTTAATTGTTCAATGCCTGGTGATTCATAACACCGGGCATTTTGTTTTTAAAAAAGATTTTAACAGGTAATAAAATTTGTAAAATATTTAATTAAATAACTTTAATAAAAAATAGCTCAAATATTGTTAAAGAATCTATAAATCAGATACGACAGTACTTGTCGTGTATAAACTGATATTGCTGGTTTATCTTTGTAGTGTACTTAGAGATTAAGTACAAGTTTTCATAAATTAAAGTTTGAGTTAATTGTCTTTGCCCAGTGGTTCATAACGCTGGGCATTTTTTTTTGCATTATTTTATTTTAGTACCCAGTTAGGATTATAAGACAGTTAAAATATAAGTAAAAAATGCGTTAGGGATAGCATCGGCATCCTTTTTTACAATGCAACGCAGTGGAGTTGTAAAAAAGATATAGCGGAAAGCCCGACCTGCAAGGAAACGCCTAAATTAATAAGGTTTTTAAAATATTAATTTTGATAATAAATTTGTATTGACAATTAAATTTTTTACTGAAGCCACCATTTTTCAACAGGAAAATCACTGGTTCCTAAAACAATAGGTTCACCAATTTTTGGTGTTGTAATTTGAACATTTAATTCATTGGCTTTTTTGGTTGCTCTTTTAATTGGATCATCCCAGCTGTGTAGCGCCAATTTAAAGGCTCCCCAGTGTATTGGCATAGTCAAATTGCTTTGCACATCAATACTGGCTTGTATGGTCTCCTCTGGAGTCATGTGTATTTGTGCCCACTGTTCATTGTATTGTCCGCATTCAACCATTGCAAAATCAAAAGGACCATATTTATTTCCAATTTCTTTAAAATGTTTTCCATAACCGCTATCGCCACTAAAAAATAGCTTGTAATTGTTAGATTTTAATACCCACGAAGACCACAAAGTACTGTTTCTATTGGTAAGCCCACGACCTGAAAAATGACGTGCAGGCGTTGAAATAAATTCAATACCCTTGTGATTTATGTTTTCCCACCAATCAAATTCAGTTATTTTGTTGGCTTCAACACCCCAAGAAGTTAAATGTGCTTTGATACCTAACGGCACATAAAATTTTGAAACTTTATCTTTTAATTTTACAATGGAACCATAATCTAAATGGTCATAATGATCGTGAGAAATTAGTACTACATCAATATTTGGTAAAGAATCTATGGTTATTGGCAATTCTTTTTGAAATCTTTTAGAGCCTAAAAAAGGACTAGGTGCTGGAACATTACCCAGCATTGGATCAATAAAAATATTGAGTCCTTCCATTTCAATAAAAGTTGTTGAATGTCCAAACCAAGTAATTCTGGGTTGATTTGGTTTATTTTCAAAATACTTTTTTGTTATTTTTTCAACAGGTAATTTTTTAGAAGGTGTTTTATTGTTATCATCTGTAAAAAATTTCGGAATTGTACTCCATTTAAAACCTGTATTTTGTAAAGTTTTTTCACTGTTTTTAAAAGCTCCGTTTAAAAAATTAGGCGATTTTCTAATTCTTTCTAAACTTTGATCTTTTGCGCCAGCACCAAACTCTGGACTTACATTTACAAAAACCACTCCAACTAGTGTAAAAACACCCACAATTGACAGTACGCTAATCATCATTATTTTTAAAATTTTAAGTATATTTTTAAGCATTTTTAACCTCCTGCATTTTTCTAATTTGTTTCAATATCATTTTTTTAGGACTAAAAGGTATGCCTGCCATCATAATTTTTTGCGACAATGTAAGTCCAGAAATTACATCTATTTTTCCAGCCATCATGCCATTATAACCATCTAAAGCTACCGAATAAGCTGAGGCAGTTTTTTTAAACATTGCTGTTTTTTCCATACCCGAAATGCGTCCAAATTCGGTTTCAGTAGCGCCAGGTAATAAGGCTGTAACAGTTACATTTGTATCGTGTAATTCTTCAGCAATGGCGTTGCTA
Organism: Lutibacter sp. HS1-25; assembly: GCF_004121075.1. Lineage (GTDB taxonomy): Bacteria > Bacteroidota > Bacteroidia > Flavobacteriales > Flavobacteriaceae > Lutibacter. The sequence continues at coordinate 2,975 of NZ_RHLN01000022.1, forward strand.
AATGATGTTACATAGGCTTTTGTTGCAAAATAAACAGCTTGTAAAGGTCCGGGCATTAAACTTGCAGTAGATGATACATTTAGTATTTTTCCGCTATTTTTGTTTACAAAATCAGTTAAAAAAAGACGTGTTAAAATTGTAAGCGCAACAATATTTAGGTTAATCATTGCCAAATCATCTTCCAAAGCTCTCTCGTGAAATTTTCCCAGTCCGCCAAAACCAGCATTATTTATCAAGTAATCTATTTCAATTCCTAAATTTTTTACATTTTCGTATATTTCTTTTGAAGCATTTGGTTGCGATAAATCTTTGGTAATTACAATAACTTCAATTTTATACTGATGTTCTAATTCGTTTTTTAGTTGAAATAATTTTTCTTCATTTCTTGCTACAATAACCAAGTTTTCTCCTTTTGAAGCGTGTATTTTTGCAAATTCTTTACCTATTCCGGTAGATGCTCCAGTAATTAATGCGGTTTTAGTATTCATTGTTTTTTTAGTTTTAGTTTATATTTGATTGATTATTCACTCAAAAAGCAAAATAATTTTTTTAAGGTTTTAAATAATTATAAAAAAGTTCCCAAGCTTTTTCAATAAAAGCCTGATCATTTTTTAATGCTGGATTTAAAGTTAAATGTTTAATTATTGAAGTAATAAGTGCAAACATAGACTGCATTAAAAAGTAAATATCAATATTTGTAATAACTTTATTATCAATATAACCTTGAATTATTTCTCCAAATAAATGGTATTTTGCAATTATTTCAGGATGATTTTTGATGCTTTCAGAATAAATAGAATTATCAGCTTGTAATAAAAACTGAAACTTTATAGGGTTTTCAAGTCCCCAATTCCAAGAATTTGACCAAATTAATCTTATTTTACTAACATCAGATGTTAATTTATCAATGTCTTTTAAAATAACATTGGTATATTCTTTTTTAAGATCTACATACAAATCTGTAATTAAATCATCTTTGGTTTTAAAATAGTGAAATAATATGCCTGCACTTACGCCAGCTTCTTTAGAAATTGCCGAAGTAGGTGTTGCATGAAAACCTCTTTCAACAAATAGTTTTGTTGCAGCGGCTAATAATTGTTCTCTTTTATCCATTTTTAATTGACTAATCAGTCAACAAAAGTAATACTTTTTTTTTAATTCAAAATTAAATTTAAAATAGGAGTAGTTTTAAGCTAAATTGAGCTTGTTTAAATTTTGGGTTATTAAACTAAAAAAATGGAAAAATTACCCTAAAATTATTTTTAATAACGTAACAATACCAGTTATAAAAATTAATATAAGTACCATTGATTTAAATTTTTCTTCAGAAATACGTTCCAATATTTTTTTACCAATATAGGTTCCTAAAATGCTAGCAGCTAACAATGGCAAAATTAAATACAAATCGTGCGGATGAATATATCCATTTAAATAGTAAACACCACTTCTGCTTAAATCAATTCCCAAATCAATAATTGCTGAAGTTGCAATAAAAACTTCCATTTTTAAATTAAATGAAGCCAAAGTGATCCCTCTAATTGCGCCTCCTGTTCCAATTAATCCTGCAACTAAACCTGAAAATGATCCTCCAATAACTGAATTTTTTTTAGTTGGAGTAACTTCTAAATGTTTGAAAAATAAAAAAGTTAAACTGGTTAAAATCAGAAAAATAGCTAACAATATTTCCAAAATATTTGATTGAATAAATTGACTTAAATAAGCACCAATAATTACAAAAATTACAGCTGGAATCCCTATCCAAATAAGTAGTTTTATATCGAATCCTTTTCTAAAAAAGGCAATTTTAGTAATGTTACTTGACACATGAAAAATTGCAGTAATACCCAATACAGAATGAAAATCTAGAAAAAAACTTGCCAATGGAACAAAAAACAAAGAAGATCCAAACCCGCCAATTGTACCCAATATTTCAGCGAGTAATGCCAATAAAATAAATATAATTAGATGGTCTAATAACATTTTAAATTAAACTACATTAAAATTTAATGAATGCAGTTCTTTAAAATTACAATTTTTTTAGGGATTTATAATGAATAATTTTGGCCTTGCCATAAATTGTGTTGCGCTAAGTATTTATCAATTTTTGCGACTATTTCAAAATTTTTCAAACCCCATTTAGGTGCAATTAACAAATCGCTTGGTGTTTCACTAATAAATCTTTCAATAATAATATTTGGTCTAAGATGGGTAATAAATTCTGAAATAAATTCGATGTAATTTTCTACAGTAAATAAATCAAATTTTTCAGGATTTCGATTGTATTGTGCTGCCATTACCGAGTTTTTTACAATTTGTAACTGATGAATTTTTAAGGTATCAATTGGTAATTTAGAGACTTCAACAGCATGTTGTAATAAATCTTGTTTTGATTCGCCAGGCAAGCCTAAAATAATGTGTGCTCCTAAGTGAAACCCTTTGTTTTTACACTTTTCAAAAGTGGTTTTGGTTTCTTCAAAAGTGTGACATCTGTTTACTGAAAGCAGTGTTTTTTCATTGGTACTTTCAACCCCAAATTCTAAAGCAATAAAATATTTTTTTGATAAAAATGAGAGATAATCAATTACTTCATCTGAAATACAATCGGGACGCGTACCAATTACCAAGCCAATAATATTTGGAACATTTAACGCATCCTGATACATTTTTTTAAGCGAATTTATAGCAGCATAAGTGTTTGTATATGCTTGAAAATAAGCTAAATAATGATTGTAATCTTTCTTTTTTGAAAAAAATTGAATACCGTGTTCTAATTGTTCTTTAATGCTTTTTTCGGGTTCACAATAATCTGGATTAAAAGTATTGTTATTGCAATAAGTACAACCGCCATAGCCTTTAGAACCATCTCGGTTTGGACAAGAAAATCCAATGTCGAGGGCTATTTTTTGAACGCGTTCACCAAATTGTAGTTTGATAAATGATGAATAATCTAAATAACGTTTTCCTGAAAATTGCATTTGGCAAAATTAGTTTATAAAATTATTAAAAGATGTTATATTGGGGTATTTTTACACTTAATTATGAAGGATTTTAAACAAATAAAATTGCATTTGCACAAAGCTTGTACGTTTTATGTAAACGAGCGACTTAAAACGGTTACCAACACCATTGAATCTAATCAAAAAGATTTGTTGTCTGAAACCAAAAGTTCGGCTGGCGATAAGCACGAAACAGGTCGCGCTATGTTGCAATTGGAAATGGAAAAAGCAGGTCAGCAATTAGCTACAATTAACGATATGAAATCTGTTTTAAGTAAAATTGTAGTTGAAAATATTTCAGAAAAAGTGTGTTTGGGTAGTTTAATTATAACCAATAAAGCCAATTATTATTTGGCCATAAGTGCAGGTAAATTAACAGTTGATGCTGTAGATTATTTTGCGGTTTCAACCAGTTCACCCATAGGAAAACAGCTGTTAGGTAAAAAAAAGGGCGATATTATTGCTTTTAATAGCGCTGAAATACAGATTGTTATCTGATAAAATTAAATAAGATCAATTAATTGATCTTATTTTTATATATTTGTAAATAGAATCAATAAGTTGACTTTAAATGGCAATTCTTCGAGCATTTTCTAAAGAACAAATATTAAATAAAATTGAATTTGAAAACCCATGGTGGAAATCAAATAAAATTGATGACTATTACGCATCAATGAAGAAACGTCTTTATTTTGACCTCTTTTCACCCTTGGTATATGAAAAACGGGTTAAAAGAGCAGTAGTATTAATGGGACCAAGACGGGTTGGTAAAACAGTTATGCTATTTCATTTAGTACAAGATTTAATAAGTAACGGTATATCTGCTAAAAAAATATGCTATTTTTCAATCGAAAATCCAATTTATAATGGTCTTTCATTGGACGAATTGTTATTGAATTTTTTAGAAGTTACAAATCAGGATTTATCGGAGGAATTGTATATTATATTTGATGAAATACAATATTTAAAGCAATGGGAGGTTCATTTAAAAACATTGGTAGATAGTTATCATAAAATAAAATTTATTGTTTCAGGTTCAGCTGCTGCTGCATTAAAATTAAAAAGTAATGAGTCTGGAGCAGGAAGATTTACTGATTTTATACTTCCACCATTGACCTTTCATGAATATATAGATTTGAAGGATTTATCTCATTTGGTTACTTTAACTAGTAAAGAATGGAATGGGGTTAAGGGTAATTATTTTCAAACTAATAATATTGAAGAATTAAATAGACATTTTATAAACTATATCAATTTTGGTGGTTATCCAGAGCTTTCTTTGTCTGAAGAAATGCAATCTAATCCAGGCAGATATATAAGAAGTGATATTGTTGATAAAGTTCTTTTAAGAGATTTACCAAGTCTTTACGGAATTCAAGATGTTCAAGAATTAAATTCCTTGTTTACAACTATAGCCTATAATTCTGGAAATGAATTTACTTATGAGCAACTTTCAATTAATTCAGGAGTAGCCAAGAATACTATAAAAAAATACATTGAGTATTTAGAAGTAGCTTTTTTAATTAAGGTTATTAATAAAATTGATCAAAATTCTAAAAAATTTAAAAGAGCAACTTCATTTAAAATATATTTAACAAATCCTTCTTTAAGAGGGGCTTTATTTTCTCCTATTGAAATTAATGATGATTTTATTGGTAATATGGTTGAAACTGCTATTTTTTCACAATGGGGACATAACACAAATTTTATTCCATATTATGCTCGTTGGAATGGAGGAGAAGTTGATATTGTAAAATTATCTGTTGAAAAACAAAAACCAATTTGGGCTGTAGAAATAAAATGGAGTAATCGTTATGTAAAGAGTTTGAATAAATTAGCCAATCTTAAATCATTTTGCAAAAAAAATAATTTAGAAACTACATTAGTAACCACATTAGATATTGAAGACATAAAAGAAGACGATGGTCTTACCTATGTTTTTACACCTTCAAGTCTATATTGTTATACTGTTGGAAGAAATGCCGTTGAGAAAAAACTAAATATCCCAATGGCAATTTCTCATTAAAAAAACATTTAATTTTACTTTTGAAGTACCAATTCGTTGATATCAGTATGTTCAAATTCTCGTCCGTAAATATTTAACATAGTTGTTTCTTCGTATTTTAATTTTCCGTTTTCAACTACTAATTTTTGGTTATAACTTTTGGTCAATGCTTTTGCTTTCATAAAAGGAGATTGCACAATACCCCAATCTTTATTTTCAATACCAGCATTTAATTCAAAATTTAAATTGCCATTTTGATAATTTTCAGTGGTTAAAGCTGCACCTGCCAACAAACTCACCGCTCTTGGTATGTTTAATGAATGCATTAGTACATTATTTTCAGCATCCCACATATAATAGCCAGTTTCATCGTGAAACACACCGTCATCCGATTTTCTGCTTACAATACGTCTGTAATGTACCACAGATAAAACTTGTTCTTCTCCGTTGGTTAAATCACCACCTTCAGTAATTGTAATGGTTTCATAATAAGGATTTTCTTCTGTACCATCACTTTCAGGTGCAATGTCCATACCTTTATCACCTTGCCAAACACCAACCAATGCTTTTAAAGGTCCGTAATTTATTTCTGCAATTTCGCTCATAATTTTTTAAAAATTTTATCAAAAATAATATAGAATATGCTATTTGTTTATGATATTTATCAAAGAATGTCGATTTTAACTAATATTTATCAATAAAATGTTGTTGTTTTAAAAATCTAATTACCAGTAAAAAAAACTAATTTTCCAAAGGCAAATTCAATAAATTGGCATATTTAAAAGTATAATTCAGTTTATTTTTTAATTTTTGATTGCTGATAATTTTAACCTCCTTTGTGTCATTTTCATTAAAAACAGGTAATTTTAAGCCAATATCTGAAAATGATTTTTGGTAAAAATCACGTCTTTTTGGATGCGTATCTGTGCAGGCATTAAAAATTTCACCCCAACAATTTTGAAATATAATTTGTTGAATTATTGAAATACAATCGTCTTGATGTATCATATTTACAAAACCTTCCGGATTTGGAATTGTTTTTCCATTTCTAAAAAAATTTCCTGGTTTTCTGTTATAACCAAGCAATCCGGCAAAACGAATTATGGTAGTTTTAAAATTTGTATTCAGTTTAAATAAATTTTCAATTTCAACCAAATCGCAATTTTTTACAGGTGTGTTTTCTGTAATTATTTCTTCTGAAATTTCGTAAACAGACGTTGAACTGATAAAAATAACTTTTTCAATTTCTGATTTTTCAATGTACGAAACCAAGGTTTTAAAGCCTTCTACATTTTTAGATGGAATGTTAACAATCAGAATTTTAGCAGTCAAAAATGCTTCAACTGTAGTTGTTATATTTTCAATATTTAATAAAAATGCTTGTATTTTTTTTGAAGACAAAATGGGTAATTTAACTTCAGAAGTTGTTGAACCTTTAACTAAAAATCCTTTTTCAATTAAAGAACATGCCAATGGTTCACCCAGCCAACCGCAGCCTAAAATACTTATTTGTTGCTTCATATTTTTGAAAAATAATTAGGTTGTTAGGCAGTTAAAACTATTTACTAGATTTTTCAATCATGTTGTTAATTTCCAAATTTTCTTTTGGAATAAAACCCTTCAGCATCAACACCAATCCAAATACCATTAAAACAATGCCCATTCCACGTTTTACTTTGTAAATAACTGCAGGTGTTAATTTCTTTTTTAATTGTTTTGCCAAAACTATTTTTCCTAAATCTGTTATAAAATAGCTTAATAAAACAATTAAAAAGTAGTTGAATATTTTTTGAGAATCCATTTCTAAATTTGGGCCAATAACTACAATCATACCTAGCCAAAATGCCAAAACTCCAACGTTGATAAAGTTGAGTAAAAATCCTTTTAAAAACAGTTTTACATAATTTGTTTTTTCAATAAGTACCAAAGTTTCGTCTTGTACAATGGCTTTCTGACGTTTATCTCTAAACGTTACAAAACCATACACAAGTAAAATAAAGCCACCTAAAAAAAACAATCTTGGGTCGTCTTTGATACTTTCTAACAAGCTTTTACTTCCAAAATAAGCCATTAAAATAAAGGCACAATCGCCTAAAATAACACCTAAATCAAATGCAATAGCGGCTCTGGCTCCTTTTATAATACTGGTTTGAATAAGCATAAAAAAAACAGGGCCAATCATAAAAGATAAGAAAAACCCTACAATTATTGCTTGCTTAAAATCGATAAAAGACATAGTTTGATGTTAGAAACGTGAAAATACTACATTTTTAAACATCATCGAAATTTATAGTTAATTTATCGGTAGTTGGATGCGCTTGGCAGGTTAAAATTAAACCTTCTTCAAGTTCATCTTTAGATAAAATGGCGTTTTTATCCATTACAACACTACCCTCAGTAACACGCGCCAAACAACTACTGCAAATACCACCTTGGCAAGAGTATGGAGCGTCTAAACCTTCGTCTAAAGCTGCTGTTAAAATCATTTGTTTTTTAGACATTTCAAAAGTAGTTTCCTCATCGTCTAAAATCACTGTAATATTGGTGTTTCCGTCTAAATTTTTTGAAGTAATAGCGCCAGAAGTATAGGTTGAAGTAAACAATTCGAAATGAATTTTACTAAGCGGTACATTGTTTTCTTTTAATGTCGAAGTAACAGTATCAATCATAGCTTCGGGTCCACATAAAAAGTAACCGTCAAAATCAATATTTTTAAATTTATTTTTCACAATTAAATTTACAATAGACTTGTCTATTCTGCCTAAAATGGCATCGTCCATAATTTTTTTGCTAAAAACATATTGAATAAAAAATCGGTCTGAATATCTAATTTTTAAGGCATCAATATCTGTCATAAACATAGTATCTTCAGCCGTTTTATTACCGTAAACCAGTACAAATGTACTATGAGTTTCTTTTAACAAAACCGATTTAATCATAGATAAAACAGGTGTAATTCCGCTACCAGCTGCAAAAGCAACATAATTTTTTTGATGAGAAGTGGCAGTTTGTAAAATAAATTTACCTTCAGGAGGAGAAACTTCTAAAACGTCTCCAACCTTTAATTTTTTAGTTGCATAGTTAGAAAAAACACCATTTTCAACTTCTTTTATTGCAATGCGAAACTCGTGGTTTTGAGGCGAAGAACAAATAGAATAAGATCTTCTTAATTCTTTTCCGTCTATGGTAATTCTTATTGTTATGTATTGTCCAGCAATAAAATTGAATTCATCCTTAAATTCCGCAGGAATATCTAAAACAATAGAAACAGATTTTGACGTTTCATGTTTTATTTCATTAACAGTCAATTTTTTGAATCTTGGCATATAGAATTTTTTTATTTAGTACAAAAGTAAATAAATCAAATACAATTTTTATTAAAAAAATATACATAAAATAATTATGCATAAGAAAATTATGTATAAATTTGAATAATTGATTGTGAGCATTGTAAAATAAATGTTTCAACAATTTAATAATTACTAACATGGGAAATCAAAAATTATATAAAGGCTCTTTACAAACCATCATATTAAAATTATTGGAAGAAAAAGACAAAATGTACGGCTATGAAATTACCCAAAAAGTAAAAGAAATAACCAAAGGCGAATTAAATATTACCGAAGGTGCTTTGTACCCTGCACTTCATAAATTAGAAGCAGAAGGTTTATTGGATGTTGAAGTTGCAATGGTTGATAATCGTTTGCGAAAATATTACAAACTAACAGAAACCGGCACTAAAGAAACCGTAAACAGGTTGGCAGAACTCGAAGAATTTATAAAAACCATGCAAAGCATTGTAAACCCAAAATTAGCGTAACACTCATTTTAAAATTGCTATAAAAATGAAACTTAACAAACAACAAATACAGAAAATTGAAGATTATTTAAACGATAAAAAAATTGATTATTTAGATATCCGTTTTGAAGTATTAGATCATATATTGACAGATATTGAAAATTTAATGGATGAAGTTTCTTTTGATGAGGCTTTTGAAAAAGTAAAATTGAAGTGGAACGAAAATCTATCGCCTACATTTTCATTTTTATTATGTCCTATTTATTTTCGCCCATCAATTTTTATTGATAGATGTAAAAAAATTTACAAGCCACATTATAAAAATGGAAATCGTTTGATGATTTTATATGTTGTTATTTTTGCTTTGCTAAAAAAATTCGTATTTAATAATTCAGACATGGTAGTTGAAAGTTTAAATTATTTTATAGTTGCTACATCTTTTGTTTATGTATGTATTATTAGTTATTGGTACTTTTTAATCAAAAAAACAAAACAAAAAACAACGTTTAGTTTTTTGTTTAATACTCAAGTATCACCTACTATTTTAGTTTTAATTTTAGTGGTTACGAATATAATAAACGAATCATTTTTAGAATTTGGAACATTTTACGCTATTTTCCTTTTTATGTTATTTATGACTTTTTATCAAGGTTTTAATTTTTATAAGAATCATATTGTAACTATAGAAAAATACCAATTACAATGAAACTAACTCCCGAACAAATACAACAAATAGATGATTACATTGTTGCTTGTGATAAAAATGGTATGATGTTAAAATGGAATTGGCAGATTATTTTACAACAAGTTTAGAAAGTAAAAGAGGAATAAACTTCTAAAAAATCAATACCCAGAATATAAATTGGTTTAATTTTACTTGTAACATTTTATAAAAATTGCAACCTATAAAAAAACAACTTTCAAATGATTAAAAATTTTTTAAATTTTGAATGGAAACAATTTTCCCGTTCATCCTATTTTCAAAAAGGAATTGGTATTAAAATTCTGTTGGCCTTAGCAGTATTATATTTTGGAGGAATTGCTTTATTAGTGGGGGCTGGTTTGTTTTTTATTCTTAAAAAAGCAATACCCGAAACCGATCCTATAATTTTAGTAAACAACTTTTTAATTTTCTGGTTTATTTTTGATTTGGTGCTGCGTTTTTTTATGCAACAACTTCCAGTTATGAACGTAAAACCTTTAATGATTGTTCCTGTAAAACGCAGTACAATTATTAATTATTTACTTGGAAAAACGGCATTGTCGTTTTTTAATTTTTTACCCTTATTTATTTTTGTTCCTTTTAGCATTGTATTGCTAGTGCAAGGTTACCCAGTTTTAAATGTGGTTTGTTGGTTTTTTGCCTTGTTGTTTTTAGTACTTTCCAATAATTTCATCAATTTTTTAATCAATAAAAGCAACACCTATTTTTATGTATTAATTTCTGTATTGGCGATTTTTATTGGCTTAGAATTTTTTAATATTTATAAAGTATCAGCACCCATTGGAGTTGCTTTTAACACCTTGTATAACAATCCTATTTTAAGTATCATTCCGCTAGTTTTAATGGTTGCGTTGTATGCAGTTAATTTCAATTTTATTAAAAAGGAATTTTATTTAGACGATGCTGTTTCAAAAAAAATAAAAGAAGTAAACGCAACAGATTTATCTTGGATGGATCGTTTTGGAAGTGTGGCTGTTTTTTTGAAAAACGATGTAAAACTTATTTACCGCAACGCAAGACCACGACAAGTAATGATGATGTCTTTTTTGTTTTTATTTTACGGACTCATATTTTACACTCAAGAAACGTATAAAAATATGCCTGCCTTTTTAGCCTTTGCTTCCATATTTGTAACAGGCGGATTTTTATTAACATTTGGTCAATTGGTACCTTCGTGGGATAGCGAATATTATAAAATGTTAATGAGTCAAAACATTCCATATAAAAAATATTTAGAATCTAAATGGTATTTAATGGTGGTTGCCGTTGCAGTTTCATTTGTATTAAGTACACCTTACATTTATTTTGGATGGAAAATTTACGGAATGATTGCCGCTGGAGCCTTGTTTAATATTGGGTTAAACTCATTTATTACCTTATTTGGTGGTGCTTTAAACAGAGTGCCAATTGAGTTAAATGTAAAAGCAAAAGCTTTTAGCAATACCAACGGATTTAATCCAACTCAAATGTTAATTGCTTTGCCTAAAATGGTGTTGCCAATGTTGTTGTTTTATGTGCCTTATAAATTTATAAGCTTTGAAGCAGGATTGATAATTTTAGGGTTAAGCGGTGTTTTAGGAATTGTATTTAAAGGTTTCTTTTTAAACAAAATAGAACAACTTTATCAAAAAGGAAAATACAAAACATTAGCAGCATATAACGAAAAATAAGAAATGACTTTACAACTTTAGACTTTACAACTTTAAGACTTATACAACAATGATACAAGTAACAGAACTTTCAAAAAAATATGGCGGTGTTACCGTTTTAGATATAGCAGCTTTAGAAATTCCGAAAGGACAAGCTTTTGGTTTGGTAGGAAATAACGGAGCCGGAAAAACTACTTTTTTTAACTTATTACTCGATTTAATAAAATCTTCAACAGGACAAATTTTAAACAACCAGATTCAGGTAAATACCAGTGAACAATGGAAACCTTTTACAGCAGCTTTTATTGATGAAAGTTTTTTAATTGGCTACTTAACTGCGGAAGAATATTTTTACTTTATTGGAGAATTACGTGGTCTTAAAAAATCAGATATCGATGCTTTTTTAGTTCAGTTTGAAGAAATTTTTAATGATGAAATTATTGGTAAAAAGAAATATTTAAGAGATTTATCAAAAGGAAATCAGAAAAAAGTTGGCATTATTGCCACATTAATTGGCAGCCCTGAAGTTATTATTTTAGACGAGCCTTTTGCAAACCTAGATCCAACAACACAAATTAGGTTAAAAAAAATGTTGAAAGAGTTGACTGTAAGCACAAATACAACATTGTTAATTTCGAGCCATGATTTAGGTCATGTAACAGAAGTTTGCGAGCGTATTGTAGTTTTAAACAAAGGTGAAGTAGTAAAAGATATAAAAACTTCAGAAGAAACCTTAAAAGAGCTAGAATTGTTTTTTACGGTATAATTATTTCAAAAACGTACTATATTTGTACTGTAAAATATAAAAAAATAAACAACTACAATTAACCCTATGAAACAATTATCATTTATCATGTTAATTGCTATTTTAGCAATTTCTTGTAAAGAAAAAAAATCACAAAATACTGAAGAAACACATTCAGAACATCAAGAAAAACATTGGACTTATGAAGGTGAAACAGGTCCTGAACATTGGGATGAAATAGAAGCAAATTCAGATTGTAATGGAATGCATCAATCACCTATAAATATTATTGAAATTGATGCTAAAATTGATGCAGAATTGCAACCGTTAGACATTCATTATTCAGACAAAGTTAAAATACATGAAGTTACCAATAATGGGCATTCTATACAGTACAATTTTGAAGAAGGTGATTTTATCAATTTAAATAATGAACAGTACGATTTAAAGCAAATTCATTTTCATGAAGGATCTGAACATACTTTAGACGGCGTAAGATATCCTTTAGAAATACATTTGGTACATTTAAATAAGGATAAAGAAATTGCGGTGTTATCTATTTTAGTTAAAGAAGGTGAAAATAGCGAACCTTTTACTTTCTTAGAACAATATTTACCTGTAAAAGCTGGTGAAACCAAAGAAATAAACGAATATTTCGACATCAATTTAAATCTTCCTTCAAACAAAAGTTACTTTGCTTATAGCGGTTCTTTAACCACACCTCCTTGTACAGAAAATGTAAGTTGGTTTGTATTTAAAAACCCAATAACGGTATCTTTAGAGCAAGTTAAAATATTACAAGCGTTGATGCCTATAAATAATTATAGAACAGAACAACCTATTAATGACAGGGTAATAAGCTTGTATTCAGCTAATTAAAATTTTAATTATTTTATACTAACACAAAAAAAGGCCTTGTTAAGGTCTTTTTTTGTTAGATTACATGTGGTATTTTTTTAATTAATATTTTTGAAAAACAATACATTTTTAACTTAAATTTTTGTTCAAAGTACCAATCATCAATCTTTTAATTTCGTTGATATTATTATTTGCAAAGCCTAACTATACTCAATAGTTTTTTATATTTTAGCCATTAATAAATTAATGTATTTTTTAAGATTATGGCAGAAGACAAAGAAAAATCAGCAAAATTAAAAGCCTTACAGCTTACTTTAGATAAATTAGATAAAGCCTACGGAAAAGGAACTGTAATGAAAATGGGTGATGTTGCTATATCAGATATTGAGGCAATTTCAACAGGATCATTAGGATTAGATTTGGCCTTAGGTGTTGGTGGATATCCTCGCGGAAGAGTTATTGAAATTTATGGTCCAGAATCATCAGGTAAAACAACCTTAACATTGCATGCCATTGCTGAAGCTCAAAAAGCAGGTGGAATTGCCGCTTTTATTGATGCAGAACACGCATTTGACCGTTTTTATGCAGCCAGTTTGGGTGTTGATATTGATAATTTAATTATTTCTCAACCAGATTATGGTGAACAAGCCTTAGAAATTGCTGACAATTTAATAAGCTCTGGAGCTATTGATATTGTGGTGGTTGATTCTGTTGCTGCATTAACTCCTAAAAGTGAAATTGAAGGAGAAATGGGAGATTCTAAAATGGGATTACACGCACGTTTAATGTCACAAGCACTAAGAAAATTAACAGGTACCATTCATAAAACAAACTGTACAGTTATATTTATCAACCAGTTGCGTGATAAAATTGGTGTAATGTTTGGTAGCCCTGAAACTACAACGGGTGGTAATGCTTTAAAATTTTACGCATCGGTTCGTTTAGATATTCGTAGAAAAGCTCAAATTAAAGATGGTGAAAAAGTAATTGGAAACAGTACAAAAGTAAAAGTGGTAAAAAATAAAGTGGCTCCACCTTTTGCGGTTGCTGAATTTGATATTATGTATGGTAAAGGTATTTCTAAAACAGGTGAAATATTAGATTTAGGTGTTGAATTTGGAATTGTGAAAAAAAGCGGTTCTTGGTTTAGTTATGGCGAAACCAAATTAGGTCAAGGTCGTGATGCTGTTAAAGCATTAATTCAAGACAATCCAGAATTAGCCGAAGAATTAGAAGTTAAAATTAAAGAAGCTATCAATAGTCAAGAAGCTTAAATAATGATTATTAAATATCAATCTTTTATTAATTTAAACCTATTAATTGTTAAGTACGAAGGCGTTTTTTGTATTGACAAATATAAGGCACAGGTTATTGATATGGTTCAGAAACCTGAGTGGGAATTTATTGATAAAGTGTTGGTAGATTTAAGGTTTTGTAAAATTGATTTGCAAATGGAAGATTTATCAAAACTTGTTGAAATTAAACAGCAAATAATTAAAAAGAAACATAAATCTGTGCAACTTGTTGATGAACCTATGAATACTGCGTTTGTACACATTTTACAAACAGAATTTAAAACTAATAAATCTATAGATATTGATTATTGTTGTACAGTTAAAAGGGCAATTGAAATACTAGAATTAAAATCTAATACTACTGAAATTAATAACATGCTTAATAATTTAGAAAATACATTTTAGTAGCTAAAATTAAAATTATAAAACAAAATGTCTTAATCAATGGTTAAGGCGTTTTGTTTTTATAATAACCATAAATATTAGCTTGTCTGCTAAAAAAATAACAACATTATAGTTTTAATATTTATTAGTCTAAATTTGCAAATTATTATTAATTTGAAACACAATTCTTTAACTTTGGTAAACAACACTTTATTTTTTGAAAACTAACCCAATAAAAATACTACTTGGTAGAACCGATATTGTAGATTTTCCTAATTTAAATTTAGAAGGAATTGATGTTAAAGTTGATACTGGAGCTTATACATCAAGTATTCACTGCCATAGCATAAAAGAAGAAAATAATCAATTAAAGTGTTTATTTTTAGATCCTAAACACGAAAAATATCACAAAAAAACATTGATTTTTAGTGATTATAAACAAAAAAAAGTAAAAAGTTCAAACGGAGTTAGTCAAAAAAGATATGTAATTAAAACTGAAATTATCCTTTTTAATAAAATTCGTACCATAGAACTTACTTTAACAGAACGCGGTTCAATGAGGTTTCCAGTTTTGTTAGGAAGAAAATTTTTATCCAAAAAATTTATAGTAGATTCTTCCAAAAAAAACCTATCCTTTAATAATATTGTAACAAAATTAAAAACATGAAAATTGTTGTTTTATCAAGAAACCCAAACCTATATTCTACAAAAAGATTGATTGAAGCTGGGCAACAAAGAAATCACGAAATGTTGGTTGTAGATCATACAAAATGTGATATTATAATTGAAAAGAAAAAACCAGCCATACGCTATAAACACGAATTATTAACCGATATAGACGCTGTTATTCCTAGGGTTGGAGCATCAGTAACTTTTTATGGCACTGCAGTTGTTCGTCAGTTCGAAATGATGAAAGTTTTTACAGCTGTAGAATCACAAGCGCTCATGCGTTCTAGAGACAAATTAAGAAGCTTACAAGTACTTTCAAGAGCTGGATTGGGTTTGCCTAAAACAGTTTTTACAAATTACTCAAAAAACACAAGAGACGTTATTGATAGTGTAGGAGGTACGCCATTGGTAATTAAATTATTAGAAGGTACACAAGGTTTGGGTGTGGTTTTAGCTGAAAACGACAATGCAGCCGAATCTGTTTTAGAAGCATTTAACGGGCTAAAAGCACGTGTAATTGCCCAAGAATTTATCAAAGAAGCAAAAGGTGCAGATATTCGTGTTTTTGTTGTTGATGGGGCTGTAGTAGGTGCTATGAAACGACAAGGGAAAGAAGGTGAATTTCGTTCAAATTTACATCGTGGTGGTACAGCAGAAATTATCAAATTATCTATTGATGAAGAAAATGCTGCTTTAAAGGCCGCGCGTGTAATGGGATTAGGTGTTGCAGGTGTAGATTTATTGCAATCTGCTCGTGGACCCCTTATTTTAGAGGTAAATTCTTCGCCTGGATTAGAAGGTATTGAAGCTGCTACAGGTATTGATATTGCAGGAAAAATTATTCATTATATTGAAAGACATGCCGAATGATTTTAAAATTCTAAATCAAAAAGTAGGTTTAGGAGAAACAGTTACTATTAACATGGATATTGCACGTTTAACTACGCGTTCAAAAATTGATATCCCTATCATTGTTTCAAGAGGAAATGCTCCTGGCCCATGCCTATTGCTTATTGGTGGAATTCATGGCGATGAAACAAATGGTATTGAAATTGTTCGTCAAATTATTGCTGCCGGATACCACAAACCCGAAATAGGAACCATTATTTGTATTCCGTTGTTAAATGTATTTGGTTTTTTAAATCAAACCCGAGAATTTCCCGATGGTCGTGATTTAAACAGAATGTTTCCAGGTTCAACAACTGGGTCTTCGGCAAGTAAATTTGCGTATCATTTAATGACAAAAGTAATTCCAAAAGTAGATTATTGCATAGATTATCATACTGGTGGTGCACAGCGATTTAACTTTTCGCAGGTTAGAATCAATGGTACAGATAATGAAACGTTAGAGTTGGCTAAAGTTTTTGGAGCACCTTACATTGTTTTTAGTAAAAGTCAGGAAAAAACTTTTAGAAATTCAATGGTAGCACTTGGTAAAAAGGTATTGCTTTTTGAAGGAGGAAAATCGTTGAACCTAGATAAAGTAGTTACTAAAATGGGTATTCAAGGTGCCATTAATGTGATTCATCATCTTGGATTGCGCAATTTTTCACACAAAATTTTAAATACTTCAACAGAAAATCCACCAAAGGTTATTAAAACTTCAAAATGGATCAGAGCCAAACATTCGGGTATGTATAGATCGTATGTAAGTGCTGGTCAAAAAGTAGAAAAAGGCGTAAAATTAGGTAGTATTTCCGATCCTTATGGTGAATATGAAAAAGTATTTAAAAACCCTCAGGAAGGTTACATTTTAAACTCAAATCACTCTCCTGTTGTTATTCAAGGTGATGCTTTGTTTCATATTGGTTTTGAATAAATGTTAAAAGTAGCTAACATATCTTTTGGTTACACTTCAACTGAAGTACTTAAAAACATTAGTTTTAATGCCCAAAAAGGCAATTATATAGCTGTTGTTGGCGAAAGTGGATGTGGAAAAAGTACCTTGCTCGAAATTATTTATGGTTTACTTCACATTGAAAAAGGGGCTGTTTATTGGAATAAAAAAAAGTTACTAGGTCCTAATTTTTATTTGATTCCGGGTGAAGAATTTATGAAATATTTACCTCAAGATTTTGACTTAATGCCTTTTATTTCTGTTGAAGAAAATATTGGTAAAAACATCTCTAGTTTAGACCCAAATAAGCAAGCCCGAATTAAAGAACTTTTAGAAGTTGTTGATATGGTTGAATTTGCAAAAACGAAGGTTAAAAACCTAAGTGGTGGTCAAAAACAGCGTGTAGCACTAGCAAAAGTAATAGCCAAAGAACCTGAAGTTTTATTGCTCGATGAGCCTTTTAGTCACATTGATAATTTTAGAAAAAACAAATTACGCCGCGATTTATTTAGATACTTAAAGTCTAAAAATATTTTGTGCATTGTTGCAACGCATGACACAACTGATGCGCTTTCGTTTGCCGATGAAATTTTGGTGATTAGAAACGGAGAATTAATAGCAAAAGACAGCCCTGAAAATTTATACAATCACCCAAAAAGTGAATATGTAGCTTCTTTTTTTAATGAAATTAATGAAATTCCGAACAATAAAATAAATCTGAAATCAAAATCTAAAAAATCGGTTTTATTGTATCCAAATCAAATAAAATTGGTTGAAGAATCTGAGTTAAAAGCAACCGTAATAACTTCTTATTTTAAAGGTGATTTTTACTTAATTGAAGCCAATTTAAATGGTGAAATTATCTTTTTTGAACATAGCACTAAACTACAAGAAGGCTTTGTTGTTAGTTTAGAGATCCCCTAAATCCCCAAAGGGGACTTTCTTTTTATTAAAAGATTAAAGAATTCATTTTTAATTGCTAATTCTCAATATTCCAATTATCCCTTGAGGGTTGTATTAAACGTAGTCGAAAGGCTCGACATGACAATTGAGATTTTAATTCAAACAAAACACGTTTTATAAAAATTAGAGCAATAGATGTGATTCCTCCGCTGTCGGAATGACAAAAAAAGTAATTAAAATCTCCCAAAGAGAGATTTAGGAGGAACAAAAAATGCCCAACGATTATGAGACGTTGGGCATTAAACAATTAACTTAACTCAAACTTTATTTATGAAAAACTTATACTTTGTTTTTTAGTACATAGCAAAGATACATTGCTTATTCGAGTCAATACACGACACTATATGTCGTACGCTATTTATGCTTTGTTTAACAGTTTTTACTGGGTTTTTTATTATGATATAAGTGTTACAGACTTAAAGTATTTAATAGATTTATTATTGAGTGTTATCAATGGATACAATATTACCAAATACTTCAAACTAAAAAATTGAGATTATTTACCAGTACTTCCAAATCCACCAGCACCACGTTCAGTTTCGCTTAAAACTTCTACAACTTCCCATTGGGCACGTTCGTGTTTTGCAATAACCAATTGCGCAATTCTTTCACCATCATTTATCACAAAATCTTGGTTAGATAAGTTTACTAAAATCACTCCAATTTCGCCTCTGTAATCAGCATCAACAGTTCCAGGAGCATTTAAAACAGTAATGCCATTTTTTGCAGCCAAACCACTACGCGGACGAACCTGAGCTTCAGCACCTACAGGCAAGGCAATAAACAAACCAGTTTTTACAATGGTACGCTCTAAAGGTTTTAAAGTAATTGGTTCGTTAATATTTGCGCGTAAATCCATTCCTGCAGAAGCAATGGTTTCATAACTTGGTAATTCGTGTTTTGATTTGTTGATAATTTGTATGTTCATTTTTTACTTATTTTATATTATAAAGCCATTTAATAATTTCTTGAAATTCACTTTTCCAAAAGGCTTCATTGTGTTTGCCTTCAGGGTTTATTTTTGTATTTAAATTTTTAGATTTAAAGCCAGTTTCAAGTAGTAATTTTTCTATTTTTTGGGTGTCATTTACAACAGCTTCACCTTCGTTTTTACCAACCAATAAAAATAATTTCACATTTTCAATTTTCCCATAATTTTTGGTGAAATTTTCAACTTCTGAAGAAAACCAAAACGATGCAGAAAGTACACCTATTTTTCCAAAGGTTTTGGGATATTTTAATGCACCGTAATAAGAAATCAATCCGCCTAACGAGCTTCCTATTAAACCAGTGTATTTTTGTTGTGGTTTGGTTCTATAAGTTGCATCTATATAAGGTTTTAAAGTATTTACAATAAAATCTATATAAATTGCACCTTTTCCGCCACCGTATTTCTTGTGAGACCAAGGAGTATATTGGTTGATGCGTTCTTCGCCTGCATTTTCAATACCAACAACAATAAAACCTTTGTTGGTTTTTTTAAACAAATCATTTAAAGTTTCATCAACTTCCCATTCGCCTATGTAAGCCGTTTTTGCATCAAATAAATTTTGACCATCATGCATATAAATTACCGGAAAATTTTTTGAAGATTCATTATAATTTGGCGGTAAATAAACCCAAATTTTATGACTTTTCTTGTTTAAATTAGGAATTAAAAATTCTTTATTAACAATAGAAACATTTTTTGCAGCGGTAGATTTTAGCGTTTTATTTTCTTGTGAAAAAAGCACAAAAGAAATAAGGAAAACTAGAATAAAAACGCTTAATTTTTTCATTTTATTTTTTCTTTACAATCGCTATCAATTCATCTTTTTCGTTATAATAAATAATAGCTGCAAAGGCTAAAATTAACAAGGTTGAAATCCAAAAATTACCTCTAAAATAAACAAAAGATAAAATACAAATGGCAATAGAAGCCAATAAATAAACAGTTATTTTATTTAAATTATAAGGTACAGTATAATATTTTTTTCCAATTAAATAAGATATAATAGCCATACTTCCGTAAGCTATTAAAGTAGCATAAGCTGAAGCCATAATTCCAATTGTAGGAATCAACCAAATATTTAAACCAATGGTAATTAAAGCGCCAACAATAGAAAAGTACATACCGTAAATAGTTTTATCGGTTAATTTGTACCAGATTCCTAAATTGTAATAAATACCCAAAAATAAATTTGCCAAAAGTATGATGGGTACAATAGACAAAGCGCCCCAATAATTTGGATTTATAAAGTATTTTAAAATATCTATATAAGCCACAATACCAATTAAAAATAAGGCGCCAATAATTACAAAATAGTTCATTATTTTGGCATAAGTTTCTTTGGCATTTTTTTTAGAAGCATTGTTAAAAAAGAAAGGTTCAGCGCCCAATCTAAAAGCTAAAATGTACAAATTCATAAATATGGCTAATTTGTAACAAGCACTATAAATACCCATTTCAGCATCGCCAATCATTCTTTTAATTAAAAATTTATCTAAATTTTCATTAATCACATAAGCCAATCCTGCAACCATAATAGGCCAACTGTAAATCAGTATTCTTTTTAGAAGTGCAAAATCATATTTAAACTTAAATTTTAATATAAAAGGTAAAACCAATGCAAATGAAATTGCGCTACCAACTATGTTAGCAATAAAAATGTAGTTTACTTTATCTATTTGATTGTAATTAGAAGTAATAAAAGTTGGTAAATTTATTCCTTCATCTAAAAAATTAGGAATAAATTTTAAACACAAAAGGTTGATTAATACAATAATACCTACATTTAAAAGTTTTATGGCAGCGTATTTTACAGGTCGGTTTGCAACTCTTAAATAGGCGAACGGAATCATAGAAATAGTGTCTAAAGCTAAAATACCAACAAATAATTTTAATCGAAGCGGATTGTTTTGAAAATCAAAAAACTGTTCGAAAAAATCAAAAAATAAGGCTATTATAACTACAAATAAAACAACAGTAACTATGGAAGTTACAAACGAAGTAGAAACAATGGCATCTTTATTTTTTTCGGTATTGTAAAATCTAAAAAAAGCAGTTTCCATACCAAAAGATAGTGCAACTGCAAAAAGTGCTGTCCAAATATAAAAATCGCTATTAACGGCATAGCTTTCTGCCGCCAAAGCATCGGTATGTACACGTACCAGCAAAAAGTTAATTACACGCGGTAATACAGCTGCAATTCCGTAAATTACAGTGTCTTTTAAAAATTTTTTTAGTGCGCTCAAATGTTAAAAAGTTAATCGTATAAAAGTACAAAAGTATTCATTTATAAATGGACTCTTGCTAAATATTGTTTATTGCAATATTTTTTAAATAATTACAGCTAAAATTGCGCAAAAAGGATTTTATTTTGAAGTGATTTTATTTATTTCTTAATAACCAATGAATAAGATTGAATTTCATTTGAATACGTTTTATAAGTATCCATGTTTCCATTTATATTTATTCTTTTTTTAATTGCACCAACTCCAGCGCCAATTCCAGTACCTACAACTCCCAGCGTAAATCCTGCACCTGTTGCAACAACGCCTTCCCAACCATCAGATTCGGTAGCCAATCCAAGTATAACACCTGTACCAACACCAGAAACAGCTCCAATCCAAATGCTTTTTCCAATTTTACCTTTTCTTCTAATTTTTAGGGTATTAATTTGCTCGCCGCTTACTGTTGTTAAATTTGAAATATCTAGCGAATTGTTTTCTGAAATTTTAATTGACTCATCATCAGCTGAATATAAAACGCCTTTTACTTTTGATTGATCCATAAGTGTTATCCAAACTTTATGTGGTCTAATTTTTTTTGAAGTATTTTGGGCTTGTAAACCAAATGAAAATGAAATTAAAATTGCTAAAATAGTTAAGGTTTTTTTCATAAAAAGTAGTGTTTAATTTAGTTAGTATTTTAGTAAAGATAATATTTAAAAGCAATTGACTTAAATTATAAAAATTTATCACTGTAATTAAGACACTTTAATTACCCTTAAGTTAAGATTTATGGAACATATAAAATATTATAACTAAATTTTAAGAGTCAAATCCATCAATTTATTTACATTTACCCCTTTAAATTACAATTAAAATGAGTGAAAATCCTAAAATCGCCGTTTTTGGAGGAGGAAGTTGGGCTACAGCAATTGTGAAAATGTTGTGCGAAAACTTAGATGAAGTAGGATGGTATATGCGCAATGAATCTGCTATTGAGTATATTAAAGAAAACGAGCACAACCCTAATTATTTAAGTTCAGCCGAGTTCGATATAAAAAAATTATTTTTATCGAGCAATATCAATGAAATGGTTGACTATGCTGATATTTTAATTTTTGCAATTCCTTCGGCTTTTTTAAAAGAAGAATTAGATAAAATTACCCACGATTATACACATAAAATTGTGTTTTCAGCCATCAAAGGTATTATTCCTGAAACTGGTTTAATTGTTGGTCAGCATTTTAATGAAAAGTTAAATATTCCTATTGAAAACATTGGTGTAATTACAGGTCCTTGCCATGCTGAAGAAGTTGCAATGGAGCGTTTGTCTTATTTAACTATTGCTTGTCAGGATACTGAAAAAGCCAATTTATTAAGCAAATACATATCTAGTGATTATATAAAAACCAAAACATCCGACGATATTATTGGTACTGAATATGCTGCTATGCTTAAAAACATTTACGCAATTGCAGCAGGTATTGCACATGGTTTAGGTTATGGAGATAATTTTCAGTCGGTTTTAATGTCTAATGCCATTCGAGAGATGAAACGCTTTATAAAAAGTAGGCACAAAATGAAGCGAAATATCAATAACTCGGCCTATTTGGGTGATTTATTGGTAACTGGTTACTCTACTTTTAGTAGAAACAGAATGTTTGGAAATATGATTGGTAAAGGATATACCGTAAAAAGTGCTATGATGGAAATGAGTATGGTTGCAGAGGGTTATTATGCCGCTAAAAGCGCCTATTTACTTAAGAAAGATAATAAAGTAAAAACACCAATTATTGATGCTGTTTACGATATTTTGTACCAAAATAAAAACCCAAAATCAATTTTTAAAAAACTAACTGAAAGGTTGGATTAGTATATTATTTTCAATTTTTAAAATAAATTTGATAAAAAAACACAGGTAAAAGTTAAAAAGACTACATTTGTTGTTTAATATATTATTTTTTAAAATGAAAAAAGGTACAGTAAAATTTTTTAACGAATCTAAAGGTTTTGGATTTGTTATTGAAGATGGTTCAAAAACAGAGTATTTCGTACACATTTCTGGATTGGTTGATGAAATCAGAGAAGGAGATGAAGTTGAGTTTGAACTAAAAGATGGTAAAAAAGGTTTAAACGCAGTAAACGTAAGAGTAATATAAATATATTATTTCAAGACTTTTTAAAGAGTGGGCGCATCTTATTAGATGCGCTTTTTTTTGTGCTTTATTTCACCTAAATCCTTCTAAGGGAGACTTTAATTAACAATAATAATAGTCTAATTATTTCATTGATGGATATATTGTTTTTTATTGAAAACAAAAAAGATTCAACTAATTATTCATTTTTACTTCTTCATTATTAATTGTCAACACCTGTTGATATATATCATAAATAATTACTGGTGTTTTTTATAACTTTGAGCGTATATGTGTACATAATTGCTTCATTTTAAATAAGTATCATGACCAAAAAAACTGCTTTAATATACGCTACTGTTGATGGCCAAACATTCAAAATTTGTAATGAGATTGAAACTGTATTCAAAAAAAATAATTTGATAATTGATGTATTTTCAATTGATGAATTTAAAGGAGAAATTTCTAATTATGATGCTTTTGTTATAGGCTCAAGTATACGGTATGGTGTACATAACGAAAAAATAATTGAATTTATAAAAGTCAATAAACAACAGTTAGAACAAACTAAAACTGCTTTTTTTTCGGTGAATTTGGTTGCCAGAAAACCTGAAAAAAACAAAGCAGATACCAACCCATACGTTGTTAAATTTTTTAAAAAAATAGATTGGAAACCTACCATTGTTGAAGTTTTTGCGGGTATGCTAGACTATAAAAAATACAACACTTTTGACCGAATTATGATTCAGTTTATTATGTGGATGACCAAGGGTCCAACAGACAAAAACACAAAAATTGAATACACCAATTGGGAGCAAGTAAATGCTTTTGGTGAACAACTTTGTGAGTTGTAAGCTATATTTAGAAAATGAAGTTAAACTTTTAGTGAAAACTGCTTCACTAAAAAATTTAAACCTAAAACAACAAACAAACAGGTATTGGAGCTTCAATACTATTTTTATAAGTTAATTTTCCTGAAGTTTTATCTACATAATAAATACTAATATTTGAACTTCTTCGGTTTGCAACCAATAAAAAATCACCATTAGGAGATAAAGTAAAATTACGAGGCCAATCACCTTCAACAGAAATATTTTGAATTTTTTCTAAAGTACCATTTTTTGTATTTCTTTTAAAAACAACAATGCTGTTTTCACCTCTATTAGAGCCATATAAAAACGCTTCATCTTTTGATAAATGAATATCAGCACAAGCATTTTTACCTTCGTAATCGGCTCTTAAAGTGCCAATATTTTGAATGTTACTATAGTTTTTGCCATTGCTTTTAAGTACAGATACCGTTGAATTCAATTCGTTTATCACATAAATATAATCACCATTTTTAGAAATTTCAAAATGACGAGGACCTGCACCAGCTGCCATTGTGTAATTTTCCTTTAAAACAAATTGATTGTCTTTTTCTACATAATGTGCTAAAAAATCACGTCCTAAATCGGCTACAAATAAATCGTTATTTAAAAATTTAGCTGAATGTGCATGTGATTTTACACTGTCTGTATTGTGGTTCATTACCTGAAAAGCGTTGTTAATACTGCCATTTTTTTTAACAGTATGTAATGAAACTGTGCCACCAACATAGTTTGAAACAACTACTTTTGTACCAGCTTTATTCAGTTGTACGTGGCAAGGACCTTTTCCGTTAGTTGTTGCGCTATTTATTAATGAAAGTGTACCATTTTTATTTACAGCATAAGCAGAAACCAAACTTCCGTCTGAAGCTTCACTAACCGCATAAATAAATTTTCTGTTTTCAGAATAAGCTATAAAAGATGGGTTTGTAGTTTTAATAGCCAATTTTTGATTGGTTAATTCGCCTGTTTTTGTGTTAAAATCATAATAGTAAATTCCTTCACTATTTTCTCCATTATAGGTGCCAACGTATAAAGGAATATTTTGAGCTGAAATCAATTGTGTAATAAGCATAAATAAAAATGAGAAAAAGGTTTTCATATATTAGATTTTATTATTTAAACGCTAAAATACTTAATTTGACATTAATCAACCATATTGCTCTTAAATAAATACAATCAAACTTATTATTTAGGTTATCAAGGGTTTAATTTAAATATGAGAAAAGATTACAATGACAAATATCATTCGATGTTTTTATTTTAAAGTTTAGATTTGGTATTTATTTTTTTATATTCATAAAGTCACCCAATGTTTTTTACGAAGTCAATTTAACCCACGCCCAAAAATGACCAAACTACAAAACTGTTTAGAAAAAACGTTAGAATTTATAGCTTCAAATAGCTCTAAATCTTCAGGCGTTGACCTTTTAAATGATATTTCTAAATTTTTAGCTGAATTATTAGAGATCAATCATGTTTTAATTAAAAGTATTTCTTTAGAAGATCCTGATTCAGCCAATGCCGTTTCTTATTATAAAAATGGAATATTTATAAACGATGTTCCATTAAATTTAAAAAATACGCCTTGTAAAAATGTTAATAAAAAGGGGTTCTGTAATTTTTCATCAAACATTCAAGCTAAATTTCCACAAAATACTTTTTTAATAGAAAATGAGATAAATAGTTATGGTGGATATCCTTTATGGGGTTCAAACAATGAGAAAATTGGACTTATTGTTTTAATGGATAACAAGCCTTTTAAAGATATAGATATAATTGAAGTAATTATTAAAATTGTAGCTATTAAAGTTGAAAAAGTACTTGAAAATTTAATTTTCAAAAAATTAAATAAACAAAATGAAGTTGAAATTAAAGAATTGGCCAATTTAACTTTTGAAGGAATTTTGGTTCATGAAAATGGCATTGCATTTGATTTTAATAAATCGTTTAAACAAATGTTTGGTTACAAAAAAAAGGAGCTTTTAGGTAAAAATGTAATCAGCCTTTTGTTTCCAAAAAAATATCAAAAATTAATTTCCCAAAAATCTAAAACAGCTTATTCCGCACCCTATGAAGTTGAAGGGGTTAAAAAAAACGGGGATGTGTTTCCTGTTGAAATTGAAGCAAAAAATGTAACGTATAGAAATGGCAAAAGAAGAGTAGCAGCTTTAAGAGATTTAACTCAAAAAAAAGCTGTTGAAAAAGAATTAAATGAAAGTAATACCCAATTTAAAACATTAATAGAACAAGCTGGTGACGCGCTATATGTATCTGATTTAAAAGGAAATATTTTAAATGTAAATGAAAAATCATCCGATCAAACCTTATATAGTAAAGATGAATTAATTAAAATGAACGTTGTAGATTTAGATGTTGAATCGCTCAAATTAAAAGATCATCAGCTATTTTGGAGCAACTTACCTTTAGAAAATTCAGTAACTGTTGAAACCAAACACAAACGCAAAGATGGTACTGTTTTTAATGTTGAACTTAGAGTTAGGCACACTAAATTTAATGGGCAATCTTTAATTATAGGGTTGGCTAGAGATATTTCAGAAAGAAAAACTAGAGAAGCCGATAACATAAAACTATCTACAGCTGTAGAGCAAAGTGAAAATGTTGTAGTAATTACCAATTTAAATGCTGAAATTGAGTATGTAAATCCAAAATTTACTCAATTAACAGGTTATACTTCAAAAGAAGTTATTGGTAAAAATCCAAATATCTTAAGTTCAGGAAATCAGTCAAAAGAATATTATAAAAATATGTGGGCTACCATATCAAGTGGAAACATTTGGAAAGGTGAATTTGAAAATAAAACCAAAAAAGGCAGACATTTTTGGGAAAATGCAACCATAACCCCCATTAAAAATAAATTTGGCGTAATTGTTAATTACCTAGCAATTAAAGAGGATATTACTGAAAGAAAAAAGGCTGACACTAATTTAAAAAATGCTTATAATACCATAAAAGAAAAGGAAGATTATTTAAGTCAAATTTTAAAAACAGCCAATGAAGGTTTTTGGATTATCAACAAAGATGCTAAAACCATAAATGTAAATGATAAGCTTTGTGAAATTTTGGGTGTCAAAGAATCGGAAATTATTAATAAATCCGTTTTTAATTTTGTAAACAAACAAGGTGCACAAATTTTTAAAAGCGAGCTAGCAAAAAGAAAAAAAGGAATCTCATCTAGCTACGAAATAGATTTAATAAATAGTAATGGAAATTTAATTAACTGCTTAATTAAACCTTCACCACTGTATAATAAAAAAAATGAAATAATAGGTTCTTTTGCCTTAATAACGGATATTTCATATATAAAAGAAGCCCATAAAAAATTAGAAACTAAAAATATTGAACTGCTTAAAATTACCCAAGAGCTTTCAAAAAATAATAAATTATTAGAAACCAGTGAAAATAAGTATAGAAACTTATTTGAAAAAAGTCCAGTTGCTTTAATTGAAGCAGACCTTTCAGAAGTAAAAAAATACATTACATTAAAAGGTATTAAACCTGAAGATTTAGAGGAATACTTTATAAAAAATCACGACTTTTTTAAGCAATGCCTAGCAAAAATTAAATTAAAAAGCGCAAATAAAAGCGCATTAAATCTTTTTGGAGCACGTTATATAGAAGATCTTATCAATCATTTAAGACAGGCGCATACCGAAAAAGGAATTGAAGAACTTAGAAAAGAAATTATAGCAGTTTATTCAAACGAAACAGATTTTATAAGTGAATCAGAATTTAAAAGAATAGATGGTGGTATTATTTCTGTAATTATAAATTCTGAAATAGATAATTACGGTAAAGCAATTGTATCTATTGTTGATATTACTGAGAATAAAAAGGCTGAAAACGAATTAAAATTAGCAAAAGAAAAAGCTGAAAAAAGTGATCAAAGATATAGATTGGTTAATAACGCTACTGGTTTAGGTATTTTTGATTGGGATTTAATTACCAACAAAATTTATTATTCTAAGTATTACAAACGCCAATTAGGATATGAGCCTCATGAATTAGAAAGTACTGTTGCTTCTTGGCAAAACTTATTACACCCTGAAGATTATGAAAAAGTAATCAATTATTTAGAGGAATATTTAAAAAATCCTAAAGGTCAATACCTTTCTGAATTTAGATTGTTACATAAAAATGGGGATTATATTTGGATTTTAGCCAGAGCAGAAGCTTTGTTAAATGAAGAAGGAAAAGCAATTAGACTTTTTGGTTCGCATAGAAACATTACAGTGCGAAAAAAAGCAATTTTAAAACTTGAAGAGCAAACGGTAGAATTACTGCAAGCTAAAGAAAAAGCAGAAGAAAGTAATAGGTTAAAAACGGAGTTTTTAAACAATATGTCTCATGAAATTAGAACTCCTATGAACGGCATTTTAGGCTTTTCAGAGCTTTTAAATGATCCTGAGCTTTCAGCATCTAAGAAAAGTTATTTTATAAATATTATTCATAATAGCGGACAACAATTATTGCGTGTTATTGATGATATTTTGGAAATTTCTAGATTGGGAACACGTCAGGTAAAAGTAATTGAAAAACCAGTTTGTTTAAACGATTTATTACTTGAACTCTTCTCAATTTTTGATATAAAAGCAAAAGAAAATAGAATTCCTTTGTACGTTACAAAAACAATGTCAGATGATGAAAGTACCATTTTAACCGATAAATCCAAATTAAATAAAATAATAAGTAACTTGTTAGAAAACGCCTTAAAATTTACCAATATTGGCGAAATAAGGTTTGGTTATGAATTAGTAGGTACTAACATAGAAATTTTTGTAAAAGATACTGGTATTGGAATATATCCTGAAAAACAAGGAATTATTTTTGACAGATTTTCACAAGAAGAAAAAAATCTTGAGCAAAATGTTGGCGGTCTTGGATTGGGCTTATCCATAGCCAAAGAAAATACTGAATTGTTAGGAGGTGCAATTTCAGTACAGTCAAAAAAATGGGAAGGTTCAACTTTTAAAGTTACTATACCCTATAAGCCTATAAATAAATCTTTAAAATTAAATGATGTGAATAAACCATCTAAAGAAAAAAATACCATTTTAGTTGTTGAGGATGAGGAAGTTAATTTTTTGTTTATTGAAATATTGTTAACCGAGAAAGTAGACATTGCTTGTGAAATATTGCATGCTAAAAATGGCGTAGAAGCTATTGAAATGTGTAAAAATAATGCTGTTGATTTTGTTCTAATGGATATCAATATGCCTGTAATGAATGGGCTTGAGGCAACAAAAAATATAAAGAAAGATTTCCCTAATTTACCAATAGTAGCTCAAACAGCCTACTCAACCAGAGAAGATAAAGAAAAAGCGTTAAATGCGGGTTGCAATGATTTTATAACCAAACCAATTGATTTAAATAAATTAAAAACCGTTTTAAATAACTATTTATTACAAGAAAAAGTAGCTAAATAGGTCTATTTAACCAATACACCACGTTTATTTAAAAGAGTAATCATTCTCAAATTACCTTCTTTAATGGTTCCTTTTTCAAATAAATATTTTTTGTCGTACATGGTATTTCCTTCAAAAAAAGTAACATTAAAAAAGTTGGAAAGTTTTAAAACATCTTCAGTAAGTAACTCAACTTTTGCAAATGATTTTGCGGGAAGTTTTTCAATTTTATGACGCATTAATGAAGTTTCAATCATTTTGTCTTCATCATAACCTTTAGAAACAATCAATACCATTTCTAAATCAACTTCTTTGTTGTTTACCAAATAAGCATTCCAATCTTCACACTGAAAATCTTCATTGTATTCTTTAACAACAGCCATAAAAACGTCGATAACTTCAGGAATTTCTATGTCTTTTTTCATTTTGCCATAATTAATTCTTCCCAAAGAGAAAGAAACCAATAATTTAATATTGCTTTTCTCCCTTTGGGATTGGTGGGCTTATAAAGCCAATTTTATCTTTTCTACAACTTCAGCATATTCGGCATCAGAAAGGGTTACTTTTTGTGGGTTCATTTCAAAAACACCACCAAAACCATAGCCGTCTACGTATTTTGGAACCACGTGCATATGTAAATGCGAAATAGTATCTGCATAAGCACCATAGTTAATTTTAGCTGGGTTAAATGCCTTTGCAATAGCTTTTCCAACAGTTGCAACATCTTCCATAAATAAATTGCGTTGTTCGTCACTTAATTCGTGAAATTCAATAGTGTGATCTTTATAAACAACATTGCAACGACCTAAGTGCGATTGCTCTTTAAATAAAAATAATTGCGATACTTTTAAATCACAAATTTTAATCATTAAACTGTGCAATGTTTCATTGTTTTGACAATACAAACATGTTGAAATTGGTGTAGCCATTTTTTATTTTTTATTTTTCGATTAAAAAGTACTTAGGGATAAGAAATCAATACAAAAATACAATTGTTCACGCATCACTTCTCACACATCACTAATTACAAAACCGATTTAAATTGCTCTAAAAAGCGAACGTCGTTTTCGTAAAACATTCTAATATCCGGAATTTGGTATAACAACATTGCAATACGTTCAATACCCATTCCAAAGGCGTAACCCGAGTAAACTTCTGGGTCAATATTGGTATTTTTTAAAACATTAGGATCAACCATACCGCAGCCCATAATTTCTAACCAACCAGTACCTTTTGTAATTTTATAATCTGTTTCAGTTTCCAATCCCCAGTAAATATCTACTTCGGCACTTGGCTCTGTAAACGGGAAATATGATGGACGTAAACGAATCTTAGATTTACCAAACATTTCTTTGGTAAAATACAACAAGGTTTGTTTTAAATCGGCAAAAGAAACATCGGTATCAATGTATAAACCTTCAACCTGGTGAAAAATACAATGCGCACGTGCTGAAATATCTTCATTTCTAAAAACACGACCCGGAGAAATAGTTCTAATAGGTGGTTTGTTATTTTCCATATAACGAACTTGCACGCTAGATGTGTGGGTTCTTAATAAAATATCTGGATTTGTTTCAATAAAAAAGGTGTCTTGCATATCACGTGCTGGATGGTATTCTGGCAAGTTTAATGCTGTAAAATTATGCCAATCGTCTTCAATTTCTGGACCTTCAGAAACGGTAAATCCAATGCGTGAAAAAACATCAATAATTTTATTTCTCACCAATGATATAGGATGACGAGAGCCCAATTCAATTGGCTCAGCCGGACGCGTTAAATCGCCATAACCACCTTTTTGCTCGTTGGCATTTTCAAGGGTGTCTTTTAGCTGGTTAACTTTATCTTGTGCTAAATTTTTTAAAGTATTTAAAGCTTGTCCAAACTCTTTTCTTTCGGCTGGAGCTACGTTTTTAAATTCATCAAACAAATCGTTTAACAATCCTTTTTTGCTTAAAAACTTAATTCTAAAAGTTTCAATTTCATCCTTGGTAGTAGCGTTAAATGCGCTTACTTCACCAATCAGTTCTTTTACTTTATCTAACATTTTTCTATAAAATTAGGCTGCAAATTTACACAATTTTATTGTTAATAACTCATTTTGAAGTTGAATGATGAATCTACTTTTATTTAAATAGTTTTACACCAATGAAAGTTGATATAATTTTGATTAAATTAGCCCTACTAAAACGTTTTAGAAGGTATTAAAATATGTTGTAATTACCTTTAAGATTGTTTTTTATAAACTATTGAAATGACAAAAAAGTTACTACCCGATTTAAGAACTTACGAATTTGAAGATTTTAGGTTCAGTGAATTGATGCAAAACAGAATTAACAAGGTACTAATTGTTTGTTCTAACTACGATTTTTATATGTTAGAGGAAGATGGTAGAATTGATGAACGTATTTTTTACGAATACACCTCATTAAATTTAAGATATCCTCCTAGTTTTATTCACGCAAATTCACCTAAAAGAGCCATTGAAATTTTGGCTTCAGACAAGATAGACTTGGTTATTACTTGGCTCGATATTGGTAGTAATAAAGCTTTTGAAACTTCAAAATTAATTAAAGAATCTTTTCCCGATGTGCCTATTGCTGCGTTAAGTCATTATTCCGCAGAGTTGCGTTTAAAGTTAGAAAGAACAAATGCCAGTTTTATAGATTTTGTATTTCATTGGAACGGTAATGTTGATATTTTTTTAGCCATTATCAAGTTAACTGAAGATAGCATGAATGCCGAAAATGATATCAATAAAACGGGGGTAAAAGCCATTTTATTGGTTGAAGATTCTTTGCGTTTTTACTCAAGATATTTACCCATAATTTATAAAATTATGCTGAAACAATCAGATTCTTTTATGTCAGAAGGTTTAAATGAGCATAGAAAAATGATGTTGATGCGTGGGCGACCAAAAATTTTGTTGGCCACCAATTTTGAAGAAGGTAAGTTGTTGTTTGATACTTATAAAGATAATTTGTTGGGCGTAATTTCAGATGTTTCTTATTTTAAAGGTGGCAAAAGAGACCCAAAAGCCGGGTTTGAATTGTTAAAATATATTAGAACATTTGAGCGTTATTTTCCTGTTTTAATTCAGTCTTCAGATGAAAATAATGAACAATTTGCTTCAGAATTAAAAGGGAAATTTTTATACAAACATTCTAAAACTTTAGAAGAAGAGTTAAAAAACTATATCAACCGTTATTTTTCATTTGGAGAGTTCGAGTTTTGGGATCCTGTTCAAATGAAAGTGGTAGCAACGGCAAAAGATTTAACTGCTTTTCAAAAAGCATTAAATAGCATTTCTAATGATTCAATTATGTATCATGCCAAGCGCAGTGAATATTCAAAATGGTTAAAATCCAGAGCGCTTTTTCCGTTGGCAAATTTATTTAGCAATGTAGAATATGACGATTTTTTAGATGCCAATGAGGCGCGTACTTTTTTGGTAAATGCCATAAAATTGTATCGTGTTTTTAGGTCTAGAGGTGTTATTTCAAAATTCAACAAAAATAAATACGACGAATATTTAGGTTTTGCACGTATTGGTGATGGTGCTTTAGGTGGTAAAGGTAGGGGTTTGGCCTTTATAGATTCGTTTTTAAAACGTAATAAATTATTTAAAAAATTCGACGATGTTTTAATTTCAATTCCAAAAACAGTGGTTTTAAGTACCGATGTTTTTGATGAATTTATGGATACCCACAAACTGATACATTTTGTAGCAAATTGCGATAACGACGATGAAATTTTAAATCAATTTATTACCAAACCATTACCAACTTGGGTAGTTGATGATATTGAAGCCTTTTTAAAAGTCAATAAATCACCCATAGCGGTAAGGTCGTCAAGTGTATTAGAAGATTCTTTATACCAACCATTTGCAGGTATTTTTGCCACCTATATGTTGCCTCAAACAGAACCAAAGCAATTGTTAGTAATGGTTTGTAATGCCGTAAAATCTGTTATGGCTTCGGCCTTTTTTTCGGCTAGTAAAATGTATTTAAAAACTACAGCACATAGTATTGAAGAAAGTAAAATGGCTGTAATTTTGCAAGAAGTTGTAGGTAAACAATATCAAGATGTTTATTATCCAAATATATCGGGTGTTGCCAGATCTATCAATTTTTACCCTATAGGCAATGAGTTGCCAAAAGAAGGTATTGCAAATATTGCTTTGGGCTTGGGTGAAATGATTGTTGGGGGCGGACAAACATTGCGTTTTTCGCCTTATCATCCTAAAAAAATATTGCAATTGTCTAATCCTGGAACAACGCAGCGTGATACACAACAGTATTTTTACGGATTAGATGTTGATCCAAATAGTTACTCGGTTTCAACCAATCAATCTATCAACAAAAAGAAAATTACCGTTCGAAAAGCTGAAAATCACGGATCACTAAAATTTGTAGCTTCTACCTACGATTTGCAAAATAACTCCATTAGACCAGGTGTTATGCACAACGGAATTCGGGTAATTTCTTTCGACAATGTATTAAAATATGATACTTTTCCGCTTGCTGATATTTTAAAAAGTTTATTAAAAATAGGACAAAAAGAAATGAGTAATCCTATTGAAATTGAATTTGCTGTAAAATTAGATGTGCCCGAGGGTAAAAGAAAAGAATTTAGTTTTTTACAAATTAGACCAATTGTTGAAAGTGTTGAATCTGTTGAAGAATTACCCGAAAATCTGGATATTTCAAAAACTATTATTTATTCAGAATCGGCTTTGGGTAACGGTAAATATGATGATTTATATGATTTTGTTTATGTAAAACCAGATACATTTAATTCTGCAAATACAAGGCAAATTGCAGTGGCGGTAGAAGCCATAAATAAAAAATTTATTGCTCAAAATAAAAAGTACATTTTGGTTGGACCTGGCAGATGGGGTTCAAGCGATCCTTGGTTGGGGATTCCTGTTATTTGGCCTCAAATTTCATCAGCAAAAATAATTGTCGAATCTGGTTTAGATAATTTTAGAATTGATCCAAGTCAAGGAACACACTTTTTTCAAAATTTAACATCTTTTAAAGTTGGGTATTTAACCATAAATCCTTTTATAAATGATGGTTTTTTTGATGTTGAATATCTTAACCAACAAGAAGCAGTTTATGAAGATACCTTTTTAAGACACGTGCGTTTTAAAAATCCAATTACGGTAATTATTGAGGGTAAAAATAGAAAAGCAGCTATTTTTAAAGAAGGTTTTGAAGTTAAGAATCTAAATTTTGAGGAAGAATCTTTTGATAAATATACGTCTAATGGATATCTGTAGTAATTGCTTAATATATAAAATTGAGTGCTTAAAAGCAGGTTAAAATCTGAATTTAATAAAATATAGATAAAATATTATCAAATATTAAAAATATACACTTAAAATTAATTGATAATCAATTTTAATAATAGTAATTTTGTGTAACACTAAATTAATAACAACTAATTTATACCGCAATGAATGTAAAAGAAATATTAACAAATTTAGAAACAAAACATCCTGGAGAGAAAGAATATCTACAAGCTGTTCATGAAGTTTTAGAATCTATAGAGACCATTTATAATGAAAATCCGCAATACGAATCTGCTAAAATTATAGAACGTTTAGTAGAACCAGATCGTATTTTAACATTTAGAATTTCTTGGGTTGATGATGCCGGAAATGTTCAAGTAAATTTGGGTCATAGAGTACAATTTAACAACGCAATTGGTCCATACAAAGGCGGTATACGTTTACACCCAAGTGTAAATTTAAGTATTTTAAAATTTTTAGGGTTTGAACAAACTTTTAAAAATGCCTTAACTACTTTGCCAATGGGCGGTGGAAAAGGTGGTTCAGATTTTAACCCAAAAGGAAAATCGGATGCTGAAATTATGCGTTTTTGCCAAGCTTTTATGTTAGAATTGTGGCGTTTTATTGGTCCAAATACCGATGTACCTGCTGGTGATATTGGAACTGGAAGTAGAGAAATTGGATTTATGTATGGAATGTATAAAAAATTACAACAAGAAAATTCGGGTGTATTTACTGGTAAAGGTTTAAATTGGGGAGGAAGCTTAATTAGACCAGAGGCTACAGGTTTTGGAGGAACGTATTTTACCAAAGAAATGTTAGAAACCAAAGGCGATACTTTTGAAGGTAAAATTGTTGCCTTATCTGGCTTTGGAAATGTAACTTGGGGTAGTGCTTTAAAAATTACCGAACTGGGTGGTAAAGTAGTTACCATTTCGGGTCCTGATGGTTATGTTTATGACGAAAAAGGATTGGATGCTGATAAAATTGATTACTTGTTGTTTTTAAGAGCTTCAAATAACGATGTTGTTGCGCCTTATGTTGATGAGTTTCCAGAGGCAAAATTTTATCCAGGTGAAAAACCTTGGGGTGTAAAATGTGATATTGCGATGCCTTGTGCCATTCAAAATGAATTGAATGAAGAAGATGCTAAAAAATTAGTAGCAAATGGAACCAAGTATGTTTCTGAAGTTTCTAATATGGGTTGTACGCCTGAAGCTATTGATGTGTTTCACAATGCAAAAATATTATATGCTCCTGGTAAAGCTGTAAATGCTGGTGGAGTAGCAGTTTCTGGTTTGGAAATGTCGCAAAACGCTATGAAATTAAACTGGACAAAAGATGAGGTTGATGCTAAATTACACCAAATTATGCACTTAATTCACAATGCTTGTGTAAAGTATGGTACGCAAGATGATGGTTATGTAAACTATGTAAAAGGTGCAAATATTGCCGGATTTATAAAAGTAGCCGATGCTATGATGGATTTAGGAATTGTGTAAAGTAATATAGATTTAATAAAAAAGGGCTGCAAATTTGCAGCCCTTTTTTTATGATCTTTTGTTAGAAATTACATTCCAATTAAACCCATTACTTTTTTCAAAATTTCAGGATTGTTTTTAATAAAATTCATTGCTGTTTTTGTCAACTCTGGATTTTTTAAAATGTATTCCATTACTTTGTTTTTTGCAGTAGGATTTTTTGCAATTGCACTTGTAATTTGTTTTGTGGTTTCAGGATTGTTTTTTAAAAAATTTATTGTGGTATCACGTAAATCCTTATTACCCAATAATTGCTCTTTTACTTTTGTTTGCACATCTGGTGTTTCAAACAAAGTTTGCATTTGTGTAATGCTTGCATCGCTTACACTTGGTACTTTTATTTTTGTAGGCATAGTTGGCATTGTTTGCGCAGATACCATGCTTGTAAAACCAATAAAAAAGACAATTGATAAAATTGAAAGTGATTTTTTCATAAAATGATTTTTTAGTTATTAAGGTCGCAAAATACAACTATTATTGAAATTTTGAAGTAGTTATAGTTTAAAATAATGTTAATTGACTAAGAGTAAAGTAGTTTGTATTTTAAATAACAGATATTGATTTATATTTGAATTATGTTTGAAGGCATTCCAAATAAAAAAATTATTCACATTGATATGGACGCATTTTACGCTTCTGTAGAGCAATTAGATAACCCTGATTTAAGAGGGAAACCTATTGCTGTTGGTGGAGGTGAAGAGCGAGGTGTAATTGCAGCAGCCAGTTACGAAGCTCGTAAATTTGGCGTACGATCGGCAATGAGTGGTGTGTTGGCAAAAAAGAATTGTCCGCACTTAATTTTTGTAAAGCCTAGATTTGAACGTTACAAAGAGATTTCAAAAAAAATCAGAGCCATTTTTAATGAATATACCAATTTGGTTGAACCTTTGTCTTTAGATGAAGCTTATTTGGATGTAACAGAAAATAAAAAAGGAAATCCTTCAGCAAGTTTAATAGCCAAAGAAATTAGACAACGCATTTTTGATGAATTGCATTTGAATGCTTCCGCAGGTATTTCAAACAGTAAATTTGTGGCTAAAATTGCGTCGGATATTAACAAACCAAACGGACAAAAAACCATTCCGCCAGAAGAAGTAATTGCATTTTTAGAAGATTTGCCTATTGAAAAATTTTATGGAATAGGAAAAGTAACAACCATTAAAATGTACAATTTGGGTATTTTTAAAGGAAGCGATTTAAAACAAAAAACGGAAGCTTTTTTAATTGAACATTTTAAAAATTCAGGCAGTCATTATTACCATATTGTTAGAGGAAATTTGCACAGCGAAGTAAAACCAAACAGAAAAAGAAAATCGGTTGCAGCTGAGCATACTTTTGTGCAAAATTTAACTTCGGAAGTGTTTATGCTTCAGAAGTTGGAAAAAATTTCAGAAGAATTGGAAAAACGATTAATCGCTTCAAAAGTAGCAGGAAAAACCATTACTTTAAAAATAAAATACAGCGATTTCACACTTCAAACACGCAGTAAAACCTTGCCCTATTTTGTAAAAGAAAAAGGAATATTGTTAGAAACAGCCAAAGAATTATTATATCAGGAAAAAATATTAAACTCCGTGCGATTGTTAGGTATTTCAGTCACAAATTTAAATATTCATTCAAAACAAAAACCAGAAAAACCAATTAAAGTACAACTGAAACTGGAGTTTTGATTTGCGAAATCACTATTTTTTTGTTTTTTAATTTACCTAATTAGGTATGATGTAACCTTACTTATTTTACGGTTTTACCGTAAAATTGATTTATAGATATGTTGTAGTATTGTGGTTAAATTGTAAATTTAAAAATATGAAAAAGAGACAAATGAAAAATTATTTTAAAACAGGAATACTTTTAATAGGTATTTCGCTAATGCTATGGAATTGCCAAAAAGAAAATGAATTTCCTTTAGAAAGTTCAAGTACAGAAATTTCTAAAGAAGAGTTATCCAAAAAAAAATCAGGCAAAGATGCTAATGAAATTAATAAAGCAAAACTATGGTTTGAGCAAAATAGTGAATTGAATGAGTTTAATATGCTGGAAGTTACCAAGACAATTGATTGGGAATATGCTTTTGTATCAAAAAAAAAATGGAAATGTAGCTATTGAAGTTCCTTTAATACTAAATGAGGATATAAATGTTGGTCATAAAGATTATCAAGAGTTAAAAACATTTAATAAATTGTTATTGATACCTTCAAAAAAAGACGTTGGTGAATACGAAAGTTTTATTGTTAATATTTTACAATTTAATAGTTTAAAAGGTTTTAATAACAGGTCTTCTGAATTAAATTATTTTAAGATGCCTAAAAATTTTGACGGATTAATCACTGTGATAGATAATAAGAATATTATTGTTGAAAGAAATAAATTTAAATTAAGTAAGTTAGTACAGCTCAATAATGAGAATAAAATTTTAAGAAAAGATTACGATAAAAATACAGAATATACTTGTCTTCTTTATGGTGAATGGCAAAGTGATGGTACTTTTAAAGCAATGGGAATAGTAACTTGCTATGCCTCTGGAACAGGAGGTATAAATCCCCCAAATTATGCTGATTCAAATCCTGATGATTAAAGTGGACAAGGAGGAAGTGGGGGAACTAGTCCAGAAAACAATGGTTGTGGTTCTGGGTATATTCCAGGTCCTGATGGAGGTTGTATTCCTAAACCTGATAAAATTATTAATGAACTTACTGGTAAAGCATTGTGTGCTTATGAAAATCTTATTAAGTCTGGAATAGGAAATACTCATAATTTAATAACAGAGCTTTTTATTGAATTTGGTGAAGGAAATATTGGTGATGATGATCTTACATTTATAATGTCAGATAATTTGCTTATTAATGTTGGTGGGAATACATATTGGGATAAAATTAATCCAAATCAATATGAAATTCATATTAACTCTAAACTTTTAAATACTTTGTCCTCAATTGAATATGCAGCGATAATTATACATGAGATTGCACATGCTTCATTAAAAAAACACTTTTATAATTCAAATGGAACATTTGAAGAATTGTATCAAAAGTATCTTGAATTGAATAACTTAGTAGATTATGGTCATAATATTATGGAAGATAGATTTATTAATAGAATGGCAACTGTTTTATATAATTATGACCCTACAATTTTTCCATATTTTGATGATTATGTAATTTTAGCGTCTCAAGGTGTTTATGATTTACCGACTATTGATTATACATTATTAGAACAAATTAAAACAATAGCAAGAACTAATGAAAAAATTTGTGAATAAAATTAAACGGTTTAAATATATTTTAGCCTCTGTTTTATTGATTATTGTTGTTTTAACAGCAGTTTATTTAAATCAAAAAAGAACTGAAATGTATGTCATTTTTGATAGTGATTTTTCAAATTGCACTAATGTTAAAGATTCTTATAAAAAAATGTTTTTTGTTGTTTGTGATGGAGATAAAACAATCCTTTTTTTAAAAAAAGACGATATTCCTTCAAAAACTAAAAATATAGGGTTCTTAAATAAATTAAATATAATTTCAACAGAAGAGTTGTTTGAAAAATTTTACAGCGAACCTTTTGAAAGTGATAAGAATAATCCTAAAAAAGTTAATATGTTTCTTATAATTAAAAATGAAACAAGTAAACAAATTGAAATTATCCCAGTGAGAATAATGCAAGATATATCTGGAGGTTACATAATCAATTAACCAAAATTCACTTTATAAAGTGAAAAAAATCAACAAGAATCTTAGGTTAAAATGCAAACAACAACATATGTAAAAAACAGCAACATAAGTACAAATTATAAAACTTGTACTTATGTTGCTGTTTTAAACTCCGTTCGTTTGTTAGGAATTTCAGTCACAAATTTGAATATTCATTCAAAACAAAAACCAGAAAAACCAATTAAAGTACAACTGAAACTGGAGTTTTGATTTAAGAAAGTGAAGTCTTTCTTAAATCAATCAACATTTGTAATTTACCCCACAACAACATCGTGCACCATGGCGTGATTTCCGTTATTCCATTCGGTTAAAATATCGGTAGCAACAGCAGCGCCACTTCCGGCAGCAATGGCAAACTGACTTCTCCAACCTGCAATTACACCGGCAACATAAATGCCTTCGGTTACTTTGTGATTGGTATTTTTAAGCATTATTTTTTCCTTTTCAACAGGCATTGATGTGTGTGGTTGTACAAATTGCATCAAACCTTTAATGTTAAATAAGTTGGATGGCGTTGTAGCAATTACAATATTTTTAGAGGTATAGGTATTTTTATTGCTAATAACAGTAATATTGTTTTCATTTTGCTGAATTTCAACCACCATTTCATTGGGTATTTGTACAATATGCGGATAAAGTTCGGTTAATTGTGCAACGCCTTCAGTTAAAATATCAGCGCCTTTGGTTCCTTTTTTAAAACCCAATACATTGTTTAATTCGGCATTTTGCAAAGCAGAAGCTTTTTGATGTGTAATAATTCCTACTTTTTTATCTTTTGCAAACGGTTTTATAATAGCTGACCCCAAAATTAAAGCGCAAGACAAACCTGCTGCGCTGCCTCCAATAATTAATGTGTTAAAAGAATTCATTTTTTTTAAAATTATTTATGAAACAATCCCTGAATATTTGATGCAAATAATTTAACGGCAATTGCCAACAATATAACACCAAATACTTTTCTTAAAATATTGATACCTGTTTTACCAAGAATGTGTTCAATTTTTGAAGATGTTCTTAAAACTATGTACATAAAAACCATGTTTATAACAATGGCAATTACAATGTTAATAGTTGCATACTCAGCTCTTAGTGATAAAATAGTTGTTAAACTTCCTGGTCCGGCAATTAATGGAAATGCCAATGGAAAAACAGAAGCTGTCATTGGGCTGGTTTCCTCTTCCTTATACAACGAAATTCCTAAAATCATTTCCAAAGCCAAAAAAAACAGGATAAAAGCACCTGCAACAGCAAAAGAATTTACATCAATACCAATTAAATTTAAAATACTTTTTCCTAAAAATAAAAAAGCAATCATAATTAAACCAGCAATAATAGATGCTTTTTCTGAATGGATATGGCCAACTTTTGTACGTAAATCAATAATAATAGGAATGTTTCCAATAATATCAATTACTGCAAAAAGGATCATTACAGCAGTTACAATTTCTTTAAAATTTATTTCCATTTGAAGTTTTTTTTAACCGATTGTAAATTTAACCAAACGTTAATTATTTTTTATCAAAAGTACTATAAA
Organism: Lutibacter sp. HS1-25; assembly: GCF_004121075.1. GTDB lineage: Bacteria > Bacteroidota > Bacteroidia > Flavobacteriales > Flavobacteriaceae > Lutibacter. Next base: position 44,614 of record NZ_RHLN01000022.1, read on the forward strand.
ATAGTTTAATTTTGCTGCATGTTTCAATTAGGAAAAACCATAGTTTCAGAAGATATTATAGAAAAGGAATTTGTCTGTAATTTAAATGCCTGTAAAGGTAAATGCTGTATTGATGGAGAAGCAGGAGCTCCATTAGAAGAAAACGAACTTCAAATATTGTTGGATATTTATCCACTTGTAAAACCATTTTTAAGACCCGAAGGTATTGCGGCTATTGAAGATCAAGGACTTTTTGTAACCAATGAAGGTGAATACGAAACCACTTTAATTGACGAAAAAGATTGTGCTTATGTGATTTTTGATGAAAAAAATACGGCGAAATGTGGTATTGAAGAAGCTTACAACCAAGGAAAAATAAAGTGGAAAAAACCAATTTCTTGTCATTTATATCCTGTGCGAATTATGGATTACAGCGAATTTTCAGCAGTAAATTACCATAAATGGCCAATTTGTGACGATGCTTGTGCTTTGGGAAAAGAATTACAAGTACCAGTTTATAAATTTGTAAAAGAAGCTTTAATTCGCAAATTTGGTAAAAATTGGTATGCAGAATTAGAAACTGTAGCTGAAAATTATAAAAAATAAACCAAAGGATTTTAAATCTTTTTTTAAAAATTTTAATATTAAAAGCACCATATTTTGTGCTTTTTTTTGATTTTAAGTTGCTGCAAAAATACGCAATAAAACCAACTTGCGAGCAATTTTTAACATTTGTAATGTGTTGAAATTCAATATTTAAGACTAATTAATCGTTTGTTTAGGATTCGAAAAAATGTTAAGAACTTATAGGCAATTGTGAATAAGTGACCTTTTTTTATCTCCAATTTTTTTCAATCTTTGTTTTTCTCGTTTCAACCAAAATTTTACGAAAAACTAACTAAAAAAACTCGCAATTAATGTCGTTTATAGAACCTATTTTACAAGAAAATAAAGATCGATTTGTTATTTTCCCTATTCAACACCAAGATATTTGGGAGTGGTATAAAAAACAAGAAGCAAGTATTTGGACTGCTGAAGAAATTGATTTGCATCAAGATGTAATTGATTGGGAGAAAAAATTAAACGATGAAGAGCGTTATTTTATAAAACATATTTTAGCATTTTTTGCTGCTTCTGATGGTATTGTGAATGAAAATTTAGCCGAAAATTTTGTGAGTGAAGTTCAGTATTCTGAAGCTAAATTCTTCTACGGTTTTCAAATAATGATGGAAAACATTCATTCTGAAGTGTACTCATTGTTAATTGATACTTATGTAAAAAATGAAGTTGAAAAAAACGAATTATTTAAAGCTATTGAAGTTTTTCCGGCCATTAAATTAAAGGCTGATTGGGCTTTAAAATGGATTGAAAGTCCAAGTTTTGCAGAGCGTTTAATTGCTTTTGCAGCTGTTGAAGGTATTTTCTTTTCAGGAAGTTTTTGTGCTATTTTTTGGATGAAAAAACGCGGATTGTTACCAGGTTTAACATTTTCTAACGAATTAATTTCTCGTGATGAAGGTTTACATTGCGATTTTGCAGTGCATTTACACAACAATCACATTGTAAATAAAGTGCCAAAAGCACGTATTACTGAAATTATTGTGGATGCTTTAGATATTGAGCGTAAATTTATAACAGAGTCATTACCAGTAAGTTTAATTGGTATGAATGCAAAATTAATGACACAATATTTAGAATTTGTTACCGACAGATTGTTAATGGAATTTGGTTGTGATTCAGTTTACAACGTTTCAAATCCGTTCGATTTTATGGAAATGATTTCATTAGAAGGTAAAACAAATTTCTTCGAAAAACGTGTTTCTGAATACCAAAAAGCGGGTGTAAAAAGCGGCACAGGAACAGGAGAAATTAGCTTTGATGCAGATTTTTAAGATGTACGATTTCTGATTTAAGATTTACGAATTAGAAATAACTACAAGTATTTTTATGGAAAAGATTTTAAAAAAACGAACTAAACAGTTTGCATTAGATTGTTGGAATCTATGTTCAAGATTCCCAAAAACAAGAGAATACGATGCTTATTGTAGACAATTAATAAGATGTTCAAGTTCGGTTGGTGCAAATTATAGAGCTGCTTGTAGGGCAAAATCAACAGCAGATTTTATTAATAAGCTAAAAATTGTTGAAGAAGAAGCTGATGAAAGTATGTATTTTTTAGAATTGTTTGAAGCAATTAATTCTGAAAATCAAAATCAAATTAAAAATTTAATAAAAGAAGCGAATGAATTAGTTTCAATTATTGTTGCTTCGATTAATACATTGAGAAGTAGATCTTAAATCAAAAAATAGAGAGAATCAGAAATTTATAGCGATGTGCCCCAATCGTAAATCATAAATCTAAAATCGTAAATTAACTTATGTTTGTACTAAAAAGAGACGGAAGAAAAGAGCCTGTGATGTTTGATAAAATCACATCCAGGGTAAGAAAAATGTGTTATGGCCTTAATCAATTGGTAGATCCAGTAAAGGTTGCTATGCGTGTAATTGAAGGTTTGTATGATGGTGTTACAACGTCTGAGTTGGATAATTTAGCCGCTGAAACTGCTGCAACTATGACTGTTCAGCATCCAGATTATGCAAAGCTTGCCGCACGTATTGCTGTTTCTAACTTGCATAAAAATACCAAAAAAACTTTTAGTGATGTAATGACGGATTTATACAATTATATAAATCCGCGTACGGGTCAAAAAGCACCATTGTTATCTGATGAGGTTTATAAAGTCATTATGGAAAATGCTGCAACATTAGATTCAACCATAATTTATAACCGCGATTTTGGATACGATTATTTTGGATTTAAAACCTTAGAGCGTTCGTACTTGTTGAAATTAAATGGTGAAATTGCCGAGCGTCCGCAGCATATGTTAATGCGTGTTGCCATTGGTATTCATTTAAATGATATTGAAGAAGCTATTGAGACGTACGAATTAATGTCTAAAAAAATATTTACACACGCCACACCAACTTTATTCAATTCGGGTACACCAAAACCTCAAATGTCTTCATGCTTTTTATTGCAAATTCAGGAAGATAGCATAGACGGGATTTATGATACTTTAAAACAAACTGCAAAAATTTCGCAATCGGCTGGTGGTATTGGTTTGTCTATTCACAATGTACGTGCAACGGGTTCTTATATTAGGGGTACAAACGGTACTTCAAACGGAATTATTCCAATGCTAAAAGTGTATAATGATACTGCACGTTATGTAGATCAAGGTGGAGGAAAACGCAAAGGTTCTTTTGCCATTTATATGGAACCTTGGCACGCCGATGTTTTTAACTTTTTAGACTTGCGTAAAAACACAGGTGCTGAAGAAATGCGTGCGCGTGATTTGTTTTACGCTATGTGGATTTCAGATTTGTTTATGAAACGTGTGGAAGAAAATGGAGACTGGACTTTGATGTGTCCTAATGAATGTCCAAATTTATACAATGTTTATGGTGAAGAATTTGAAGCACTTTATACAAGTTATGAAAAGGCAGGAAAAGGAAGAAAAACCATCAAAGCACGTGAGTTGTGGGAAAAGATTTTAGAGGCGCAAATTGAAACAGGAAATCCTTATATGTTGTATAAAGATGCTGCCAATCGCAAATCAAATCAAAAAAATTTAGGAACCATTCGCTCATCAAACTTGTGTACCGAAATTATGGAATACACAGCCAAAGACGAGGTGGCTGTTTGTAACTTGGCATCTATTGCCATTCCTATGTTTGTTGAAGAAAATAAAGATGGTAAGAAGTTTTTCAACCATAAAAAACTATTTAAAGTAACTAAAAAAATAACCCGAAATTTAGATACGGTAATTGATCGTAATTATTATCCGGTAAAAGAAGCTGAAAATTCAAACTTGCGTCACAGGCCAATTGGTTTGGGAATTCAAGGTTTGGCTGATGCTTTTATTATGTTGCGTATGCCTTTTACCAGTGATGAAGCTAAAAAGTTAAACCAAGAAATATTTGAAACTATTTATTTTGCGGCGGTAACTTCATCAATGGAAATGGCAAAAGCAAAAGAACCATATTCAACATTTAAAGGCTCGCCAATGTCTCAGGGCGAATTTCAGTTTAATATGTGGGGTGTTTCAGAAGACGATTTAAGTGGACGTTGGGATTGGAGTTCTTTGCGCAAAGAAGTTGTAAAAAATGGGGTAAGAAATTCATTATTAGTAGCGCCAATGCCAACAGCATCCACCTCACAAATTTTAGGAAATAATGAAGCTTTTGAACCTTATACCTCTAACATTTATACACGTAGAGTATTAAGTGGCGAATTTATTGTAGTTAACAAACATTTATTAGAAGATTTGGTTGAATTGAATTTATGGAACAACGAAATGAAAGAAAGCATTATGCGTGCCAACGGTTCTATTCAACACATAGATATTATTCCGCAGGAATTAAAAGATTTGTATAAAACAGTGTGGGAAATGAGTATGAAAGATATTATAGATATGTCGCGCCAACGTGGATATTTTATAGATCAATCACAATCGTTAAACTTGTTTATGCAAGACGCCAATTATGCTAAATTAACCTCTATGCATTTTTACGCTTGGAAAAGCGGTTTAAAAACAGGAATGTATTATTTAAGAACAAAAAGTGCGGTAAATGCAATTCAATTTACAGTTTCTAAAGAAAAGAAAATTGAAGATGCACCTTTAACTCCAGAAGCGTTAAAAGCCATGCTAATCGCTTCGCAAAATAATCCAGACGATTGCGAGATGTGTGGTTCGTAAGGAATACTTAAATCGACCCGAGAAAAGAGTCCTAGCATTGTTAAATCAATGTTAGGACTCTTTTTTTAGGAGAAAGTCTTATATTTATTCGTATTTTTGGGGCTATTAATTCTAAAAACATGACCAATCATTAACTAAAAAAAAGGCTGTTTTTGGGAATTTAATAAATAAAATTATGGGAGATATTTACATTTTAATGCTTGTTGCTTTAACAGTTTTAGCAATTATTGATTTGGTAGTAGGAGTTAGTAATGATGCGGTAAACTTTTTAAATTCGGCAATAGGTTCAAAGGCAATTCCAATAAAATGGATTTTGATTATAGCCAGTGCGGGTGTTGCTATTGGCGCTATAACATCAAGTGGAATGATGGAAGTTGCCAGAAAAGGAATTTTCAATCCAAGTGAATTTTATTTCGATGAAATCATGTACATTTTTATGGCAGTTATGATAACAGATATCTTGTTATTAGATATTTTTAACTCCTTAGGAATGCCAACTTCAACAACGGTTTCTATTGTATTTGAATTGTTAGGAGCAGCCGTTGCAATGGCGCTGATTAAAATTTCAAATAACGATAGCGAAACATTAGCAAGTTTAGGAAAATACATCAATTCAGAAAAAGCCTTGTTAATTATTTCGGGTATTTTACTCTCTGTTTTTATCGCTTTTACCATAGGAGCATTGGTTCAATTTATATCAAGGTTAATCTATTCTTTTCATTTTGAAAAACGAAAAAGTTACGTAAATGCTTTATTTGGTGGTTTTGCCATTACTGCAATTACGTATTTTATTTTTGTAAAAGGACTAAAAGGAACCCCTTTTTATGGAAGTATAAAACATTTAATTGAAGGCAGAACTTATGAAATTATAATTTATGGTTTTGTTTTTTGGACCCTTTTATCGCAAGTTTTAATTGCGTTGTTTAAAGTAAATATTTTAAAAGTTATTATTGTAATTGGTACTTTTTCATTGGCAATGGCTTTTGCAGGAAACGATTTGGTAAATTTTGTAGGTGTACTAATTGCAGCCTGGAATTCATATCAAGAATGGACCATTTCTGGAGTTGCTGCCAGCGAATTTTCTATGGGTGTTTTGGCGCAAAAAGTACCTTCAAATCCGTGGTTGTTATTTATTGCAGGAATGATTATGGTGGTAACATTGTGGTTTTCAAAAAAAGCAAAATCGGTTATAGAAACAGGTATTAATTTATCTAGGCAAGGTGATGGGCACGAGAAATTTCAACCAAATGTAGTGTCTAGAACCGTTGTAAGAGGTGCTATTTTGGTAAGTGATGGTGTTTCAAAAATAATTCCATCAAGCACTTTAAAATGGGTAGATACTAAATTTCAAAAACCAGTTGTAAGTCTTCCAAAAGACAAATCGTACGAACTGCCTGCTTTTGATATGGTACGTGCATCGGTAAATTTATTTGTTGCTGGTATTTTAATTTCTATAGGTACTTCATTAAAATTACCCTTATCAACAACCTATGTTACATTTATGGTTGCTATGGGTACCTCATTAGCCGATAGAGCTTGGGGAAGAGAAAGCGCCGTTTATAGAGTTGCTGGTGTTTTTAATGTAATTGGAGGCTGGTTTTTAACCGCATTATCTGCTTTTGTAGTGGCAGCTGTTTTTGCTTATATTATTTATTTAGGTGGCATTGTTTCGGTTGCAATTTTATTGATACTTGTATTGTTTTTATTAGGAAGAAGTTCGGTTAGACATACCAAAAAAGCGAAAGAGAAAAAAGAAAAACGTTATATGGAACGTGCTGAATTAATAACTATTAATGAAGTTATTACTGAAAGTTCTGATCATATTGCTGAAGTTGTAAAGCGTGTAAACAAATTATTTACCAATGTGGTAGAAGATTTAGCAGCACACGATTTAAATAAATTATCTAAAACAGACAAACACGTTAAAAAATTAAATGTTGAAGTAAATGAACTAAAAGAAGATGTTTTTTACTTTATCAAATCGCTCGACGAAGCTTCTGTTAAAGCAAGTAGATTTTATATTTTAGTGTTGGGTTATTTGCAAGATATTACACAATCTATTGAGTATATTTCTACCACAAGTTACAAACACGTTAATAACAATCACAAAAATTTAAAAGCTTCTTCTATAAGCGATTTAAAAGAAATTAATGAAAAATTAAAAAAATTATTTGGTCAAATTGAAAAGGATTTTACCGATAGAAATTTTAGTAATTTAAATGAAATTATAGATGCTAAACAAGAGATTTTTGACCATGTTTCAGAATCTATAGACAAGCAAATTGCACGCGTTAGAACCGAAGAATCTAGTCCTAAAAATTCAACCTTGTATTTTGGAATTTTACTGGAAACCAAAGATTTAATTGCAGCTTTAATGAGTTTGTTACAATTGTATCAAGAATTTCAGATTAATGATAGTAAAAAATAATGCCTATTAAGTGTACGGTATTCAGTTGCAGTTTATTGTAGTTGATAGGTCGTTAGGCAGTATTCATAAATTAAGTAAAAACGCCAAATTATTAAATTCAATAATTTGGCGTTTTTGTTTAGTAAAAAAATACTAAATTTAAACTTCAAAAAATTGCATCTTAAAAACACAGCTACGCTATCTTTTAGCAAATATTTAATGAAAAAGATTTATTAATTCAACCTCAATTATGACCAAAATGCAAAACAGTGTAATGTACTTGTTTGTAACATTTGCATTATTTATTTTTTTAACATCTTGTAAATCAGTAAACCCTTATGTAAAATATAATTATTTTAACGGTGCTACTTTTATAAACGACACGTTGAATATTTCTACTGAATTATTTGGAGATATAAAGTATCATCCGATAAAAAGAAAAGAGATAAAAATGAAAATTCGTGGGATAAAAGAATTAAAGTGCAAGGATTTATTAGTATATGGTACAACTTATATTTCTCCTTATTATGACTTACTTCTTTTTTATAACACCCAAAATAAGCAGATTACTGATAGCGTAAAAACAACTGTTTTGTTAAAAGATACACTTAAAAACCGTATTCTAATAAAAAAAAGTTTAGACAATAAAAATGTTTTTCTCTACTTAAAATCAGTTAAAACTCAAAAAACAAATGTGCCTTTAATATTAGATGCAGAAAATATTATTAGTAATGTAAGGTTCGATACATTAGCAAAATCTCAATTGACTTATGCTAATATTTTTAATGAACACAAGGATATTGATAACTATCTTCTTGTTAAAAATAAGTTTGAGACAGCACCTATCAAATCAACCGATAGATCCGATTGGGATAAATTTCAATACCTCGCCACAGTACTTTCTCATGATGCTTCAAACAAAGAACTAAAAGCACTTTTAGACGATTTTGAAGTTAAAAGAAGGGCTTATTTTCAACCAAAAATAGACAGCTTAATGGCTATTGAAGAGGGTATTACGTTGGGTGAAAGTGCTGTAATTCAAAAGTTAAAAGAGCTATCAAAAAATGAGCAGATTTTTATGTTGAATGAAAATCATTGGTATCCAAATCACCGAATTTTAGCAACCAAGTTATTAGCCCCACTAAAAGAAAATGGCTATACCTATTTAGCCATTGAAGCACTTTCACAAGGTCAAGATTCCTTATTAATTAGTGATAAAAATACCAAAATAGAAGGTGCTAAAAACTACCCAACTAAAAATACTGGTTATTATACAAGAGAGCCTTATTTTGGGAACTATATTCGGGAAGCATTGCGTTTGGGTTATAAATTAATTGGTTACGAATATGAAGGTGTAGGAGATCGAGAAGTTGTTCAAGCTAACAATATTAAAAAGATATTGGATAATGATTCCAATGCAAAAATAGTTGTTTACGCAGGTCTTGATCATATTTATGAAGATAGTTCAGGAAGAGGTAGAAGAATGGCTTCCTATTTTAAAGAGTTTACGGGTATAAATCCACTTACAGTAGATCAAACCCATTTATTTGGCAATGCTAAAAGCGAATTGGCATTATTTAATATTGATTTGTTTGAAGGTGATAAAAAATTAAATACCAACGTAGATTATCTTTTAATTAATGATATCAACTCAAGCCTTGATGCGGTTTTTGATGAAGAAACAATGGCAGATTTTTCAATAGTTGAAAAGGAATTGAATACCTATTTAAATGAAGAAATCTTAGTGTCTGTTTTTTATAAAGAAGAATACGCCAAATATAAATCAGCGAGTGTTCCTATTTTAAATAAAATAATAAACATAACAAGTAAGCAAATAGATTTGCGTTTACCTATTGGTGAATACTATTTAAAAATTAGAGATGTAAATGACAATACAATTTTGTTAAAAGAAATAATAGTTGATAATTTACAATAAACAACTTGCCACCTATGTAAAATCTGTAATTTTACAGTTGCAAAAACCATATATAAACCCATTAATAATAATTAAAATACAATGATAAAAGATAGCATTGAAAATCAGGAAATCTACAAATGTTTAAGTGCAAAAATTGAAAAAGCCTTTGATTATATCAAAAACACAGATTTATCACAAACTGATTTAGGAAAATATGAAATTGACAGTGATGAAATTTTTGCAATTGTAATGGAATACGAAACCAAAGACAAAAGCGAAAGTAAAATTGAAGGACATCATAAATATATTGATCTTCAATATATGATATCTGGAACCGAATATGTAGGACTTAAAACATTGACAAATGAAGTACCTGTTGAGGTTAATACAGACAATGATTGTGATTTCTATGAAATAGATTCAGATTTTGTTAGGTTTGACGCTGGAATGTTTATGATATTTTTTCCACACGATTTACATATGCCAGGAATATGTTTAAATCAGGTTTCTAAAGTAAAAAAAGTAGTAATAAAAATTAAGGTATAAAAAACTACTTGTTGCTTATATTAATAAAAAAATAAAAAAATGAAGTTTAAAGCAGTTATATTTGATTTAGATGGCACACTGGTTAATTCGCTTCAAGACATTGCAGATTCTATGAATGTGGTTCTTGAAAGCTATAATTACCCTACGCATAGTTATGAAGCATATATAAATTTTATAGGTAGCGGAATTAGAAGTCTTGTAAGTAAAGCACTACCAATAAATAACAATAACGAAAAACATATTGATACTTGTTTCAATAAAATGATTGAAGTATATCGCGATAATTGTACTTGTAAAACAAAACCATATGAAGGAATTGTAGCATTGCTTGACAACCTAATTGCACGCAATTTTAAACTAAGTGTATTGTCAAATAAGTCTGATGAGTTTACAAAAAAAATTATAGCTTCTTTACTGCCTAATTATTTTGATCCTGTAAGGGGTTTAACTATTGAAGCACTTAAAAAACCAAATCCTTTTGGTGCTATAGAAATAAGTAAAGACTTAAACATAAAACCTGAAGAAATAATTTACATAGGAGATTCTGGAATTGATATGCAAACAGCAACCAATGCAAATATGTTTGCAGTTGGTGTATTATGGGGCTTTGGTTCAAAAGAAGAATTGATTTCAAATGGTGCAAAATATCTATTGAGCAATCCTTCAGATTTGATTCAAATTTTATAATTCTTAAAATAATTTGCTTAAAAGCTCCTTTTTTAAGGAGCTTTTTTATTTTACCATTTATATGTAAGTTTACGAGTATCTAATTTAAAGACTATGTTTAGAAAAATTTCGTTTATCCTTTTTTTGGTGCTACTAGGCTATGCGCTATTGCTAAATCCAAATTTTAAAACCATTGCAGCAGGGATCGCCATTTTGTTATTTGGTATGATTTTGCTTGAGCAAGGTTTTAAGGTTTTTACAAAAGGGTTTTTAAGAAATATTCTAAAAAAAGTAACAAACAAATTATATAAAAGTATTACCGTTGGCGCTATTGTAACGGCAATTTTAAACTCAAGCTCGCTAGTTTCGGTTATTACCATTTCGTTTATTAGTGCAGGTTTAATAAGCTTATCGGGCGGTATAGGATTGATTTTTGGAGCAAATATAGGTTCAACCGCAACCTCATGGTTGGTCGCAGCTTTTGGGTTAAAAATTAACATTGCTACTTTGGCAATGCCTATGTTGGTATTTGGACTCATTTTTTCATTTCAAAAAAAGGAAGCTTTAAAAGGCCTTGGAAATGTATTGGCTGGTTTAGGATTCTTTTTCCTAGGTATTTTCTTTATGAAAGACGGATTTGATGTTTTTAGTGAAAGTATTGACTTAACCAAGTATGCAATACCAGGTTTTTTAGGGATACTTGTTTATACGGGTTTGGGAATTGTTTTAACCACCATTTTACAATCTAGTGCTGCAACTATGGCTTTGGTGCTTACAGCTTTGGCTGCAGGTCAAATTGAATATGAAAATGCTTTAGCCCTTGCAATTGGGGCTAATATTGGTACTACTATAACTGCAATTTTAGGGGCAATAGGTTCTAATATTGCAGGAAAAAGATTGGCAGCAGCGCACGTTATTTTTAATTTAACCACTGCTATTTTTGCCATTGTATTTTTAAAATACATTGGCAATGTTGTAAATTATTTGTCAACTGTTTTTGGAATTTCACAAACAGATTATACCTTAAAATTGGCTTTGTTTCATACAGTATTTAATGTTTTTGGAGTGCTGTTAATGATTCCTTTTATCAAAAAATTAGAAGTGCTTTTAATTAAATTTTTTAAAGAAAAAGAGCAAACAGATATTGATAAACCAAAGTTTTTAAACGAAGCTGTTTTAAAGTTTCCAAGTGCTACAATTTATGCTTTAACTGAAGAAACGAAGCACCTTTACAAACATACTATTTTTGAAATTGTTACCCACGGTTTGCATATTCATAGAGATGATATAAAATCTGATCAAAAAATTAAAAAAGTAATTGCAAAGTCTCATGAAGCTATGGAAATTGATGTTGAAGAATTGTATTATAAAAAAGTAAAATCTATTTATAGCGAAATTTTAAAATATGCTTCAACAGCCCAAAAAAGTCAGGATCTTAACGAAAAATTGAACAATAAAATTACCGATATCAAAATTGCCAATCGTAAAATGGTTGAAATTGTAAAAGACGTTAAAGAGCTTAATAAAAATGTAACTTTTGCTTTAAATCAGGACAATAAATATTTAATTGCAGAGTATGATGCTTTTAGAAAAATGGTGGTTAAAGTGCTTCGTGTTATTTACTTATTTAGAACCCAAGATGACGAAAAGTATGCACATAAATTGGCCGAATTAAAAAAGGAAGCGAAGGAAAATGTTAAAAAAAATAACAATGTAATAGACAAGTTAATTCGTAAAAATTTAATTACTGCCGAAATGGCTTCATCGTTATTTAACGACTATTTTAACGTAAATGACCTTGTTAAATTGTTAATTGATGTTGCTGAAATTTTGTACGAAAACAAAGATGACCTTTTTGAAAATAATGGGTTTTTAAAAGAAACAACTGTTAAATAATAAACAATTTGTAAATTTTTTATTGATTGTGTTTTACTTTTCGAAGTACTCTAATAGCTTCTTTGTATTTAATGTAGGTAGATTTATCGTCTAATTCTTTTAAATATATTTTGGTTTCCAACAATTTGTTATAAGAATTCGGAATTTCATTTAAAGCACAAATCATATAATTGGTTGGTAATTCTTGTAAATCAATGCGTTCAATTTCAGTCAATGGTGCTTTCTTTTTTAATTTATCAAGTATTACATTGCAATTGTTAAAAACGTGGTGTAATATGTATTTGTCAAATTTTGGGGGTTGAAATAAAAATTCTGTGGCAATATCTAGCTTTCCGTTTTCTTTAAAATGAAAAACTGTTTTTTCGAGCGGATAATAATCAAAGTGTTCTTTAATTTTTAAAAAAACATATTCGGTTATTCTAAATGAATTATTGTTGAATTCAATTTTAACTTCATCTAAAGAAGAATAAAATAAACGTACTTGCTCGTTAATCAATTCAATATCTACCCTTGAATAAAATATTTTACCACCAACTTTTTTCTTTTTTCCTGCCCAGCACAATACAAACTGCTCGTTAAAAACCTTGTAAGTTGGGTGGTATTCAGCTTTGTGTTGTTTCATAAAATCAAAAACACCATCTAAGGTCATTTCAATATTATTGCTTGCATTTTTTTCTAAGGCTTCAACCAAATCTTTGTTTGTACTTTTCAATTCATATTTGCCCAAAGTAGACATTGAATTGCTGCCTCTTCTAAAAAAAACTTTGCCTTTTACATATTTCCAAATTCCTTTTTTAAGAGATGTTACACTGTTTATGGGTTCAATGGTTATAAGCCCTATTACTTTATGCCTTTGAAGTGTGGGAAAAGAAATGTTTTCGTACTGAATTTTTGGTGGATTATGTAAATAAGCATTTACTAAATTCTGAATTTTACTATCATCAAAAAAATCGACTCCAATAAGTCCATTGGTCTGATCTTCAACGCCAATAACAACATAGGCATTGTTTTCTGGATTTGAATTGGATAAGGCACAAATAATTTTTAAAAACTTGGCTTTTCCTTCTTTACTTTCTAAAGTAATTTTTTGCTTTTTGTCGTAAAAGCTGTTTTCATCATTATAAGCCAATAAATTTTTAACTAAAAGTCGCTTGTTAATCATGGTTGTTTAAAATTCTTTATTCAAAATAGTAGCACTGGCTTGCGCCGTTGGGTAGACCACCAAATCTTCAATATTTACGTGTATCGGCCTAGAAATTACAAAATAAATAATTTCAGCAATGTCTTGTGCTTGCAGTGCATCAAAACCTTTGTACACATTTTTTGCTTTTTCTTTATCACCTTTAAAACGCACTTCTGAAAACTCAGTTTCTACAGCTCCAGGATGAATTGCTGCAACCCGAATGTTGTGTTTGTTTAAATCTATTCGCATAGCCTTGTTTAAAGCGTTTACAGCGTGTTTTGATGCGCAATAAACATTTCCGTTAGGATACACTTCTTTTCCGGCTATAGAACCAATATTTACAATAAAACCATTGTTTTTTTCAACCATTTGTGGAATGATTGCTTTTGAAACATACAACAAACCTTTTACGTTGATATCCATCATAGCATCCCAATCATCTAAACTACCATCTTGGATAGCACTTAGTCCGTGTGCATTACCTGCATTGTTGATTAAAATATCAATATTTTTAAATTCCTTAGGAAGTGAAGCAATAGCTTTAAACACTTCTTCTTTATCGCTAACATCAAATTGTAAGGTGGTAACATTTGTTAATTTACTAAGTGTTAATTGTAATTCGGTCAATCTTTCGCTGCGTCTTCCACATAAAATAAGGTTGATATTGTTTTTTGCAAAAATTTCGGCGGTAGCTTTTCCAATTCCTGAGGTAGCACCTGTTATAAAGGCTGTTTTTGTGTTCATTTTTTAGTTGCTAGTATTTAGGATCGGGCTTTTATAAGATTTGTGCGACTGGAAAATCGGAGATTTTTCGGACGTAGCAAATCGATTGTTTAATGTTTGTCAGTTCGTTATTTAGTTTAAAAGTAAGCATAAATTTTATGAGTTGTTGCCGGTAGTACTTTATGCTACTTTGAATTCTCCCTCGTTCATTTCTATACTGAATTTCACATTAGCTTTCAAAGCTTTAAAGACTTTCAAAATTGTCTCAATTGTAACATTTCTCGTATTTCTCTCAAGTTTTGATATTTGAGATTTTTGGACTCCAATTAATTCTCCTAATTGTTCTTGTGTTAGATGTCTTTCTTTTCTTACAGATTTTATCATATCTCCAAGAATTTCAATTTTTAAATCAAACTCATATTTGTCTCTTTCAATTGTTCCAACTTCTCCAAGATGTTTATCTTTAAGTTGGTCTAAACTCATCATTTTCATTTTTTTATTAGTTTCCATTTTCTAAAGTTTTTTTTGATTAAAATATTCCTCTCTCAATTTTTCAGCTTTCTCAATAT
>NZ_RHLN01000023.1 GCF_004121075.1 Lutibacter sp. HS1-25
AGATAAAACTAGCAAAAGCAAAGAACAGCACATGCTCTCCCAAAGAGTTTAGCAACGGAGACACAAGAAAACAACTTTTGGCTAGAAGTAGATACTTGCTATACAAAGCCCCCTCAAATTGGACAGAAAGCCAATACTGTAGAAGCAAAATATTGTTCGATCAATATCCTGATATAAAAATCGCTTTTGATCTTACTCAAGGACTAAGGAACATATTCAATACAGCCAAAACTATAGAAGTAGCATATACAAAGCTAGCACATTGGTATAAAGATGTAGAAAATACAGGTTTTAAAGCGTTCAACACAATTGCAAATACGATAACACTCAATTATAGGTCAATCCTAAACTATTTTATAAATAGAAGCACTAATGCTTCAGCTGAATCATTCAATGCTAAAATAAAAGCGTTTAGAGCTCAATTTAGAGGAGTTAGAAACGTTGAGTTCTTCCTTTTTAGATTAACAACAATATTTGCATAAACACAACAATTGTTATTGATTCCTTTTTAGATTAACAACAATATTTGCATAAACACAACAATTGTTATTGACCCGTTTTTTATAATTGATAATTTTAAAACATCAATGCTCAGATTTCCATTGTTGCAAAAATTTATTCTAATTTTTGGTTGTAGTTTCTCTATTTTAGAGAACGATTGTCAATTGTATTATATTTTGTTGTAAAACTTTTAGAGTGCAGTAGTATTCAATTTTAAAATAAGTAAATATTGAGCAAAAAAAAAGCATCCAAATTATTGGATGCTTTTTAAATATTTTATTTAAAAAATTAAATTGCAGCTACAAGCTTAGCCAATTTAGATTTTAAATTATTCGCTTTGTTTTTGTGAATAATATTTTTCTTAGCTAATTTATCTAGCATAGAAACTACTTTTGGATAAAGTACTTCAGCTTCTTTCTTTTCAGTTGTAGCACGTAAAACTCTAACAGCATTACGAGTTGTTTTATGCTGATATTTGTTTCTTAATTGCTTAACGCGATTAGCTCTAATTCTTTTTAATGCTGACTTGTGATTTGCCATTTTAATTTTTTAATTAAATTTTTGTAGTCCGTAGGGGAATCGAACCCCTGTTACCAGGATGAAAACCTGGCGTCCTAACCCCTAGACGAACGGACCATTATTTGTTTGCGATGACTTTATTTCCTCATTGCGGATGCAAAAATACAACTTATTTTCACTTCTCAAAACTTTTTTTCAAAAAATTAATAAGATTTTGCAAATAAAACGCGTTGAGTCGACGCAGCCCCAGTAAATACGCACTTTCCGGCCTCTAAAATATTTTCATTTGGTATGCATCTTATGGTCGCTTTTGTTAAATCTTTGATTTTTTCTTCAGTTTCAGCAGTTCCATCCCAATGCGCAGAAACAAATCCACCCTTATTTTCAATTACATCAATAAATTCATCAAAAGTATCAACCTTTGTAATGTGTTCGTTTCTATAAGTAATTGCTTTCGTAAATAGGTTTTCTTGAATTTCGTCTAATAAATTTACCACAAAATCAACTACTGTATCTTGTGATATGGTTTGTTTTTCAAAAGTATCTCTTCTGGCTACTTCTACTGTGTTGTTTTCAAGATCTCTATTTCCCATCGCAATTCTAACAGGAACACCTTTTAATTCGTATTCTGCAAATTTGGCACCTGGTCTATGTGTATCTCTATCATCAAACTTTACTGAAACATTTTTACTGCGAAGTTCTTTTACAATTACATTTACTTTGGCTGTAATTGCTTCTAATTGTTCGTCTCCTTTATATATAGGTACAATAACTACTTGTATTGGTGCTAATTTTGGTGGTAGAACCAAACCAAAATCATCAGAGTGCGTCATAATTAACCCACCTATTAATCTTGTAGAAACCCCCCAAGATGTTGCCCAAACATATTCTTGTTTGCCTTCTTTAGATGTATATTTTACGTCAAAGGCTTTTGCGAAATTTTGTCCTAAAAAATGAGAAGTACCAGCCTGTAAAGCTTTTCCATCTTGCATTAAAGCTTCAATTGTGTAAGTTTCATCTGCACCTGCAAATCGTTCGCTTTCAGATTTTGCACCTTTTACAACTGGCATTGCCATAAAGTTTTCAGCAAATTCAGCATATACTTCTTGCATTTTTTTTGCTTCTATAATTGCTTCACCTTTAGTTGCATGTGCTGTATGTCCTTCTTGCCACAAAAATTCGGCAGTTCTTAAAAATAAGCGGGTGCGCATTTCCCAACGTACTACATTGGCCCATTGATTAATTAATAAAGGTAAATCTCTGTAAGATTGTATCCATCCTTTATAGGTATTCCAAATAATAGCTTCAGAAGTAGGTCTTACAACCAATTCTTCTTCTAGTTTGGCAGAAGGGTCTACTCTCAATTTTCCAGGATTGTCAGGGTCATTTTGTAACCTGTAATGTGTTACAATGGCACATTCTTTTGCAAATCCTTCAGCGTTTTTTTCCTCAGCTTCAAACAAGCTTTTTGGTACAAACAACGGGAAATAAGCGTTTTCATGGCCTGTTTCCTTAAACATTTTGTCTAATTGGGCTTGCATTTTTTCCCAAATAGCATATCCATATGGTTTGATAACCATACATCCTCTAACTGCTGAATTTTCAGCTAAATCGGCCTTTACAACCAGTTCATTATACCATTTGGAATAATCTTCTTCTCTTTTTGTCAAGTTCTTACTCATAATCAAAAAATTGGCACAAATATTGCAACCTTATAATAAAAAATGTTAATTTTCGACAAAATTAGTTTTTTTTAAGTGTTGAACAATAAAAAATTTCAATTGATTATGAGACTTTCAAATATAGTAAGCCAAAAAATATACCAAATAACGTTGGTTGTTGTGGTATTTATGAGTTTGTATGCCTGTGGTAGTTATCAAAGTGTCTACAGTGGTGATGGAATTTACGAGGCGGAAACTATAGTTGTAGCTCCTGGTGAAACGGTTGTGGTTCAAAGTCAATCAAATTTTGATACCAATTATTTTGCCTCTCAATTAAGTGATTCATATAGTGAAGGTGAACAAGAAGATAGCGAAATATTTACAGATATTGATGAATATTACTATGCACAGGATTCTTATAATGATGGTAGTGGAGGTCAGGCTCCTTGGGAATTTACAAATGATGTTGTAATTACTGTAAGTTCAGGATATAACTGGTACAATCCTTTTTATACACCAATGTATCCGTATTATGGATATAGATGGGGTGGTTTCTGGGGAGGAGATTATTGGGGAGGTTACCCAGGCTATTACCCTCCTTATTACGGAGGTTATCCGGGATATCGCCCACCTTATTATGGTGGTTATCCAGGTTATCGCCCGCCATATTACCCTGTTAATCCAATTTACCGTCCACCTTATTATAGTTATGGGAAAAGAGATTCAAATAATACCTCTGGTAGAAATAATAGTACAAACATTTCAACAACCGGACGTAGATCAACATCTAACGTAAATGAAAGTTCAAGTTATAGAAATTCTTCAACCAGAAGAAGTACAGATAACGATATTACTAAAAATACCAACTTAAGCAGATATTCAGGTACAAATAATAGTACTACAAATAGTACAACAAATAGACGTGCAAATTCAACTACTAGTCAGCCTACAAAAGCAACTACTAGATCTTCAAATAATTCAAATCAAAGAAGTACGCCTTCTTACCAGAGAAGTAACAGTAGTCCTTCATACCAACGAAGCAATAGTAGTCCGTCGTACCAACGAAGTAGCAGTCCTTCTTATCAAAGAAGCAGTAGCCCTTCTATGAGAAGCGGAAGCACTAGAAGAAGTAGTTCATCACTAAACAACACTCCTTCAACAACATCGCAATCAACTGTAAATAGGCAAGAAGTTGTTTCTACGGAAACAACTAGCAATAATCCAGTTAGGTATAGTAGTGTAAAAAGAAATTATAGCAATTCGCCAAACACAAATACATCATCTTCGGTTAGACGAGTTAACAATCAAAAGCAAGAAAGTTCTGTACGTTCAACAAGTAATAGCAATAGCTATGCTCAAAGTTCAAGTACGACTAACAATGCTGATAGGAGGTCAACTAGTTCTGAATCTGTAAATTATTTTTCGGGTTCAACTGCTCGTTATTCAAGTGATGCATCAAGCGGTTATTCAA
Source organism: Lutibacter sp. HS1-25 (assembly GCF_004121075.1). Classification (GTDB taxonomy): domain Bacteria; phylum Bacteroidota; class Bacteroidia; order Flavobacteriales; family Flavobacteriaceae; genus Lutibacter. The sequence goes on from NZ_RHLN01000023.1 coordinate 4,153, forward strand.
GTAGAAGTTCTTCCGTATCAACAAGTTCATCTAGTAGAGGATCGTCAAATTCAACAATTTCTAGACGCAATTAAATATTTAATTTAACCAAATTATGAAAAATTTATTACTACTTATAGCGCTTTGCGCTGGATTTATAGGTTTTGCACAAACTTTAAGTTATAATGATATTGGTGTTTTAATCACTAATGAAAAGATAGATGGTACTGCTCGTTTTAACGCTATGAGTGGTGCTTTTGGAAGTTTGGGTGGTGATATTACGGCTATTGAAAGTAATCCAGCAGGTGCAGCCGTTTTTTTAAATAGTGAAGTTGCAATGTCGTTAAATTTTAATGGAATTGACACAAAGGCTAGTTATTATGGTGTAACTAGCAACTCAAATACAAACCCTGTTAGGTTTGCACAAGCTGGAGGTGTATTTGTATTTAAGCCAAATTATTCAGCAAATAATGATGGTTGGAGAAAATTTGCATTTGCATTTGACTATTCAACAGCAAACGAGTTTGAAAATTTTTGGAGTGTTATAGGAAATAGTAATTATCCAACTTGGACTGTAGATCCTAATGATGATAATCCATTGTATTATGATTCTTCTGATGGTCAATATTTTGAAAATTCGACCAGTGGAAGAACCAATAAATACACTTTTACGGTAGCTTCACAATACAAGAATAATTTATATATTGGTGCGTCTTTGATAAGCTATAATGCCGATTATTATCAGCTTACGTTACTTGAAGAAAATAATTATTCTTCATTAAATAACGATTTTTTGGAGGCTTCAAGTATTCAAGAATTATCAACTTACGGAAATGGGTTTTCATTTAATTTAGGTCTTATTGCAAAACCTTCAAAAAACACCCGTATTGGTTTAGCGTATCAATCACCTGTTTGGTACAATATGGATGAAACTTTTTTAGAATATGATACTGAAGTTTATTATAGCAATGTAGGTCAAACTTATTCCGATTATTCTGGAGTAAGTAATTTTTATTACAATTTAAGAACACCAAGTAAAGTTACAGGAAGTTTTGCTTATATTTTTGATAAATATGGTTTGCTAAGTATTGATTATATTTATAAAAACTACAGTAAAATTGAGTTGAGAAATGGTCCTTTTGGTGGCGAAAACCAAGCTTTTAGAAATAACATGAATGGTGTTAGCGAAGTGCGAGTTGGTACAGAGTGGCGTATAAAAAAAGCATCTGTACGTGGTGGTTATCATTTTGAGCAAAGTCCTTATAAAGATGCTATTTCATCAGACAATTTAGAAGGTTGGTCTGCTGGTTTGGGTTATAATTTTGGAATGGTTAAATTTGATTTATCATACCTGCAAAGTTCAAAAACAGCACCTTATAATTTTTATCCAAATTATCCAGAGGTTAATTCAGTTGAATTGGATTTTAAAACTTCAAAAGTTACAGCTACATTAATAATTAGTATCTAAATTATTTTTATAAATTTATATGTAAACGTCTCTATTTTGAGGCGTTTTTTTTATTTATAACAAAATACCTACATATGTTTTTAGTACTTTTGCACAAATATTTAAAAAAATGGAACAGATCTCTTTCAAAATAGAAAAAACAACCAACGATACAATCATTAAGTTTACAACCAATGGTATTTTAACGCGTGGTAGCTATCAGTTTAATAATATTGACGAAACTAAGAACTCACAATTAGCACAGCAATTATTTCATTTGCCTTTTGTAAAAAGAGTTCTTTTTTCAGCTAATTTTATTGCTATTGAGCGATATTCAATTGTTGAATGGAGTGATGTGCAAGAAGAAGTAAAAGAACAATTAGAAAATTATTTAAACAGTGGAGGCGTATTGGTTACAGAAGAAACTGAACAAAAAAGAGTTCCTGTTGAAGTGTATGCTGAAGTAACTCCAAATCCATCAGTATTAAAATTTGTTGCAAACAAAAAGTTGGTTGCTGTAGATTTTGAATTTAAAAATGTTGAAGAAGCTTCAAATTCTGATTTAGCGATAGCATTATACCAGTTTCCATTTGTAAAAGAAATTTATATTTCTGAAAACTATGTTTCAATTACAAAAAATGACACTGTTGAATGGAGTGATGTAACCGTTGAAGTTAGAAGTTTTATAAAAGAGTTTATTGCAAGTGGTAAAACCATTGCAATTGCAACAGAGACTGAAGTAAAAACAGAAACTACTACAGTTAATGATGAAGATTTAGATGAAGTTTCATTACAAATTATTAGTATTTTAGATGAGTATATAAGACCTGCTGTTGCTGCAGATGGAGGTAATATATTGTTTCAATCATACGAGCAAGATTCGCAAATTGTAAATGTAGTGTTGCAAGGGGCTTGTAGTGGATGCCCATCGTCAACAATTACGTTAAAAAATGGCATTGAAAATATGTTAAAACAAATGATTCCTGGTAAAATTGAAGCAGTTGTAGCTGTAAATTACTAAACTATTTATGTCTGAAAAAATAACACCATATAAAAATTCTGAACAAGGAAAAAAAGAACAGGTTACAAAAATGTTCGATACTATTTCAAAAGAATACGATAGTTTAAATCGTGTTATTTCTTTTGGAATAGATATAAAATGGAGAAATAAAGTAGTTGAAATTGTAGGTAAAACAAATCCTAAAACAGTTTTAGACATTGCTACAGGTACTGGAGATTTGGCAATTAATTTAACCAAAACTTCAGCTTCAAAAATAGTTGGTTTAGATATTTCAGACGGAATGCTTTCGGTAGGAAGAAAAAAGATTGAAAAATTAAACCTTAATAGTAAAATTGAAATGGTGTTGGCTGATTCGGAAAAAATTCCTTTTGAAGAAGCTTCTTTTGATGCAATTACTGTAGCTTTTGGTGTTCGTAATTTCGAAAATTTAGAAAAAGGTTTGCAAGAAATTTATAGAGTTCTTAAACCTGGTGGTACTTTTGTAGTTTTAGAAACTTCTATTCCTACTAAAAGTCCTTATAAACAAGGGTATCATTTTTATTCAACAAAAATTTTACCAACTATTGGTCGTCTTTTTTCAAATGATAAAGTTGCATATAAATATTTGTCAGATTCTGCAGCTTCTTTTCCTTATGGCGAAGCTTTCAACAATATTTTAAGAAAAACGGGGTTTATAGCTATAGAAAATAAACCGCAAACTTTTGGTGTTGCATCAATTTATATAGCAAAAAAATAATATATGAAACAAATAGTTATAACCGTTTTTATAATGCTGTTTGCTTTTAACCAAGTAAATGCTCAAAAGAGAGACAAGGTTGAGTATCAACAAAATTGGGATAAGCAAAAAGTTTTTTGGGGTTATTATTTGGGACTTAATATGAAAAATTATAGAATTTCATACAAAGCAGAAGGCGATTTTATAAACGTAACTCCAGCTGTAGGTTTTGATGTTGGTTTAATTGGAGATCTTAGATTGCACGAAAATTTAAGTTTAAGATTGGAACCAGGGCTATCTAGTAATACCAAAGAACTTGATTTTACGTATATTCCAGGAGGTACTAAAGATAGTATTCGTAAAGTTGGTGCAACTTATTTAAGAGTTCCTTTGTTGTTGAAATTTAATACAGATCGTTACAATAATATTAGGCCGTATGTTGTAGGTGGAGTTTCATACGATTATAATTTTTCGAGTAACGAGGACAATCCTGATGACAACTCGGATGGTGAATTTAGAATGAAAAAAAGTAATTTTTCGTATGAACTTGGTTTGGGTATAGATATTTATATGCCTTATTTTATTTTTTCACCTTCAATTAGAGGTATTTTTGGAATTAATGATGAGTTGGTAAGAGACAATGACCCTAATAGTCCGTGGACAGGAAATGTAGATCATTTTACGTCTCGTGGTATTTTTTTAAAACTAGCTTTTCATTAGTTTAAACGCTTAAATTCACTTAATAAAATAGCGGTAGCGGTTGCTACATTTAAACTTTCAGTTTGTTGAATATTTCCAAAACGAGGTATTGAAATTGTATTGTCTAATACTTCTAAAACATTGTTACTAATACCGTTAGCTTCATTTCCCATTACTAAAACAGCTTCTTTTGGTAACTTACTTTTGTAAACATTTTCACCATCCATTAGCGTAGCATATTTTGGTAGCGATGTGTTTTTTAAATAGTTTAATAAATCTGTATATATTATAGAAACTCTGGTTAATGATCCCATTGAGGCTTGTACAACTTTGGCATTGTAACAGTCGGTTGTGTTTTTTGAGCAAATTAGTTGGTCAACTCCAAACCAATCACATAGTCTTATAATTGTTCCCAAATTTCCAGGGTCGTTTATGTCATCTAATGCAACAATAAAACCATTATTTAAAAGGTTTTCTTCCGCAGGAATTTTAAAAATAGCTAAAACATTGTTAGGTGTTTTTAATAAACTTATTTTTTTTAATTCAATTTCCGAAATTTGAGTAGTGTTATTTAAAGTTTCGTAGCCGTTGTTTTCAACAAAAAACAATTGATCTAATATAAAATTAGAATTTAAAAATTCTTCAACAACTTTGGTTCCTTCAGCAATAAATAAACCGTGTTTTGTGCGGTACTTTTTTTGTTGTAAACTGGTAATTAATTTCAATTGATTTTTGCTTAAAGCCATAAGTTCTTTTTAATAAATTGTAATTGGGTAATACCTTTAAAAGTTTTACATTTGGAACAAATTTAAACTCTTCTTTATTGAAAACCAATTTTATAATATTAATAATATTAGTTAGTATAGCTTTTGGATTTTCATCTTGTAATGCTGTTAAATTAGTTCCTGAAAATGAGTACTTGTTAACAGGCAATACCGTATATGTAAATGGTAAAAAAAATGTAAAATATGAAATCACCGATTATATAGTACAACGTCCCAACGAATCGGTTTTGGGTTTGCCATTGCAATTGTATATATACAATAGAGCTGATGAGAATTTTGAAACAGATTTTGAACAATGGAAAGCTGACAATCCTAAGAAATACAATTTTATTGCAGGTATTTTTTCTGATAAACAGGCAAGAGGGTATCGTAATTTCAAATACAGAGCCAATCAAAATAGTATAAAAAACGGTGAAGCACCAACAATTTTAGACCACGTTAAAACAAAGCAAACTATAGATAATTTAACACAACACTTTTTTAACGAAGGTTATTTTAATGCAAAGGTTACATCTGAAGATGTTTTATTGAAAAAGAAAAAAGCAAAAGTTAACTATTTTATTGAAACAAGAGAGCGTTATATTATAGACAGTATAAAAACAAATATTGAGTCTAAAATATTAGATTCTATTTATAAAAATTCAAAACAAAATTCGGTTTTAAAAGTAAATGAACCATTTAAACTATCGTCTTTTATTGAAGAGCAAAATAGAATAACTGAATTGTTTAGAAACTCGGGTGTTTACCGTTTTAATAAAAATGCCATTACATTTGAAGCAGATTCAATTAATAATAAATCTAAAATTGAATTACTGGTAAATGATAGTATAGCTAATTTCCCTTTTAAAGTTCAACGAATAAAAAAGATAAATATTTATACCGATTATTCTTTTGACACCAAAGAAGACCCAATTATTGATAGTGTTTTTTATAAAGGGTATTCGTTTTATTCGCAAAAAGAATTGAGATACAACCCTAAATATTTTTTGAATTATATTTTTATTGAGCCAAATAGTTTGTATCAAGATGAAGCTAGAGAGTTAACCCGCAAAAGTTTTAGAAATTTAAATAACTTTAGAGGTGTTGATATTAAGTACACAGAATTAGATGATGATAATTTAGAAGCTTCTATATATTTAACTCCGCTTAAAAAATATGGTGTAGGTTTTAATACAGAACTTACACATTCTAACGTAAGTCAGTTGGGGATTACAGGTAAAGTATCATTTTTAAATAAAAATATTTTTAAAGGTGGAGAAATATTAAAATTATCTATTCTTGGTTCGTTTTTAGATTCAAAAGATGCTGCAGATACTAACAATCGTTTGTTAAATGCTTGGGAAATTGGAGCAGACGTTTCAATTGAATTTCCTAGATTTTTAACACCTTTTAATCAAGAGCGAATTGTTTCAAAAGGTAAAACACCAAGAACATTATTTACGCTAGGAACAAGTTTGCAAAAAAACGTAGGATTAGATAAACAAAAATTTACAGGAATTTTAGATTATAATTGGGTTGGATCAAAAAAAGTAAAACATAGTGTTGAAATTTTTAACGTACAACTTGTTAAAAACCTAAATCCAGATCAATATTTTAAAGTTTATACCTATGATTATGGCGAAATCAAAGCCATACAAGAAGCTTATTTTCCTGATTATATATTAACGCCTTACAACGCAATTGATTTTATTAAACAAGAAATTACGCCCGAATTTGAAGCAACAAATCCATTAGAGTATGAAACAGCCAAAAATATAGAAGCCAGATACTATATTATTACTGAAGACAATTTTATTCCTCTGCTAGCCTATACATTTACCTATAACAATAGAGAAAATTATGAAGACAATGATTTTTCTTTTTTTAGGGCTCGTATTGCTACATCAGGTAATGTTTTTAATGCAATTATAAAGCAAGTAGATTCTAACAATGTAAAAACGTTTTTTAATACACCCGTAGCTCAATATACAAGGTTAGATCTTGAATATAAGAAATTTTGGAGTATAGCCTTAGAAAATACCATTGCGTTTAGAGCTTTTATTGGAGTTGCAATTCCGTACGGAAACTCATCAACTATACCATTTACAAGAAGCTATTTTATTGGTGGTCCAAACGATTTACGTGCTTGGAAAACATATGATTTAGGTTTGGGTTCAACAAACAACGGATTGGATTATAATGTAGGGAATTTAAAATTGTTAACTAGTTTAGAGTATAGGTTTAACCTTTTAAATAGTTTTAAAGGAGCCATTTTTGCTGATGCTGGAAATATTTGGGATTTATCAAACTCTTCATTGGTGTCTCCTGAAGCTAAATTCAAAAATTTAGCATCGTTAAAATCTATTGCTTTGGGATCTGGTTTTGGTATTAGGTACGATTTAAGTTTTATTTTGATACGTTTAGATCTTGGTTTTAAAACTTATGAACCCTATTTAAAAGATGGTGAAAAATGGTTTAAAAACTATAATTTTGGGAGTGCAGTGTATAATTTTGGTATTAGTTACCCATTCTAATTTTAATAAAAAACTATTACGATTTCGCATTTTTTGCATACGATATCACTTTAATCTTTAAAAATTAGTAATTTTGTTTTCAACCTAATTATTAATTAAATACCAAAATTATCATGAGTCATTCAATAAAACCAGGAGTTGCTACAGGCACTGCGGTTCAGGAAATCTTTAAACTTGCCAAAGCTAAAAAATTCGCATTACCTGCGGTTAATGTTATTGGTTCTAACACAATTAATACTGTACTTGAAACAGCAAAAGAATTAAATGCACCAGTAATTATTCAATTTTCAAATGGTGGAGCACAATTTAATGCAGGTAAAGGTCTTTCTAACGAAGGTCAAAAAGCTGCTATTGCTGGAGGAATTGCAGGAGCTAAACATGTTCATACTTTAGCTGAAGCTTATGGTGTACCTGTAATTTTACATACAGACCACTGTTCTAAAAAATTATTACCTTGGATTGATGGATTGTTAGATGCAGGTGAACAATTTTACAAAGAAAACGGCGTGCCTTTATATAGTTCACATATGATTGATTTATCTGAAGAATCATTAGAAGAAAATATGGAAATTTGTAAAACATACTTAGCTCGTATGAGTAAAATGGGTATGACTTTAGAAATTGAATTAGGAATTACTGGAGGAGAAGAAGATGGTGTAGACAATTCAGATGTTGATGCTTCAAAATTATACACACAACCAGAAGAGGTTGCTTACGCTTACAATGAACTTAAAAAAATAAGCGATAACTTTACAATTGCCGCTTCATTTGGTAATGTACACGGGGTTTACAAGCCAGGAAACGTAAAATTAACTCCAAAAATTCTTGACAATTCTCAAAAATTTATTGAAAAAGAAAACGGAACAGCCCCAAATCCAGTAGATTTTGTATTCCACGGTGGTTCAGGTTCTTCTTTAGAAGAAATTAGAGAAGCAATTGGTTATGGTGTTATTAAAATGAATATTGATACAGATCTTCAATTTGCTTTTACTGAGGGTATTAGAGATTATATGAATGATAAAATTGACTATTTAAGAACACAAATAGGAAATCCTGATGGTGCCGATGCTCCAAATAAAAAATATTACGATCCACGTGGTTGGTTACGTAAAGGTGAAGAAACTTTTAAAACACGTTTAATTGAAGCTTTTAAAGATTTAAACAACGTAAATACCTTATAAAAAGGTATAAAAAAAATTAAATTAATTAAAGAGGATATATTTTTATATGTTCTCTTTATTTTTTTTAGTAATTTGCACCACTATTTTCAACTAAAACAAATTTTATGTCATCTTGGTTTAAAAGAAAAGATAAAGGTATTCAAACTCCTACCGAAGATAAGAAAGATGTACCAAAAGGTTTATGGTACAAAACTCCTAGCGGTAAAATTATTGATACCGATGAGTTAAAAGTAAATTATTATGTAAGTCCAGAAGATGGGTATCATGTAAAAATTGGAAGTGCTGAATATTTTGAAATTTTATTTGATAATAATGAATTTACAGAATTAAATAAAGATGTAGTTTCTAAAGATCCTTTGAAATTTACAGACACAAAAAAATATCCAGATAGGTTAAAACAAGCCTACGCAAAAACAAATTTAAATGATGCTATAAGAACTGCTGTAGGAAAATCATTAGGAAAAGATATTGTTATTGCAGCAATGGATTTTTCTTTTATTGGTGGTTCTATGGGAAGCGTTGTAGGAGAAAAAATTGTACGTGCTATAGATTATGCAATTAAGCATAAATTACCTTTTGTTATTATATCTAAATCAGGTGGAGCTCGTATGATGGAAGCTTCTTTGTCGTTAATGCAAATGGCAAAGACATCTGTAAAATTAGCCCAATTAGCTGAAGCAAAATTACCTTATATTTCAATATGTACAGATCCAACAACTGGAGGTACAACAGCATCATATGCAATGCTTGGTGATGTGAATTTTGCAGAACCAAATGCTTTGGTTGCTTTTGCAGGTCCGCGTGTTGTTAAAGATACAACAGGTAAAGAATTGCCTCCTGGATTTCAATATTCAGAATTTGTATTGGAACATGGTTTTTTAGATAAAATAATTGAAAGAAAAAATCTAAAAAAACAAATAAATTTATATGTTGATTTGATTCAAAATTTACCTATTAGAAAGTAAATCATTACATATTTTAGTATAAAAAAAACGCTTAAAAATTAATTCTTAAGCGTTTTTTTATGTTTTGAGATCAGTTATTTAAGTCTGTGTTTTAAGGTAATTTCTTTAATATTTCCTTCGCTGTCTGTAAAAGTAGCTATATTATCGCAGGTACCATCACCAAAATCAATTGTTCCAACTCGTTTAGCTTTTACAATATCAATAGTACCACTTACTAAAAATCTACAAGCCATTTCTCGTCTTAAGTTGGTTGTAATATTTGAAGAGAATACAGTACCATTTTTAAATGTACAGTTCCAATTTCCTGAGATTAAAAACACATTGTCACCCCAAGTTTTAGTGTCGTATCCTTCAATAAATTCACGTGTTTTTGTGCCTGTTTTTGTTGCTGTTTCACCATCAGGCCAAGTAAGTGTAACATTAATTGTTTTAACAGATTGTGGATTGCCATTTTCATTTTCTTTGGTTCTTACAATCGTATTTTCTCCTGTAACGGCTATTGAATTAAATGTAAAACCTTCAAAACTTTGAGTAATAGTTGTTGTTTTTGATGCTTTATCAAACATAAAACTCATAATAATTTTTCCTGTTAATATATGTTCGTTAGGCATTGTGCAGCCGTCGCCAAAATCTAAAGTTACTGTTTTGCTAGCTCCAGCTAAAACAATTGTTTTGGTTACACATTCAGGTCTTCCTCCTGTACTATTTAATTCGATTTTTGAAGTTTCATTTTTATTTGCAACAGCAAATTCTTCACTTAAAAAATCATCAACAATATTGTCTACTTCGTCAGAAATATCATCAGATTCAACAAGTGCTATGGTTTGATCTTCAGTAATTGCAGCTGTAGTTTCGTCAATAGAATTAGCTTCTTCACAAGCTATAAATAACATACTAGCAATTAAAAGTGTAATAATTGCATTTAATTTTAAGCTTTGTAATTTCATAATATTTAGTTTTTGGGTTATTGATATTTAATTGTAATTAAACATTAGACCATAAAAATTTAGAAAAGTTTAATAGGATATAAAAAATAGTTCCAATTCAATTAATTGTAATTCAAAATAATAGTCGTATATTTGCAGCCGCTAATGCTTGCGCAATAGCGATACATAAAAATTATTAATAAATTAATGTTAGCATGTACTTAACAAAAGAAAAAAAAGCAGAAATTTTTGCTAAACACGGAGAATCAGCTACGAATACTGGTTCTACAGAAGGACAAATTGCCTTATTTACTTTCAGAATTAACCACTTAACTGAGCATTTAAAAAGAAATCGTAAAGATTTTAACACTGAGCGTTCATTAGTAAAATTAGTAGGTAAAAGAAGAAATTTACTTGATTATTTAATCAAAACTGATATTGTAAAATATCGTGAGGTTATTCAAGAATTAGGAATAAGAAAATAATTTCAAAAGAGAGAGGCAAATTATTGCCTCTTTTTTTTTATTTTTTCAAATTCAAAGAAAGCACACATTAAACTTTTCATTGGTAAACACAACACAACAACAACCAATTGTTTAATTTAATTAAAAAAAATTATTTATGATACCTAAGGTACATACACAAATTATTGATTTAGGAGATGGAAGAACCATTTCTTTAGAAACAGGAAAATTAGCAAAACAAGCGCACGGTTCGGTTGTTGTACAAATGGGCAATGCAATGTTGCTTTGTACTGTAGTTTCAAACTACAGCGCAAGTCCAGGTATTGATTTTTTACCATTAACTGTAGATTATAGAGAAAAGTTTGCCGCAGCAGGTAAATACCCAGGTGGTTTCTTTAAACGTGAAGCACGTCCAAGTGATGGTGAAGTTTTAACTATGCGTTTAGTTGACCGTGTTTTAAGACCTCTTTTTCCAAAAGATTACCACGCAGAAACGCAAGTTATGGTACAGTTAATGTCTCATGACGAAAGCGTAATGCCAGATGCTTTAGCAGGTTTAGGTGCTTCAGCAGCAATTATGTTGAGTGATATTCCTTTTGAAACGCCAATTTCAGAAGTGCGTGTTGCTAGAGTTAATGGCAAATTTATCATCAACCCAAGTAGAGCACAATTATTAGAAGCTGATATTGATATGATGGTGGGTGCTTCTGCAGACTCTGTGATGATGGTTGAAGGTGAAATGGATGAGTGCAGTGAAGAAGAAATGGCTGATGCAATTAAATTTGCACACGAAGCTATTAAAGTTCAATGTGCTGCTCAAGTTGCATTGGCTGAGGCTGTAGGAAAAAAAGAAACTCGTACTTACGAGTTGGCAATTACTGATGAAGAATTAGAGCAAAGAGCTCATGATTTTGCTTACGACAAAGTATATGCAATTGCAAAAGCTGGAAGTGCTAAGCATGAGCGTAGTGCTGCATTTGCAGAAATTAAAGAAGCATTTAAAGCAACTTTTACGGAAGAAGAATTGGCTGAAAAAGGTGCTTTAATTTCACAATATTATTCAAAAGCTGAAAAAAGTGCTGTTAGAAACTTAACTCTTGAAGAAGGTTTGCGTTTAGACGGTAGAAAAACAACTGATATTCGACCAATTTGGTGTGAAATTGATTATTTACCTTCAACACATGGTTCTTCAATTTTTACAAGAGGAGAAACTCAAGCATTGGCAACAGTTACTTTGGGAACTTCAAGAGAGTCTAACCAAATTGATATGCCAACTTATTCAGGTGAAGAAAGTTTTTACTTACACTATAATTTTCCTCCATTTTCAACAGGTGAAGCCCGTCCTTTAAGAGGTACTTCACGTAGAGAAGTTGGTCACGGAAACTTGGCGCAACGTGCTTTAAAAGGTATGATTCCTGCTGATTGTCCTTATACAGTTAGAGTTGTTTCAGAAGTTTTAGAATCTAATGGTTCATCTTCAATGGCAACAGTTTGTGCCGGTACAATGGCATTATTAGATGCTGGTATTCAAATGAAAAAACCAGTTTCGGGTATCGCAATGGGATTGATTTCTGATGGTGATCGTTACGCTGTTTTAAGTGATATTTTAGGTGATGAAGATCATTTAGGAGATATGGACTTTAAAGTTACTGGAACTGCAGACGGAATTACTGCTTGTCAAATGGATATTAAAATCAAAGGTTTGTCTTATGAAATCTTGGTAAATGCATTAAAACAAGCTCGTGAAGGTCGTTTACATATTTTAGGAAAAATAACTGATACAATTTCTCAGCCAAAAGCTGATGTGAAACCACACGCGCCTAAAATGATTACAAGAACTATTCCTAATGACTTTATTGGTGCGCTAATTGGTCCTGGAGGAAAAGTAATTCAAGAGTTGCAAAAAGAAACAGGTTGTACAATTGTTATTAATGAAGATCCTGTTACTACTGAAGGAATTGTTGAAATTTTAGGAACTAACCAAGCAGGAATTGATGCTGTATTAGCTAAAATTAACTCTTTAATGTTTAAACCTGAAGTAGGAAGTGTTTACGAAGTTAAAGTAATTAAAATGCTTGATTTTGGAGCTGTTGTTGAATATTTAGAAGCACCAGGAAACGAAGTTTTATTACACATTTCAGAATTGGCTTGGGAACGTACAGACAATGTAACTGATGTTGTTAATATGGGTGATGTTTTTGATGTTAAGTATTTTGGAAAAGATCCTAAAACACGTAAAGACAAAGTTTCTAGAAAAGCTTTATTACCTAAACCAGAAGGTTTTGTTGAAAGACCTCCAAGAGATGATAAAAAAAGTGGTGGACGTGATAATAAAGGTAGAGACAATCGTGGTGGAGATAGAGATAGAAAACCAAGAAGAGATTAATTTCTAAACGTTATATATAAAAAATAGGCTATCTGAAAAGATAGCCTATTTTTTTTGTAATATGTTTTTTATAATTGTTTAAATTATTTCTAATTCAGGTACGGCAACAACAAATTTACCTCCCCAATCTTTAATATAAGCTAATTGTTTTACAATTTCTTCTTTAATATTCCAAGGGAATATTATAACAAAATCTGGTTGAAAATCTTTTAAAGTTTGTTCGTTTACAACAGGGATATGGCTAGCCGGTAAAAATTTATTTTGTTTGTGCGGATTTGCGTCAACAACAAATTCAATCAAATCATTTTTTATTCCGCAGTAATTTAGCATTGTGTTTCCTTTGGCAGCAGCACCATAAGCTACAACTTTTTTACCAGCTCTTTTTTGATCAATTAAAAATGAAGTTATATCAAGCTTTACTTTTAACGCTTGTTCTTGAAAATGATCATAATATGAGAGCGAGGTTAGTCCTTTGTCAATTTCTTTTTTCAACAGATTTTCAACATTTTGACTAATTTCTTTGGTCGAATCATTTTGATGTTTTGCAAAAATACGCAAAGAACCACCGTGTGTTGGAATTTCTTCTACATCAAACATTTCCAATCCTTGAGAAGCGAAAATTTGTTTTACTGTATAGAAAGATAAATAGGAGAAATGCTCGTGGTAAATGGTGTCAAATTGGTTGTTATCTACCAATTGCATAAGGTGAGGAAACTCCATAGTAACAACGCCTTTTTCGCTTAAAAGTATTTGAAGTCCTTTTACAAAATCTACAATATCTGGTACGTGAGCTAAAACATTGTTTCCTAATAAGAGGTCAGCTTTTATATTTTTTTTAGTCAATTCTTTAGCAAGTCTAGTTCCAAAAAAATCAACGATAGAATCTATGCCTTTTTCTTTAGCAGCTTTTGCGGTGTTTGCAGTTGGCTCAATACCAAGTACAGGAATGTTTTTTTGTTTGAAATATTGCAATAAATAACCATCATTAGATGCAACTTCAATAACCAACGAATCTTTTGTGTAACCAAAACGTTTGGTCATCATATCTGTATATTTTTCTGAATGTTTTAGCCAACTTGTACTAAATGAAGAAAAATATACATAGTTGCTATCAAAAATAGCATCAGATTTTTTATATTCATCAACTTGAACCAAAAAACATTTATGGCAAGTGTGTACTTTTAATGGATAAAAAGTTTCTGGTTCATTTAATTGTTCAGCAGTTAAAAATGAGTTTGAAGCAGGTGAATTTACCAAATCAATAAAAACATTTTCAAGTTCGGTTTTACAAAATCTACATAGCATATTATAGTCCTTTAAAATTTGTGTTAATTAATGGGTGCAAATTATCTCTTTCTGAAATAGATTGCATTTGTATTGGCCATTTAATGGCTATTTTTGGGTCGTTATATTTAATTCCTCCTTCAGAATTTGGGGTATAAAATTCGGAGTGATGATAAATTAATTCACAATCGTTAGTAAGCGTTTGAAAACCATGTGCAAAACCTTTTGGAATATAAATCATTTTTTTATTTACGCTAGATATTTCAATTCCAAAATAGTTTAAAAAAGTTGGCGAATCTTTTCTTAAATCGATAATAACATCAAAAACTGCTCCCGATATACATCTAACTAATTTAATTTCGCCATAAGGAGGTGTTTGAAAATGCATTCCTCTTATAGTTCCTTTTTCTTTTGTAAATGAATGGTTTAACTGCACCCAATGTGCTGTGTGTCCAATTTTTTTAAATTCATTTTCACAAAAAGTTCTTGAAAACCAACCTCTATCATCACCTTTTGGTTCAAGATCAATTACATAACTTCCTTTTAATGTTGTTTGGGTAAAAATCATCTAGATTGGTAATTTTTAATTTGTTCAACCGTAAAATCAAAAACCACATCTGTACTTTTTTTGTACCAGTCAATAGTCCATTGAACAGCTTCTTTACTACTTAATTTAGGAGACCAGTTTAATACATTTTTGGCTTTGCTAATATCTAGTTTTAATAGCCCTGCTTCGTGTGGTTGTGATGCATCTGAAGTATCTACCCAGCTACCACTTCCCCAACATTCTAATGACAAATTAACCAATTCTTTAACAGGTAGATGGTCGTAAGGTAAAGGGCCAAAATTATAAGCCCCAGCATATTTTAAAGGTTCTTCATTTAAAAGTAATCCTAATAATAAGTAACCGCCTAAAGGTTCTAGCACATGTTGCCAAGGTCTAACAGATAAAGGGTTTCTAACGTTTACAGGTTCTGAAGCGATTAATGAACGAACGATATCAGGAATCAGTCTGTCTTTACTCCAATCTCCACCACCAATTACATTGCCAGCCCTTGCACTTGCAATTCCTTTTTTGTGTTCTTTATATTTTTTAGGATTGAAGAAAGAATGTCTAAACGAACTTACTACAATTTCAGTAGCAGCTTTACTAGCGCTGTAAGGGTCGTAACCACCAAGTTCGTCCGATTCGTTATAGTGATAATCTATTTCTTTATTTTCATATACCTTATCAGTTGTAATAACAACAACGGTACATTTAATTTTTAGTTTATTAACAGCTTCTAATACATTTGCAGTTCCAATAGCGTTTACTTCAAAAGTTTCTGAAGGAATTTCATAAGATTCTCTAACCAATGCTTGCGCTGCTAAATGAAAAATATAATCTGGTTGAAAATCTAAAATCTCTTTTTCTAGCTGTTCTTTGTTTCTAATATCAGCAATAATGCTTTCAAAATTATTTTTTTTAGCAATCACAGAAAACAATCCGTTTTTATCCTTTGGTTCAAGCGAATACCCTTTAACAATTGCACCTAATTGACAAAGCCAAGTGGTAAGCCAAGCGCCTTTAAATCCTGTGTGGCCGGTTAAAAATACTTTTTTTCCTTTGTATTTTAATAAGTGATTTTCTTTTACCAAACTTTCCATTTTGCATTATTGGTTTTCCATAGTTCTTCCAATTCATTTTTGTCACGTAATGCATCCATGCATTTCCAAAAACCTTTATGTTGGTATGAAGATAATTCTTTATCTTGAGTAAGTTGTTCCATAGGTTCGTCTTCCCACATCACTTGAGAAACATCATAATCTAAGTACTTAAATACTTCTGGTTTTAAAACAAAATAACCACCATTTATCCATTTACCTTCATCTTTAGTTTTTTCTCTAAAGGAAAGTACATCGCCATTTGGAGCAACATCCATTCCACCAAAACGAGCATCTTGCTGAATTGAAGTAACTGTAGCAATTTTATTATGACTTTTATGAAATTTCACCAATTCATTAATGTTAACATTGCAAACGCCATCTCCATAGGTAAGCATAAAATCTTCATTGTCAATGTATTTTTGCACTTGTTTTAATCTTCCTGCTGTTGCAGTATTAAGTCCTGTGTTAATTAAGGTAACTTTAAATGACTCTGAATCTGTATTATGTATTTCAACATTGTTATTTTTAATGTCAATTGTCATATCTGAGTTGTGTAAAAAATAATTTTTAAAATATTCTTTAATTACATAACCTTTGTAGCCTAAGCAAATAATAAATTCATTGTAGCCATAATGGCTGTATGTTTTCATGATGTGCCATAAAATTGGCTTTTCGCCAATGTTTACCATTGGTTTGGGAATCTTATCGGTTTCTTCACTTATTCTAGTTCCAAGACCTCCGGCAAAAATTACAACTTTCATAGATTTTAAATTATAGGATGAATAAAAATATTTTTATGGGGAATAATGTTTTATTGTTGATTAATTTTCAATAATATGGATAAGTTTATCAATAAAATTATTTGCACTCATTGCTTTAATTGTTTTTTTAGCATTGGTGGTTATTTTATTTTTAAATGCCTCATCATTTTTTAATTTATAATAGCATTCTAATATTTCTTCACTTTTTCCAACATTAAAAACAACCCCATTTTCATTATTTACAATGTAATCTTTTACAGAATATCCATCGGTTGAAATAGTTGGAATAGAATTTTCCATGCCAAAATGTACAAGTAATTGTCCACAAGGCGAAGTTGCATTTGTTACAGAATTTAAAATACAAAATGCCTGTAATGCTAAGGCATAATATTGGTTGGCATCAACTTCTGAAAATCTAAGAATCCGAATATTAGGAGTTATGTTTTTTTCAGTTATAGTATATTTATCTGTACAAACAATTGTTACAGGTATGTCAGTATTTCTAAAAGCTCTTATTACAATATTAAAATCTCTGTCGCTTTTTCCTGCAGCATAAACACCATTTCTAAAATAGGGATCATCTAATTGTTTTTCAACAGGTAAATTTAAATCTCTAATGTCCATCATTGGATTAACAGTGAAATAATTTTTATAAGCAAATTTTGGAAAATCATTTTTTGCATTTGTGCACATTTCCATTGAAGGCCATATCAAAGCTTTTGATTTTGACATAGCGTGCTTCACTAAAAATTTTTTATAATTACCAAAAAAACATTTTTTATGATAGTTTAAATAGGTATATGATATGATGTTTGGAATTTTAATTTGACTAATTCTAGCGATTTCAAACAATAAATATCCAATCATTTGTTGCCATACTACAACGGTATCATATTTTTTTCTGTTTTTTAAAATAAAAAATGCGCCCTTTGTGTAGCTATACCACCTATATAAAAAGGAGTTATTTTCTTTAATTTTGCAAGTCCAAACTGTCCATTCGTAATTTTCAGAATAATTCTTGTTTAAAAGTTCTTGAAGTACAGCACCATTTTCTAGTCGACTAGACCAGTCTGTTATAAATAGAATCTTTTTTTTCATAGTTGTGGGTGCGTCTTTATTTATTATTTATACAGAAGTCAAAATAAATTGCATTACATATTGCGTAATTGGGGCGCTGCAACTTCAGTAAAAGTAAAAAATATATTTAGAAAAAAAGAAATATTTAGGTGTAATTAAATTTTAATTTGAGATGTGTTAATAATTACTAGGTATTAATAAGTATTATGTAATTTTTTGGTGTTTTTTTGCTCAAGCATTTATTTTAGAGCTTGTTTAAATTGAGCATATCTAAATTTAGGTATAACTAATATTTATTTTATTACTTTAAGTTGTGTATTTTATTAAAGTGGTTTGGTTTAAATGTAATATTTAAAATAGGATAAAATTAATTTTAGTAAATGCTTAAAAGGTACTTAATGTTGTTAAAAACATTTGAGTAATTAAATATTAGCTGCTGTAATTTTTTATAAATTCATCAAAAGGCATAGGTTGTAAATTTCTAGATTGATAATGAGCTAGATAAGTTTGATAATTTCTTTTAGCAAATTGTATAATTGATTCAGAAGTCGTTAAGTCATTGTTATTATTTGATTTCATGTGAATATAATTTAGGGGTTGAAATTGTATTTACATTATAGTATGTTTTTATATTTTCAAATTTATTAAATTATTTATTAACAGGCAAATACAATGAATTTATTTATGGATTATCCATCCTTTTGTATGGTAAAACGTGCTAAATAATATAATATTAATGTTATTTGTGTTTACAATGCGTTAATGTTGCTTTGGTAATATCAGGTTGTTAATTTGTAATTTGTTAACAATTATTTTTTCTTTTTTTATGGATCTGATTGTTTGAGTTTGGCATTATTTTTAATAAATAATTAATGCTTATTTTTGGCAAAAGTTAATTATTAGTAGCATTTTAATTGTTTAAATAAATTTGTTTAGCTACTTAAATTCATTTCAATATGGAAATTTTACATTCTACAATTATAGGAGCAGGAAACCCTTTGCTTATTTTACATGGTTATTTTGGTATGAGTGATAATTGGAAAGCATTGGGAAATAAATTTGCTGAAAATTTTGAGGTTCATTTAATAGACCAACGAAATCATGGACGCAGTTTTCATTCCAATGAGTTTGATTACGAATTATTGGTAGAAGATTTGTACAATTACATTGCGCACTATAATTTGAAAAACATTTATCTTTTGGGACATTCAATGGGAGGGAAGGTTGCAATGCTTTTTTCGGTAACATATCCAGAGTTGGTGTCAAAATTAATAGTGGCAGATATAAGTCCTAAATATTATCAACCACATCATGAGCATATATTGGCAGCTTTAAATGCTGTAAACTTTTCGATTCATAATACACGAAAAAAAGTGGAAGATGTTTTAAAGTTGTATATTAAAGAGCCAGGAATTATTCAGTTTATGTTGAAAAACGTATTTTGGAGAACAAAGGAAAGTTTGGATTTTAGATTTAATTTACATGCATTAACCCTTCAAAATAGTGAAGTTGGTGAAGCACTTCCATCATTTACGCATTTTGATAATCCTACTTTATTTTTAAAAGGAGAAAAATCAGATTATATAACAAAAGAGGATGATTCTTTAATTGAAGCTCATTTTTCTGATGCTACAATTGTAACAATTACAAATGCAGGACATTGGTTACATGCTGAAAATCCAATCCAGTTTTATACTGAAGTACTTAAATTTTTAAATTAATTAATTATGAAAACATTGATAAGAATGCTGTTTACAGCAATTGCAGTAATGATTATTGCAAAATTTTTGCCTGGCGTTGCGGTATCCGATTTTACAAATGCCCTATTTGTGGCTATTGTTTTAGGTTTTTTACGCATCACTGTGCAGCCCTTGCTCGTAATACTAACTTTACCTGCAACCATTTTAACTTTAGGTTTGTTTTTACTTGTTATTAATGCAGTTATTATATTGTTGGCAGGCTATTTTGTAGAAGGTTTTTATGTAGATGGTTTTTGGGTTGCTTTACTGTTTAGTATCTTATTGTCTATGTTTCAGTCTGTTTTATATTCTTTTTTACGAGATGATAAACAAAATACTTGAATTCGAATGAATTAAATTTTTGAAAAGTGCGTAAAAAGTAGTAATTTTGCACCCAATTTTAAGGATTTAAGATAAAAACAACATAAAATGAATATTACAAAAGAAAGTGTTGATGCATTAAATGCAGTGGTAAAAGTTGAAATTTCTGCAGCTGATTATCAAGAGAAGGTAGATAAAATTTTAAGAGATTACCGTAAAAAAGCAGATATTCCTGGGTTTAGAAAAGGACAAGTGCCTTTAGGAATGGTAAAAAAGCAATACGGAAAATCTATTATGATTGATGAAGTAAACAAATTACTTCAAGAATCATTAAATAATTTTTTAGTTGAAGAAAAATTAGACATTTTAGGAAATCCATTACCAAAAATGCAAGATGATTTTTCTTGGGATGCAGATGATTATTCTTTTGAATTTGAATTAGGATTGGTTCCAGAATTTGAAGTTAATTTAAATGCTGAAAAGAAAGTTACTAAATACAATATTGTTGCTGATAAAGAATTGATTGATAAAGAAGTTGAGAATATTCAAAAACGTTTTGGTAAAATTGTTCCTCAAGAAAAAGTGATTGAAGGTGTTAATATTACTGGAACTTTTGTAAATGAAGAAAAAGAAATCAACAAAAAATCTACAATAGCTTTTGAAACTATCGCTGAGGCAAACCAAAAAATGTTCTTAGGAGCTAAAGTTGGTGATGTAATTGAAGTTAATTCAAAAGGATTATTTGAAGATGCTCATAAATTAATGGGTGCTTTAGGTTTATCACATGATGAAATTCACGGTTTAGAAATTTCTTTGACTTTTACT
The DNA here is from genome assembly GCF_004121075.1 of Lutibacter sp. HS1-25. Classification (GTDB taxonomy): domain Bacteria; phylum Bacteroidota; class Bacteroidia; order Flavobacteriales; family Flavobacteriaceae; genus Lutibacter. The sequence continues at coordinate 24,888 of NZ_RHLN01000023.1, forward strand.
ATTGAAGAAATTAATGCAACTGAACTTGCAGAAGTTAACCAAGAGTTATTAGATAAAGTTTTTGGTCCAGATGTAGTTCATACTGAAGATGAATTAAGAGAGCGTATTAAAGAAGATGCTGAAAAACAATTTCAATCTCAAGCAGATCAACAATTGTTAAACGCAGTTACAGAATATTTAGTTGAAAATACAGCATTTGATTTACCTGCTGAGTTTTTGAAAAAATGGTTGTCTGTTGCAGGTGAAAAACCAATGAGTCTTGAGCAAGCTGCTGAAGAATACGAAAAGTCTGAAAAAGGATTGCGTTACCAATTGATTGAAGGTAAGGTCTTGAAAAACAATGATATAAAGCTTGATTTTGAAGAATTGAAAGATTTTACAAAAGGTTTTGTAAAAGCGCAAATGGCTCAATACGGTCAGTTAAATCCTGAAGAAAAAGAATTGGATGATATTGTTGTACGTGTATTAAGCAACCAAGAAGAAGCTAAACGTTTGCAAGAGCAATTGGTTAGTCAAAAATTATTAAATTTCTACAAAGAGAATATTACTTTTGAAGAAAAAGAAGTAAACTATGAAGAATTTGTAAAGGAAGTTTACAAATAAAATAGGAAACTTAATAAATTAAAAAAGCCGCAATTTGCGGCTTTTTTTATGATTTTTTTCAAGGTTTTTATTTTCTTTTTTGACCTCTTGTTTTTGGTTTTTTGTATTTTTTAGCAATTTCTCTTCGGTAAGATCCACCTAAATTAACGCGCTTATTTTTTTCTTTTTTCTCATGAAAAGCAGGTCCACTTGGTTCAGCTATAGTTCGTTTTACAACTTTTTCGGGTTCAACTTTTGGCATTTCTTCATCAATTAATTGAGATGAAATTTCAATTTCTTTAGGAATATCTAATACTTCAATTTCTCGATTCATTAGGAATTCAATTTCTCCTAAATATTCAGCCTCTTCTTCAGTAAAAAATGAAATAGCAACACCTTCTTGTTCAGCTCTTCCGGTTCTACCAATCCTATGAATATAGTTTTCAGGTTCCTTAGGTATGTCAAAATTAATAACGTGGCTTACATCTGTTAAATCTAGTCCACGTGCAATAATATCGGTAGCAATAAGTATGTTAAAAGTTCCTTTTTCAAAGTTTTTAACAGATCGTAAGCGGTAATTTTGTGTTTTGTTAGAGTGAATTACATTTGCTTGTTCAGGTAATAAAATTTCTAATTCTTCAAATAAAATATTGGCTTGTTTTTTATTTTTTACAAATACCAAAACTTTGCTAAATGTTTCTTTGTCTTTAAGCAAGTCTACCAATACATTTAGTTTTGTGTAAAAATTGGGTACAGGGTAGGCCAACTGTTTAATGGTGTCTAATGGACTTCCGCTGGCGGCAATTTCTATTTTTTTAGGAGATTTAAAAAATTGATCTAGTATTGCGTTTACATCGTTTGTTAAAGTTGCCGAAAACATGATGCTTTGACGATTTTTTGGTAATAAATCAAGTAAAGTAATTAGTTGTGGTCTAAAACCAAGATTCATCATTTCATCAACTTCATCAATTACTAATTTTTGAATAAATTTTAGTTTTAAAATACCATCCAATGCCAAATCTAACAATCGACCAGGTGTGGCAACCAAAATATCCTGACCTTCGTAAACCAATTGTTTTTGTTTGTTTAGGTTTGTACCACCGTAAACTCCTGCAAATCTAACATTGATATAAGGAGTTAAACTTTCAATTTCAGAAACAACTTGAACCACCAATTCTCGGGTTGGCACAATAATTAATATACGTGGATGTTTTTGGGTTGAAAATGTTAACTGACGTAAAATAGGTAATAGGTAGGCAAAAGTTTTTCCGGTTCCGGTTTGTGCAATACCCACTAAATCTTTTCCACTCATAATTTCAGGAAAAGCTTTTTCTTGAATAGGAGTAGGTGTAGTAAAACCCATTTCATCAAGTGCATCTAACAAAAATCGGTTTAAGTTTAAATCGGAAAAATTCATTATGTGTAGTTTTTTGCAAAGATAAGCTTTAAAAAGCGAATCTCTTTTGAAAATTAATTTTCAAAAATAATCAATCTGTTTTCAATTGTTACTTTTGAAAAATTAAATTCTTCTTTTAGCCATTCAAAAGTATTTTTATGGTAAAAAAATACGTGCGTATCATCGTCTTTATAGTACCAATTTTCAAAATCAATTGTTTCAATGTATGGATCTGTCATAAAATACATTTTTCCATTTGGTTTTAACAATGATTTTAATAATTTAAATTCTTTATAAGGATAATGAAAATGTTCTATTACTTCACAGCATACAATGTAATCAAATGTTGTATTTAAAGCTTCAATATTATTGTCAAAAAAAGGATCGTAGGTGTTTATTCTAAAATTTTGATCTCTAAGTAATTTTGTAATTACAGGTCCAGTTCCGCAACCAAAATCAAGGCCAATGTGGTTTGGCTTAAAGTCGGATAGTACATTTTTAACAATTGGATTTACAAAATTTTGATAGCGTACATCATTAACATCGTTGTTATGGTTTTGATAACGATTTATTTCTTTTTCTGTTGAAGGGTAAAAAAGTGGACTCATTCCTATTGCAAAGCAATTATTACATTTGTAATATTCGCGTTTTTTTGATTGGAATGTTAACGACACACTTGAGTTACAAAGTGAACATTTCATTTAGAAGCAATTTTATTGTAGATTAAAATATAGTAACAAATAGGTTTATTTATTAGTGATAATAAATATAGAACAACCAATTTAATAAACAAAACGGGTCTGTTTATTTTATATTAACTGCTTAAATAAATAAAATTATATAGAAACTAAACTCTTTAAATTATTGATGGTTGCAGTTGGATTTTCACTTTTAAAAACAAAACTACCTGCAACAAAAGCATCAACACCTGCTTCAAGTAATTTTTCAATATTTTGATCAGTTACACCACCATCAACTTCAATTAAAGTTTCAGCTTCAGCAAATTCAATCAATGCTTTTAATTGCTGTACTTTTTTATAAGTATTTTCAATAAAGCTTTGACCGCCAAATCCTGGGTTTACACTCATAATTAAAACTACATCTATATCATTTATAACATCTTCTAAAACAGCAATAGGTGTATGTGGGTTTAAAGACACACCAGCTTTCATACCAGCAGCTTTTATAGCTTGAAGTGTTCTATGTAAATGCGTGCAGGCTTCATAATGTACCGTTAAAATGTCGGCACCTACTTTTTTGAAATCCTCAATATATCTATCAGGATCAACAATCATTAAATGAACATCCATTGTTTTTGTTGCGTGCTTTTTAATTGCACTTATAACTGGCATTCCAAAAGAAATGTTTGGTACAAAAACTCCATCCATAACATCAATATGAAACCAGTCTGCATTGCTGTTATTTACCATTTCAATGTCACGTTGTAGGTTAGCAAAATCGGCAGCTAACATAGAAGGAGCTATATATTTAGTCATTTTTGATTGTTTTTTTGCAAAAGTAAGATTAAAAAAAGAAAAACGCTCGAAATTTCGAGCGTTTTTTATTCAGTATCAAAAAAGTAACACGGTTATTAACCTAAATAAGTTTTTAATATTTTACTTCTTGAAGTATGTTTTAAGCGTCTGATTGCTTTTTCTTTAATTTGACGAACACGTTCGCGTGTTAAATCAAAAGTTTCACCAATTTCTTCTAAAGTCATTGGATGTGTATCACCCAAACCAAAGTACAATTGAACAACATCAGCTTCTCTTGGAGTTAATGTTTCTAAAGCGCGCTCAATTTCAACTTTTAATGATTCGTGTAATAAAGCTCTGTCTGGATTTGGAGATTCACCAGTATTTAATACATCGTATAAATTAGAATCTTCACCTTCAATTAAAGGAGCATCCATAGATACGTGACGACCAGAGTTTTTCATAGACTCTTTAACATCGTTCACGGTCATGTCTAATTTTTTTGCAATTTCTTCAGCAGAAGGAGGTCTTTCATTCTCTTGCTCTAAAAAAGCATACATTTTATTGATTTTGTTGATAGAACCAATTTTGTTTAAAGGCAAACGTACAATACGAGATTGTTCAGCCAATGCCTGTAAAATTGATTGGCGAATCCACCAAACAGCGTAAGATATAAATTTAAAACCACGAGTTTCATCAAAACGTTTTGCGGCTTTAATCAATCCTAAATTTCCTTCATTAATTAAATCGGGTAATGTTAAACCTTGATTTTGGTATTGTTTTGCTACAGAAACCACAAAACGCAAGTTAGCTTTTGTTAATCTCTCCAAAGCAACTTGATCTCCTGCTTTAATACGTTGAGCTAATTCTACCTCCATTTCGGCAGTAATTAAATCAACTTTTCCTATTTCTTGTAAATACTTGTCTAGTGATGCAGTTTCTCTGTTGGTAACCTGCTTGGTAATTTTTAGTTGTCTCATTTAAAGGCTAAATAATTTTAGGTGCGTTATAAGTGTACATTATAGTATACGTAGGTTTTCTAAAAATGTTACAAAAATGATTGATAAATGTGAATTATTAACATCTTTTAACAAAAATGATTCTTTTTTAAGGTGAAATGTTAATTAAATGTAGTTTTTATTTCAGGAAGATGTATTGTTATATTTTCTATTATTTAGTATGTTTTTTTACTTTTGAAGTAATTTAAAATTGCAGAAGTGCTTTTATTTTATCATCAGAAACATATTTATGAAGTGTTTCTCTTCCTGGTAAAAAGGTTAAATCCATAATAAAATTAAATCCTGCAATTTCTGCACCGCATTTTAAAATAATTTCTGCTGCAGCTCCTGCAGTTCCTCCGGTAGCTAATAAATCGTCGTGTATTAAAACGCGATCTCCTGGTTGTATCAAACCATCCTGAATTTGAATTTCATCTAAACCGTATTCTTTTTCAAAAGTTTGAGTTATTACTTTTCCGGGTAATTTTCCAGGTTTTCGGGCTAAAATCATAGGTGATTTTGCAGTTTTAGCTAAATCAAAACCAAATAAAAATCCACGTGCATCAAAACATAAAATTTTATTGAATAAAAATTCGTTTTGTGTGTTTTTAGGAAGTAATTCTTTTAAATAAAAAGATGTTACTGCGGCAAGTTCTGGATTTACTAAAATACTTTGAATATCTTTAAAATTCACCCCTTTTTGTGGCCAATCTTTAAAAGTTTTAATTTCTTTTTTTAGCACGTTTCGGCATTCTTCAATCGTTGTAATATTATTGATATTCATAAGGGAAGATACTTTTTTCAAAAATAATTAAAATGAATTTAATAAAGGTTAAATAAATAAGAAAGTCGTTTATAAAAAAAACCACCTAATAAAAATTAAGTGGTTTTTAAAATTGTTATTTGTAATTAGATTACATCATACCTGGCATTCCACCACCCATTGGAGGCATTCCTGCAGGGCTATCTTCTTTAATTTCAATTAAGGTACAAGCCGTAGTTAAAATCATACCAGCTACAGAAGCCGCGTTTTCAAGTGCAATTCTAGTTACTTTTGTAGGGTCAATAATACCTGCTTTTAACATATTTGTGTACTCATCAGTTTTAGCATTGTAACCAAAATCTCCGCTACCTTCAATTACTTTTGCTACAACTACAGATCCTTCTCCACCTGCATTTTGAACAATTTGACGTAAAGGTTCTTCAATAGCTCTTGCTAAAATTTTAACACCAGTTAATTCGTCTAAATTATCAGTTGTAATGGTTTTTAAAACTTCAATAGTTCTTACCAAAGCAACACCACCACCTGCAACAATACCTTCTTCAACTGCAGCACGAGTTGCGTGTAAAGCATCGTCAACTCTGTCTTTTTTCTCTTTCATTTCAACTTCACTTGGAGCGCCAACATATAGAACAGCAACACCACCAGCTAATTTAGCCAAACGTTCTTGTAGTTTTTCTTTGTCGTAGTCTGAAGTTGTAGTTTCAATTTGAGATTTTATTTGGCTTACTCTAGCTTTAATCTCTTCAACATTACCAGCACCATTTACAATTGTTGTATTGTCTTTATCGATAGTAATTCTTTCAGCACTACCTAACATATCAATAGTTGTTTTTTCTAAAGTAAGTCCTCTTTCTTCAGAAATTACAGTACCACCAGTTAATACGGCAATATCTTCTAACATTGCTTTTCTTCTGTCACCAAATCCTGGAGCTTTTACAGCAGCAATTTTTAAAGCGCCACGTAACTTGTTCATTACCAAAGTAGCTAAAGCTTCACCTTCAACATCTTCAGCAATAATTAACAATGGTCTTGCGCTTTGTGCAACTGGTTCTAAAATTGGTAATAAATCTTTAAGGTTTGTTATTTTCTTTTCGAATAACAAAATATAAGGATTCTCTAAATCAGCTAGCATTTTTTCAGCATTTGTAACAAAATAAGGAGAAAGATATCCTCTGTCAAACTGCATACCTTCAACAATATCAACATAAGTTGTAGTTCCTTTAGCTTCTTCAACAGTGATTACACCTTCTTTACCAACTTTTTCAAAAGCTTTAGAGATTAAATCTCCTATGGTATCGTCATTATTTGCTGAGATAGAAGCAACTTGCTTTATTTTATCTGAATTATTTCCAACTTCTTGAGATTGTTCTCTTAAGTTTGCAACAATAGTTTCAACGGCTTTATCAATACCACGTTTTAAATCTAATGGGTTTGCACCAGCGGCAACGTTTTTTAAACCTTCTTTTACAATTGCTTGTGCTAAAACAGTAGCAGTTGTAGTTCCGTCACCAGCTAAATCGTTGGTTTTAGAAGCTACTTCTTTTACCATTTGCGCTCCCATATTTTCTAGAGCATCCTCTAATTCAATTTCTTTTGCAACTGTAACACCATCTTTAGTAATTACAGGTCCACCAAATGATTTACCAATAACAACATTTCGACCTTTTGGTCCTAAGGTTACTTTTACTGCGTTTGCCAAAGCATCAACACCGCGTTTTAATCCGTCACGCGCTTCAATATCAAAAATTATATTTTTTGCCATTTTATTCTATTTTAAGTTTTAAGTTTTTAGTAATAAGTTTTACGTTTTTTGTAAAAACTTAAATAAATTAATTTTTAATTAGTTGTTAAAAGCTACTATTTAAACAATTGCTAAAATATCGCTTTCTCTCATTATTAAATATTCGGTTCCTTCTAAAACAAGTTCAGTACCAGCATATTTTCCATATAAAACGGTATCACCAACTTTTACAGTCATTGGTTCGTCTTTTGTTCCATTACCAACGGCTAATACTGTTCCTTTTTGTTGTTTTTCTTTTGCTGAATCAGGTATGATAAGTCCTGATGCTGTTGTAGTTTCTGCTGGAAGAGGTTCTACTAAAACTCTATCTGCTAATGGTTTAATATTTAATTTACTCATTTTATAATTAGTTTAAAATTATTAATTCTTTGAATTAACTTCCCAAAAGTGTGCCAATTAATTAAAACTGACAAATGTGCTTTTTATTGAAATTTTGAAATAAAAAAAATGCCAACGTGTCACTCACATTGGCATTTTTTTTATTTTTTTTGAAAAATTACTCAGCAGGTTGTTCTTCTTGAGAAGCAGGTTGCTCTGCTACTGGAGCTTGTAAATCTTGCCCTTCGCGATTTTCAATAGTATTTTCTATTTCAGAACTGTTGCTAACAGCTGTTTGTGTTGGTGCTGCAAAATTTGATAATAAAATTAAAGCAAGTAACACTATTGAAAGTGTCCAAGTACTTTTATCTAAAAAATTGGTTGTGTTTTGTACGCCACCTAATGATTGGGTTCCACCACCTCCAAATGATGAAGACAATCCTCCTCCTTTAGGATTTTGCACCATAATAACTAAGATTAGCAAAAATGCTACAATCATAATTAGTACTAAGAATAATGTATATGTCATGATTTATTATTTTGTAAAATTTTTATTGCTTTTATTCGGTCTGCAAAGAAACTACTTTTTTCTGGATATTTCAAACTTAAAATGTGGTAAGCTTTTATAGCACTTTCATATTTTTGTTGCTCTAGGTAAACTTTAGCCAAAGTTTCGGTCATTAGACTTTCATTTTCGGTTTCTAGATCTATTTTAATTGGTTGAATTACAGTGCTTTTGTTTAAAGGGTTTATTTTTGGGTTTGATTCAATAAAGCGATCAATTAAACTGAATTTTTCTTCAATTTTAGTTGATTTTTCAATTATTTCTTCTGGAACAATATCTCTTTTTATTGTTTTTTTTGATATTAATTGCATCCATTCATTAAATGAATGTGGTTCAGTAATGTTAAATTTTAAAGGTTTTCCTATTTCTAAAATTTCAGAAGCAACTTTGTCTAGTGCATTTTCAACAGATTCAATTTCAGCAGGTATAGCAGTTGTTGATGTATCGTCTAAAGTGTTATTTGAGAATGTATCCAATATTTTTTTATGGAGAATTTCAATAATTTCAGGTTCTATAACTTCAATTTCTTCTAAAATTTCGACAGTAGCTTTTGAGTTATTTATAAAATTTTGAGAAGTTATAAATTCAAAAAGTACTTTTCTGTCGATTGTATATGCAGCAGTTTTTTTTAAGGCATGGTTGTATTTAAAACTGTTGGTTAGGTTAAGCCCTTTTAGTTGTAAAGCTCTTGCAGATTGAAAATAAGGGTATTCATTAATTATTTCTTCAAGTTGATTTGTTTGAAAGGAATCTACCTTTTTTGGATTTTGTAATAAATATGTATAATCTTCCTTATTCATTTGTTTTACCATTTAGCTAATGAAGCATTAAAAATATCTTGTGTAATTCTTTCTAAAATTTCATCATAAGCATCGCTTAGCAAAGTTCCGGTTAACGATTCGTTGGCTGGGAAATCGTAATAGAATGAAAATGAGCGTTCAAAATTATCTTCTTCTTGTTTGTTGTTGTAAAAACGAACATTAACTGTAATTGTAATTCGGTTTTGAGCTGCTGTTTGTTCAGCAGTTGCTGTCATAGGACTAATTTTATAACCTGTAATTTCGCCTTCATAGAGTAAATCTCCTCCCGATTTTACCATTTCTAGATTTGTTTGTGTTAAAAATAAATCTTGTAAAGATGTTGTAAAAATGGTGCTTAAAGTTGGTTCTACCAAAGTTGCATTGTTTGGAAAAAAGTCAACCTGAATTGTTTTTACATTTGGATTTATGTTGGTGCCAGTAAAAGAGTAAATTCCACAACTTTGTATGGTAATTACGGCTAAAAATATAAAGATAAAGTTGAATTTTTTCATTTAAAATAGTTCCTGTTTTTGTAAAAGTAACAATTTAATTCAAAGTAATTGAATTGAATTATAAATCGAATTGTTTTATTTTTCGGTACAATGTTCTTTCTGAGATTCCCAATTCTTTTGCTGCCAATTTTCGTTTTCCACTGTTGCGTTCCAATGATTTTTTTATCAATTCAATTTCTTTATCCTGAATAGATAAACTTTCGTCTGCATCAATGGTTTCAGCAAATTCATAATCTTCATCAGAATTGTTAAAAGGTTCGTTATATCTAACAACTTCAACTTGGCTTTGTTTTGGTAATTCGCTAGGTTTTTCGTCGTAAATTTTTTGAATTAACTGTTGATTTTCTTCTTTGATTTTTACAGGGTTTTCACCTTTCATTAAGTCTAGTGTCAACTTTTTTAAATCGTTAATGTCATTACGCATATCAAATAAAATTTTATACATAATTTCACGTTCAGATGAAAAGTCGCTGGTTGATTTATAGCCATCAATTACCAAAGGCAGGTTTGTGCCTTTGCTAGGAAGGTACTGCATTAATTTATTGGCTGCAATAATTCTGTTTTCTTCAACTACCGATATTTGTTCGGCAATATTTTTAATTTGACGAATATTTCCTGGAAACCCGTAGTTTTCCAAAATTTTCACAGCATCGTCATCCAATCGTATGGTTGGCATTTTATATTTTTGCGCAAAATCTGCTGCAAATTTTCTAAAAAGTAAATGAATATCACCTTTTCTTTCACGAAGTGGTGGTAAAAAAATTTCAATGGTACTTAAACGGTAATATAAGTCTTCTCTAAATTTACCTTTTGCAATAGAGTCGTGCATGTTTATATTGGTAGCAGCTACAATACGTGCATTTGTTTTTTGTACTTGTGAAGAACCAACTTTCATAAATTCTCCATTTTCTAAAACACGTAACAATCTAACTTGGGTAGTTAGTGGTAATTCACCAACTTCATCTAAAAAAATGGTACCACCATCAGCTTCTTCAAAATAACCTTTTCGGGTAGTGGTAGCTCCTGTAAAAGATCCTTTTTCATGACCAAATAGTTCACTGTCAATGGTTCCTTCAGGAATAGCACCACAGTTTACAGCAATGTATTTTGCATGTTTTCTGTGTGATAAATGATGAATTATTTTTGGAATACTTTCTTTACCAACACCACTTTCACCAGTTACCAATACCGAAATATCAGTTGGCGCTACTCTTATTGCCTTTTCAATAGCACGATTTAATAATAAATCGTTTCCAATAATTTCAAAGCGTTGTTTTATAACTTGTAATGATTCCATAGTTTAAATCTTTTTTCCTAATAGCGTTGCAGAAGTACAGTTTTCAACAAAAACATTTACAAAATCACCTACTTTTTCATCACCTTTAGGAAATACAACAGTTACATTTTCTGAGTTTCTACCTTTCCAATGTTTGTCAGATTTTTTTGAAGAACCTTCAATTAAAACTTCAACAGTTTTTCCTAAAAACCTTTCCGTATTGTACAAGCTATATTTTTGTTGTAATTGAATAATTTCGTTTAAACGTCTTTTTTTAACTTCTAAAGGAACATCGTCTGGCATTTTTTTAGCAGCAGGAGTTCCAGGTCTTTCAGAATAAGCAAACATAAAACCAAAATCGTATTTTACATATTCAATTAGACTCAATGTTTCTTGGTGTTCTTCTTCTGTTTCACCACAAAAACCTGTAATAATATCTTGTGAAATAGAACAGCCAGGAAGAATTCTTTTAATATTGTCTACCAATTCTATATATTCTTCGCGCGTGTGTTGGCGGTTCATACGTTTTAAAACAGCAGTACTACCTGATTGTACAGGTAAATGAATGTATTTACAAATGTTTTCGTGTTTTGCCATGGTGTAAATAACATCTAAACTCATGTCTTGAGGGTTTGATGTTGAAAAACGAAAACGAGTTTTAGGGAATTCTGTTGCCGCTAAATCTAACAATTGCGCAAAATCTACTGCAGTTGCTTGTGCAATTTCAGAAGCATTTTTAAAATCTTTTTTCAATCCGCCACCATACCATAAATAACTATCAACATTTTGACCTAACAAAGTTATTTCTTTGTAATTGTTATCTACAAGTTGTTTAATCTCTTCAAGTATACTTTTAGGTTCGCGGCTTCTTTCTCTTCCGCGGGTAAATGGCACCACGCAAAATGTACACATATTATCGCATCCACGGGTAATAGATACAAATGCAGAAACGCCATTGCTATTTAAACGCACTGGCGATACGTCTCCGTAAGTTTCTTCTTTCGATAAAATTACGTTTACAGCATCTCTTCCTTCGCTTACTTCTGCCAATAAATTTGGTAAATCTCTATAAGCATCTGGTCCAACTACCAAATCAACTATTTTTTCTTCTTCTAAAAATTTAGCTTTCAAGCGTTCGGCCATACAGCCTAAAACGCCTACTTTCATAGTTGGGTTTATTTTTTTTACAGCATTGTATTTTTCTAAACGCTTGCGAATAGTTTGTTCTGCTTTTTCTCTAATTGAACAAGTATTAACCAAAACCAAATCGGCTTCTTCTAATAAATGTGTAGTGTTGTAACCTTGTTCAGACAGTATAGATGCTACAATTTCACTGTCATTTAAATTCATTGAGCAACCGTAACTTTCTATGTACAGTTTTTTATTGTTGCCTTCTATTTTAGTAGTTAAAAGTGCTTGTCCCTGATTTTTTTCGTCTATAACTTTCTCGCTCCCCATTTTTTAATATTTGGATTGCAAATATATAACCAAATATTTAAAATTTATGACAAATTGGCAGAATATTTTAATTGCCTCATAGGATGCTTTTATTTTATAAAAAATGATTTTAAAATTTAGAAATTAGGAATCGTGCAGTTTGATTTTTAATATTTAGAAATTATTTATTTATAGTAAAAAAGTGATTTTCAAGTTTGTTGCCAAATTGATACTATAATAAGGTATAGAAAAAATATTTTTATTAAGATTTTTCTAAAATTATATTTATAATTAAAGAAGCCAAGTTAAATCATTTTATATGTTTAAAACAATGCAATTTAATTGTTAAGCGCATTTAATTTGAACAAAATTTTATTGAAAATCAGTCGTTATTAAGTCCTTTTAATTTTATTTTTATGGCAAAAACCCAGTAAATACAAGGGGTTTGGTGTGTTATTTTTTTATTTGAAACTTATTTAAACTTTACATTTAAAAAAATCTATATACTTTTGCAGTCAAAATTCTAAATAAAAGCTTTTCATATTAAAAGAAATGAAAATGAAATTATTTAAGGTTTTGTAAAAGTAATATTAAAATTATGGCGAAAAATTTAGTAATAGTTGAGTCACCTGCTAAAGCAAAAACAATTGAAAAATTTTTAGGTAAAGATTTTCAAGTTGAATCAAGTTTTGGGCACATAGCAGACTTACCTTCAAAAGAGATAGGAATTAATGTTGATGGTGATTTTATGCCAAATTACAAAGTGCCTTCAGATAAAAAGGCATTGGTAAAAAAATTAAAGGAATTATCTAGTAAAGCTGATACAGTTTGGTTAGCATCCGATGAGGATCGAGAGGGAGAAGCCATTTCTTGGCATTTATTTGAGCAGTTAAAGTTAAAGGAAGCAAATACCAAACGTATAGTTTTTCATGAAATTACTCAAAAAGCAATTTTAAAGGCTGTTGAAAATCCACGTTCAATAGACTATAATTTAGTAAATGCACAGCAAGCACGAAGAGTTTTAGATAGATTGGTTGGTTACGAACTTTCACCTGTATTGTGGAGAAAAGTAAAAGGAGGCTTATCTGCTGGTAGAGTGCAATCTGTGGCAGTACGTTTAATAGTTGAAAGAGAACGTGAAATTCAAAACTTTGTGCCACAAGCGTCATATAAAGTTGTTGCTGAATTTTTAAGTGAAGAAGGAAAAAAGTTTAAAGCAAGCATTCCAAAAAACTTTGATACAAAAGAAGAAGCACAAGAATTTTTAAAGTCTTCATTAGGTGCTCAATTTAAGGTAGATGATTTACAAAAAAAACCTGCTAAAAAGTCTCCAGCAGCACCATTTACAACTTCAACATTACAACAAGAAGCTTCCCGTAAATTAGGTTTTCCGGTAGCAAAAACAATGATGGTTGCTCAGCGTTTATATGAAGCGGGGTTAATTACTTATATGAGAACAGATAGTGTAAACCTGTCTGATGATGCCAAGGAAGATACGCAACAAGAAATTATAGCTTCTTATGGAAAGGAGTATAGTAAACCAAGAAATTACAATACAAAATCAAAAGGAGCGCAAGAAGCACACGAGGCAATTAGACCAACATCTATGAGTCAGCATACTATTTCGGTTGATTTTGATCAAAATAGATTGTACGATTTAATTTGGAAACGTACCATTGCATCTCAAATGAGTAGTGCACAGGTAGAGCGTACCAATGTTCGAATTGTAAATAATAATAATGATAGCGTTTTTACTGCCAACGGTGAAATGATCAAATTTGAAGGTTTCTTAAAAGTTTATTTAGAAGGAAACGACAATGATGAAGATGAAGAACAAGCAGGAATGTTGCCAAAATTAGCTGTAAATGAAATTTTAAAAAACAAATATATTACAGCAACCGAACGCTATACAAAAGGACCTTACCGTTTTACGGAAGCTTCATTGGTTAAAAGTTTGGAAGAATTAGGTATAGGACGACCATCAACTTATGCACCAACAATTTCTACAATTCAAAAAAGAGAGTATGTGCAAAAAGGTACAATTGAAGGTGAAGATAGAAATTATACAGAGTTAAAATTAAAAGGTAAAGAAATTACTTCAAAAATCTTAACCGAAAAAGTAGGTTCTGATAAAGGAAAATTGGTTCCAACAGATATTGGAAATATTGTAAACGACTTTTTGGTTGAAAATTTCTCTAATATCTTAGACTTTGGTTTTACGGCTAAAGTAGAATCTGAATTTGATGATATTGCTGAAGGAAAGGAAGATTGGATAAAAATGATTAAAGATTTTTATAAAAAATTTCATCCAAATGTTGAGCATGTAGCAGAAAATGCCGACCGAGCAAAAGGTGAACGTTTATTAGGTGTAGATCCTGAAAGTGGTAAAAATGTATACGCTCGTTTAGGTAGATTTGGAGCAATGGTTCAAATTGGTGAGGCAACTGATGAAGAAAAACCAAAATTTGCAAGTTTACAAGGTGATCAAAATTTAACAACCATTACTTATGAAGAAGCAATGGACTTGTTTAAACTTCCTAAAATAGTTGGAAATTACGAGAAAAATGAAGTAGAAGTGGCTGTTGGTCGTTTTGGACCTTATGTTAAATATGATGGCATGTATATTTCTATTCCAAAAGATGAAAATGCAATGGAAGTAGATTTAAAAAGAGCTATTGAATTAATTGAAGAGAAACGAAAAGCAGATGCGCCTATAGCATTTTATGAAGATATGCCTGTTCAAAAAGGTGTTGGACGTTTTGGGCCATTTTTAAAATGGAACAATATTTTTATCAACGTAAATAAAAAATACGATTTTGATAATTTATCTAAAGCAAATATTGAAGAATTGATTGAAGATAAAAAAAGAAAAGATATTGAAAAAGTAATTCATAATTGGGAAGAAGAAGGTATTAGAGTTGAAAAAGCTCGTTGGGGAAGGTCTGTTATTTTGAAAGGAAAAATGAAAATTGAATTGGATAAAACCATAGACGCTTCGGCTTTAACGCTTAAAGAAGTGAATGAATATATTGAAAAAAACACACCAAAAAAGAAAACAACTAAACGTAAAACAACTAAAAAATAAAATTTTGGCTATATTGCAAGCTAAAATTGAAAAAAAGAAAATCCTAAAATGAATTTTGAATACCTATTACCTGTTGACGACTCATTGATAGCTCACGCTAAAATGCAGCCTAGCCATTGTTTTGGCCAACAAATTAAGATTCATTCACTAAAACATGGTTTCCCTGTTTTGGATACAATAAAAATTGCAATTGTAGGTGTTCAAGAAAGTCGTGCAGCTATAGGAAATGAAGGTACAGGTGATAATATTGATGCTATAAGAGAAGAGTTGTACAAGTTGTTTCCAGGAAACTGGCCAATAAATGTTGCAGATTTAGGGACAATTCAGCAAGGAAATTCAATAGAAGATACCTATTTTGCGTTAAAAGAATTGTTGTCATATTTACTAAAAAGAGGAATAATACCTGTTGTAATAGGTGGAGGACAAGATTTAACATATTCTAATTACAGAGCTTATGATGCACTTGAGCAAACTGTAAATCTTGTATCGGTTGATAGTAAATTTGATTTGGGAGCTATTGAAGATGATTTATCATCAAAATCTTATTTAAGTAAAATTGTGATGAATCAGCCAGCAAATTTGTTTAATTTTTGCAATATTGGCTATCAAACTTATTTTAATTCCCAAGAAGAAATAGAATTGTTGGACAGTTTGTTTTTTGAAGCATATAGGTTGGGCGAAATTTCAAATTCAATTCAAGTAGTAGAACCTATATTAAGAGATGCTGATATTGTAAGTGTAGATATGTCTTCAGTAAAAAACGCTGATGCTCCTGCCAATAAACAAGGATCTCCAAATGGTTTTTCAGGTGCCGAAATTTGTGCAATTGCACGCTATGCGGGTATTAGCGATAAAGTTTCATCCTTCGGAATTTATGAATACAATTCAATGTTTGATATAAAAAATCAAACAGCTCAACTAATATCACAAATGATTTGGTATTTTATTGAAGGTGTAAATTACAGAGCCAATGACTATCCGTTTGGGTTAAAAGATAATTACCAAAAATTCATAGTTCCAATAGACGATCAATTGTTGAATTTCCATAAAAGTAATAAAAGTGGAAGATGGTGGATGGAAATAGTTGTTAATGAAAATAATAAAAATAGTAGACATACGTTAATACCTTGTACATATCAAGATTATATTAGTGCTACAAATCAAGAAATTCCAGATAGGTGGTTTCGAACACTTAAAAAAATTGTGTAAAAAAAAGTTTTAAAATACTAAAATTTGATTTTTATTGTTTTTAAAACAGTTTAAATTAAGTATTGTTTTTTTAAATAATTAGTAATAGGTTTGCGTAAATAGATTAAGAAAGTTATTATGAAGAAAATATCGTTGTATATTTTATTATCCTTATTAATATATAGCTGCGGTTCTAATGATCAAGGAGAATTAGTCGGTGTAAATACAAAGAGTGAATGGCACTCAAAAAAACCACTAGGAATGGTTTTTATTCCAGGAGGTTCATTTACCATGGGAAGGCAGGATGAAGATGTTTCGGGAGCTTTAAATTCGCCAACTCGTACTGTAACAGTTCGTCCATTTTATATGGATGAAACAGAAATAACAAACTCAGAGTACAAGCAGTTTGTTTTTTGGGTACGTGATTCTATAGTTAGAACAAAGTTAGCAGAGCTTTCAGAATTAATGTCTGATGAAACAAATCCAATATTGGAAGATTATCAATTTAAAAATATTGATACAGCCAATATGACTCCTTACGAAAAATACATGATGAATAATTATGGAAGTTTGGGAGATATTAACTCACCTTTACAAGGTAAATCTTTAAATTGGAGTGAAGAACTAATTTGGAATACAGCTGATTTTCCTGACGAATATTATTCTGAGGTAATGGACTCTATGTACGTATCTATTGAAAATAGTTTTGATGGAAAACGTATTATTGATACAAAAAAATTAGTGTTTAACTACACATGGTTTGACACCGAAGCGGCTGCTAGAGAAAAAGGAGAAAGAAAAGATTATATCAAAGCACAGCCTGTGCCTGTTTACCCAGATACCACTGTTTGGATTAAAGATTTCAACTATTCTTACAACGATCCAATGCATCAAGATTATTTTTATCACCAAGCTTACGCAGATTATCCTGTTGTAGGTGTTAATTGGATGCAAGCAAAAGCTTTTTGTGGATGGAGAACTAAAACAAAAAACGATTATTTAAAATCAAAGAAAAACGCTACAACGGTTCCTTATTTTAGACTTGCTACTGAAGCTGAGTGGGAATACGCCGCTCGTGGTGGTTTGGAATTTGCAAAATACCCTTGGGGTGGTCCATACACAACAAGCGATAGAGGTTGCTTTTTAGCAAACTTTAAGCCTGTAAGAGGTGATTATGCTGTTGATGGAGCACTTTATACTATGGAAGCAAAATCATACAATCCTAATGATTATGGTCTGTATAATATGTCTGGAAATGTTTCAGAATGGACAAATACCTCATACAATGTTGCTTCTTATTACATTGGTTCAACAATGAATCCTAATGTTGAAATAAATAAGAATTATAAAAAAGTAATACGAGGAGGATCTTGGAAAGATGTAGCTTACTATTTAGAAGTAAGTACTAGAGATTACGAATATAGCGATTCTGCAAGAAGCTATATTGGATTTAGAACTGTTCAAGATTTCCTAGGTACTAATTTAAAATAAATATAACCCCTTAAACTAACTTAAAAAAACCTTAAAAATTATGGCACAATCACTGAATAAGAAAAAATTTTTTAATTACGCATATGGTATAGGAGCCGCAGTTGTAATTGTTGGTGCATTATTTAAAATTCAACACTGGCCTTTTGGTAGTGAAATGTTAACAATTGGTATGGCTGTTGAAGCATTGGTTTTCTTTTTATCTGCTTTTGAATCTGTTGATGAAGATTTGGATTGGAGTTTGGTTTACCCAGAATTAGCAAAAGGTCAAGATAGAGATCAAGATAGAAAAGAAGCTAAAGAAGCTCAAGGTTTGTTATCAAAAAAATTAGATGCAATGTTAACTGAAGCTCAAATAGATGCTGATTTGATACAAAGCTTAGGAGAAAGTATTAAAAACTTTAAAGGTGCTGCTGATAATATGGCACCAGCAGTTAATTCTATTTCTGCTACAAATAAATATAGTGAGCAATTATCTTTGGCTGCAATACAAATGGAGTCATTAAATAGCTTGTATAAATTACAACTTGAAAGCACAGGAAAACAAGCTGAGATTAACGAACAAGTTGTTGTAAATGCTCAAAAGTTAAAAGAACAAATGGAGTCTATGACAAATAACTTGTCATCATTAAACAGTGTTTATGGTGGAATGTTATCTGCAATGTCAACGAAAAACTAAAAATTAGTTTATTGTTTAAAACTAAATTATTAACAAAAAAAACTAATTAACATGGCTGGAGGTAAATTATCACCAAGGCAGAAAATGATCAATTTAATGTACTTAGTTTTCATTGCAATGATTGCGATGCAAATGTCTAAGCAAGTATTATCTGCATTTGGGTACATGAATGAAAAATTAACTGACAATAATGAATTATTATCAAAAAGTAACCTTGCAAAATATAACAATTTAAAAACTAAAGCGGCTGAACAACCTGATAAATATGCTGATAAATTTCTTCAAGTTGAAAAATTAAAAGATTTATCTGTTGACTTTACAACTTATTTAGATTCGCTTAAAGTAACTTTTTTAGAAGGAGTTGATGATGCTAAGGATTATGAATCAATGGACAAAACAAGTACTGTTGATGAATACTTTTTTATTGGAGACAAAATCACAAAAAATGGGCAATTGTTTTTAGATCATATTGCTACTTATAGAGATGGTTGTATTGGTATTATTGGAGCAAATAATCCATTAGCGCAAGGTGTTGCAAATAGATTTGATACATCAGTACAAAAAACTAGAGATGGTAAAGATCAACCTTGGTTGAAAAATAGATTTGAAGGATTTCCATTAATTTCAACATTAACTGCTTTAACATCTTTACAAACAGATATTAAAATTACAAATGCTGAGGTTTACAATGCAATTTTAGGAGGCCAGTTAGAAGAAGATGCTGGAATATCTGGAAATACTTATAGAACAATTTTGATTCCTGAAAAATCAGCTTTTTTCCAAGGAGAAAACTTCAAAGGTAAAATTGTATTAGGAAGATATGATGCAACATTAAAACCTTCAGAGGTAATTGTAAATGGAAATAAGGTTACTACTTTTAAAGATGGAGGTGTAGAGTTAAACTTCCCTGCAGGAGCTGTTGGAGAGAGAGATGTAAAAGGTAAATTTGTTTTTATCCAAGATGGAAAACCTGTTGAGATTCCAATTTCTAGCTCTTATGCCGTTATTCCTAAACCAAATAGTGCTGTAATTTCAGCTGATAAAATGAATGTTGTTTATATGGGTGTTGACAATCCAATGACGATTTCAATTCCTGGAATTTCAGACGATAAAGTAAAAGCAACAGCTAACGGATTAACTAAAATTGCAGGAGTTGGTAAATATGTTATGAAACCAACTTCGGGTAAAGAAGTTACGATCAATGTTTCTGGTGTGTTGCCTGATGGTCAAACAGTTACAAATTCTCAAGTTTTCAGAATTAAAGGTATACCTTCACCTAGTGGAACCATTAGAAAAGAAGCTGGATATGTTAAAATGCAAAAAACCAGTTTAGAAAAAGCTACTGTTGGTGCAGAATTAATGGATTTTGATTTTGACTTGTCTTTAAATACAATTGGATTTACAATTAAAGTACCAGGTCAATCTGCTGTGGTTGTTAATGGAGATAAAATGGATGATCAAGCTAAAAAAGCGATAGCAAAATCTAAAAGAGGTGATGTAATTACAATATTTGACATTAAATCTGCGTTAAAAGGAAACAGTACATATAAAATTAAACCAGCTGCTGCAGTTAGTATTGAAATTGAATAATTAGAAATTTATATGATGAATAAGAATAATATTGGAATTTTTGTTTTAACATTTGTGTTGTTACTAGCTAACAATACTTTTGCACAGTCAAATTTGTTAAATGCCAAAGTACCTTCTGATATTGGTAAAAAAACAGCTGAACAACAAGTCGTTGATTATGAAAAACCATTAGAATATGGTTATATTGACGATAGAGATATTGTTTGGTCTAAGGTAGTTTGGGAATACATTGATTTGAATGAAAGAATTAATTTACCATTATATTATCCAGTAGATACTGTTAATGTAGCTATGGACAGACGTTCATTATACGATACTTTGTTAAGAGGAATTAAAAGTGGTGAGATAACTGAGGTATATGATGACTCTTATTTTACTGCTAAAATGACTCGAAATGAGATTTTTAAAAAACTTCAAAAAATTGATACTACCGATGCTGGTTTTGATGCTTTAAACGAGGGTTCTACTAATATTGAAGAATATATTGATAGAATTAATTTAACTTCTCAAGATATTCAAGGTTTTAAAGTTAAAGGTTTATGGTATTTTGATAAACGTCAAGGTGAATTGAAATATAGAATTTTAGCATTGGCTCCTGTAGCTCCAGATGTGCAAACAATGGGTAGCGACGATTTTGAGGGTGAAGAATCTGAAAAATTGGCTATGTTTTGGGTGTGGTTTCCTGATGCTAGAGAAGTATTGCATAAAATGAAAGCTTTCAATCAGAAGAATTCATCAACTCCAATTTCATTTGATCATATTTTAAATGCCAGAAGATTTAGCTCTCTTATTTACAGGGTAGAAAATTTATATGGTAACAGAGATGTGTCTCAATATGTTAAGGGAAATGCTTTGTTCCAGGTATTAGAGTCTAATAAAATTAAAGACGAAATTCGCAATAAAGAAATTGATATGTGGAATTACTAATGTAATTTTGCTTTAAATTTTAAAAAACTCTTGCAATTGCAAGAGTTTTTTATTTATACTCCATAATTTTAAGAATATGAAAGTAGATTATATTGTAGTTGGTTTGGGTTTGGCAGGTATTGCTTTTACTAAAAAATTAGAAGACAATAATAAATCCTTTTTAGTATTTGAAGATCATTCTCAAAATTCTTCAATAGTAGCAGGAGGTATGTACAATCCAGTTATTTTAAAACGATTTACACCTGTTTGGAGCGCAACTAGCCAATTGGAAATTGCATTGCCGTTTTATGAAGAATTGTCTAATAAATTCAATAGTAAATACGATTATAAAGTTGATATTTATAGGATTTTTAAATCTATTGAAGAGCAAAATGATTGGTTTGTAGCCAGTGATAAATCATTGCTTTCAAATTACATGGTACCACAAATTGTCAATCAAAAATATCATGGAATTAAAGCTGAATATGGCTATGGGAAATTATTCAATACAGGTAGGGTTGATACAAAATTACTGTTAAACAATTACCACCAGTATTTACTAAACAAAGGCTTGATTAAAAACGAAAGTTTTAATTACAACGCTTTAACTTTAAATGAAGATACTGTTGAATATCAAGGAATACATGCTTCTAAAATTGTTTTTTGTGAAGGTTTTGGACTTCAAAAAAATCCGTTTTTTAATTATCTACCAATGCAAGAGGCAAAAGGCGAGTTGTTAATTATTCATGCACCAGCATTGAATGTTGATTTTTTAATTAAAGCAGCTGTTTTTGTACTTCCTTTAGGTGAAAATTTATATAAAGTGGGTGCCACTTTTAATTGGAAAGACAAAACCAAATTACCTTCAGAAGAAGGAAAACAAGAATTAATTGATAAGTTGAATTCATTTATTACAGTTCCGTATACAATTGTTGAGCATATTGCAGGTATTCGTCCAACGGTTAAAGACAGAAGGCCATTGGTTGGTAAACATCCAAAACATCAAAATATGGCAATTTTAAATGGTTTAGGAACACGTGGAGTTATGATTGCTCCAACAGCAGCAATAGCTTTGTATGATTTGTTAGAGCACAATATTGAATTGGATCCAGAAATTGCTATAGATCGTTTTCAATAGATTTTTTTGTAGTTGGGTCGTATTTTATAAACAAATTAATCCAAATAATTCTAGAGAGTCTTATTGTTACAGGAGCTGTTAAAACAAGCATCACAACAATAGGAAAAAAACTTTCTAAGAGGGTGAAGTTGAAAAATAAAGTAACAATTGCAAAAGTTATAATTCCAATTCCAACAGTTAAACCATAATTAACATACATAGCACCATAAAAAAACGAAGGTTCCATCATATATTTAAATCCACATTTCGAACAACTCTCGTGCATATTAAATGCTTTGTGTAATTTAAAAATGTTTTTTTCAACCATAAAATCACCTTCATGGCATTTTGGGCATTTATTAAAAAGGATACTGTATAGTTTGTCGCCTTTTTTAAACATATTTTTTAAATTTTCTTTTTTGTAAAACGGTTATTTAAAAAACTTTAATTGAGTACCCAACTTTTTTGTAGTAAGTTTGTAGCCAATTTTGTAATTAGTACAAATTTACATTTAATTAAATAACAGCAATGCTTAACGTACACAATTTATCGGTTTCTTTTGCCGGTTCTGACTTGTTTTCAGAAATAACTTTTAAGTTAAATAAAGGCGATAGAATAGGATTAATAGGAAAAAATGGAGCAGGAAAATCAACGCTTTTAAAAGTTATTTCAAAAGACATAGAAAGTACCACAGGTACTATGGCATTTGATAAAGACGTTCGAATTGGTTTTTTGCGTCAGGATATTGACTTTGTTGAAGGAAGAACTATTTTGGAAGAAGCTTATCAGGCTTTTGAAGAAATTAAAATATTAGAAGCAAAAATTGACCATATCAATCACGAATTAGTTGAAAGAACTGATTATGAAAGTGAATATTATCACGATTTGATGGTTAATTTAAACGAATATTCTCATAGATATGAATTGTTGGGTGGTTATAACTATCAAGGAAATACCGAGAAAATTTTACAAGGTTTGGGTTTTCAAAGAGAAGATTTTGATAAATTAACCGACACTTTTTCTGGAGGTTGGCGTATGCGTATTGAATTGGCTAAATTACTACTTCAAGACAACGATATTTTATTGCTTGATGAGCCTACCAACCACTTGGATATTGAGTCTATTATTTGGTTAGAAAACTTTTTAAAATCGTATGCAGGTGCTATTGTGTTGGTGTCGCATGATAAAATGTTTTTAGACAATGTTACCAATAGAACTATTGAAATTTCATTAGGAAAAATTTACGATTACAAAAAACCATATTCAGAATTTTTATTGCTTCGTGGTGAAATAAAAGAAAAACAGTTACAAGCGCAGAAAAATCAAGAAAAGGAAATAAAAGCTACACAACAGTTAATTGATAAGTTTAGAGCCAAAGCCAATAAGGCTACAATGGCTCAATCTTTAATTAAAAAGTTAGATAAAGTTGAGCGAATTGAAGTTGATAACGATGACAATGCCGTTATGAATATTCGTTTTCAAGTTTCAAAAGAACCAGGTAAAATTGTTGTTGAAGCTGAGAATTTATCTAAAAATTATGGCGACAAGCATGTACTTGAAAATGTAAATTTACTTATTGAAAGAAATAGTAAAATTGCATTTGTTGGACAAAACGGACAAGGAAAATCTACTTTAGCAAAGATCTTGGTTGGTGAAATTCCACATGGTGGTCATTTAAAATTAGGACACAACGTTCAAATAGGATATTTTGCTCAAAATCAATCTGAATATTTAGAACCAGAGCAAACAGTATTGGAAATTATGGAAAATGCTGCTACCGATGGCAATAGAGCAAGGGTTAGAGATATGTTGGGTTCTTTTTTGTTTGGAGGTGATGCTGTAGATAAAAAAGCAAAAATGTTATCGGGTGGAGAGCGTAATAGGTTGGCATTGTGTAAGTTGTTGCTAATGCCGTTTAATGTGTTGGTAATGGATGAGCCAACAAACCATTTAGATATTGCTTCAAAAAATGTATTGAAACAAGCGCTTAAACAATTTGAAGGAACGCTTATTTTAGTTTCGCATGACAGGGATTTCTTACAAGGTTTGGCATCAACTGTTTACGGATTTAAAGACAAAGTGATTAAAGAATATTTAGGTGATATCGATTTTTTCTTAGAACAACATCAAATTGAAAACCTACGTGAAGCAGAAAAGAGAACAGTTGTTGCTAAAACAGTTGATCCCGTAAAAAAAGAAGTTGTTCAGTTATCTAAAGTTGATGATAAAGAAGTCAAAAAAATGAAAAACCAATTGTCTAAATTGGAAGTTCAAATTGATGATTTGGAAAAAAATATTTTAGAAATGGATGAAGCTTTAGAAAAAGATTATGAAGCAACAGCTTCAAATCCTAATTTTTTTGAAAATTACAAGAACATTAAAAGTAATATTGAAAAGTTGATGGATGAATGGGCTATATTGGAAGAAAAAATTGAAAATTGTTCTTAAAAAATAAACATAGCAGTATTGAACAAATTCACTTTTCTGAAATTTCAGACAAAGAAATATTTTTATTTATTAAGCGTGAAGACGCATTGCATCCTTTTATTTCGGGAAACAAATATCGAAAATTAAAATACAATTTAGTTGAAGCTTTCAATCAAAAAAAACACACATTAGTAACATTTGGCGGTGCATTTTCAAACCATATTGCTGCAGGAGCAGCAGCAGGTTTTGAGTATGGTTTTAAAACTATTGGTGTGATTAGAGGTCACGAATTGGCTTATAATTTAGATGAAGTACTTCAAACAAATCCAACTTTAAAATTTGCTTCACAACATAATATGCAATTTCATTTTGTAACCAGAAGCGAATATAGAGAAAAAACTTCAGCAACATTTATTGAAAATCTACAACAAAAATTTGGAGATTTTTATTTAATTCCTGAAGGTGGTACCAACATTTTTGCTGTAAAAGGATGTGAAGAAATTTTAACTGAAAATGATGATCAATACGATATTATTTGTTCAGCTATTGGAACTGGAGGAACTATTTCGGGGATTATCAATTCAACAAAAAAAAATCAGGAAGTTATTGGTTTTCCTTCTTTAAAAGGAGATTTCTTAGAAAATGAAATTAAAAAATATATTTCCGAAGAAAAAAAATGGCATATAAATACCCAATATCATTTTGGAGGTTATGCAAAAATTTCGGAAGAATTAATTACTTTTATCAACAAATTTAAAAGTGAAACTGGGATTCCTTTAGATCCGGTTTATACAGGAAAAATGATGTTTGGTATTGTTGATTTAATTAAAAACGATTATTTTAAAAAAGGCAGAAAAATTCTGGCAATTCACACCGG
>NZ_RHLN01000024.1 GCF_004121075.1 Lutibacter sp. HS1-25
TATTCCCACATCGCTTCCAATTGTTCTGCCATTTTCTCTTTGCGCGTCTTGATGGAATTGCCCCAAACAAAGGTATATCTCCCTGCTATAGACTCTATTTTTGTACCATCTGTAAATACTTCTTTGAGGGTGACAAGTCCTTCTTCTGCTAAAAGTAAAACAACTTGTTTAAAAATGTCTTTAAAAATAGTCTTCAGTTTTTTACTGCGAAAACGTGCAATAGTATTATGGTCTGCAACTTGTTGCGCAGCAAGCCACATAAAGTTGATGTTCTCTCGCATCGCCTTTTCTATCTTACGGCTAGAATAGGTATTATCCATATAGGCATAGACCATTACCTTGAGCATCATTTTTGGATGGTAACTTGGTTTTCCTTCTTTACTATATTCTTCTACCAGCAAACTTAAGTCGAGTTGCTCAACTATTCCATTGACTATTCGAACAGGATGATCATCAGCAATAAGCTCTTCAATAGAAGGTGGAAAAAGCCAATTTTGCTGTTGATTATAGGATTGAAAATTTGTATTCATATCTTTGATTATCAATACCTAAAGATACAAAATGACCGATTTTTATACAAATCATTTAATAAAAAAACCGCCTCAGGTTATGAGACGGCTTCTTTCTATTTTCACAATAAGTTTTTAATAACTCATTGTTACTATTTTTTCAACAAGTTCAGGTGTTACTTTTCCTTTTTCACCTATCCCTTTCCAACCTCTTTTTTCAAAACGTTTCGAAATAATTTCAGCAGTTCCTTTGTAATCTTTGGTATAATCAGAAAGTTTTGTATCTATTCCTAATGAATGGAAAAATTGAGTTGTTTTTTCAATTCCAGCCAATGCTTTTTCTTGTAAATTTCCTTCGGTAACATTCCAAACTCGCTCAGCATATTGGGCAAGTTTTTCTTGTTTATCTTCTAAGTTTACTGTGTAATGACTTTTGGTAATTATTGCCAATGTACGAGCGTGATCTATGCCGTACAAAGCTGTTAATTCGTGCCCAATCATATGAATTGCCCAATCAGACGGAACTCCTTTTTGAATCAAACCATTTAAGGCCATTGTGCAACTCCACATAAAATTTGAAGATGCATTGTAATCAAATTCATCTTTTAACATTGTTGGTGCAATTTCAACCAAAGTTTGCATAATGCTTTCAGCAAAACGATCTTGTAATTTTGCATCAACAGAGTAGGTCATATATTGTTCCATTACGTGTGTAAAAGCATCTGCTAATCCGTTTGCAATTTGACGTTTTGGAATGGATTTTACCACCTGCGGATCTAAAATTGAAAACTGAGGAAACAAACCTGGACCTCCCATAGCAAATTTCTCTTTTGTTTCAGCTCGTGTAATTACAGCGCCCGAATTCATTTCTGAGCCAGTTGCAGGCAATGTTAAAACAGTTCCAAAAGGCATACCTTTAAAAGTACGTTCGTTATTTACAAGAATGTTCCAAGGATCCAAGCCACCATACAATGCCGCAGAGGCTAAAAATTTGGTTCCGTCAATTACAGATCCACCACCAACAGCTAATAAAAAAGTAATCTTTTCTTCTTTAATAATTTTTAAAGCTTTTATTAAAACTTCATATTCAGGATTTGCTGGGATTCCACCAAATTCAACCACATCAAAATTAGAAAGTGCCGTTGTTACTTGCTCGTAAATTCCGTTCTTTTTAATGCTTCCGCCGCCATACAGCATCAATACTTTGGCGTTCTTTGGAATTTCTTTTGAAAGTTTAGAAATTTGATCTTTTCCAAAGATAATTTTAGTCGGATTTTGAAAATCAAAATTATTCATAAGTTGTTGTTTTGAATTAATTACTCAACTACAGTTACTAAATCTTCTGTTGATTTTCTCACTTTTTTAAGGTTTACCAACCAATCTTTATCCGCATCTCTGTAACCAATAGGTAATAACACACAACTTCTCAATCCTTTTTCGCGCAAGCCTAAAATTTCATCAACAGCATTTGGGTCAAAACCTTCAATTGGCGTACAATCTACACCTTCATAAGCGGCAGCAATAATAGCAGCACTAAATGCAATATAAGCTTGTTTTGCAGCGTGGTTAAAGTTTTCTTCAGCATCTTTTTGCGGATATGAACCTAATAACATTTTTCGGTAATTTTCCCATCCTTCGTTTTTAAACCCACGAACCTCGTTTGTTAAATCAAACATTTTATTAATTCTGTCTTCGGTATAAGTATCCCAAGCCGCAAAAACCAATAAATGTGAACAATCTGTAATCATAGACTGATTCCAAGCTACAGGTCTAATAGCTTCTTTTATTGCCTGATTTTTAACTATCAATATTTCAAAAGGCTGTAAACCACTTGATGTTGGTGCCAAACGAGCAGCTTCAATAATATTGTCAATTTTTTCTTCTGATACTTTTTCACCATTCATTGCTTTTGCTGCGTATCTCCAGTTTAATTTGTCTAATAATTCCATAATTTTAATTTATTTTTTAGTTATCGTTTTTTGAAATTTTTGTGATTTGATTTGATGTTATGATTTTTTCTGTTGTACTTGAATTTGCCAATTTTACCATTGCCCTAGCAATATCCTTAGCTTCTGTAATTCTATATTTTTTTAATTTCCCAAGAAATAGAGGTTGAATGATTTTAAAAACCATTAAACCTATTTTTTCAGCAATACGGGTTTCATTTCTATTTCCTCCAATAATTGAAGGTTGTAAAATATACGTGTTTGCAATATTTTGCTGTAACACATCACGCTCCATTTCGCCTTTGGTTTTGTTATAAAAAATACTGCTTTCAGCATTTGCACCTAAAGCCGAAACTACCAAAAATGTGTTGATTTTATTTTCTTTTGCCAATTTTGCCGCATTTACAGGAATACCGTAATCTATGGCTTTGTAAACTGTTTTGTCGGGTGTTTTTTTAGCAGTTGTACCTATACAACAATACACCTCATCACCTGTAAAATGGACTTTAAAACTATTTAATTCAAATAAATTTCCTGTGTATTGTTTTACTTTTAAAGGCAATCCTTCAATTTTTTTACGTCCAAACAGTTTAATGGTTTCATAGCGTTGATCATTAATCAACAACTGCAACAACAAATTGCCTGTTAAACCCGAAGCTCCAATAATAATAGCTGTTTTTTTCATAACTTATAATTTTATACTATCCCAAGCCGATTGAAATGCTTCTTCTAAATGTTTTTCATTTAAAATAAAATTTTCTTTTTGGTGCATACTTGTTAGAAAAGACAATGGATAAATGGTGTATGCGTACAATAAATAAGGCGAAATCAATTTAATAATTCCCTTTTGTTGTCCGCGTTCCCATAAATCTAACAATGGTTGTAAATTTTTCAAACCTTCTTGTCGGCTTTTTTCATCAATCATTGGCGTATTGTCGCATTGCGATAAAAAGTTTGACTCGTCTATATTGTTCAATCGGTAGTTTGCAATATTTAACCAAACTTGCTTAAAACTGTCTTTAATACTTTGCTCCTTTTCAAAATTTTGAAATGCATAATTAAAAAATGCTGCCTTTGTTTCTAAATAAAGTTGATTGATTAGGTCTTGCTTATTTTCAAAATAGATGTAAATAGTTGCAGGAGAAACCGCTGCCATTTTTGCAATTTTAGACATAGGCGCATCATGAAAACCATTGTTATTCACCAACTGAAGTGTTGCGTTTAACAGGTCGCAGCGTTTTTTATCACATTTTTGTCTAATTGCCATAATACTTTATTTACTGTTTTTCTGAGGCAAAGATATATAAAATTATTTACAAAACGAACGTTCATTCATTTTGTAAATATAAAATTATGTTAAAAATTAATTGTAGTACTTTTGCTGAAGAATCTATTTTATGAAAAATAAAAACAACAATAGTCAACTTCATTCAGAAAACGTACATCAAAACGGATATCAATTTTCTGAATTGATTGAAGCGTATCCAACATTAAAAGAATTTGTATTTGTAAATAAATACAATACTGAAACCATTAATTTTGCCGATCCAAAAGCGGTAAAAGCATTAAATACCGCTTTGTTGTTTAAGTACTATTATATTGCGTATTGGGATTTTCCAGATGACAATTTGTGCCCGCCTATTCCGGGTAGAGTAGATTATATTCATCATTTAGCCGATTTATTAAAAAACTCAAATATTACAAAAAATGTAAATATAATTGATGTTGGTGTAGGTGCAAATTGTATTTATCCGTTGTTAGGAAATTCAGTATACAGTTGGCGATTTTTAGGAACTGATATTGATAAAAAATCGATAGACAGGGCTGAAAAAATTGTAAAAAAGAATGCACTTTCAAAAAGCATTCAATTCAAACAACAAAAAGATGCTACCCAAATTTTTCAAGGAATTTTAAATGAAAACGACAAGTTTTCAGCAACTATGTGTAATCCGCCATTTTATCGTTCGCAAGAAGAAGCTATGCAAGCAAATGCTCGAAAACTAGCAGGTTTAGGCAATGATGCAAAAGCTCGAAATTTTAGTGGAAAACAACAGGAATTGTGGTATAAAGGCGGAGAAAAAGCGTTTATTCACACCTATTTATACGAAAGTTCTATGTTTAAAAAACAATGTTTTTGGTACACAACCTTGGTTTCTAAAAAAGAAAATGTACAAAGCATGTACGATTCTTTAAGCAAATTAGGTGCAACAGAAATTAAAACCATACCAATGCATCAAGGAAATAAAGTAACCCGTGTTGTAGCTTGGACTTTTTTAACTGCTGAAGAACAAAGTGCTTGGTAGTTTTTAGAATATTATTTTTGTTGCCATTGTAATACAAAATTGCAAGAAAAATCATTCAAAAATGTTGTAAGAAATATAAAGGATTTGGTAAAAGTATTGTGTAATTTTATCGCTTATAATTTAAAGTATCATTTATTTTTTTCTGATTTTAATATACAGCTATGCAAGGGAAGTTTTATTTTACCCTATTACTATTTTTCTTATGTTCTAATATTTTCTCTCAACAAGGAAATTATAAGTTTAACAACTATGGAAACAGCTCTATGTTACTTTCAGGAAACGTAACTGGTAGTGTTGAAGATATTGCCTTAACTTATTACAATCCAGCTCGTTTAACCGAATTACAAAGTACAAAATTTGCATTTAATGCACAGGCATATCAAGCTAGTTCGTATAAATTATCAAATCTTTCTGGCGATCAATCAAGTATAAGCGATAATAATTTTGATGGAGTTCCTTCAATTGCAGGAGGTACTTTTAATTTATTTGGCACTCGTTTCGCATATGCTGTTTTATCTAAATCTCGGGTTAATATTGATTTAAATTACACAAGTAATTTTGAAAATAATGAGCCGTTGGATGTATTTGATTTTATGAACGAATCAACAACTAAAACCAGTTTAAATAATAAAATAAAAGATGACTGGCTAGGTTTGACCTGGGCAAAAAAAATAAATGAAAAACTAAGTTTAGGGATTTCGGGTTTTGCTTCAATTTATAAAGAAAGTAACTCGACTCATTTAAACTTTGTAGAAAAAATCCCAAATGATGGTATTGCATTTTACAACAGTAGTGTTGGGTTTAAACAAGAATCTTATGGGCTGTTTTTTAAATTAGGTGCAAATTATCAATTTTCAAAGTTTGAATTGGGGTTAAATATGAATTTACCATATTTGGAAATATATAACAAAGGAAAATATAATTATACAAATATAATTGCTGGTGTAAATCCAGAAAATGATAAGTTTTATGATTATAACTTTAAAGATTTAGAATCTGACCGAAAAGTTCCCTTAGGTATTTCAATAGGTGCTGGGGTACCCGTAAAAAAAAGTAAATTACATTTAAATCTTGACTATATTTTTGGTTTAAATGCATACAATAGATTAACTATACCACAGTTTGAAACAGGAAATGAAGTATTAACTACCGTTTTATTTGAAGAAAAAAGAAATGGCGTTTTTAATTTTGGTGCTGGTTTTGAAATTTTTATGACTGAAAAAATTTCTTCTTTTATTAGTTTTTCTACCGATTTAAATTCGATTGAAAATAATGCAAACGATTTTATACTTTTTGATAACGGAGAATTGAATAATAATTTTAATGAAAACCTAATCCATTTTGGTCTAGGAATTGACTCAAAATTAAAATGGGGTAATATTGTTTTTGGTACCACTTTAACAAATGGATCGAGTCGTTTAAATAATGTTAACAAACCTTTAATTGATAGTAATACCAAACAATACATTAATTTAAAATACAATCGTTGGCAGTTTATAATTGGTATAGAAATTCCTTTTTTAAATGATAAATTAAAAGAAGTTACAAAAAAACTAATTTAATTATTTAAGATCAGGAAAATGTTTGTTGAAAAATTAAAACTGCGTTAGGGATAGCAGCGGCATCCTTTTTTACAATGCAACGCAGTGAAATTGTAAAAAAGATATAGCGAAAAGCCCGACCCGATAGGGAACGCCCTAATAATTAAATTGGTTTTAAATATTAAAATTTACAAAAAATTCGGCGTCTGGATTCAAGTTTCTAGACTTAAAAAATCAATACCAGCGTTTTTTGTTCTTTTTTGAAGCTTCAGATTTGCGGCCTGGTTTATTTTTACTTTTTCCTGGAGTTTTATGAACCTCGCGTTTTGCCTTTGGATCTAGCACATACGGATGGTTTTCTTCAACAGGAATCACGGTGTTTAATAACTGCTGAATGCCTTTGATATAAGGTTTTTCATCTGCAGAACAAAAAGAGAATGATTTACCAGAATTTCCGGCTCTACCAGTTCTACCAATTCTATGCACATAGGTTTCAGAAATATTTGGAATGTCGAAATTGATAACCGCATCTAAATTGTCAATATCTATACCACGAGCAGCAACATCGGTGGCAATTAAGATATTTATTTTACCGTCTTTAAAGTTATCCAACGCCTTTTCGCGGTCGTTTTGCGTTTTATCTCCGTGAATACTATCTACCTTGTAGCCGTTGCCTTTCAACATTTTTTCGAGCTTGGCAATGCCCATTTTGGTACGTCTAAAAATAATAATATTGCCTTCAATATTGTTTCTTAACAAAAACAAACACAGTTCCATTTTATGTTGTTTGTGCACATAAAACAACGATTGTTCTACATTTTGCGCTGCAGATGAAGAAGGCGTAGCATTTACAGTTTCAGGCTCTTTTAAAATGGTATTTGCCAATTGCACTACTTTCATTGGCATAGTTGCTGAAAACAATAAAATTTGTTTTTCAACCGGGCATAAACGTTCAATTTTACGAACATCATCAATAAAACCCATATCCAACATCAAGTCGGCTTCATCTAAAACTAGGGTCTCAATAAAATCTAAATTTATTACATCTTGTTTGTGTAAATCTAACAACCTACCAGGCGTTGCAACAACTATATCAACACCTTTATTCAACACATCTTTTTGAGGTTCAATAGAGGTTCCGCCATAAACAACTGTAGTTCTTAAGTTGGTATATTTACCATACACTTTAAAACTCTCGTATATTTGAATTGCCAATTCACGGGTTGGACTCACAATCAACGCTTTTACCTTTTTTCCTTTTTTACCTGCATCTTGTTTGTGAAAAAGCATTTGTAAAATAGGCAAAGCAAAAGCTGCTGTTTTTCCTGTTCCGGTTTGTGCAGTTGTAATTACATCTTTTTTGGCCAAAACTAAAGGAATTGTTTGCTCCTGCACAGGTGTAGGCGCGTCGTAATTTTGTTCGGCAATGGCTTTTAAAAGCGGTTTTATGAGTTGTAATTCTTTAAATGGCATATGCGTTGTTTATACAATATTTTTGCAAAGATACGGTAAAATAGGCAAGGAGATTTATCAAATTTAAGACTTACATAGTATGTAATTTTTTTTTATTGAGTAATTTTGTATTTTAGACAAGTGGAAGAACAAGGTTACATAGAAATAAGGGTTACTAATAGAGATAATACATTAGCTCCCAAAGACATTGATATAAATGAAATTAAAGAAATTATATCAGATGTGGAATCATTCTTATATCCTGAACGAAAGGAAAAACAAAACCGACCACATATCTCATACAATCTTGAAGAAGGTTCTGCAAAACATAAATTCTTTTTACCTATTTCAGCTGTGATTTTATTCAATGGTTTGACAAGTGAAATAAAAAGCAGAAATAATCTTGATTTTTTAGATTACAAAAGACAATCAATTATTGATAAATTTCAACGGAAAGCTATCAAATATGGTTACTCAATTGAGTTTAACAACTCTATTTCAAAAGAGTCTCCTTTAATTATAGATTATACTACAAATTTCGAAATGATTGCGCCTACTTTCTACGAAAGTGAATTTTACCTATATGGAGAAATTTATCAAGAAGGTGGTAAAATGCCTAATTTACATATTAGCACTAAAAAATATGGAAACCTAACCATAGCTGCTACTAAAGAACAAATTATGGATGGTATTAAAAAAACGTATAAACCATATGGAATAAAGGTTCGAGGTAAAAAAAGTTTTGAAAATGATAAATTGTCAGACTTAGAATTAGTAGCGTTTATACAGTACAAACCTATTTTTAATAAATCCCTTTTAGAAAAAGTAATTGAAAAAGCATCAGTTAATTTAAGCAAAATAACCAATGTTGATACTTGGATTGATGATTTAAAAGCTGAAGGGATATGAAAGAAATAAAAAGTGTTCTTTTAGATAATTCTTTCTGTATTAGGTTGTTGAAAAGAGATGATGAATTCCATCAAAATGCAATAGATTATTTTGAATATTTTTTAGAAAATGAAATAGAACTTTACCTGTCTACTATAGTTGTAAGCGAATATGCTGTTGGAGATAATCCTGATAATTTACTTTCATTAAATGCTTTTCAACTATTGGAATTTGATTATGCAGATGCTAAAACTGCTGGAGCATTTTTTGCAGAACTTAAAGATAATGAGGAATTAAGAAAATCTGAGCAACGTAAAGTAATTATCAATGATATAAAACTATTTGCTCAAATTCATAATAGGAAAATTGATGCCTATATTACAAAAGATAGAAAATCATTGAGTAAAATGATAGATCCTTTAAAAAAGACACATAATTTAAACTTTGAATTTATTGATTTGTCGGTTTCTTTAAATGATAAACTTGGTAGATTGTTTTAATAAATAATAGCCAAAATTACAACACCAACAATCCGAAATTTCTTAATTTTTTAACAGGTTTTGAATACCAAAACAACTCGAAGTTTTCAAAATGCATTTCAAAATCTTCTTTTATTTGTAAAAAGGTAAGCGTGCTGTTTTGTTTAACCGAAATTTTCTTCAAAATGGCTAATAGCCACTCACCTTTTTCTTTTTCAAATGAAATTTCAAGTAAATCATTTTTTGAATGAAAAGCCAAATTAATTAGCTCTAACCTAGCTCCTCTTTTGGTTTTTGAGGTATATGAAACCAATGGTTTGCCACCAAGCCAGACTATTTTTGCTGAAGATTTGATATTTAAGTCTTCTTCTGATTTTAAACAATCTTCAATAAAATAAGACTGAATTTCAGTTTGTGGAATTTCAAAATCAAACCAGTCTTGCAGCGGAAGGTCAAAACCAATGCCGTGCATAAAATTGAAAATGGATTTTTTTAATCCGTAACTAAATTTATCGTGTTCAATATTTGTTTCGTCTTTAAAATCAACGTCGTTATTGGCAAAAGTAATGTCTTTATAATTGGGTAAAACACCATATTTTTCAGGATTTAAACCAATCGGACTATGGGTTGTCAATGCAAATTGATGCCAAAACCCAGACTGAATAATTTGCAGTTCAAATAGTTGCCTTACCATTTCTAAACTATCCACCGTTTCTTGCGCTGTTTGCGTTGGAAAACCGTACATTAAATAAGCGTGCACCATAATGTTGGCTTCGGTAAAATTAAGATTTACCTGTGCCACTTGCTCAACCGTTACACCTTTATCAATTAGTTTTAACAAACGATCTGAAGCCACTTCCAAACCACCCGAAACCGCAATACAACCCGAAGCTTTTAACAACAAACAAAGGTCTTTTGTAAAACTTTTTTCAAACCGAATGTTGGTCCACCAAGTGACACCCAAATCACGTTTTAAAATTTCCAAAGCCAAAGCCCTCATCAATGCCGGTGGTGCAGCTTCATCAACAAAATGAAATCCAGTTTCGCCAGTTTTGGCAATGATTTCTTCCATTCTATCAACCAATAATTTGGCGGTTATAGGCTCATAAATTTTGATATAATCGAGAGAGATATCACAAAAAGTACATTTTGCCCAATAACAACCATGCGCCATAGTGAGTTTATTCCAACGACCGTCACTCCATAAACTGTGCATTGGATTTGCAATTTCTATGACCGAAATGTATTTATTTAGCAACAAATCTGTATAATCGGGCGTACCAATTTCAGCTTGTTTGTAGTCGCTTTTTGTTGAAGAATTATTGTAAACAACAGCGTTTTCTTCCTTTAAAAAAGTTCTTTTAAACTTGTTAAAATCTATGTTTTCTGCGGAAGGATTTAACACATTTGATAGCAACAATTCAACAGGCAATTCGCCATCATCTAGAGTAATATAATCAAAAAAATCAAAAACACGAACGTCTGAAACAGAACGCAATTCGGTATTTGGGAAACCGCCACCCATACCAATTTTAATTTTTGGATACTTGTTTTTTATAAATTGAGCGCAACGAAAAGCACTGTATAAATTGCCCGGAAATGGCACTGAAAAACACACCAATTTTGGTTGAATTTCTTCCAGAATTTCAGCTAAAATTTGAAGTGTAATTTGGTCAATATAAGTTGGGTTGTGTTGTAAACTGTTGTACAGCTCGTCAAAACTATTGGCACTTTTTCCCAAGCGTTCTGCATACCTACTAAAACCAAAATTTTCATCAACACATTCTTTGATAAAATCAGATAAATCTTCTAAATAAAGGGTTGCTAAATGTTTGGCTTTGTCTTGCAAACCCATTTCGCCAAAAGCATAATTTAAATCGTCTAACTGTTCAAAACGTGAAGCCTGAGGCAGAAAAGAATCTGTACAAATTTGCCTTGCAAAAGTTTGATTTTTTCCTTGCAGAAATTCAATAACTGGCTCAATGGTTTTTAAATAGTCGTTTTTTAGAGCAAATATTCTTTGTGAATTTTCAGAAGTAATTGTATTATTTTCAACCGAAAAATTAAAAATATCAGTCAACCCTTTTTTTGAAAAAAGAGCCAAAATAACTTCAATTCCTAAATCTGATTGATGCGATTGTATGTTTTTTGTATTTAAAAAGCCTTTCAAATAAACGGTGCCCGGATAGGGTGTGTTTAATTGGGTAAAAGGCGGTGTAATCAATAAAATATCTTTTACCATTTTAAATACAATTTTAATGATTTATTGTTTTTCAATTGTTCGCAAATATAGTTCTTCTACTTTGGTTCTTGCCCAAGGTGTTCTGCGTAAAAATTTCAAACTCGATTTGATGGTTGGGTTGCTGTTAAAACAATTTATTTTTATACGTGTTCCCAATTCTTCCCAACCGTAAAACGACACCAAATATTGCACAATTTCGGCCAGTTTTACACCGTGTAACGGATTGTTAATTTGGCTGTTATCTTTTGGTTTATCTAAATCCATTAAACTGTTATTTATTAAATTATTTTGCAAAAAAAGCCATTTCAAACAAGTCCAATTCTTGTACTATTGACACTATTTATTTGTGATCGAAGTTACAATATAAGTTTTTATAAATTATAATTGAGGAAAATTACCCGATGACATCAGCACCAAACCTGCAACCAAATTGATAAGTAAAATAATTAAAATAGGTTTTATAATACCTCTTTTTGGGTATGTGGCATTTAAGGGTTTTTCTTTTTCCCAAATAAGTTTATACAAAATAAAAACACCTATTAAACTTGATACTATAGAAATTATTAAGGCATAAATAATATCACTTGCTGATATAAAATTAGTGATAGAAACCTTGTCTGCAATATTTAAAAAAGTATAGATATAATTTAATGCAAACGAATAAAAAAATGCACCAAGAAGCACCAACCAACCACTATTTTTTTTATTCAGTTGAAACAAGTTTAAAGCCATTAAAATACCACCGCCAAATACCGAAAACAGTGCACCAAAAATAAAGATAGCTTGTGTGCTATACAATGCAGGTGTTTCTGTATTTGATTCTATTTGCACCGTACTTTGCGATGCCGATTGCGCTATAGGCTCAATAATTTCAGCCAATTCTTGTTTTATAATGTCGCTATTTTCAACAGTAATTCCTCTTTTTTCAAGCTCTAATATGGCTGTTAAAACAGCATAATGTTGAAAATCGTCTTTATTATCA
Organism: Lutibacter sp. HS1-25; assembly: GCF_004121075.1. Taxonomy (GTDB): domain Bacteria; phylum Bacteroidota; class Bacteroidia; order Flavobacteriales; family Flavobacteriaceae; genus Lutibacter. The sequence continues at coordinate 12,343 of NZ_RHLN01000024.1, forward strand.
ACGTATTTTTTCAATTCAGCATCTGACAATCTTGCCATTCTTATTGAAAAGTAATTTTCTTCGCTCATTTTTTTATAATTATATATTTTAGTTCGAAGTTAAAATATTGTTTAAAGCTGTATTATTTTGCTATTGTTATGATAAACAAAAACCAAAAAACACCGATATTTTTTAAAATCTAATATTTGCAAATTTAAGGGTTTTTTAAAGTCTTTTAATAAAAGTTGTAAATTAAACTGCTCAATCTCACTTTAGTTAAAACAAAAGCAACTATTTGAATGAATTGAATGATGGTTTTTTAAGTTTAAATTTACTAAAAAACCCAATATAATTTGCCCGTTTATTTCACAAAAAAAGCCCAATGTAAGTTAAAAAACAAGCATTGAGTACTAAAACAAATAGGTTATTTTAGTTTAAAAATTATAAAACGCGTACATTTTTAATTTTAGCAGTTGGGTTAAAATCCGCAATATTTAGAGGGGTTTCTTCACCAGTAACTTGAATTTTACCTTTATAATCTTTTTCGTCGAGTAAAAATTTAATATTTAAATCAGGGGTTTCAATCACAAATCTATCTCCACCTATGTATGTGAACCAAATTTTATAATTTGGATATTGCGCTATAAACTCACCAATAGTTGAATTTACGCCAATACCTTTTTCAGTTTTAAATTTTTCGCTATTCACAATTATTTCACCAATATTTTTAGTGTAAATATTTGCTTCAAAATCAAATTTTGGTTTTAAAACCATTAGTTGTTCTTCATTTGCTGAAATTTTAAAAATTGGTTCTGTCCATTCTTCACCTTCATCCATAAGCGTAATAGCATCTTCCTTAATGGTATAGTTTTTAGCTGAAATTTTTTCTCCAATTTTAAAATCACCTACCGAATTATTCAAAATTAAAGTGTTTTCAGCAGTAGTTTGAGTTGTTAAAGTTTCTGTTTTAGTTAATTGGGTTACATTGTTTTTTGGTGACAAATTACAGCCAATAAGAATAAATGCCACAACAGAAAATGGTGCTAATAATTTTTTCATAATTAAAATTTAAGATTAAAATTTTTGATACAATTTTTTTTGATAACCAAACATATCATTTTTAGTGCGCATATTTTATGATAATTGTCAAATATCAGTAAAAGAATAGCTGTTTTTTGTAACTTTATGCTATGATAAAAGACACTAAACTAGCCGTTTTAATAGACGGCGACAATATTCCATCAAAATATATCAAAGAAATGATGGAGGAAATTACCAAATATGGCACACCAACCATTAAAAGAATTTATGGAGATTGGACAAAACCACATTTGTCTAAATGGAAAAATATTTTGCTCGAAAATGCCATAACGCCCATACAACAATATGGCTATACAACTGGTAAAAACGCAACAGATTCTGCAATGATTATTGATGCTATGGATATTTTATATTCTGAAAAAGTAAACGGATTTTGTTTGGTTTCATCAGATAGTGATTTTACAAAATTAGCCACACGTTTGCGTGAAGCTGGTTTGGTTGTTTACGGTATTGGCGAAAAGAAAACACCCGACCCGTTTATAGTTGCCTGCGATAAATTTATTTATTTAGAAATTTTGGCTTTGGAAGAAGACACTCCAGATGGTGCTAAACCAACAAAAAAGGCAAGTATTGATAAAATTAATCCGAAAGTAATTAGATTGTTAAGAAACTCGGTTGATGATGCCGCCGATGACGATGGATGGGCTTTTATGGGCGATGTAGGTTCGTTATTATTAAAAAAGCAACCCAATTTTGATGCGCGTAACTTTGGTTTTGAAAAATTAACCCCATTATTTAAATCGTTGCCTCAATTTGAAATTGAACAACGCGATAACAATAGTGGTAGATTTAAGCTTATTTATGTAAGAAATAAAAAAAATAATAAGTCATAAATAAATGAAACTAAGATATAAAATATGGTTGCTTATTTTTGGTATTATAGCAATTGTAATTGTCTCGGCTAATATTATTTTAAATACGATTGTTACAAAAGTTGTAAAAACTGAGATCGAAAATATTAACAGTAAAGGTGCTATTTTTTTAACACTTGAAAAGACTGAAATTGACGTTTTTACAAGTCATTTAACCTTAAAAGGTCTTCATATTAAGCCCGATAGTTTGTTTTTTGAAAATTTTAAACTCGGTAAAACGCCTAAAGCTATTGCTTCAGAATTTTACCTTTCAGAATTGAAAATTAAAGGATTTGATATTTTTAATATTTTACTCTCTAAAGAAATTTCAGTCGATAAAATTATTGCCAAAGATATTGATTTAAACATTTACAAATCAGACACTTATTTAAATTCAAAAGAAGCTCCAAAAAAATCATTTGACTCTATTTTTATAAAAGGAATTGAAAAAATTGATATAAGTAATATTGAATTTAACAATTTTAAATTAACAATTATCAATGCTCAAAAAATAGATACACTGTTTGCTTATCAAGAAAAATCTTGTCTAATTAGTGGCATTGCATTTAATGCTTACCCAAATGCTGAAAATTATTTTAAATTCAATAAAGATTCATTACAAATTCAATTAAAAAATCAACATATAGATTTAGAAAAAGGAAATTACGATCTATTTTTAGAAGATATTTTATACGATTTTCCTAAAAAAACGATTCAAGTTTCTAATTTTAAATTAAAACCAAAAATTGATAAATTTAAATTGGCTTCGACCTATAAATACAATAGTGAGGTTTATGAAGTTGCAAGTAAAAAAATTATTTTTAATGGTTTTTATATAGATAGCATTATTAAAAATGGTGTTATTGCTATTGATAGCATTGATGTTGATGGATTAAATCTCGACATTTACAAAGACCAAACAAAACCTTTTAATAAGCAAAAAAGGCCTTTGTATTTAAATCAGAAATTAAAAAGATTAGACCAACCTATTTACATTCAAAAAGTATTGATTAAAAATAGTTTGTTTACTTACAAAGAGAAACACGATATTACCAATGAATTGTTAACTGTTACTATATCAGACATTAATGCAAACTTTAATCACATTACTTCTATAAAAGACAGTTTAAAAAACAGCAAACCTTTAAACATTCATATATTAGGTAAATTAAACAATGTGGCTCATTTAAATCTTACTGTTTTTATGCCTTATAACACCTGGAACAATTCTTTTTCATTTGTTGGAAAACTTGGAGGTGCCAATTTTAAAGAATTTAATACTGCCATTTATCCTGCCACAGGTGTAAAATTTGAGGAAGGAAAATTACACAGTATGAATTTTTCAGTACACGGCACCCCTGCTGGTTCTAAAGGTGAAATGACAATGCTTTACAGCGACATAAAAATCGATATTTTAAAAGAACATAAAAAGATGAAAACCGCTTCGTGGTTGGGAAATACCTTAATGAACAATTCAAATCCTTCTAAAAATGGAAAATTAAGAGTTGGTATTATTGAATTTGAAAGAGTACCTTATAAAGGTTTTGGAAACCTTTTATGGAAATCGGTTATGTCTGGAATGGTAAATACCTTAAATCCTATTGGAAAAACAGAGAAAGAGGTTAAAAAGAAAAGTAGAAAGAAATGGTTTTCTAAAAAGCGATAATCCTTTTATTTTAGAATTAGTAGTTTAAAAATTAGCTTACAAAAACTAAAATTATGGTAAAACTAAGTAGAGATGATATTTACATTATTAGCCAAAACAGCAATTGGTCTGCAAAAGGTGTTCAAAGCATTTTAAAACAAAATATTTACAGTTCGCCAACATCTTGGCAACAATTTTTAAGGTTGTTTTTTTTAAGTTTGGGTATTGGTTTTGCAACCTTTGGCGTTCTTTTCTTTTTTGCTTACAACTGGGCAGATTTGCATAAGTTTGTTAAGCTGGGTTTAATGGAAGGGCTTATAATTATTACAACATTTGTAGTTTTATTCTCAAAATTTAATGACCTAATTAAGAATTTAGCGCTTACAAGTGCATCGATTTTAGTTGGTGTTTTATTTGCTGTTTTTGGTCAAATTTATCAAACTGGCGCAAATGCATACGATTTTTTCTTAGGTTGGACTTTATTTATAAGTCTTTGGGTTTTAATCTCAAATTTTGCACCGCTTTGGCTTATTTATCTTACCCTAATCAACACAACCTTGGTTTTATATTCGCAACAAGTTGCACAAGATTGGTCAGGTGTTTTTATTTCAACATTGCTTTTATTAGTTAACTCTTTATTCTTCATCTTTTTTATAGTTGGATTCAAAAAAATAACCAAAATTTCTTTTCCAAAATGGTTTTTTTATACCATTGCTTTGGCTGCAATTTTTTCAGCAACCATAGGTATTGTAATTGGTATTTTCAGCAAATTTGACATTTCATTTTGGACATTATTTGTGCTAACTTCAATTTTATATGCTTCTGCTGTTTGGTATAGTTTACAAATTAATACTACCTTTTATCTTGCTATCATAGCATTTAGTTTGGTTGTAATTATTACCTCTTTTTTAATAAAAATTTTTAAAAGTGATGCTTCCTATTTAATAGTAACCTTATTTATTATTGGAAGTATAACTTTTTCAATTAAACTGCTATTAGACCTTCAAAAAAAATGGACAAATGGATAAAAATGAGCAAATACTCGCAACATTAAAGTCTGTTCAAGATTTTGAAGGCAAAGAATTTCAATGCAATGAACAAGCTATTTTATTAGAATATCAAAAAAGAGAACAAAACAAAACCAGCTTGGCAATTAAAATACTTTCGTTATTTGGAGGATTTTTTGCTACCCAGTCATTTCTTGGTTTTTTAAGTTTAATGGGCTTGTTTGATTCTCCAACCGCACTTGTTGCCGTTGGTATTGCATTTGTAATTGCGGCCATTTCAATTAATAAAAAATTTGATAAAATAATTTTCGACACTATAAGTATTTCAGCCTATGTTACTGGTTTGGTACTTTTAGGTATAGGTTTACACTTTTTTAATGCAACTAATAGTGTAATTGCACTGGCTATTTTTGTAGTTGCATTTATAACTTTGGTGCTAAATCAAACCTATATATTGTCGTTTGTTGCTGTAATTACTGCTTGTGGCAGCATACTTAGTTTAATTATTTTGAACAAGGTTTATGAACTTTTTCAAATGTACACCGTTTTAATAGCGGCAATGTTAACTTATGTTATTTTAAATGAAGGTAAAATTATTACCATAAACAACAAGTTTTCAAAACTTTACAACCCAATTCGCATTGGCTTGATCTTTTCGCTGCTATTTGGATTGGCTTTTTTAGGCAATAGAACCATTTTAGATTTAAACATTGGTTTTATATGGTTGTCTTCGGTAATGTTAATGCTGCTTGTTATTTATTTAGTAAGTCAAATTGTTAAAATTTTAGAAGTAACAGACAAAAAAAATCAAATTACAATTTACCTGCTTACTGTTTTGGTATTGTCGTCAACAATTTTTGCGCCATCAATTTTGGGTGCAATTTTAATTGTTTTACTGTGTTTTTTAGTGAATTATAAAACAGGATTGGTTATTGGAATCATTGCACTTATTTACTTTATTTCGCAGTATTATTACGACCTCAATTTTAGCTTACTCACTAAATCTATTATTTTAATTGTTTCGGGCATATTGTTTTTGGTGTTTTATGCATTTATTCATAAAAAAAGCGTTCAAAATGAAAAAATTTAAATGGATCATTATTTTTATAAATCTGCTGCTACTGTTGGTGTTATTTAACAATTCAATCGTAAAAAAAGAAGCAATTTTATCTGAAGGAAAACTGATACTTTTAGAATTGGCTCCCGTAGATCCACGATCTTTAATGCAAGGCGATTATATGCGTTTGAATTATAAGATTTCTGAAAAAAATAGTGTAGAGAGTATTTCCAAACGCGGTTTTATAGTTGTTAAAACCAATAAGGAAGGAATTGCTGAAAGAATAAGAATTCAACCTAAAAAAACACCTTTAAACAATGATGAATTTTTAATTGAATATACTTTGGGCAACTGGAATATGAACATTGGTGCCGAATCTTTCTTTTTTGAAGAAGGCCAAGCTGAAAAATACGAAAAAGCAAAATATGGAGGTTTACAGGTTGATGGTAAAGGCAACAGTATTTTAGTTGGACTTTATAATGAAAACCTCCATAAGATTGAATAAAATTTTAAAACCTATTTAGGTTTTTTACCGTAAAATTTACGCTTTGGTTTTTTAGCTGTTTCACCTTCTTTAGGTTTGTGTTCAGCTTTTCTATTGTTTTTTTTACGTTGATTTTTTGTTGGTTTTTGAACCAAAGGAACTTCTTCATTGTCATCCAATAAAAAAGGATGTTCTTCAATTACAGGAATTTGCTGATTAATTAACTTTTGAATATCTCTTAAATATTCTTTTTCTTCAACATTACAAAAAGAAAGTGCAATTCCGCTGGCTTTTGCACGTCCGGTTCTACCAATTCTATGCACATAAGTTTCCGGAATATTTGGCAAATCGTAATTAATTACCAATTGTAATTCTTCAATATCAATACCTCTGGCAGCAATATCTGTGGCAATTAATACGTGTAAATTACCATCTTTAAAATCGTTTAAAGCACGCTGACGTGCACCTTGCGATTTATTACCGTGAATGGCAGCTGCTTTTATATGTGATTTAGCCAACATACGCACTACTTTATCGGCTCCGTGCTTGGTTCTTGAAAACACCAAAACAGATGCATCTGGATTTTCTTCAATTAAATGAACCAACAAATTAGGCTTGTTAGATTTACTCACAAAATAAACAGCTTGTTCAACTTTTTCAGCAGTTGCCTGTTTGGGTTTTATGGTTACTTTTTCGTAATTTCCTAAAATATTTCGAGATAAATCTATAATAGAAGCGGGCATTGTTGCCGAGAAAAACAACGATTGTCGTTTTGCAGGCAACATGGCAATTAGTTTTTTTATGTCGTGAATAAAGCCCATATCTAACATTTGATCGGCTTCATCTAACACAAAATATTTCACATCTTTTAAACTGATAAAACCTTGTGAAATTAGGTCTAACAAACGACCTGGAGTTGCCACTAAAATATCAGTACCTCTGCGCAACGAATCTGTTTGTCCGCCCTGTTTTACACCACCAAAAATAACTGTATTTTTTATGTTTGTAAACTGACCATAGGCCGTAATATTGTCATTAATTTGAATTGCTAATTCGCGCGTTGGCGTAACAATCAACGCTTTTATTTTGCGTTTTCCCTTTAACTCTTGAATGCTATTGTATAAATGCTGAATAATTGGAATTGTAAAAGCTGCTGTTTTTCCTGTTCCTGTTTGGGCACAACCTAATAAATCTTTTCGGTCTAATAAAATTGGAATGGATTGTTGTTGAATTGGAGTTGGATGTGTGTATCCTGCTATCTCTAGCGATTTTAAAATGGGTTCAATAACCCCTAAATCTTTAAATGTCATATAACTTAAATAAGGCAACAAAGGTAGGTTAATTGTTTGGATAAACAGTTTTTACCTAAAAATGGCCTTTAATTTTGCATATATAAATCGATTTAGTAGATATCTGGTTAAGTTTAAACAGCTTACAATTGTATTGTTTATTTTTGCAAACTTATAATAAAAGGCAATATGAGTTATCAGTTAATTTGTTCCGATATTGATGGAACACTTTTAAATAAAGACCGAGAATTATCTAAACAAACAATCGCTCAGGTGCAACGTGTTTCACCTATTCCATTTGTGCTTATTTCATCTCGAATGCCAAAAGGAATGCGTCATTTACAAAAAGAATTTAAAAACGAGTCTACTCCTTTAATTGCTTATAATGGCGGATTGGTTTTAAATAATGAAAAAGTATTGCATTCTACTTTTATTAAAAATGAAGTATTGGCACAAATTATTGATCAGTGCGAAAATACAAATGTACATTTAAGCTTGTTTCATGCAGACGAATGGTATGTGCCTGCTATGGATTATTGGGCTAAACGCGAAGAAAACAACACCAAAGTAACTCCTGTTATAAAATCTCCTGTTGATGTTTTAACATCTTGGGTTGCTGAAGAAAAAGGAGCGCATAAAATTATGTGTATGGGCGATGCTGAAGAAATTGACACATTGTATAAATGGTTGGAAAATAATTTTTCAGATGAAATTATGTTGTACCGTTCAAAAGATACTTATATCGAAATTTCGCATAAAAATATTTCTAAAAAAACCGCTATTGAAGTTTTGTTAAAACAATGTTACACCAATATTTCAATGGAAAAAGTAATTGCTTTTGGCGATAATTACAACGATATTGAAATGCTAAAAGCTGTTGGTTTGGGTATTGCCGTAGCAAATGCCAATGAAGAAGTTTTAAAAGTAGCAAAAGCCATTACCGATAGCAATAAAAAAGACGGTGTAGCAAAAGCCATTAAAGAGTTTATTGGGTAAAGACTGAAGAATTTATTTTAGTACCTAGTATCTAAAAATTTACAATTGATAATTGATAATTTACAATTGATAATTGATAATTGATAATTTACAATTGATAATTGATAATTGATAATTTACAATTCATAATTCGTAATTGATAATTCGTAATTCGTAATTGATAATTGATAATTGATAATTGATAATTGATAATTGATAATTTACAATTTACAATTCATAATTCGTAATTGATAATTCGTAATTCGTAATTCGTAATTCGTAATTCGTAATTCGTAATTCGTAATTCAAAATTAAACCTTCTTCCCGCCAACTACAACAACAAATTCGCCTTTTGGATCCTTTTTTGTAAAATGAGCCAAAACTTCGGCCACTGTTCCTCTTACAGTTTCTTCGTATAATTTTGTCAATTCTCTTGAAACTGCAATAGGACGATCTTCACCAAAATATTCAATAAAATTAGTCAAAGTTTTAACCAATTTGTGAGGCGATTCGTAAAAAATCATCGTTCGGGTTTCTTCAGCTAAAAAAGTAAGACGCGTTTGACGCCCTTTTTTCACAGGTAAAAATCCTTCAAATACAAATTTATCATTAGGCAAACCACTATTAACCAAAGCAGGCACAAAAGCGGTGGCGCCTGGTAAACATTCAATTTCAATTCCATTTTCAATACAAGCTCTTGTTAACAAAAAACCTGGATCAGAAATTGCTGGTGTTCCTGCATCAGAAATCAAAGCAATAGCATCGCCATTTTTTATGCGTTGCACAATATTTTCAACCGTTTTATGCTCGTTGTGCATATGGTGACTGTGCATATGTGTTGAAATATCGAAATGTTTCAATAATTTTCCGCTGGTACGCGTATCTTCAGCTAAAATTAAATCTACTTCTTTTAAAACTTTTACAGCTCTAAAAGTCATATCCTCTAAATTTCCAATAGGAGTTGGTACTAAATATAATTTTGATTCCAAATTGTTGAATGTTATTTTAGATCATTTAAAGTTACAAAGTTAATCTTTATACATTTTATCTATCAGCTCTTTATATTTTTGTTGAATTACTTTGCGTTTTAACTTTAAAGTTGCTGTAATTTCACCAGCTTCAATGCTAAATTCTTTAGGCAATAAAGTAAATTTTTTAATTTTTTCGAACTTAGAAAATTCTTTTTGCAACTCTTCAAATCGTTTTTCAAACAAATCTTTAATTTGATTGTGGTTGATTAATTCTTCAACATCTTTAAAACTAATTTTATGCTCTAAAGCGTATTTTTTTAAGTTTTCAAAACTTGGCACCGCCAAAGCAGTAACGTATTTTTGCTGATCGCCAATAACTGCAATTTGTTCAATAAAAGCATCGTTAATCATTGCCATTTCTAATTTTTGAGGCGCAATGTATTTTCCTCCCGATGTTTTCATTAAATCTTTAATTCTGTCTGTAATTACCAAATTACCTTCGGCATCCATAGTACCAGCATCACCTGTACAAAACCAACCATCTTTAAAAACTTCAGCAGTTTCAGCAGGTTTTTTGTAATAGCCTTTCATAACACCAGGACCTTTAACCATAATTTCACTGTTTTCTCCAATTTTAATTTGGGTACCGTGTATTGTTTTTCCTGCGGAATTGAACTCAAAATGTTTATATCCAAATAATGAAACTGTTGCGGTTGTTTCGGTTAAGCCGTAACCACATTTGATATTTAAGCCAAACGAATGAAAAAATGAAACCATATCTGCCGCCAAAGGTGCACCACCACAAGGCATAAATTTAATACGACCACCAAAAACGTCTCTTAACTTACTCAACACCAATTTATCGGCAATTTTGTATTTTAATTTTAAAGCAAATGGTACTTTTTTATCAAGTCGTTTGTGTTTGTTATAATAAGCATTTCCAATACCCAAAGCCCAACTGGCTAATTTCATTTTTATTGGCGAAGCTTCTTTTCTTTTATCTTGAATTGCAGCAAATATTTTTTCAAAAATACGAGGCACCGTACACATTACTGTTGGCTTTACTTCTTTTAAAACCTCAGCAATTAATTTTGGATTTTGATTAAAATAAACTTCAATGCCACGATGCAAACAAAAGAACACCCAACTGCGTTCGTAAATATGACTTAATGGTAAAAAACTTAACGAAACATCTTTTTCAGAAACATCTAATTCAAAATCATGCGCCACCAAAGAAGCTGCAAAATTATGGTGATCTAACATAACACCTTTTGGTTCTCCGGTTGTACCCGAAGTATAAATAATACTAGCCAAATCGCTTAAATCACATTCAAAATGTCTTTTTTGAAGTTCAGTTTTAATAGCTGTATTGGTTTCAACAGCCATAAAATCTTTAAAATAAACCGAGTTTACTTCATTTTGAAGTTTCACATTGTTATCAAAAACAACAATTAATTTTAAAAAAGCATTGCTTTCTAAAATTTTCAGCGCTTTGTTATATTCATCTTGACCACCAACAAAAACCACGCTAATTTCAGCATCGTTGATAATGTATTCAGCTTCATTTTTTGAATTGGTAGCGTAAATAGGAACCGTAACCGCCCTAACACCCATAATTGCAATATCTGCAACAATCCACTGCGGCATATTTTCAGCAAAAATCGCAACGTTTTGTTGTACTGAAATTCCGAAATTTAACAAAGATTGCGAAACCTTTTCTATCTGATTTTCAAACAATTCCCACGAAATTCCTTCCCACTTACCTAAAACCTCATTTTTAGAATAAATCGCATTTTTTGACTTAAAACGTTTTGCGTTTTGTTTGATATCTTCAATTAAGTGTGTATATGCCATGACTTGCCTGATTTTTGTTAAATTAATGAAATTTTATTGAATTTAACACGCGCAAAGCTATGAATAATTTGTTATTTGTAGTTATATAGACCAAAACGAAGATAAAGACTTAAATAAAAACTAGGTTTTAGTTGTGTTCTTAATCAAAATCAATCAACAAAAAAATAGAGATAACCCCTAAATCTATCTGCTAATTGATTAAATTTGCAAACTGTTTTTAAAAAATATACAATGTACAGAACACATTCGAACGGAGAATTAAGATTAGAAAATGTTGGTCAAGAAGTTACCTTAGCTGGATGGGTGCAAAAAACACGCGACAAAGGATTTATGATTTGGGTTGATTTGCGTGACCGTTATGGTATTACACAATTGATTTTTGATGAAGAGCGTACTTCAAAAGAAATGGTTGAAAAAGCCAAAACACTGGGTAGAGAGTTTGTGATTCAAATTACTGGTGAAGTAATTGAACGTGTTTCAAAAAATAAAAATATTCCTACAGGTGAAGTTGAAATATTGGTAAAAGAATTGAAGGTTTTAAATAAATCGTTAACACCTCCTTTTACTATTGAAGATGAAACTGATGGTGGTGATGAATTAAGAATGAAATATCGTTACTTAGATATTAGAAGAAATCCGGTAAAAGAAAACTTGATATTTCGTCACAAAGTAGCTATTGAAGTTCGTAAATATTTATCTGATAAAGGTTTTATTGAAGTTGAAACGCCTGTTTTAATTAAATCTACACCAGAAGGTGCGCGTGATTTTGTGGTGCCAAGCCGTATGAATGAAGGTCAGTTTTATGCTTTACCACAATCGCCTCAAACATTTAAACAATTGTTAATGGTTGGTGGTTTAGACAAGTATTTTCAAATTGTAAAATGTTTTAGAGACGAAGATTTACGTGCAGACAGACAACCAGAATTTACACAAATTGACTGTGAAATGGCTTTTGTTGAACAAGAAGATATTTTAAATATGTTTGAAGGTTTAACCCGCCATTTATTAAAAGAAATAAAAGGTGTTGATGTGGCTGATTTCCCTCGTATGACTTATGATGATGCCATGAGAAAATACGGAAACGACAAACCAGACATACGTTTTGGTATGGAGTTTGGCGAATTAAATGAAGTTGCACAACACAAAGAATTTGGTGTTTTTAACAGCGCTGAATTGGTAGTTGGAATTGCTGTTCCTGGCGGAAATGCTTATACCAGAAAAGAAATTGACAATTTAATTGAGTGGATAAAGCGTCCGCAAATTGGTGCTTTAGGTATGGTTTACGTTCGTTGTAACGAAGATGGTACTTACAAATCATCTGTAGATAAATTTTATACCGAAGAAGATTTAGCCAAATGGGCTGAAGTTACTGGTGCAAAACCAGGAGACTTAATTTGTGTTTTATCGGGCAATGCACATAAAGTTCGTACGCAATTAAGTGCTTTGCGTATGGAGCTGGCAACACGTTTAAATTTACGCAATCCAGCCGAGTTTGCTCCTTTATGGGTGATGGATTTTCCGCTGTTAGAATGGGATGAAGAAACAAACCGTTACCATGCAATGCACCATCCATTTACATCTCCAAAACCTGAAGATATGCATTTGCTAGATACAGATCCAGGAAAAGTAAGAGCCAATGCATACGATATGGTATTAAATGGTAATGAAATTGGTGGAGGATCTATTCGTATTTACGACAAAGCAACGCAGGCTTTGATGTTTGACCATTTAGGTTTTACACCCGAACAGGCTAAAGAACAGTTCGGATTTTTAATGAATGCCTTTGAATATGGAGCGCCTCCACACGGTGGTTTGGCTTTTGGACTGGACAGATTGGTTGCTATTTTAGGCGGACAAGAAACAATTCGTGATTTTATTGCATTCCCAAAAAACAACAACGGACGTGATGTAATGATTGATGCCCCTTCGCATATTGATGATGCACAATTAAAAGAGCTAAATCTTAAAATTGAATTATAATTTTTAAACATAAACGTTTTTAAAAATTTAAAGTTGAAACCAAATCTAAAAGATATATTTATAGCCAAACTTTTTTATAGGTTCGCATTTTTTTTAAGTCTGATAGGGGTTTTAACTTTAATTTTTGATTATGGATACGACCAAAATACAGCACTACAAACCAAATTAAATATCTTTTATTTTGTAGTGCTGTGGACGGGAATTGTATCAACCATTTTACGCTATATTACCCTTCGAAAAAATTTGCGAACAAAAGTTATTAGTTTTGATTTTATATCAATATTAATAACCGTTTATGTGATTTTTATTCACTTTTTTTCAGCTGAAGCACATCAACATTTGTCGTTTTTTTACAATGATAACTGGGTTAAAATTACCATATTACTAACTTTTATCAGAGAGTTTTCAGAACAAAACATCAACTACAAACGAACCCTTTTTAACCCTGCACAAATATTTATAATCAGTTTTTTAGGTATTGTTTTATTTGGCACATTTTTACTAATGTTACCAAATGCTACCTACAACGGTATTTCGTTTTTAGATGCCTTATTTACATCTACAAGTGCCGTTTGTGTTACAGGTTTAATTGTTGTAGATACCGGTAGTTATTTTACCCAATTAGGACAAACATTTATACTGATACTTATTCAGGCGGGAGGAATTGGAATTTTAACTTTTGCCAGCTATTTTAGTTACTTTTTTAAAGGCGTATCTACTTATGAAAATCAACTGGTTTTAAGTGATATGACCAACTCTGATAAAATTGGCGAAGTTTTTAACACCCTAAAAAAGATTTTAGGAATTACTTTTACAATTGAAATTTTAGGAGCGATATTTATTTTTTTCAATGTAAATAGCGCACAACTTCCTACATTTTTTGAACGTGTTTATTTTTCAGTTTTTCATTCAATTTCAGCTTTTTGTAATGCTGGATTTTCTACACTTCAAAATGGTTTATATGAAGAGGGATTCCGTTTTAATTATGGGCTTCAATCTATAATTATGGTACTTTTAATGCTTGGCGGACTGGGATTTCCAATCTTGGCTAATTTGATGAAATATTCAAAATACTACATCAAAATTAAAATTTTAGGGATTAAAAAATCTCATTTTCAATACAAACCTTGGGTTTTAAGTATCAATAGCCGAATTACTTTGGTTACCACTTTTTCGTTATTTGCCTTTGGAACCGTCTTGTTTTATATTAGTGAATACAATAACGTATTGTCCGATCATAACGGAATTGGCAAATTTGTAACGGCATTGTTTGGATCTGCAACACCAAGAACCGCTGGTTTTAACACCATTGATATGACTTCATTAAATTTGTCAACCATTATGGTTACATTTCTGCTAATGTGGGTAGGTGCTTCACCAGCATCTACAGGTGGAGGTATCAAAACCAGTACTTTTGCAATTGCCACACTTAATTTTATCAGTTTGGCAAAAGGAAAATCTAGAATAGAAATTTACAGAAGAGAAATTGCAGATATTTCGGTACGCAGGGCTTTTGCAACAATTTCATTATCTTTAGTTGTAATAGGTGCTGGAATTATTGGAATTACTTATTTTGATGCTGAAAAACGATTGATAGATGTGGCTTTTGAATGCTTTTCGGCATACAGTACTGTGGGGTTAAGCTTAGGAATTACAGCAAGTTTAAGCTCATACAGCAAAATAATAATTATAACCATTATGTTTATTGGTAGGGTTAGTATGCTGTCCATTTTAATCGCTGTATTTAAAAAAATAAAGCATAAAAATTACCGATATCCAACCGAAGAAATAATAATCAACTAAAACACAACTTATCATGAAATATCTTATTGTAGGACTTGGAAATTTTGGAGCGTCACTTGCTGAAAAATTAACAAATAGTGGTAACGAAGTTATTGGTATTGACTCAAGTATGGCAAAAGTTGATGGGTTAAAAGAAAAAATTTCGCATACAATTTGTATGAATGCTACAGACGATTTTACGGTGATGGGTTTGCCTTTAAAAGATACAGATGTTGTAATTGTAGCCATTGGCGAAGATCAAGGAGCAAATATTATGGCTACTGCATTGTTTAAAAATTTACAAGTAAAACGACTTATAAGCAGGGCTATTAATCCTTTACACGAAATGGTTTTAAAAGCTTTGGGTGTTGATGAAATTGTACATCCTGAAGAAGAAACTGCTGAAAGATGGGCAAAAAAATTATGTTTAAAAGGTGTTATTGATTCGTTTGAATTAAACGAAGATTTTAGTTTGGTTGAAGCCAACGTACCCGAAAGTATTGCTGGTAAAAAAATTCGTGATATTGATTTCAGAAAAAAATACAATATTTTAATTTTAACCACCATCAAAAAAACAGAGCAAATAAGCACCTTGGGGCGCAGTGTTATGATTGAAAAAGTTCAAGGTGTGGCACACTCAGACCTTATTCTAGAAAAAGATGATATTTTGGTACTTTATGGTGCAAATAAAGATATTCAATCATTTTTAAAAAAGAATTAAAACCCAATCTACACTTCTAAAATAATTCTGTAAATTTCACAATACCAATGTCAATAATTGGTACTTTTATCATAAGTTTATATATAGATATATTTATCTCTATTTCAAACTCAATGCATAATTAACAAGTTAATTTATGGAAACTAAAATTCATAAGAAATTAAATGAATTATCTGCCACAGCCATTTGTGGAAACGACATCAGCTCTTCAGTACTTTATGTGTCGGCCTTAGCCATTGCATTTGCGGGACAATATGCCTGGATAACCCTATTAATTGTTTCACTTGTATTGTTTTTATTCAGAAAAATTTATGGAGAAGTTGTTGGAGCATTGCCTTTAAATGGTGGCGCATACAATGCCTTGTTAAACACTACCAGTAAAAAAATGGCTTCATTTGCGGCTACTTTAACCATACTATCTTATATGGCAACTGCGGTAATTTCAGGAAATGAAGCTATTCACTATCTTCATCACCTAATTCCTTCAATGCCAATTATACTTTCAACCATTGGATTGTTGCTGTTTTTTGCATTATTAACCATTGGTGGTATTACAGAATCGGCCAAAGTTGCTATCGGCATTTTTCTTTTCCATTTATCTTCATTGGTTATTTTAAGTGCATTTATTATTTACTTTTTAATTGAACACGGAAGCGGATTATTTTTACAAAACTGGTACTCACCTGTTTCAGGTGGAAGCGTTACAAATGCTATTTTTTTAGGATTTGCAGCCTCTATGTTAGGTGTTTCAGGATTTGAAAGTTCAGCCAATTTTGTTGAAGAACAAGAAAAAGGTGTATTCCCAAAAACACTGAGAAATATGTGGGGAATAGTAAGCATAATCAATCCGTTAATGGCCATTTTTGCATTGGCATTATTTACAATTCCAACCTTACAAAGTAGCGAATTTCAAAATACGTTACTTATAGAAATGGGGCAATATGTAGGTGGAAAATGGGTAGCAACATTAATTGCTGTAGATGCATTTTTAGTATTGAGTGGAGCTGTTTTAACAAGTTTTGTAGGTGTATCTGGTTTGTTAGAACGTATGACTTTAGATAGAATTATGCCTCAGTTTTTTTTAAAGAAAAGCAAAGGCGGTAGCTCTTATCGCATTATTATTATGTTCTTTTTATTATCAGTTTCTGTATTGCTAATAACCAACGGAGAAGTAAAATTATTGGCAGGTGTTTATACCATTTCTTTTTTATCGGTCATGGCTTTATTTGGAATTGGAAACATTTTATTAAAAGTAAAAAGAAGTTCACTTCCTAGACCCGAAACAGCTAGTTGGTTTTCAATTTTTATAGCTATTGGAGCCGTTTTAATTGCTTTGTTAGGTAATATTTTGGTAGAGCCAACTGGTGACTCTCCAAGCAATGTTGTTGTATTTTTAGATTATTTTGTGCCTTCTATTATTTTTATCATAATCATGTTAAATAGAACAATATTGTTAAAGTTTCTATTAAATGCCGTTCATACCATTTTTGATCCTGTGCGCAAGTTGGTATTTCAAATGGATAAAAATATTTTAGCAACCATCAACAATATCAATTCACAAGAATTTGTGTTTTTTACAAAAGGTGATAATATTGCCACTTTAAATAAAGTAATGCTATATGTTATTAGAAATGAACACACTAAAAAAATTAAAATAGTTTTAGCTTTAGATAAAGATCAAGTTATACCACCAAATTTACCTTTAGAAGTTGAATTTTTAGGAAAAGAATATCCCGAAATATTTATTGAATTTTTAGTTGTTGATGGTAAATTTAGCCCTCAATTAATAAAAGAACTTTCTGAAAAATGGAAAATTCCTGTTAACTTTATGTTTATTGGATCACCTAGCAATAAATTTCCATATAAAGTTGAAGAATTAGGTGGTGTGCGGCTAATTATTTAACTTCATTTCTAATAAAAATCAACAATAACGATTAAAATAAATTTTGTGGCCAAAAAAAAGACTTTAGACATTTTTAATTATGACTTTGATTTTCAGCAATCAAGTCAAAAAAAAGGTAAAAAAACACCTAAAGAAGAGTGCTGCGAAAAATATAAAAAGAAGGGTGAAAAAAAATGTAAAAGTTGCCCAAAAAGAACTGTAAGTCTTTAATTTTTAATAATTTTGCGCCTAATTTTTTTACAAACAAATAATGCCTTCAAAATCCGAAACTATATTTCGTAAATTTTTAAAATGGAGATACCAAAACATCTCAAACGAACAATTTATTAGAATTGCAGCGGCATCTATTGGTCTTTTGGCTGGTCTTGCAGCGGTTGTTTTAAAAAACTTAACCCATTTTATTCAGGAATTATTGGAAGGAGGGCTAATTAGAGAAATTCACAGTGCTTTTTATTTTATTTTTCCTGTTATAGGCTTATTTTTAGTACTTCTTACTAAAAAATACATCATTAGAAAAAAAGTTGGACACGGAATTCCTTCAACATTGTATGCCATTTCAAAATTAAAAGGTATTATGCCCAGTCATCAAATGTGGGCTTCATTAATAACAGCTCCACTTACAGTCGGTTTTGGGGGATCAGTCGGATTAGAAGGTCCAACTGTAGCAACAGGTGCTGCCATTGGATCTAATTTTTCACGATTATTTCACTTAAATCAAACTACAAGAACTTTATTAATTGCAGCTGCAGCTGCCGGTGGAATGGCATCAATATTTAAAGCACCCATTGCCGCTATTGTATTTGCCGTTGAAATTTTTAGTTTAGAATTAACATTGGCATCTATGATTCCTTTATTACTAGCATCAATTACTGCTGTTTTAACTTCATACTTTTTTTTAGGTGATGATGTATTACTTCATTTTGAACTGCGCGATAAATTTATCTTAAAAGATGTTTTATTCTATATTTTATTAGGTATTACCTCAGCAATCGCTTCTATTTACTTTAGCAAAATGTATTTTACCATTGGTAAATTTTTTAAAAGATTTAAAAATCCATACAAAAGATTGCTTATTGGAGGTGGTTTGTTAGGTATTACTCTTTATTTTATTCCACCATTATTTGGTGAAGGTTTTAACACCATTAACAATCTTTTAAAAGGAAATGTTGATAGCGTTATTTCAAACAATGTGTTTAATTATACAACTGAAAATATTTGGATTATCATCCTTTTTTTACTTGGTTTAATTCTTTTTAAAGTTTTTGCTACGTCATTTACTTTTGGCGCAGGTGGTGTTGGAGGTGTTTTTGCACCAACTTTATTTATGGGTAGTATTACAGGTTTTGCTTTTGCACAAATTATCAACGCAAGTAATATTTTTGAACACCAATTGTCTTTAACAAACTTTACCATGGTTGGTATGGCTGGATTAATGGCAGGTATTTTACAAGCGCCTTTGTATGCCATTATTTTAATTGCTGAAATTACAAGTGGTTACGAACTTTTTCTTCCGTTAATGATTGTTTCATCCATATCATTTATCATCACAAAAAATTACATTCCGCATAATATTTACGCTTCAGAATTGGCTGAAAAAGGAGAACTTTTAACACATGATAAAGACAAAAATGTGTTAATGCAATTGGATTTGGACAAGTTAATTGAAACCGATTTTGTATTGCTTTATCCAGAAATGACTTTAGGTGATGTGGTTAAAAATGCTGTGGCAAAATCGCCACGAAATCATTTCCCCGTTATTAACGAAGAAAATGACTTTTTAGGCATACTTACAATTAACGACATTAGAAGTATTATGTTTAATAATGAAATGTACGATGAAGTTACTGTAGAATCGTTGATGCACGATGGTTCTGATATTATTTATTACGAAAAAGATTCGGCTGAAGATATCTTGAATAAATTTAAAAGAAGTGGTGCCTGGAATTTGGTAGTTTTAAAAGATGGTAAATACTTTGGCTTTATATCAAAATCTCGTTTATTAACAGCTTATAGAAGAAAATTAATTGATGTTTCTGCTCAATAATTAAAACCATTTAATTTATGAAAACAATACTAATAACCCTTTTAATAATAATTATAGGCGCGCTATCTTATGGCTTTTATATTAAAAGCACAGGTGATTTTAATGGCGAAATTGTAATAGGTGTTAGTGTATTGGCAATTGCATTTGTATTTATGCCTTTGTTTATTTATCACCGCTATAAAAACAAAGATATCAAAGATTTTACTTTTGAAAAATTTCGAAAAGATTTAGAAGAACACAACAAAAAAAAGTAACTATTTAAACCTTTAATTGTTGTTTAAAATAAACTTCAAATTTTAAACAAAGTACAAATCTCTTTAACTGTTTTTGAAATTGGTTGGAACTCAAAATTAAGCGTTTCTTTTATTTTTGTTGAAGAATAATAACGTTTACTATGAATCGATGAAGCAGATTGTTTTGTAATTAAAGGTGGCTTACGGGTTAGCAACGACTTTATTTTTTCAAATCGCCAAGCTATAGCACTCATTAATTTTGTAGTTTTTATAGTTGGTGGATTTTTTCCAAAATTGTGCGCAATTTCAAAAAACAAATCTTTAAAACTTTTGTTTTCAGCAACTAAAATAAATCGCTCATTTTTAACATCACTTTTCATTAATTGCACCATAACCTTCACCACATCAGCAACAGCTACAAACCCTGTAACCCCTTCTGAATAAAATTTAAAGCCTTTGTAAATATTTGCAAAAATTAAACCCGAACCACCGTTCCAAAAACCAGCACCCAAAATAACACCTGGATTTACAATTACCACATTTACCCCTTCTTGTGATGCACGCCACACTTCCATTTCGGCACCATATTTTGTAATTGCATAACTATAATTGCTTTTTTCAATATCCCAATCGTTGGTTTCATTTAAAATTGGGTGATTATCAGATTTTGAAATAGTAGCAATAGAACTTACAAAACAGAGTTTTTTTACTTGCTTATCAATACAAAAATTCACCACATTTGTTGTACCTTCAATATTAATTTTACGCATTTTTTTACTATCAGCCTCGTTAAAAGATACCAATGCCGCTGCGTGATAAACTTCTGTAATATTTTCAAAAGCAAATTCTAAAGCAAAAATATCGTTGATATCAGCTTCAATCCATTCAATTTTTTTAAAAAGAAATTCATAATCTTCAGAAAAATAACTGAATACCTTTTTTACAGCAGCTAAATTACTGCTTGTACGATGAATTGCCTTTATAATATCATTTTTTAAAGAAAGCTGATACAATAAATGAGCGCCTACTAAACCTGTTCCGCCTGTTACTAAAATCATAAAACGAATGTAACAAAAATTGTTTGTTTATTTACTTCAATACATAAAAGCTATTCCATAAAAAACTAACCATTTAAACCGTCCACTAAAAACTAAAATTTTATCTTTGCACAAATTAAAAATTTTGAGAATGAATTTTGTTGAAGAATTACGTTGGAGAGGCATGTTGCACGACATAATGCCCGAAACTGAAGACTATTTATTAAATAACAAAACTGCAGGTTATATAGGGTTTGATCCAACTGCAGATTCGCTTCATATTGGTAGTTTAGTACCAATTATTATTTTAATGCATTTTCAAAAAGCGGGTCATAATGCCATTGCTTTGGTTGGTGGCGCTACCGGAATGGTAGGTGATCCTTCAGGAAAATCAGACGAACGTAATTTATTAGACGAAGAAACTTTGTCTAAAAACATAGCTGGTGTAAAAGGTCAGTTAGCACGTTTTTTAAAATTTGATAGCAATGTTGAGAACCCAGCAGAATTGGTAAATAATTACGATTGGATGAAAGACATTTCTTTAATAGATTTTGTGCGTGATGTAGGTAAACATATTACTGTAAACTATATGATGGCAAAAGATTCTGTTAAAAAACGTTTTGATCCAGACTCTCAAACGGGTATGAGTTTTACAGAATTTACCTACCAATTGTTTCAAGGTTACGATTTTTATCATTTGTACAAAGAAAAAAATGTAAAATTACAAATGGGAGGTTCGGACCAATGGGGTAATATTACTACTGGTACTGAATTGGTAAGAAGAATGGCACAAGGTAAAGCTTATGCCTTAACTTGTAAATTAATTACCAAAGCCGACGGTACTAAATTTGGTAAAACAGCAGGTGGCAATGTTTGGTTAGATGCCAACAGAACTTCGCCATATAAATATTACCAATATTGGTTAAATTCATCAGACGAAGATGCAGAAAGCTATATTAAAATATTTACTTTTTTAGATAAAGCAACTATTGAAGCTTTAATTGCTGAACACAAACAAGCACCACATTTACGACTTCTTCAAAAGAAAATTGGCGAAGAAGTTACCATTATGACACACGGTGTTGAAGCTTACGAAAATGCAATAAAAGCATCTAATATTTTATTTGGAAATTCGACTAAAGAAGATTTAAAAAACTTAGATGAACAAACATTTTTAGATGTTTTTGAAGGCATACCACAAGCCGATATTGAACGCAGTACTATTGAAAACGGTTTGGAAATTGTACCCGCTTTTGCTGAAACAGGTTTCTTAAAATCTAACGGAGAAGTTAGAAGAGCTTTAAGTGAAAATTCAATATCTGTAAATAAAGAAAAAGTGAAAGAAGATTTTGTAATTACAACAAACGATTTAATTGCAGATAAATTTGTGTTATTACAACGCGGTAAAAAAACTTATTTTTTATTAAAAGTGGTTTAATAGTTGAAGGGTAAAAAGGTTAAAGGTTGAATGATGTAATTGCAACCTTAACCCTAATAAAAGAAAAATTTATAATAAAAAAGACTGCTTTTGAGCAGTCTTTTTTTATGCTTTTTATTGTAAAGATTAGAATGGCAGCTTTTATTTGAACCAAATATACCTACTGCTAATTTAGATGCTGGTAAATTAAGGTTTTGATCTTGTAAATTTTTATTCCAAGTATTTTGTATAGAAAACCAAAAAACGATTATAGTGGTTTTTGCAAATCGCTTAGGAGTTTACAAAAACTGCTTAGCTAATTTACAAAATCGCTTAGCTAATTCACAAAACTGCTTAGCTAGTTTACAAAATTACTTAGTGAGTTTTAAAAAGCTATTATTAAATCAAAAAAGCCTAATAAAACCACCCTTTCACAACGGCTACCTAATTTAAAATGGCACTTTTTGATTCCAATTTATTTTAAAATAAAAAAGCTTACTAGGTATTTATACTAAACCTAGTAAGCTTTATGCCTAAAGTACATATATTTTTAGTACTTATTCAATAATTACCTTTTTAGCAATAATACCTGTTGCAGCTTTTATTTGAACCAAATACATACCCGCTGCTACATTAGATACTGGTAAATTAAGGTTTTGACCTTGCAAGTTTTTATCCCAAGTATTTTGTAATTGCCCCAAACTATTGTATAAATTAACACTTAACAATTCTGCCTGTATTGTATTTTTAATTTGAATTTCACCAGCAGTGTTGTTCATAAATACCAACACTCCATTTTTTAGAATTTCATCTTCTAAATCCAATGTTTCCTGAGGTGCAAAAACCAATGAAAAACGATCTGTATATGTGCCTGCTGCTAATTCAATTTCAAAAGGCTGATTGTTTATTTTGTATGTTTTGCCAACTAAAGCATCTTTAATAAACAATTCAACACTTTCATCTACATTTTCCAGCGCATCAATTTGAATGGTTGCTAAGCCTGTTTTACTCATTTTAATACCTAAAGGTATTTCCCTGTCAATATTAGCATCTGGTAAGCCTTGAATTACGTATTTTTTATTATCTAATGCCCAATACATATCATCAACCAACATCCCATTCATTTCGCCATCATAGCCCCAATCAACAGCATCGGTAGTATTTTCATCAATAGTTAATAACAATTGTCTGTGTTTAATTTGAGGTGCTTTAAAACCCAATCTAAATTTTGGACGAACATCTTTTTGCGCCTTAGCAACACTTGATGTTTTCGATTTAGAATTTTTGGATTCTATAAAGATTGAACTTTCAGAAGATTGTGGTACAAAATATCGTTGACCATTATTAAACTTAATTTTACCTCCATCAGTATCGCTTGATGTAAAGAATCCCTGAGCTACTGGTATGTATTGACCTGGTGTTTTAAGTTCCGATAAATCATCGGGTAAATCACCAATACTAGCCACAGCTGCAGGTAAACCACCTGCCAAAGTTAAAGTTGCATAACCCCCTTCATAATCTGCTAAATTATGACTTGTTCCTTTAAATTGTTGCCAAAAATAAAGGGTACCTGTTAACAAAGAACCTTCTGGGTTTGTAGGTTTATTATCATTTATAAACTGATAACCATCAATAGCTGAAGGATAAGGGTTTGCTACCAAATATTCGTTACCACCACTAACAGTTAAAGAAACTGCACCATTATTTGGCAACCCTCTAAATACATAATTTTGAATTGTACTTACGTCTCCTGTAGTTGTTCCTTTCATAGTAAATCCTTCACCTGCTTTAATTTCTCCTTTGCTTCGTACATGCTGCCACTCAGAATAAACACCAGCGGGCTTATTTGCGAATTTCCAAATCCAATAATCGGAAATTACTATAGGAGGACCTACTGAACCATTGTAATTATTTCCACCTAAAAAAGTTACTTTTGTTGTTAAATCACTATATAAAATATCAGACAAGCTATAACTATAATCACTTACACTTGCATTAGTTGATAATTTAGTTGTGCCTACGGGAGATCCCCAATAATTATAAGAATATAAATTTGCAGTACCTTGCTGACTTTGTGTAATACCTCCTAAACTTGAAGCGTCTAAAATACTTTCACGATTTTGAATTAATTGCCCTTCACCATCTAAATGCATAAAACCATTTAACAATAAAGTACCATCTATTTCAATACTATTATCAAAAACCGTTAATGTTGCACCATTCTCAATTTCTATATCATTTGCCAAACCACCTGCATCAGTGGATGCAATTTCAGGGTAATTAGTTACACCTGCCGGAATTAAAACATTTGTTGTAATTGTAGGGACACCTCCACAGCTCCAGTTTGCATCTGTGTTCCAATCAGCACTAACAACTCCGGTCCAAGTGTTTATTGAACAACCGTTAGTTATATTTATGGTGTAATCTTCTACTTCACCCGATCTATAATTAAAATCACAAGCATTGTATGGCTTACCATTTTTAAAATCAACAAGTCCTATCCTCATTCGCGTATTTCCAATAAGCGCACTAGCTGGAATAGGAATACTAACAGGAACTTTAACTGTTTTTATTATATCGGGTACTTTAGGGTCAATTATTTCGTACACATATTTCTCATCAAATTCATCAAAAACAAAGTTTTGGTTGAAATCAATCCAAACCACTAAATGGTTTACATCATTATTATGACCATCTAAATTTACTGAAATTGTACCATTTAAACTTCCTCCTACATTTACATCAACAGGTAAAAAATCTTCTGAAAAATTGGTATAACTTCCCGTAGTACCTGAAGTAGGATTATGTAAACTACCTAACGAAACATCTGAAATAAAAAATGTGTTATAGTCATTAATATCTGAAGGTGTGCAATACGGATCTCCTTCAATTAAAAGATTGTCAATAAAAAAATATCTATTATTATTTAAATTAGAAACGATTACACGAACTTGAATTTTATTTACATCATTAGGAACTTTTAGCGTATACGGATTTGAATTCACTGTACTACCATCACCATCAGGTGTACCCCAATTTACATCTTGATTATTATTGTTTCCTGCAATTAAATCAAGCCAAGATCTATTACCCCCATCATATATTACTTCTAAATACAAATTTTCACCACTTTTAACTTTTATTGAAGCAAATGATAATGTTACCGTTACATTTGAATATGAAGAAATATCTACTTCATTAAACGTTACATAATTATACGACATTTTACCTTCAAACATTAAAGAATTTGGCGAAGATTCAGAAGTAATATTTGACACTTTAATATTACTATTAGAAACACTATAACCCAAACCACTTTTTGGATTATCAAAATTCTGACTTGCAATTGTTATTTGCCCATAAGTAAGCACTACATTTATAAAAAAGATGATAAACAATACTCTTTTAAAAACATACTTAACATACCCCATATATTAATTAATTTCAAATTTCGTGCAAAAATAGTACTTAAATCATCTATTAAATTTATGGATTATAAACATTAACACTTATTTTAAGAAAAGAAACCTTAATTTAAAGAGTTTTAACTTTAATTTAAGGTTTTTAGATTAGAACCTGATTATACTTAAAAGTGAAATCAGTCTTTCAATATGGTTTTATTCAATAATTATTTTCTTTGTAATAGTACCTGTTGAAGTTTTTACCTGAACAACATACATTCCTGTTGCCATATTATTAACTGGCAATACTACTTGTGTATCTTCAAGGTTTTTGGTCCAAACTTTTAATTCTTGCCCCAAACTATTGTATAAATTAACACTTAACAATTCTGCCTGTATTGTATTTTTAATTTGAATTTCACCAGCAGTGTTGTTCATAAATACCAACACTCCATTTTTTAAAATTTCATCTTCTAAATCCAATGTTTCTTGAGGTGCAAAAACCAATGAAAAACGATCTGTATATGTGCCTGCTGCTAATTCAATTTCAAAAGGCTGATTGTTTATTTTGTATGTTTTGCCAACTAAAGCATCTTTAATAAACAATTCAACATTGTTATCCACATTTTCTAAAGCATCAATTTGAATACTTACCAAACCTCCAGCTTTTGTGGTAATACCCAATGGCATTTCCTTATCTAAAGAAAAACTATTTGTTGCTTGAATTACATATTTTTTATCAGCCAAAGTCCAGTACATATCATCTACTAAAACCTCACTCATTTCACCATCAAAGCCCCAATCCACTCCATCAGTTGCTCTTTCATCAATAGTTAACAATAACTGACGGTGGTTTAATTTTGGCGCCTTAAATCCCAATCTTATTTTTGTACGCCCATCTTGTTCTTTTATAGAAACATTTGCTGCTTTAGACTTAGAATTACCTAGTTTCATAAAAACTGCATCTCCTGAAGATTCTGTAACAAAAACACGTTGGTTATTTGTAAATTGAATAACACCATCTTTAACTGCTTTTATAAAAAATCCTTGTGCCACAGGGATATTTGACGCTGGTGTTTTCTTTGAGACTGAAGTTGGATTTTGATTAATCAATGATGGCGTAAACGATGTTGGAACCCCTCCACTAATATTTACAAGCCAATAAACGCCTTCATAATTGGCTAAATTATGACTTTTTACATCAAATTGTTCCCAAAAACGGATATAACCATCAAACATAAATGGATTATCTTGGAAAAAATTATTGATATCAATTGCTGAAGGATACGGATTTCCAAGCAAATATTCGTTACCTGCCTTTATTGCTAACGCAATTGTCCCATTATTTGGTTTTCCTTTAAAGGTATAATTTTGATCAACCGTTATTGCTGCTGAAGAATTTGGTCCTTTCATAGTAAAACCTTGTCCTGCATCTAAATTTCCCGTACTACCAATTGCCTGCCAATCTGAATAACCTCCTGTATTTGTAGCTTTGGTATATTTATAAATCCAGTAATTAGCTATTGAAATTGGAGAAGTTTTACCATTATAACCTGAAATAAATTTAACAGGTGTAGCACCATCATACAAAATATCTTCTAATTTATAACTATATGAATTTGTGCCAGTTAAAGTTGTTCCTACTGGTGATCCCCAATAATTATAAGCATAAGTACTTGCAGTACCTTGTTGGTCTATCTCAATACTTCCTTTACTTGTTGGGTTTAATACACTTCCTGTATTTTGTATCAATTGACCTTCACCTTCTAAATCAATAACGCCATTTAACAACAAAGTACCATCTACTTTAATGCTATTATCAAAAACCGTAAGTGTTGCACCTGTCTCAATTTCTATATTATTTGCCAAGCCACCTGCATCAGTGGATGCAATTTCAGGGTAATTAGTTACACCTGCCGGAATTAAAACATTTGTTGTAATTGTAGGGACACCTCCACAACTCCAGTTTGCATCTGTGTTCCAATCCTTACTAACTGCACCTGTCCAAGTAACTGTTGAAGCTACATTTACCGTTGCAACATTAGAATTGTTTGTTGCTACATAAGGGTTTGGCGCTACATTATTTGCACTTGATAGTTTTGCTTTTCTAATTAAATAAAAAGTACCACCAGCATTAAAAGGCGCCACCATACCCGATGGTGTAAAAGTTGCAGTTGTTGCACCACTAATATCAATCCAAGGGCCTGTTATAGAAGAACTGTAAGCCCACTGATATCCAGTCCCCGCTAATGAAATACCGCTAGGAAGAACCCCAAAAGTATCTCCACTTATGGCTACACCAGTGGAATTTAAACAAATATTTTGTGTTGTATTTGTATTTAAGGTATTCTCAATAACTCTAACTAGGTTATTAAACCTAACTTGATTACCACCATTGTTTTCGTAAAAATCATAAATCAAAGAGCTATTACCCGTTAAACTCATTAACACCCTTGGGTTTCCTGAGCCAAAACCTTGCAAGACCCAATCGTCGTAAACCAAGGTACCATCAACCTGTAATCTAGAGCCATCATCAGAGCCTAAATCAACCAGGTACAATCCTTTTCTAGTTGAATTCATACGGTAACGAACTGAAAAAGTTTCTGTATAAATAGATCTACTTCCTAATGGTGAAGTAGAATTAATAGCATAACAATTGTAATCTCCTCCAAACGTTTGATTAAATTCTTCTAGTTCTGTAACCGAACCATAGTAATTTGTAAAATTACCATTGTAAGGTATTCCTGCATTGGTTCCATCATACACATGACCTATCCAAGAATTATTACCTACTGTTATTTGCGAATCTGTTGAATTTAAAGGAAACGTGGCTGTAACAATAGTTCTAGGACTTTCACAACCACTTGCATTGGTAATAGAAACCCAATAATTTGTTGTGCTTCCCAAGGTTGGCGTTACAAAGGTATTATCTGTATTATTTGCACTTGTTTTAAGTAAAGTGCCTGAAGTTGCAGCATTGTACCATTTATAAATACCTCCTGAAGCAGCTCCTGAAGCAGATAAAGTAGCTGATGATCCAATACATATTTGACCTCCTGTAGTTGTAGGTGGTGGTGCTGTTGGTATTGAATTTATTACAACATTTGCTGAAGATGGTGAAGCACATGTTGATGGAAATAATTGTGATTGTGGAATTATTTGTAATGATTGACTAGCGCTACTCCAAGAAAGTTCAGCTACAGCACCTCCCGTATACTCATAATATTCTAAAACAATTGCATATTTTTGACCAGCAACCAAATTTATTGTACCTGTATCAACTGTAGGACCATGGTCTGTCCAATTATTTATAATTTGCACCCCATTTACCCAAAGTCTAATACCATCATCACTTCTTGTACTAAACGTATAATTTTCAGTATACAAAGGTTGTACTTGCCCAGACCATCTCACAGAAAAATTATCATTATTAATTGGCGAACCTGGATTACCGCCTCCCCAATCAAAATTAACAGTAGCATCTGTACGCGTTAATACTGGTGATCCTGAAAGATTTTTATTGTTAAAATACTCACCTGTTAATCCAGAATAATTAACTGTGTACGTATAAGTTCCTGGATTAAGACCTGAAATAGTACTACTAGTTCCACTTCCTGCGGTTATTACATTCCCTGGGCTTCTTGTTAATGTCCAAGGTGTTGCTGGCAAACCATTTAAAACAACGCTACCAGTTGGTAATAAACACGTTGGATGAGTAATATTGCCAACTATTGGTGCTGAAGGTATCGCATTAACATTTAAATTTGAACTATTAGCAGTTCCAACAATTGCTGGATTGCTACTTATTACTCGTATTCTATAACCAGATCCTGTGGCTGTTCCTACTGGAATTACTCCTGAAATAGTTCCAGAACCTGTTGAATTTAATGTTCCAATAGTTACAGGTGAAGCAAAACTACCTGAAGCATTTGACAATTGAGCTGTAAAAATGTTACCCGAATTAAAAGTACCTGTTTTAGTAAAAGGCACACTTACTGATGATCCTGCACAATATGATGTTGGCGAAATTGTACCCGTAGTAATTGCTGCTGATGGTGCTAATATATTTATAGTGTAATCTTCAACTTCACCTGAATCCCATACAAAATCACAAACACTATATTTTGGATCTCGAACAGAATCAACAAAACCAATTCTCATTCGCGTATTCCCTAGAGAAGCACTCGCTGAAATAGGAATACTAACAGGAACCACAACAGTTTTGATACCTCCAACATTATTAAGATCTCTTACTTTAACCAAATAATTTTCACCGGGATCATTAAAATCTAAATCTTGGTTAAAATCAATCCAAACATTTAAATCGTAAGTATCTGTATTCCATCCATTTAATTTAACCGAAATTGTTCCATTTAACACACCACCAGCAGATACATTGTTTGGTGTTAATGAGGTAAAATTACTATAGTTTCCTGTACCAACGTTAGTGGTATTATTTAAAATTCCTAATGATACATTTGAAATAAAATATGTATTGTAGTTATTAATATTTAACGGAGTACAATATGGGGCAGCATTAATTACATTAATAGTATAATCTTCAACTTCGCCATGAAAACTATTATCACATGGAGCAGCTGTAGCATTATATTTTTCAGTAATTCTCATCCTAGTAGTACCTAGCTTAGCTCCAGCTGGAACAATTATACTATAAGGTGAATTATTAGGTTGTGCATAGGCACTATTAGTAGCAGATCCTAGATTATAGCTTTCGTTTGAATCATTAAAATCACCGTCTTGATTCCAATCAATCCAAGCATAAACATTGTATCTCCAAGTTTCATTATTTCTTTCATTTTCTGAAGTGTTTACATATACAGATAAATCGTATTTACCATTTATTGCAACAGTAGTTGATATATTTGTAAAGTCTGAATAACCACTTGCATAATCTGATGTTGCATTATCAATAGTATTAAACTGAACTCGTCTAATATCATCAGACCAAGTAGGTTTAGAAAATGAATATGCTGATGAAGCACAATAATTATTTCCTTGAATTAAGATATTATCAAAAGCAACTCCAGCAAAAGTTGTTAATTCATCTGAAGAAAAAATTACTCTCAATTTAATATTAGAATTGTTATTAAAACCAGTATCTTCAGCACTTAAATTAATTTGCCTAGTCACCCATTTTCCAACATTTGCATCACTTGACCATCCGTCTAAACCATCATTTTCTGTAGGTGTATACCAATTTGGATTTCCTGTAACTCCAGATTTTGTACTTTTACCTAAAACCTTCCATGCGCCATTATTCAAAGAATATTGTACCTGCATGACATCATAACCATATTCAGCCATATACCATACATCCATTTCAAGATTTAAATTAGTATAACCTAAAGCGTTAATTGTCGGACTTTCAGCAATAACATAGGTATGATCATTATAGTAACCACCGTACCTAGCGGAATACATATATTTGCCATTGGATCCTGTTCTATGGGCTGAATTAGATCCATTTATCCAAGCTCCTGTTCCGCTCCCAGTTGAAGAAAGAGTCCAACCGCTAAGTCCTGAATTAAAATCTTCAGAATAAACTGTTTGCCCATAACCAAACGAAACTTTCAGTAAAAAACCAAATAAAATAAAATATTTGAAAATAGATTTAATATATCCCATAAATTACTTAATGCACAAAATTTGCGCAAAAATAATACAATTAGGTGTAATTGAATTATTTTATTATAATTTATTAACAAACTTTTTATTTAAAAGGATTTAATTTCAGAGACTTACCCAAGTAAACCCTTAATACTGTTAATAAATTATACTGTGCTGTACTTTATAAGTTGATATACTTAATAAAACATTTGATTTTTTTATTTTAAATCTTATTTGGTAATAGGTTATTATTCAATAATTACCTTTTTAGCAATAATACCTGTTGCAGCTTTTATTTGAACCAAATACATACCCGTTGCTACATTGGATACTGGTAAATTAAGGTTTTGATCTTGTAAGTTTTTATCCCAAGTATTTTGTAATTGCCCCAAACTATTGTATAAATTAACACTTAACAATTCTACCTGTATTGTATTTTTAATTTGAATTTCACCTGCAGCATTGTTCATAAATACCAACACTCCATTTTTTAAAATTTCATCTTCTAAATCCAATGTTTCCTGAGGTGCAAAAACCAATGAAAAACGATCTGTATAAGTACCTGCTGCTAATTCAATTTCAAAAGGCTGATTGTTTATTTTGTATGTTTTGCCAACTAAAGCATCTTTAATATACAATTCAACATTGCTATCCACATTTTCCATCGCATCAATTTGAATACTTACCAAACCTCCTGTTTTTGTGGTAATACCCAATGGCACTTCTCTGTCTTTATTTGCATCTGGTAACGCTTGAATTACGTATTTTTTATTGTTTAATACCCAAAACATATCATCAGCTACCACGCCATTCATCTCACCATCATAACCCCAATCTACACCATCTGTGGTATTTTTATCAATGGTTAACAACAACTGCCTATGACTTATTTGAGGTGCTTTAAATCCTAATCTAAATTTTGGACGAATATCTTTTTGTGCTTTATAAATACTTGATGTTTTAGATTTAGCATTGGCTGACTTCATAAAAATAGCATCTCCTGAAGATTCTTTAACAAAAACACGTTGACCATTGTTAAATTTTATTTTTCCGCCATCTCCATCACTATCAGTAAAAAATCCTTGAGCTACAGGTATGTATTGCCCTGGTATTTTAAGATCTGACGGATCTGTTGGTAAATCGCCTATACTTGTCCCTGAAGCTGCAGGCGAACCTCCTGAAAGGTTTAAAGTTGCATAACCACCTTCGTAATCTGCTAAATTATGACTTGTTCCTTTAAATTGTTGCCAAAAATAAAGTGTACCTGTTAACAACGAACCTTCTGGATTTGATGCTTTATTATCGTTTATAAATTGATAACCATCAATAGCTGAAGGAAATGGGTTTGCTATTAAGTACTGATTATTAGCACTAACATTTAAAGATATTGTTCCATTATTTGGTAAACCTCTAAATACATAATTTTGAAAAGTATTTACAGCACCCGTACTGGTTCCTTTCATAGTAAATCCTTCACCTGCAAAAATATCACCTGTACTTCTTACTTGTTGCCATTCAGCATAGTTTCCATTTTTATCAGCATATTTATAAACCCAATAATTAGCAATTGTTAATGGTGGTCCAACTGACCCGTTGTAGTTATAACCACCTACAAATGATACTTTTGTTGAATAACTACTATACAAAACATCAAACAAACTATATTTATAGTCACTTATTTCAATATTACTTGACAATTTAGTTACACCAACTGGCGACCCCCAATAGTTATAAGAGTTTATGTTAGCGGTACCTTGTTGGCTACGTGTAATATACCCCGAGCTGGTATTGTCTAAAATACTTCTTTCTGATTGCAATAGCTGCGATTCGCCATCTAAATGTAAAATACCATCTAAATCTAAATAATGTGAAACGTTTATACCGTAACCTGTTCCGGTTCCTGTTGAAATATTTGTGACTCCTTCAACTGTTAATTCTTTGGTTGTATTTACCAATAAACCTAATGTAGTTCTTACAGATTCATTTACAGATGGAAGTGTTGAATTTTCCATTGTTACATTTGAAGCTATTTGCACAATATTCCAATCTATCGTATATCTATCATCATCATTTATAGTTGCATCACCATTTCTATCAACAGAAGCAGCTACAATAGATACAGCGCCTGGAATAGTTTGAAAAGAATCAGCATTCCAAGTTGTTTTTAAATCCCAATTAGCATCTGCTACTGAAACATAAGGCAGTGGTGCTGTTTGAGAATCAACTCTTTTATACACGTTTGTACTTCTATTGTTATATTTAAGATTTCCATAATTTCCATTACCAGAAGCATCAACAACTACACTAGGATAAGCGTAAGTTGACATAGGGTAATAACCTGCTAAATCACTCCAAGGTATGCTAGACACATCGTTATTTGGGATATTTTGTGGAATAACGGATCCAGTAACTGTATTATCCGAATGCTCTTCAATTTCCTGATTCATGATATAACGCAATTGCTCTTGTAAAAGTGCAACATTCCAAATACGTACTTCGTCTATAGAACCATAAAACTCATCTCTAGGATTTCCAGCAGCGCCAATATAAAAAGGAAAATCGTTATTCACAGGTGCACTTACAACTCTAGATCCATCCAACACACCATCAATATATAAATACAAAGTTGTTCCATTATAAATAGCAGCTACATGATGCCACTCATTATCGGGAATAAAAGTGCTTGAAGTTAAATTAGCAACTATACTTCCGTTATTAGCCCATCGCATTCGCAACTGTTCGCCTCCAATTCTAAATTCAAACCCATCGGTTAAATTACCATCATTTCTTTTTGCAACAATAGTACCGCTATCTTCACCTGTAGTCCATTTAATCCAAGAAGAAATTGTAAATCCTGCTGGATTTAAATTCAAAGTATTTCCTAAGTTAATTCTATCGTTATCTCTATCATCAAAAAAGATTGAGCGCTGTTCAGTTGTATAAGGTCTATACCCAAAAGTCACATACTGCTCACCCGTAAAATCAAAAATACATTCAAGGTTAGAACCGTTTAACGTTAAAGGCACATAGGTTGAAGTTTCATTAAATGTATTATTACTAGAAACAACCATTACATACTCACCACCATTAGAACCAGAAATAGTACTTGTTAATAAGGTTTCTGGTATGGATATTTTCACATTTTCAACATCATTTGTTTCTTTCATTTTCCATACACGTTGTATAGGTGTAAACGAAACAATTGTTGAAGGGCCTCCTGCAATATCTTGGCTTAAATTTACCGTAAGCGTAGTACCAGCAACAAAAGGTAAATTATTATTTCCCCACATTAAAAATGTTTGATCTGTTGCAAAAGTGTTTGTATTAAGTAGGTTTGTAGTGTAAATATCGCCCAAACCTATGGTGATATCATTGGCATTTGCATTTTGAGAGGTCGATTGCTTTTGATTTAACACAGAATCATCATCTCTACCAATACCTGCTACATTGTAATGATAAGTACTGTTAGCCGAAGCATCCCAAAGTGGCGTACTGCCGCTTGAAGCCATATAATCTCCATTAATGCCACCACCCGTATTATCTAATGTTATACCGTATTTAATTGCTAAGTAAGATTCTACTTTAACTTGATTAGCAAGTGACAATTGTCTATCATAATATATCACTTCTGAAATTCCACCCGTAAGCCTATTTCCTCCTGATCTATCATCACCTATATAATAACTTCCCCCAGTAGACCAACTTGTACTAAATGCTTTTGTACCATTAGTATGAATATTATTTCCATCCTCATAAATCATTGCCGACGCAGTTCCCCCTGGATCACTTACAGACCAAACAAATGTATTGTTTATTTGAAGACTATAAAGATCTGGTGGATTTGCAGCATATCTTCTATCAATAAAAAAAGCTCTTGATGAAGCAGTTCCAAGTTCTATCAACGCTTTATCATTAACAGTTGATATATTACCAACCACAAATATGGTTGAACCTGTTCCATTTGTTCTACTAATATTTCCAGATAACGGTCTATCGTCATCAGTAAAATTTAAACCTGGGTTAAAGTTTGAAAATGAAGAAAGGTAAGTCGTATTTCCAGTTCCCATTGCATCAAAACCTAAAGGACTTTGATCTACCCAACTTGTAATGCCATTTCCTTCAATAATTGTATTTGTACCTGCATCGGCTTTTAACCATAAATTTAAATCTGTAAAAACACCACCTGGAGCTTCTGGATTATTACAAACACCACCTCCACTAACATTGAAATTAACCCTAACACCACCACTACGGGCTGTCCAACCATCATTTGAAAGCACTGTTACTCCTCCAGAAGTAATCGTAATATTAGATACTACATTAGGAAGGTTACGATCCCAACCGTCACCCGGACCGTTTACGCCACCTCCTCTATCATACATTATCACATAATAATTATTAGCATCTTCCAAACAACCTAGATTTACTGTAGTAGCATATGGCACATCTGGATTAGGAACACTACTATCAAAACCATTGTCTATAG
>NZ_RHLN01000025.1 GCF_004121075.1 Lutibacter sp. HS1-25
TTATGGGAGATGTTAGATCAACTGATATTGAAACTGGATATGTTTCAACACTTTCAACTGCTACACCAAACGGTAAAAAAATGAGTATGTATATTGAAAAAACTTCAGTAGTTAAAATAAACGGAATGTCTATGGTTACAAATGCAGACAATGTAGTAGACAATGGTGTTATTCACTTAGTTGATAAAGTTATTGGTTTACCAACAGTTGTAACTTTTGCAACTTCAAATGCTAATTTTTCAACTTTAGTTGCTGCATTAACAAGAAATGACCAACCAAATTTTGTTGCAACATTATCTACTGCAAACGGAACAAATCCAGCACCTTTTACAGTATTTGCTCCAACAAATGAAGCTTTTGGTAATTTACTAACAGAATTAAATGCTCCTAATTTAGCAGCTATTGATGCAGCTACTTTAACAGCAACATTAAATTCTCACGTAGTTGCAGGAGCTAACGTAATTGCCAGCCAATTATCAGACAATATGACTGTAACAACTTTAGGTGGCAATATTACAGCAAATGTTACTGGTGGTGCAAAATTAACAGACGCCAATAACAGAAATAGCAATATAATAGCATATGATGTACAAGCATCAAACGGTGTTGTACACGTAATTGACAAAGTTATTTTACCAGCTCTTAATTAAAATATTTACTAAATATTGGTTTGAGTTTAGTTTAAATTTGGTTAATGGAAAAGCATTCTAGTTATTTAGAATGCTTTTTTTATGTTTTTATGTTGAAGCAGAAATTCTGTCTTACGATTCTATTAATAATTTAAGTGATTTAATTTTATAAGAAATTTTATAAATCGCAAAGCTTACAATGGCAAAAACCACTAACTGAAAAGCAATTACAAACAATATAGCATGTAAAAACGTAAAACCAATTTCCTGAAAATAAACACCAATTGCCAATGAAATTAATACCCAAAAAATGATGAAAATGGTAAAAAGTACGCCAAATAAAATAATGAGTATAAAATAAGATTTAAGTTCTTTTCTAATTAAACCAATAACCTCTTTTTTTATGTATTGTTGAATTAGTTCGAAAGGTGATTTTATAACACTTACAAAAAAGGATATCAGCAAATCAAAAATTGCTTTAACGGGTCCTTTTCTACGTGATTTTTTTCTTTTTCTTTTTGAAAGTTCTTCAGAGTCAACTTCATCATCTGAAACGGTCTCAAAACTTATACTGTTTTTTAAAATTTTCTCAATTTCACTTAAAATCTTTACTTGTTTCATATGCTTATTTTAGTCTGATATCTTAAATTTCTTTATCAAATATATTAAAATCTAATTTGCTTCAACAGGAAATTTCCCCATTTGACCCCATTCAGACCAAGAACCGTCGTATAACGACTTTGGATTGTCGGCAACCAATTCACTTGCCAATAAAATAATACAAGCTGTAATACCAGATCCACAGGTAAAAATAAGTTGTTTTTCATTGGCATTAAAAGACTTAAACAATGCTGCCAATTTAGATTTTGACAACATTTTACCATTTTCCAAAACCTTTTTATAAGGAAAGTTTTTAGCGCCAGGCATATGTCCACTTGCCATATTTTCTCTAGGTTCCGGTACACTTCCATCAAAACGGGTTTCGCCCCTAGCATCTAAAATCAATACATTTTCGTTGTTTAAATTTGCCAAAATTTGTTGCGCATCAACTACCATTTCCGATTGATAATTAGCTTCAAAGTCGCCTTTTTTAAATGTTGTTTTTACAGGTTCTTCACAAGGCAATCCTGCTTTTTTCCAAGCAGACAAACCACCATCTAAAACAGCAACATAAGGATGCCCCATTGCTTTAAACATCCACCAGGCACGTGGACTTGTATAAATACCTAAGTTATCGTAAACAACAATAATGCTATTTTTATTGATTCCTAGTTTTTGACATTCTTTGGTGAAAGTTTCAGCATTGGGCATCATATTTGGAATTGCATTGTTTTTATCAAAAAACACATTTTCCATATCAAAATAACGAGCACCTTTAATTTGAAGATTTGGAAACTCAGCCACTAAGCCCGAAACATTGTTTTTAACACTTGCATCTAAAATAACCAAATTTGGAATGTCTAAATTTTTAGAAAGCCAGTTTACAGATACTAAAGGATTTAAAGTCATATCATTTATTTTTGTTTAACATCTTCTTCTTTTGCCGGTTTGCCATTTTCAAAATAATTCCATTCACCTATTCTTTCATTGTTTTCGTAATAACCAGTCATAGTTAATTCACCCGCCGTATTGTAATATTTTGCCAAGCCACTTAATTTACCATTTTTATAGTTCAAATCATCTAACAAAATACCTTCATCAGAAAAGCGTTTTAAATTACCTTCTAAAACACCATTTTTATAAAACATAGTCTCTGTTATTTTTCCGTTTCGGTAATACGTTTTTGATTCACCATCAAGCAATCCATTTTTATAATTTTCTTCGGAAACAATTGTTTTACCATCTTTATGATAAAAAACCCATAAACCAACCCGATTTTCACCATCCATTTCACCATTACTTTCTAAAACACCTTCTGTAGAATAAAATGCAACTTTAGCAATATTTGAAGCTGTTGAAAAAGTTTTGATAATAATAGGTTCACTATTGCTTATCATACTGTAAAACTTAAAAACACCAACTTCTTTTCCGTTTTCAAATTGTCCGCGATAACGCACATTACCATTGTCGTAATATTTTACCCATTCGCCAGTTCGTTCTCCATTTTTGTTGAATTGATTGACTTTTTCTTGCGCATTAACGGCGCTCAATCCAATTATAAAAAACGTGAAAATTACAGTCAATCCTTTCATTTATTCAACTTCAATAGATTCAACCCAATTTAACAACAACTTGTATTGCTCTGGAGTCATTGCTGCATCTTTATGAATTAACAAATAACTTTTTAAAGGCATACCTTGACCTTCTAAAACTTCCTCCAAATCGTTTGCAATATGTTCCTGCTGATTTTTATTGTAAACAGTCCATTCTGAAAAATTTAAATGCTCTTTACCTTCGTTAATGTGCTGTGCTAAAAACCAAGAAACTGGTGCAATTTCGCTGTACCAAGGATAAACCGTATTATTTGAATGACAATCGTAACAAGAAGTAGTTAAAATTTTATCAACTTCAGCAGGAATAGGCATTACTGTTGAAATGTGATTGACATCGTTTTTAGAATCATTTTTAGTAGGACGAACCATTTGAATCAATATAAATAGGACTAAAATTCCCAAAAGCACTTTTTTCATTTATCTATTTTTTTGTTGTTTATAATCTATAAAATTAGCACAATTATCAAAATTATACACAAAGCTCAACTTATTATTTTGTTAATAATATTACAAGGTGTTATTTTGTTTTTTAAATTTAACCTAAATTTAAATTATGGGCATCTCAAATTTTTGGTTTTTTACCATTATGACAGTTATTATACTGCACGTTTTAGTGGCTTTTATTTATTTGATGTATAAATTAATGCCTAAAAAAAAGGATGAAAATTTAAAAAAATCAAAAGTTAAAAATACCGAAGATGAAAAATAAATTAAGAGCTACTTAAAAAACTACATACCAACTATTTATTGTTTTTTATTGTATCGAATTTAATCAAATAAAAAAATACAAACAACTGTATTTCAATATTTTATAAAAGTGACTAAAACCTATTTAATAACACAATTAGAGCAAATTGAAAATGCAAAACGAGAAAACCGTATGCGAGTTACCAATTTGGTACTTAAAAACAAGGAATTGTTTCCTTTTTTAATAGAAATTGTTTTTGAATTAAAAGGCAAAACAGCCATAAAAGCAGCCTGGATATTGGAATTGGTTTGTGCTGAAAATATTGAATTATTAGCCCCTCACCTTCACTTTTTTGTAGAAAATATAAAAAAATTAAAGCACGATAGCGCTGTTAGACCAGCATCTAAAATTTGTATGTTTTTGGCGCAAAAACAAGCTTCAAAAATTGATATCATTATTAAAAATTATTTAACAAAAGCACAAATAGATACCATTATTGAAACTAGTTTTGACTGGTTAATTGGCAAACACAAAGTGGCAACAAAAGCCTATGCAATGACAAGTCTTTATTTATTAGGAAAAAATACAGACTGGGTACATCACGAATTAAAATTAATCATTCTACAAAATATGGTTACAGAAAGTGCCGCTTATAAAGCACGAGGAAAGATGACTTTAGCACTGATAAACAAGAAATAAATGCGTAAAATATGGGTTAAATTCATTAATTTCGCATTTTTCAACATAAAAACAACATATGTCCTTAACAAGTTTAAACGCCATATCACCAATAGATGGTAGATACAGAAGTAAAGTAGCAAATTTAGCACCGTTTTTTTCGGAAGAAGCTTTGATAAAATACAGAGTAAAAGTAGAAGTTGAATACTTTATTGCTTTATGTGAGATTCCATTACCACAATTAGCAGATTTTGATGCTTCATTATATCCAGCATTGAGAAATATTTATATCGAATTTTCTTCAGAAGATGCTCAAAAAATAAAAGATATTGAGTCTATTACCAATCACGATGTAAAAGCTGTAGAATACTTTATCAAAGAAAAATTTGATGCTTTAAATCTTCAAAAATACAAAGAGTTTATCCATTTTGGATTGACCTCACAAGATATCAACAACACTTCAATTCCGTTATCTATAAATGATGCTTGTGATATTGTTTATTATCCTGAATTGGCTGAATTGGTTCAAAAATTAAGAGAATTGGCTACAGAATGGGCTAACATTCCTATGTTGGCACGTACCCACGGTCAACCAGCTTCTCCAACACGTTTAGGCAAAGAAATCTATGTTTTTGTTGAACGTATTGAGCAACAAATAAAACTATTACAAAACATACCTTATGCTGCTAAATTTGGTGGTGCAACTGGTAATTACAATGCGCACAAAGTTGCATATCCAACTATAGATTGGAAAGCTTTTGGAACTCATTTTGTTGAAAATATTTTGGGCTTACACCACTCATTTCCAACAACACAAATTGAACATTACGATCATTTAGCTGCTATTTTTGATGCTCAAAAACGTATCAACAATATTTTAATTGACTTTAACAGAGACATTTGGACGTATGTTTCTATGGATTATTTTAAACAAAAAATTAAAAAAGGTGAAGTTGGTTCATCGGCAATGCCTCACAAAGTAAATCCGATTGATTTTGAAAATTCAGAAGGAAACTTAGGTATCGCAAATGCATTATACGAACATTTATCTGCTAAATTACCAATCTCTCGTTTACAACGCGATTTAACAGATTCTACTGTTTTAAGAAATGTAGGTGTGCCACTTGCGCATACTATTATTGGTTTTTCTTCAACTTTAAAAGGCTTGAATAAATTATTGATTAATGAAGCTAAATTTGCTGAAGATTTAGAAAATCACTGGGCGGTAGTTGCAGAAGCAATTCAAACAATTTTAAGAAGAGAAGCATACCCTAATCCGTATGAAGCTTTAAAAGGATTGACTAGAACCAACGAAAAAATTACCCAAAAATCTATGGCTGATTTTATTGATAGCTTAGAAATTTCAAACGAAATTAAAGCCGAATTAAAAGCCATTACACCAAGTAATTACACTGGTATTTAATAAAATAAGACTATGAAAAAAATTGTTTTACTATTTTCATTTTTTGCACTATTAATTGGTTGTAAAGAAAAAACACCAAGTCCTGATAGATTTAAATCGGGTACTTTTGAAATTCCTGCTGATAAAAGTTATTCAAAAACAATTATCACGCGTATCGATTCTTTGCAAATTGAACAATATGAGCAAAAAATTGACACATTTTCTATTTCATGGAAAAACAATTTTAATTATACCTTAGTAATGATCAATCCTAAATCTGTTATTGATGAAGATCCGATTTATGTAAAAATTACAAATATCGAAAATGATTCGTACGATTTTGAAGCAGTTATTGGTCATTCCAATTTTGTACAAAAAGGTAGCATAACAAAAATAGCCGATTAATTGTGGAAATATTTTTACATGCAGATGCTTGGATTGCGCTGCTAACACTAACGTTTTTAGAAATTATTTTAGGAATAGATAATATTATTTTTATTTCTATAACTGCTGGTAAATTACCCAAAGAAAAAATTAAAAAAGCCACAAGATTGGGATTGCTCCTGGCATTGGTTTTTAGAATTATATTGTTAATGGGTGTTTCGTATTTAATTTCTATGAAAGCTCCATTTTTAAATTTTGACCTTTCTTGGTTTAAAGCAGGTATTACTGGCCAAAGTGTTATTTTAATTTTAGGAGGTATCTTTTTACTATACAAAAGCACCAAAGAAATTCACCATAAAGTTGAAGGCATTGAAGAAGAACACAATACAAATTCAACAAAAAGTAAAGTTGCCGCCACATTTGGTATGGTTATTTTACAAATTGTTATGATTGACATTGTTTTTTCATTTGACTCTGTTTTAACAGCTGTTGGTATGACCAATGGTGTTCCGGGTGCATTATTAATCATGATAACTGCCGTTATAGTTTCTATGATTATTATGATGATTTTTGCGGTTCCTGTGGGTGATTTTGTAAACAAACATCCAACCATTCAAATGTTGGCACTGTCATTTTTAATTTTAATTGGCTTTATGCTAATTACTGAAGGTGCTCACTTATCTCATGTTGAAATATTTGACAAACAAGTTGGTGCAATTCCTAAAGGGTATTTGTACTTTGCCATAGCATTTTCACTGGGTGTTGAAGCTCTAAACATGAAGGTTCGAAAAAAGTAACTAGCTTTTGTAAAAATTATAAAATAGCTATAAAATTTATATTTACAGTATTTAAAAAAATCCCGCCAAACGCGGGATTTTTCTTTGTAACTTTGCTCTCATTAATTTTTAAATCTATGAACGAGCGTAAAACAACAAATATTTTATTACTGGTAATCGTAGTTCCACTCATTTTTTATTTACTAAAAATATTGAGTTTTATACTTATCCCTTTGATATCGTCATTGTTTATTGCCTTGTTATTTTTACCATTAATGAGATGGTTAACAAAACGAAACATTCCTAATTTTTTAAGCATCATTATTGTTTTATCCATTTTTGCAGTTTCATTTTTACTGGGTGCCGAAATTATAAAACTAGCTGGTCGAGAAATTGTACAAACTCAAGATGCTTTTTTAGCAAAAGCCCAGATAAAATTAACCGATTTAACTTTTTTAATTGAAGATTCTCTTGGCATACAATTGCTAAATGACGGCAATTTTTTAAATAAAATTGTTAACAACGACGATTTTGGAAAGAATTTTGGAAACACAATTGGGTTAATTATCAATACCGTTACCATGTTATTAATGACCGCCTTTTTTGTTGTTTTATGGTTGGCTGAATCTATTAATTTTTACAAAATTTTTAGTGGCGCAATATTCAAACAAAAATATGCTTCGGCAAAAATCTTTATGAAAATTGAAGATGATTTGATACAATTTGTAAAAGTAAAGTTTTTTGTAAGCGCCTTAACAGGCATAGGATTTGGATTGGCTTGTTACTTTTTTAATGTCAGTTTCCCAATATTTTGGGGCTTGGTTGCCTTCTTTTTAAATTTTGTACAAATGATTGGTTCCATAGTTTCTGTGATTTTATTGGCAATATTTGCTTTTGTAGAATTAGACCCAACAAGTACCCTGTTTTTCTTTATTTTATCAATCACACTGGTTCAAGTAGTATTTGGTAGCATTTTAGAACCTATTTTTATGGGTAAATCATTTTCAATAAATGTCATTGCTATTTTGGTATCTTTAATGCTTTGGGGCTATATTTGGGGCGTACCTGGTTTAATTATGTCTATTCCAATAACTGTATTCTTAAAAATTATTTTTGAACAATTTCCACAAACAAAACTTTTTTCATCACTACTATCAGGAAAATCGGGAGAAATTCATTTTTCTAAATTAAAATAATCGTTCTTTTATCATTTTTCAATATATTTGATTGATTTTAACAATCCTATATCAGTTGATTCTTTAAATGCAGGTTTACAACTATGAATGTAAACAAAGAATAAATCGCATATAGAAATTATTAAAAAAATTGAAAATGAAAAAAAGCATCAACTATTTAATAGCTTTATTGTCTATTGCATTAATTTGTAAAACTTCTTACGCTCAAAACAACAACATCACCATCGAAATTACAAGACACGATGATAAAAGTGTTGATTTAACTTATAAAAAGCTATTACCCGGAAGTTATTATTTAGAACTCGAATTAAACGACTTAACAAATTGTAATTCTGGAGATTTTAAAGGTGTTATTAATAATTATACAGGGGTATTATTAAGGTTAAAACCAAATAACGATAAACAACATATTAATTTTTCTTATTCATATAGGTATATGATTGGTGTACCAAATCCTAATATTGATAGTTCATTTACCTATATCCTTCCTTTTAAAAATGGTAAAAAATTTAAAATTGGTGAATCATCTCATGTAGGTGAAAAATATTTAGGACACGAAAGACCTATAAATTGGAAATCGTATTCATTAAATTCAAAAAATCCTGATACAGTTTGTAGTATGCGTAAAGGAATTGTTGTGAAAATAATTGATGACTTTGAAAATAATGAAACTAAAGGTACATTTTTTACCAACAAAACAAATGAGATCTTAATTGAACATGCTGACGGAACTTATGCGCGCTATATTAATTTAAAACACAAATCAATGTTTGTAAAATTAGGTCAAACTGTTTATCCTCAAACTGCATTGGGTATTATGAATGAATATGGAGCTGAAAATTACAGACTAAGTTTCCAAATATATTCTTATTACTATACAAACTTTAAAGAAAAAGACAAGCAATTAAAAGAAAATGAGAGTTCTTTA
The DNA here is from genome assembly GCF_004121075.1 of Lutibacter sp. HS1-25. Lineage (GTDB taxonomy): Bacteria > Bacteroidota > Bacteroidia > Flavobacteriales > Flavobacteriaceae > Lutibacter. The sequence continues at coordinate 8,895 of NZ_RHLN01000025.1, forward strand.
AAATTTATAGCACCTAAGTTTATAACACAAAATGGTATTGTTAACATTAAATCTGGACAAGAATATATGGCTGGTTTTAATGAAACCGTTATGTTTAAAGAATTTAGAAAATCTGAACAAAAAAAATACAAAAAAGACCCTACGCTGTTCAACTAAATTTAAGATTCTGTTATAAATGTTACATAAGTTTGTAATGTTTATTACGGTTCACGCATTATGCCTCAACTACTTTTGCATTGAACTAAAAAATGCAAAAAATTATGAGAGGCAAAAACAAAATCTTATTTATATTTTTTCTAACTAACTTTTTAATATTACATGCCCAACAAGAAGTCATTATTTCTTTGGATGAAATATTATCAAAAGCCGCAGAAAATAACTACACGATTAAAATTTCTGAAGAAGATGTAAATGCAGCCAAAGCTGAATACAATCAGACTAAATCTGTTTTTTTACCAAATATAAATGCATCCTATTCAGGAATTGCAACAACCAATCCGTTAATGGCATTTGGTTCTAAATTAAATCAGGGAATTTTAACACCTGGCGATTTTGATCCAGCTTTGTTAAACGACCCAGACAATACTACAAACTTTGCAACCAAATTTGAAATTCAGCAACCTATATTTAATATGGATGGTTTTCAAATGCGAAAAGCTGCAAAATCTAAATTAAATGCTGTTGAATTGCAATCGGCTCGTACGGCAGATTATATGAAATTGGAAATTACCAAAGCATATATGCAATTGCAATTGGCTTACAAAGCTGTTGAAGTTTTAGAAAGTGCAAAACAAGCTGCTTTGGCAAACAAAAAAATAGCCGACGACAATTTTAACCAAGGCTATATGCAAAAAGCCGATGTTTTATTGGTTGATATTTATGCAACTGAAGTCGAAAATCAATTACAAAATGCAAAAAGCAATATTAAAAACGCATCTGATTATGTACTTTTTTTAATAGGTGAAACAAGTGAAATTGCTTTAAAACCAACAAAAACTTTAGAAGCTGAATTAGATTTAAATCTGTACACAACTGCTTTTTCTATTAACAGGGCTGATATTGAAGCTATGGAAGAAAGCACCAATGCTTACGAGCATATGTACAAAGCTTCAAAAATGAGCTATGTACCAAGCTTAAATGCTTTTGGAAGTTATGAAATGTACAATAAAGACATTTTTGAAGGAAATTCTGGTGGCTATTTGGTAGGCGCTCAATTAAAATGGAATGTGTTTGAAGGTTTTAAACGTGTTGGTGAAACTCAAAAAACAAAAGCCGAATTTAACAAAGCTAACTTACAATTAGATGAGTATAAAAGCAAAAGCGAATTGGAATTTAACAAAGCTAAGCGCGATTTAAAAGATGCTGAAAATAGCTTACACCTTAATAGTTTAGCTTTAGAACAATCAAGTGAATCTTTACGTATTAGAACCAACCGTTTTAAAGAAGGATTGGAAAAATCTTCGGATTTATTGATTTCTGAAACACAGTATTTACAAAAACAACTAGCCTACTTACAAACCGTTTTTAATTACAATTATACAAAAGCGTACGTAAACTTTTTAACTAAATAAAATCAAGACTTTAAAATTTTATAAAATGAAAAATACACTAAAAATAGCAGCCATTTTAACTTTGTTTTTTGTCGCAAGTTGCGGAAATGACAAAAAGGCAAATATTGACAATAGACCTGCAGTTAATGTAAAAGTTAGTACACCAGCAACAAATGGCGGTACATTTGTTACTGCAAGTGGTAAAATTGAAGCAGTACAAAATGCCAATATTAGTACCCGAATGATGGGTTATGTAAACAATGTACTTGTAAATGTTGGCGACAAAGTTGCTAAAGGACAATTGTTAATTAACATAAACAGTGCAGATATTTCGGCACAAAAAGCACAGGTAAACGCAGGAATTGTTGAAGCTACTGTAGCTTTAAACAATGCTGAAAAAGATTACCAAAGATACAAAAGCTTATTTGCGCAAAACAGTGCATCGCAAAAAGAAATGGATGATATGACTACCAACTACGAAATGGCAAAAGCACGATTAGAGTCGGCAAAACAAATGAAAAACCAGGTAAATGCACAGTTGTCTTATTCAAATATTACAGCACCATTTAGCGGTATTGTTACCGGAAAATACATTAATAAAGGCGATATGGCAAACCCAGGAATGCCTTTGTTAAGTATAGAAACACCTGGAGCATTTCAGGTAATGGCAATGGTGCCTGAATCTCAAATTGCTGAAATTAATGAAAATAGCACGGTACAAGTTTTGGTAAAATCGTTGAACAAAATGGTTGACGGAAAAGTAACTGAAATTAGCACATCGGCTAAAAATACAGGCGGACAATATTTGGTAAAAATTATATTGGACAAAACGGATACTTCTATTTTATCGGGCATGTTTGCTATTGCAAAATTTACTGTAAAAAATGAAGGTGAAGGAACTATTTTAATTCCAACATCGGCAGTTGTTACCAACGGAAGTTTAAAAGGTATTTATACGGTTAGTGAACAAAATACAGCCATTTTACGTTGGTTGCGTTTTGGTAACGTACAAGGTGATCAAATAGAAGTACTTTCTGGCTTAAATGCTGATGAATCTTACATTGTTGAGGCAGATGGAAAGTTATCTAACGGTGTAAAAGTAAACATTCAATAAACTAAACTTGCGTTAGGGATAGCAGTGAAAATCCTTTTTTTTGATAAAAAAAAAGATTGAAACGAATAGCCCGACACCGTTTTTACGGTGTAACGCCCAAAAAATATAAAAAAATGAACGAAGGAATATCAGGTAAAATAGCCAGTGCCTTTATCAATTCTAAGTTAACTGTTTTGTTAATGGTTGCTTTGATGATTATTGGTGTGTATAGTTCTTTTTTAATACCTAGAGAAGAAGAACCGCAAATTATTGTACCAATGGCCGATGTAATGGTTGGCTATCCGGGTGCGAGTCCGAAAGAAGTTGAAAACAGGGTTGTAAAACCTTTGGAAAAAATAATTTCGAACATTAAAGGTGTAGAACACGTTCACGCAATGGCAATGAACGGTCAGGCAATGATTATTGTGCAGTTTTATGTAGGTGAAGATACTGAAAACTCGTACGTTAAATTGTACGACGAGTTGATGAAACACAGAGATCTATTTGTAAATGGCATTTATGAACCTTTGGTAAAAACACGCTCTATAGACGATGTGCCTATGCTGGGAATTACACTTTGGAGCGAAAATTACAATGATTTTGAGCTGAAACAAATTGCCGGTGAACTGGAAAATGAAGTTAAGAAAATTAAAGATGTTTCTATTACAAAAACAATTGGTGGAAGAAATCGTGTGCTAAAAATTAATCTTGACAAAGCAAAAATGGCCGAAAACGGGGTTGATGCTATTGAGATTATGCAAATGATACAAGCCAACAACCAACAGATGCAAAGTGGTAGTTTTGTAAAAAACGACACTGAATTTTTAGTAACTACTGGTAATTTTTTAAAATCGGATGACGATGTTAAAAATATTGTTGTTGGGGTAAATCAAAACTTACCTGTTTACCTAAAACAAGTAGCAAGTATAGAAGACGGACCTGCAACACCGGCAAATTACGTATCGTTTGGTTATGGTCAAAACAATGAGAATTTTGCCAAAAATTCGTCTGAATATGCAGCAGTTACAGTATCGGTTGCAAAAGTAAAAGGTGCTGATGCTATGAAAATTTCGGAAAAGATATTGACCAAAGTTGAAACATTGAAACAAAATTTGATTCCGGATGATGTACATGTTGAAATTAGCAGAAACTACGGCGAAACAGCGTCTCACAAAGTGGGCGAATTGTTATTGCACTTAGGTGTTGCCATTATTGCAGTAACACTTTTGGTAATGTTGGCTATGGGCTGGCGCGGTGGTTTGGTGGTATTTTTATCTGTTCCGCTTACATTTGCCCTGACTTTGTTTAGCTATTATATGCTAGATTATACCCTAAACCGTATTACATTATTTGCCTTGGTTTTTGTGGTTGGTATTGTGGTTGATGATAGTATTATTATTGCCGAAAATATGCACAGACACTTTAAAATGAAGCGTTTACCATTTAAACAAGCCGCTATATTTGCTATTAATGAAGTTGGAAACCCTACTATTTTAGCCACATTTACGGTAATTGCAGCTATTTTACCAATGGCGTTTGTATCGGGTATGATGGGACCTTATATGAGTCCGATGCCAATTGGAGCTTCTATTGCTATGATGTTGTCTTTATTTATTGCTTTAACGGTAACGCCTTATTTAGGTTATCATTTATTGCGCGAAAAAGACAATGAAGAGCACAAAGAAGAGGAAGGTTTAGAAACCGGAATGATTTATAAATTTTACAAAAAAATAGAACAACCTTTATTAGACAATAAAAAGAAACGTTGGGGATTTTTAGCCGTAACATTGGTTCTTTTAATAGGCTCTGTACTTTTATTTTTCACCAAAACGGTGGTTGTAAAAATGTTGCCTTTTGACAATAAAAATGAGTTTCAGATTGTGATAGATATGCCCGAAGGCACTACTTTAGAGCGAACTGCAATTGTTACAAAAGAAATTTCGCAGTATTTGGCTACCATACCAGAAGTGGTTAATTATCAAAATTATGTGGGTACCTCTGCTCCTATTACTTTTAACGGTTTGGTGCGTCATTACGATTTACGTGGTGGAAGTAATATGGCTGATATTCAGGTAAATTTATTGCACAAAGCCGATAGAGATTTACAAAGTCACGACATTGCTAAAATTGTGCGTCCTATGGTTCAAAAAATTGGTGCAAAATACGGTGCCAATATCAAAGTAGTTGAAGTTCCGCCAGGACCGCCAGTATTGTCTACCATTGTTGCTGAAATATACGGACCTGATTATGATGAACAAATTAAAATTGCGCATCAGGTAAAAGGCATTTTAGAAAACACAGATGATATTGTAGATATTGATTGGATGGTTGAAGCCGATCAAACAGAATACAAATTAGAAGTTGACAAAGAAAAAGCAATGTTAAATGGTATTGCACCTCAACAAGTTGTTGCAACGCTTACAAGCATTTTAAGAGAACACCCGGTGTCTGCTTTATACAACGAAACCGCCAATGAAAGCATTGGTATTGTATTGGCTTTAGAAGACAATGAAAAAAGTTCGTTAGATGCCATTCAAAATATCAAAATAAAATCGAGTCAAGGATTTACAATTCCTATCAGTGATTTGGTTTCAATTAAAAAAGATACTTTGAAAAAAACCATTTACCGAAAAGATCAAAAAAGTGTGGTTTACATAACTGCAGATATGGCTGGTGCTTTGGAAAGTCCGGTATATGCAATTTTAGGAATGGAAGAAAAATTGCAAAATATAAAACTGCCAACTGGTTATAAAATTAACGAGTTGTATATGGAACAACCATCAGACGAGTCGGATTTTACCGTAAAATGGGATGGTGAATGGCAAATAACTTTGGAAGTTTTTAGAGACTTAGGAGCTGCCTTTTTAATTGTAATTGTTATTATTTATATGTTGATTGTTGGATGGTTTCAAAACTTTAAAACTCCAATTGTAATGATGGTTGCCATACCACTGTCGTTGATAGGAATTGTATTAGGACATTTAATTTTTGATGCATTTTTTACAGCAACATCTTTTATTGGAATGATTGCTTTGGCTGGGGTTATGGTTAGAAACTCGGTTTTAATAATTGATTTTATTGAAATTAGATTGAATGATGGCATTCCGTTAAAACAAGCTATTATTGATGCTGGAGCAGTAAGAACCACGCCAATTTTATTAACAACAGGTGCGGTGGTAATTGGAGCATCTATCATATTGTTCGACCCAATTTTCCAAGGATTGGCAATCTCGTTAGTGGCTGGTGCAATTGTATCAACCGTACTAACTTTAATTGTTGTGCCTTTACTTTATTATATGACTGAAAAACACAAATACGAAAAATAAAATATTATGAAACTATTGATAATAACCGCTATTAGAGGTTTTAAAAAAGAAATTAAAACCATTCTTAAAAAAGCGAATGTAAAAAATTACTCGTACAAAGATGTGATTGGTTATAGAGATGCTTCAGAATTGGCAGTGAATGAAAACTGGTTTTCTAATGAAATGAATGAAGGTGAAGCTGTCTTTTTCTACGCATTTGTACAAAAAGAAAATGTTGATCAGGTTTTTGAATTGGTAAAAGATTTTAACAATAAACAAGAAACAGCATCAAACATACATTTGGCTGAATTGAATATTGAAAGAACAAATTAGTGTAATGGTTGAATGGTGTAACGGTTTAATAGATTTCAATATTTAACTAAAATCTATCAATGTAAATACCAATGAAGTGGCTGTCTGTTTAATTTCAAACAGATTGCTTCACTTCATTGCTTTTCGTTCGCAAAAACGTAATTAAAATTTTAAATAACTAAAACTAAATAAAAATGAAAAACAGAATTATACATATTGTTGCAGGAAGCTTTATCTTAATAAGCTTATTATTAGCTGTTAAAGTAAATATCAACTGGTTGTGGTTTACCGCTTTTGTTGGTGCAAATTTATTTCAATCGGGCATTACAAAATGGTGTTTAATGGGTACAATTTTAGGTAAATTAGGTGTAAAAGATTAAAATGCTTTTTGTAATTTCGTAATCTAAATTAAAACGAAATTAAAAAAGCATTTAAACATATAGTTTCTTATCTATTGATTTCAGTGGTATTGCTGCCTTTGGCAATACAAACTGTACATGCTTTTAAAAAACACGAATACTCAGCTACAAGCAAACAGGTTTCAATAAATTTGTTTGATAATGAAATTGATTGTTCGTGTTTTCATTTTAAATCAAATCATCATGCAATTGTTTTTTCTCCTGAAGAAATTGAAATTACAAATAGTATTTCAACAAAAAACTTTTGCAATTTTGAAGTTCAAATAGCTTCAAAAACCTTTCATTTTAAAACATCAAGAGCACCCCCTATTTTATTGTCATAATTCGTTTTTTAACAACTAATAATAACAATAAAACATACATTTATGAAAAAGTTTATGACGCTAGTATTTATAGCAGTATCCTATATTTCAATAGCTCAACAAAAAATTTCGGGTATCATTACCGATGCAAATAACAATCCAATAGCTAATGCAGCTGTTTATATTGAAGAAATTCAAAAAGGAACTTCAACCAACGACAAAGGTTTTTATGAAATTTCAAACTTACCCAGTCAACCAATTCATCTTACTGTTGAATATATTGGTTTTGAAACCCAAGCAAGAACCATTAAACTACAACAACCCGAAACTGTTTTAAATTTTATTTTAAAAGAATCGGTTTTTAAAATGGAAGAAATCATTATTTCTACCCCATTTAACAAACTGCAAAATGAAAACGTGATGAAAGTTGAAAAGGCAACAATTCAACAATTAAAAAATAAAGGCGCTGCAACCTTGGCCGATGGTATTACTACAATTCCTGGAGTTTCGCAGGTTTCAACAGGTACTGGCATAGGAAAACCAGTAATTAGAGGTTTGCGTGGCAACCGCGTTTTGGTATATGCACAAGGAATAAGACTTGAAAATCAGCAATTTGGAGACGAACATGGCTTAGGAATTGACGAATCGAGTATTGAGAGTGTGGAAGTTATAAAAGGACCAGCATCACTTTTATATGGTTCTGATGCTTTGGGTGGTGTACTGTATTTTAAACCTTTACAATTTGCCGATCAAAATACCATGAACGTAAGTGCTGGCCATACTTTTTTATCAAATACCTTAGGAAACAGCACTTTTTTTGGTGCTAAAAATTCTTATAAAAAATGGAAATTTTTAGCCAACGGTTCTTTTAGTTCTAATGCAGATTATGAAATTCCTTCAGCAGAAAAAGTGACCAATACCCGTTTTAATGAAAATGTTTTTAACGCAGCTATGGGGTATAGCGACGATTTTATGTCGAGCTCTATACGTTTTAACTACAACCAAGCTAGTGTTGGAATTCCTGAAGAAATTGGTATTCAAAACAGCAACAAAACACCCCTTTTACCCTATCAGGATTTAACAACTAAAATGTTGAGTTTAAATAATATTTTCTTTTTAAACAATTCGAAAATTACAACAGTTTTTGGATACACTCAAAACGACAGAAAAGAATTTGAAGAACATGACCACGATGATCATGCTGCAGATTTAGATGAAGACGAAGTTGAACATCCTTCATTATTTTTAAAATTAAACACATTTAGTTACGATATTAAATGGAAATTACCTAACATAAAAAATTACGAATCTATTGTTGGTGTTCAAGGTATGTGGCAAAAAAACAGCAATTTTGGTGAAGAAATTTTAATACCAAATGCCAAAACAAACGACATTGGAATTTTATATACAGGTACCTACGATTGGGAAAACAACAACAGCATTCAGGGTGGAATTCGTTTTGATTTTAGAGATTTAAAAACGGAAGAACATGAGGTTGCGCACGAAGATGAAATTCATATTTATGAAGCCTTGGATAAAAACTTTAAAAACATCTCCGCTTCATTGGGGTATAAAACCAATATTTTTAAACACATTGTAAGTCGTTTTAATGTTGCCACTGGGTTTAAAGCACCTAATTTAGCTGAATTAACTTCAAACGGCGTGCATCACGGTTCTAATCGTTTTGAAGTAGGAAACCCAGATTTAACAAGTGAGCAAAATGTACAATTAGATATTGCACTTGAATATGACAAGGATCATTTAGAAATATTTGCCAACGGATTTTACAATAAAATTTATGAATATATTTTTATTTCGCCTACTGGTGAAGTTGAAGATAATTATGATGTTTATAAATATGTTCAGGAAAATGCAGCTTTGTATGGTGGCGAATTTGGTTTTCACTTACACCCACACCCATTAGATTGGTTGCATTTACAAAGTAGTTTTGAAATTGTGATAGGCAAACAAGACAATGGAAATTATTTACCATTGATACCTGCAAATCAATTTACAAATACTTTGAGAGCTGAGTACAGTATCAAAAAATGGTTAAGCAGTGGTTTTGCCAGTGTAACTTTACAAAATGTTTTAGCTCAAAATAACGTGAGTGAATTTGAGACAGCTTCAAAAGGATATAACTTGTTAAATTTTGGTGTTGGCGGAACATTTAATGTTTCAAAAGTGCATTTTAATCTTGGTTTAAACTTAAATAACGCACTTAATAAAACTTACATTTCGCATTTATCACGTTTAAAAGGTGATGAAATTCCTAATATTGGACGTAATTTTATTGTGAGTTTGAAGTTTGATTTTTAACAATTTAGAATCAATATAAATTTAAAAACAATCTAAGCGTCATGTTTAGATTGTTTTGTTTTTATGCCTATTTTTAAACGTTTTAAAAATGAACCTCAACTTATGTCAAACAACAAAAATTTAGACCCACACAATTTAGCAAATCCAGCAAAACGAATCGTTGTTGGTATTCAATTTTTATTTGTAGCCTTTGGCGCTACAGTTTTAGTCCCGCTTTTAATTGATATTGATCCTGCAATAGCTTTATTTACTGCTGGTGTTGGAACGCTTATTTTTCACTTTATAACCAATGGAAAAGTACCTGTTTTTTTAGGCAGTAGTTTTGCATTTATTGCACCTATTATTGCCGCAACAAAACTATATGGCTATGCTGGTACTTTGGGCGGAATTATAGCGGTAGGATTGGTTTATGGTATTGTTTCGGCAGTTATTAAATTATGGGGATTGAGTGTTATTGAAAAAATATTTCCAAAAGTAGTTGTTGGACCTGTAATTATGATTATTGGTTTGTCACTGGCTTCTGTTGGTGTAGATATGGCAAAAACCAATTGGCTTATTGCATTGGTAGTTTTAGCAACAGCAATTGCAATTGTTACTTTTGGAAAAGGTTTGCTAAAATTAATTCCAATTTTTATTGCAATTATTGTCGGTTATGTTTTTTCAATATTTGCTGATTTGGTAGATTTTTCATCGGTAAATGATGCCGCTTGGTTTGCCTTACCAAAATTTATCACTCCCCAATTTAATTGGGCAGCCATATTGTATATGATACCCGTTGCTGTTGCTCCTATTATTGAACATATTGGCGATATGTATGCCATTGGCGGTGTTGCTGAAAAAGAATTTGTAAAAGATCCAGGATTGCACAAAACATTGCTTGGAGACGGTATTGCAACTGCTTTTGCCGGATTTTTAGGAGGACCACCAAACACTACCTATTCAGAAGTTACTGGTGCGGTTGCTTTGACAAAAATTACCGATCCAAGAGTTTTACGCATTGCAGCAGTTACAGCCATTGTATTTTCGTTGATTGGAAAAATAAGCGCCGTATTAAAAACAATTCCACAGGCAGTTTTGGGTGGTATAATGTTGTTGCTTTTTGGTATGATAGCAAGTATTGGTATCAAAACTTTGGTAGATGCCAAAACCGATTTTTCTATCACCCGAAATCAGGTAATTGTTTCTATTATTTTAACAATTGGTATTGGTGGCGCTCAAATTAGCTACGGAAACTTTTCGTTAGCAGGAATTGGTTTGGCTTCAATTGTTGGGGTTATATTGAACTTGATTTTACCTAAAGATTCAAAAAACGTTAAATAAGTTTGTTTAAGAAGCATTAAATGGTTGGCTACAACCAGTTTCTAACAATTATTTTTTGTCTGATGCCTCGAACCAACGTTTTTAACATATAAAAAAGGCTGTCTGTAAAATTTTACAGACAGCCTTTTTACTTTATTTTTTAATTTTTTTAAAAGAAAAACTTAATCACAAATAAAACTGTAATTAGGTACATAATTGGTTTGATCTCTTTTGCTTTTCCGGTTAATAATTTAAGCAATACATAAGCCAGCATACCAAATACAATTCCTTCAGCAATACTGTAAGTTAAAGGCATCATAATAATTGTAAAAAATGCAGGAATCGCTTCTGTATAATCATCCAAATTTACTTTTGTAATAGGAGTTATCATCATTAAACCAACAATAATTAACGCAGGAGCAGTTGCAGCCGCAGGAATAATCATAAATAATGGCGCAAAAAACAAAGACAATGCAAACATAACAGCAACTGTTAAAGCAGTCATACCAGTTTTTCCACCTTCAGCAACACCAGCAGCACTTTCAACATACGTTGTAACTGTTGAAGTTCCTAACATTGCACCTACAAATGTTCCTATTGAATCGGCAAATAAAGCTTGTTTTACTCTTGGTACTCTACCTTCTTCATCTAACATACCCGACTTTGACGAAACACCAACCAGCGTTCCAACGGTATCAAACATATCAACAAATAAAAAGGTAAACAACACAATGGCCATATCAATTGTAAACACCTGTGAAAAATCGAATTTGAAAAAAATTGGCTCTATTGATGGCGGTAAACTTACAAAAGTAAATCCTTCAGGAATAATAGTTACACCAACCATTAAACCAATTAATGTTGAAACTAAAATCCCAATTAAAATAGCACCTTTAATTTGCTTCACCAATAAAACACCAATAATTATAACACCGGCTAAACCAACCCAAACAGCCGGATTTTTCATACTTCCTAAACTTACCAAAGTTGCAGGATTGTCTACAATTAAGCCAGTACCTTTTAAACCAATAAAAGCAATAAACAATCCAATACCAACAGACACAGCGTGTTTTAAATTTAACGGAATAGAATTTACAATTAATTCGCGCACATTAAATGCCGTTAAAATTAAAAATATGATACCTTCTAAAAATACAGCCGTTAAGGCAAATTTCCACGAATAACCCATTCCTAAAACTACGGTAAAAGCAAAAAATGCGTTTAATCCCATACCTGGTGCCAATGCAAAAGGCAATTTAGCAACCAATGCCATAACTAAAGTTGCAATTACTGCAGACAAAGCAGTGGCTGTAAAAACAGCATCTTTATCCATTCCTGCAGCACTTAAAATACTTGGATTTACCGCTAAAATGTAGACCATAGTCATAAAAGTGGTAATACCAGCAATAATTTCCGTTCGCAGGGTTGATTTGTTTTCGGTTATTTTAAAATATTTATCTAACATCATTTTTTATTTTTTAATTAAATATTCCATTTAATAGCTACAGTTGGTCTCACTTTAAAATCGTCATAACCAGCAAAATTATTAGAAATTTCAACTTCACCACCTAAAGAAAATGATTTGTTTAAATGAAACCAAAATTGTGGTTCGGTTAAAAATATTGTTTTTTCACTCAACCCATTTTCCGACCATAAGTCGGCAAAGCCTATAAACGTTAATTTATTGGCTATAATATTCCAATACCAAGTACCCGTAACTTGGTAGTTAGCTTTACCAGCGTCTTTAAATGCTTTGTAACCCGCATATGCTGAAAACCCCCAAACAGCATTTGATTTGCTGTAGTTTGCACCAAATATCCAAGCATTGTTTAAAGTATATCCATCTAAGCCTCCATCACCATCAAAATCACCGTTACCCAAACCACCATTAAATTCTACGTGCAAACCAACAGGCATTTTTTCAGTTTTTAAAACACGTGCCAATTCAAAATAAGTCTGGCTAATTCCTGCATCTGCATTAAAATCAAAATCAACAAAAGTAAATGTATTACCATATTTATCTGGCTTAAACATTTCAAAAGTTAAAGTTGGGTGTTCTCTTACAAAATCATAATGAAATTGAAAATTTTGAGCACTAAGGTTAAAAGCAGCTAAAAAAACCACCATTGTAATTATTTTTTTCATGAAATAAAGTTTAAAAAAATTAAGCGTTAAAAGTAACAAAAAAAGACAATCTAATCTCTATTAAATTTATTCAATTATTAACATCTAATTTTAGATACATTTACCAATTATCCCTTTATAATATAGCCCCTCACCCATCACATTAAAGTTTTATTATACAATAAGTTGACCTTTGTTAATAATTAATTTAGCAATCATTTTATTTTTATGTTGAAAATAAAAAATCTCTTCATTTTTTTTATAAATCCTAATAATTAAACCATTTCAAAATACGCTTGATTTAACATCTCAATTCAGTTTCAAAAGAAAAAATAGGATAAAAAATATAAAAACCTTGTTAGCAAATGTATTTCCTTTTTTAATTAACCATAAAAAACAGGATTCTGCTAAATAAATCTCAAATAAATTGATTTACAACATATAATATTCAACCCATACTTATAAACGTTACAGATTTAATAATTCGGACAAAACAGACTTATTTTAATTAATTTTTATTGATTATCAACTACTTATCTCGTAACTTTAAGTATTAATTTAACATTCATTAGTATTATGAAACGGTCAAAGCTATTAACCCGGCTTTGGGAGTTACAAAACAATGAAGGTTATATCTCTGATAAAGCCGTTTTAGAACTTTCCAAACAATTAGGGGTTTCAAAAAATGAAATTGAAGGCGTGGTTACATTTTATCACTTTTTTCACAGGCAACCAACAGGTAAATACATTATTTATTTAAACAACAGCATTCTTTCTGAATTTAAAGGATTTAAAAAAGTAAAAGCTGCTTTTGAATTTGAAACAGGATGTACTTTTGGAAAATATGGTCAAAGCAACCTATTTTCTCTTTTTGAAACTTCGTGCATCGGTTTAAGCGATCAGGAATGTGCTGCGCTAATCAACTTTCAGCCTGTTACACATTTAACTCCACAAAGCGTTAAAAAAATAATTAACCAACTAAAAAAAGGTGTAAATCCGCGTTCAATTGCCCATAATGTTACTAGTAAAATTCAATTTACTCCAAAACCTTCCAAAACCGTTTTCTTTAAAAAATATGAGCTTGGAAATGCTTTAAATAAATTAAAAAGCAATACTTCCGAAACTATTTTACAGGAACTAAAAAAAGTGGAATTGGCAGGAAAAGGTGGTGCATTTTTTCCTACAGCTCAAAAATGGGAAATTAGCAAAAATGCTTCCAATAGTGAAAAAGTAATTATTTGCAATGCTGATGAAGGCGAACCAGGTACTTTTAAAGACAAATCAATTATTGAAAATCTGCCAGGCTTAATTATTGAAGGTATGATTATCGCCGCATTTGTTACTGGTGCAACCAACGGATTTATTTATTTAAGAGCTGAATACAGCTATTTAAAGTCTAAATTAGAAAATACTTTGATTGATTTTTACCATCATAAATTGTTGGGCGAAAATTGCTGTGGCATTGCCAATTTTAATTTCAATATTCAAATTCAGTTAGGTGCTGGCGCTTATGTTTGTGGTGCAGAAACAGCCTTGATAGAATCTTTAGAAGGTTTTAGAGGCGAGCCACGTTTACGTATTCAATATCCTACAGAAAATGGTTATTTGGGTAGCTCAAGCATTGTTAACAATGTAGAAACTTTTGCAAAAGCAGCTAGAATTATTGAATTAGGCTCTGAATATATTTTAAAAATTGGAACAGCAAAAAGCAAAGGCACAAAAATTATTTGCATTGCCGGTGATGTTGCAAAACCTGGAATTTATGAAGTTGAATGGGGAACTTCACTTAAAAAATTATTAGAAATAAGTCAGGCAACAGCACCTTATTACGTGCAAAGCAGCGGCCCGTCTGGCGATTGTTTAAATGAAAGTGATTTTAATCGTAAAATTTGTAAAGAAGATTTATTGTGTGGTGGCTCGCTTATGGTTTTTAACAGAAATAGAAATTTACTCAAAATTCTTAAAAATTACACCAAATTCTTTTTAACAGAATCTTGTGGTTCATGTACACCTTGCAGGGCTGGAAATCAAATAATTTACGCTAAAATAAAAAAGTTAAAACAAGGTATTTGCACTTCGCAAGATTTAAAAGAAATTGTTGAATGGAGTGCTATTATGCAAAAAGGAAGTCGTTGTGGCTTGGGTCAATATGCAACAAATACATTTGTACAATCACTTGCTAAATTTGAAAAATACTTTGACGGAATTGTAACCACCTGTGCTGAAAATTGCGATGTTGAGTTTGATATGGAAAAAGCCGTTTACGATTATAATTTGTTGATTAAAAATACCCAGAATTAGTTTAAAATCCATTTCTATGAAAAATATTTCATTTAATATAGACGGAAGAATTTGTTCAGCTACAAAAGGTGAAAACTTAATTGAAGCTGCCAAACAAAATGGTATTTTTATACCTACACTTTGCCATTTTAAACATTTAAATCCTTTAGGAAGTTGCAGGGTTTGTATTGTAAATTTAAACGGACACGCCATTGCTGGCTGTTCTGTTTTTGTTGAAGAAGGTATGCAAATTGAAGTGAATACACCCGAACTTTTGGATACCCGAAAAGCCATTTTAGAAATGATGTTTGTTGAAGGCAATCACTTTTGCCCTTCCTGCGAAAAAAGTGGCGATTGCCAAATGCAAAATTTAGCTTACGAAACCGGCATTAGATATACCCGATTTCCACATTTATTTGTTGATAGAATTGTAGATGCAAGACCTGAACGCATTGTAGTTAATCAAAACAGGTGTATTAAATGCAAACGTTGTTTTGAAGAAGTTGAAACCAACGATGGTTACAAAGTATTTAATTTTTCAAACAAAGGAAATAAAACCATTGTTTCTATAGACTACGAACAAGAAGCAAAACTCTCTGAAACACAAGCTGAGTATGCCATGAAAATTTGCCCAACAGGATCTATTTTAGTAAAAGGAAAAACCTTTAGCAAACCATTTGGCGATAGAATTTTTGACCAAGTTTCAGAGGGTAAAGCCATTGCTTTTGATAAAATAAACAAAAAAGGTCGTAAAATGCGCATTGCAACTACCTCACTTGCAGGTTGTTTTGGTTGTCATATGTCTTTATTAGATATAGATTTGGGTATTTTAGATGTTATTGAACTGGTTGAATTTAACAAATCACCTTTAACTGATATTAAAAAATTTACACAACATTGCGATATTGGTTTGGTTGAAGGTGGCTGTTGTAACACAGATAATATTGAGGTTTTAAGAACTTTTAGAGAAAATTGCGACGTCTTAATTTCAGTTGGCGAATGTGCCATTTGGGGCGGTGTACCTGCAATTAGAAACACCATACCTGTAGAAGATTGTTTAAGAGAAGCTTATTTAGAATCTTTAACCAGCGAAGAAAATGAAACTGTAATCCCATACCACGAAGACATTCCGAAAATATTAAATAAAGTATATCCTAATCACGAAATTGTAAAAATTGATTATCACATTCCTGGTTGTCCGCCAAATGCAAATCATATTTGGAATGTGGTTAAAAATATATTATTTGAAGAAGAATTTTCAGTGGTTTATCCAGAATTTAAGTACGATTAATATTCCATATTTCTATAGCAAAAACAATGAAGCAAGTCAATTCTGGTAGGTCAAATCAACAAAAAAAATTAAAACTATGAATCCAAGAAAAATAATTATAGAACCTGTTACACGTGTTGAAGGACATGGAAAAGTAACCATTAAATTAGATGAAAACGGAAAAGTAAGTGATGCGTATTTACATATTGTTGAATTTAGAGGTTTCGAAAAATTTATTCAGGGTCACCCCTATTGGGAAGCACCTGTGTTGGTTCAAAGGCTTTGCGGTATTTGTCCGGTTAGTCATCATTTAGCAGCTGCAAAAGCCATAGATCAATTGGTGGGTATTGATCCGGAGAACCTCTCGCCAACAGCCACTAAATTACGCAGGTTATTACATTACGGACAAGTTTTTCAATCTCATGCGCTGCACTTTTTTTATTTGGCTTCACCCGATTTATTGTTTGGAATTAATGCGCCTGCTGAAAAAAGGAACATAGTTGCTGTAGCTTCAGAAAATATGGAATTGGCTAAAAAAGGTATTTTAATGCGAAAATTTGGGCAGGAAATCATCAAAGCTTTGGCTGGAAAAAAAATTCACGGAATTTTAGCTGTTCCTGGCGGTGTTCATAAAACCTTCACAAAAGAAGAACGTGCCTATTTTTTAGATGGTATCAAAATTCCGAATATAGATACAATGATTGACTGGTCTAAAGAAATTATAGACTTTATGAAAAATTACCATCTTGAAAATGCGCAATGGATAGACAATTTTGCTGCTTATCCATCAAATCATTTAAGTTTGGTTGATAAAGAAACGGGCGCTTTAGAATTGTATAACGGCCGACTTAGATCTGTTGATTTTGAAGGCAATGAATTGTTAAATATTGAAGATATTGAATACCGTTATCATTTTAAAGAAGCAGTTAAACCTTGGTCGTATCTAAAATTTCCGTATATGACCAAATATGGCAGTGCAAATGGTTGGAACCGGGTTGGACCTTTAGCACGTTTAAATACTTGTAAATATATCACAACACCTTTGGCTGAAATTGAGCGTCGGATTTTTAAATCAACTACTCAAAACAAACCAAACAATATGACTATGCACACGCATTGGGCACGTTTAATTGAAATGTTGCATTGTGCAGAATTAATGAAAGAATTGCTTTTAGACAATGAATTAATGGCTACAACCGATTTGGTTAGAAAAGGAACGCCCAGAACCAAAGGAATTGGCATTATAGAAGCGCCAAGAGGTACGCTAATACATGAATACCATACCGATGATAAAGGCTTAATTACAAAATGCAATTTAATAGTATCTACAACACATAATAACGAAGCTATGAACCGTGGTGTACGTGTGGTGGCAAATGAAATTTTAAGCGAAAAACCTGAAATTACAGAACCTATGTTAAACCAAATTGAAATTGCCATTAGAGCCTACGACCCTTGCTTAAGTTGTGCCACACACGCTTTGGGCGAAATGCCTTTAATTGTACAGTTAAAAGATTACCAAGGAAACTTAATTGATGAAAAAATTAGATAACACATTGATTATAGGTATAGGAAATAACACCCGTCAGGATGATGGTCTTGGCTGGTGTTTTTTAGATGCTTTGGTAAAAAATGGTTTTAATGAAGAAAAGCTGTTGTATAAATATCAATTAATGGTTGAAGATACCGATTTAATTGCAAAATACAAAACTGTTTTTTTTGTTGATGCCAATAAAACTGCTTTAAACGAAGGTTTTTTAATAGAAAAATTGACTCCTTCTAAAAAAGTTTCATTTTCTACACACGCTGTTCCTCCAAATCAAATATTAAATTTATGTGAAACTATTTATCATAAAAAACCTACAGCCTACTTAATTAAAATTGAAGGTTATGAATGGGATTTTAAAATTGAATTGTCAAAAAAAGCTTCAGAAAATTTAAAGAATGCAATTAAAGCCTTCATTAAAGAATTTTAAACTTATTTTTTATTTCTACTTTCTAATAAAATTATATTCAATGGAGACTTTGCCAATGCACAGCGACTGATATTTTGAAAGGCGTTTAAAATTGTATGTTGATTGTTTGTTGTTTATACTTCTTTAAATTTAAGTATCAATTTTTTGAAGTGCTGTGTAACATTTTTATTCAGATATTCTTTTACTTAAATCCATTTTCTCATGAAGAATTCTTGTAATTTCCACATAATTTTCATTTAGAGTTCTATAAAATATTATGTGGCGATTGGTTTTCATTCCTAACAGACTTTCAGCAATACCCTCATAGCTTTTTCCTAAAACTGGATTATTTGCAATATCTTGACAAGCTGAAATCAATATCTCATAATATTTATCGGCTTGATGCTCAGACCAAACATCAAAAGTATAATCCCAAATTTTAGATAAATCCTCAACCGCTTTTTTGGTCAATTTAAATTTAGCCATTTGGGTGCTTTTTTGCTTTTAGAGCTTCAAGATGTTTTTTTGGGTCAAAATCTTCAGCAATACCGCTATCAATTCCATCCTGAATGGCATTTTTCAATGCAATTACTTTACATTCTTCTTCCTCTAAAAGTCTTAATCCTGCACGTATAACTTCGCTAACATTTTTAAATCGTCCTTCTCTTATTCGACTTTGAATGAATTCATCAAAATAATTTCCAAGTGATATTGATGTGTTTTTATTCATTTTGATAACATTTAAATCAAATATACCAATAATTGGTATATTATCCAAATTCACAAATTTTCACAACATTCATTAAACTTATTTTTTATTCATTTATTCTTTCATATTAAAATACAAATAGTTAAATTTGATATGCTATGAAAAACACTACAAAACTCCCTTCGCTTTTATTAAAAAAGGTTACACACCGTAATCAGGTACAATTGTTATTGGTATTTTATTACAGCAATTATTTAAAAGATAAAATAAAATCTATTGGCGGTTATAGCTGGAGCAAAACTTTAAGAGGCTGGTACACTCCTTTTTCAGCAGAAAATATTCAAATTATTAAAGATGTTTTAAAAGATGATGTTCGATTTCAAATAGATGCTTCAATTTACAAAGATGCTGCTTTAAAACCTATTCGACAAGAAAGAGTAATTTCCGAAGAAAATAAAGAAATTATAAGGTTATATGTTAAATATTTAAAAGGCAAATGTTATAGCGAAAGTACCGTAAAAACATACTTTACCTTTATTGCAGATTTTTTTGATTATTTAAAAGACACGCCTCTTGAAACCGTTACAAACCGTACTGTTGAAAAATTTATTGAAGATGTTTTTATACCAAGAAAGTACAGTGTTAGCAGTCACAGACAATTTATAAGTGCTGTTAAATTATTTTCGGCATTTTATCCTGAATGTAAAATTGAAGAAATAAAATTACAACGTCCAAAAAAAGATAAAATATTACCCACTGTTTTAAGTAAAGAAGAAATAATTGATTTGCTTAGATGTACTAAAAACCTAAAACACAGAGCAATACTAGCTATGATTTACAGTGCTGGTTTACGCATTAGTGAGTTGCTTAATTTAAAATTAAGACATATAGACATAGATCGCAGACAAATTATTGTTAAAAACAGCAAAGGTCGAAGAGATCGCAATATTATTTTAGCCGAAAGTTTTATTCCGTTATTATTAAATTATTTAAACAGTTTTAACCCACAGGTATATTTTGTTGAAGGCAGTTTGGGCGATAAATATAGTGCTGAAAGTATTCGTGGCTTTTTAAAACGATCTTGCACATTTGCACAAATAAATAAAAGGGTTACACCACATACTTTACGACACAGTTACGCTACTCATTTACTAGAAAATGGTATAGATTTACGTTATATTCAAGAACTTTTAGGGCACGCAAAACCCGAAACAACGATGATTTACACCCACGTAAGTAAAAAAGATTTATTAAATATTAAAAGTCCGTTAGATATTGCGTTAAAAAGCTTGGTAAATCCTAATGAAAACAACCCTATTCACAGACTATCGGGTAATTATTAAACTGCTGTTAAACTGCTGATTTATTTATTTTTACAAAAAAAACAGCTTAAAAGTTTAAATTTATTTTTAATTAAAAAAATAATTTACACTTTCAATTTAAATGTAAAATTTTCACTAAATTGTGCGTTTAAAATTGGCCAAGCTAGCAATGAAAAACCGTTTTTTAACCCTATTCTTATTCCTAATTACTTTAATTGGTAATTTAAGTGCGCAATACCAAGTGCAGTTTAGCAACAATTACCCACCCTACAATTATATAAATGAGGAAGGTGAGTTGGTTGGTTTTAATATAGATATTTTAAAAGCCATTAATAATTTATATGATGACAAGTCTATAAAAATAAATGCGGGAGATTGGCAAGCTATAAATAAGGCATTAGATAGTGGTTATGTTCAAGCAATTGGAGGCTATCAATACAATGGAAATGGAGATGAGAAATTTTATTATTCACGATCTGCAATAAATACTTCTCACAGTTTTTTTTACAATTCAAAAAATCAAAATCAATTTTCATTAGAACATTTTAGAATTGCCAAAGAACCTTTGGTTGCTATTTGGAAAAACGATGTGCTTTTACATTATGTATTATCTATCAATCCTACTGCTAAATTTATATATGTAAAAGATTACAAAGAATTTGTAAAAGCATTGGACAGAAAAGATGTAATGTGCAGTTTTGGACAACGTATTTCTGGTATGTATTATGCCTTAAAATCTGAAAAAAATTATATTAAAACACTTGATCACAGGATTTTAGAACGCAATATGGGATTTAAGGTTTCTAAAAACAATCCTGAATTGGCTAAAATTTTAAACAATGGTTTGGAAGTAATTTTGGCAAATGGCACTTATCAAAAAATTTATGATCAATGGATTCTTGAATACGATCAACCGCAATTTAGCTGGCATAATTATTTAAAATACATACTAATAGTAGCACTATTATTTATTTTTCTTATAATTTTAAATTGGATTTTACAAATACGGGTTCGTAAAAAAACAAAAGATTTACAACACCAAATTGAGGTAAATGCTGATATTATGCAAGAGCTTGAAATTCAGAAATACAAAGCTGAAGAAAGCGACAGAATGAAATCGGCTTTTTTAGCCAATATGAGCCATGAAATAAGAACACCTATGAATGGTATTTTAGGCTTTACTGAATTATTAAAAAGCACTGAATATTCTTCAGAAAAACAAACACAATTTATCAATATTATTCAGCAAAGTGGTAACAGAATGTTAAATACCATTAACAATATAATTGATATTTCAAAGTTAGAATCGGGGCTAGAAAGCGTTCATATTAAAGCTGTAAATGTACCTATAATTGTAAATGAATTGGTCGCATTTTTTAATAATGAAGCCGTTTCAAAAGGATTGATTTTTAAATCATCTCAAATAAATTCAGAGGTAAATATTCCTTTTTATACAGATGAATATAAGTTAAATTCTATTTTAACAAATTTAATTAAAAACGCTTTAAAATTTACAAAAAAAGGCTCAATTGAAATACGCTATACCATTAATTTAGAACACGTTGAGTTTTGGATAAAGGATACAGGAATAGGTATTCCTTTAGACAAACAAGCTACTATATTTAATGAATTTATACAGGCCGACAACTCTCATTCAAGTGGTTATGAAGGTTCAGGTTTAGGATTGTCTATTTCAAAAGGCTATGTACATTTATTAAAAGGTATTATAGAATTTGAATCTACACAAAATATTGGAACCACATTTTACGTTCGTATCCCTAACTCATCAAATAAAGTAACACAAACAGCAGCAACACAAAAAATCACTACAACTACTCCAAATTTTATACCTACAAACTTTAAAATTATAATTGCTGAAGATGATGTAATTACTTTTTACTTTTTAAAAGAAATTTTAAAAGATGTATCTGAATGTTTATACCATGCAAAAAATGGTTTTGAAGCCGTTGAACTAATGAAAGCACATCCAGAAGTAGATCTTATTTTAATGGATGTTAAAATGCCGCTTTTAAATGGTTTTGAAGCAACACAACAAATTAGAACCTTTAATAAAGATGTTTATATTATTGCACAAACAGCATTTGTACAAGAAAGTTATAAAAGAAAAATAATTGAAGCTGGTTGCAATACCTACATTTCAAAACCTATTAATCGTGAAAAATTATTTGATTTATTAAAAAAAATTACGGTTGAAACTGTTTTAGATTAATCTTTTAAAATAACTATATTTTTTTTGTCTTTAAAAATTGTTTAAATTGTGATTAAAATTATCACGAACATTTAAAAAAAAACATTTAACATTTAGATTTAAGCTAATTGTTAAAACATTAAAATACCAATGTTCAAAATATAATTAAGCTAAGAAAACCAAGATGAAAAAGGATCAAATTAAAAGTAAAGAAGCTCTTTTAGCTGAAAACATTCAGCTAAAAAAGAAAATTTCAATATTAGAACAATCTGAACTAACAAGGTTCAATTGGCTACAAAAATCTCCTGTTTGCACAAAAATAGTTGATCTTGATTTTAATTTGAAGTACATGAGTAATTCTGGAGTTAATGATCTTAAAATTAAAGACATTACCCTTTATTACGGCAAACCTTATCCTTTAGATTTTTACCCCGATACATACAAAATTACCATGTCTGATAATTTAAAAAGGGCAAAAAAAACTGGTGAAACCATAACACTTGAAGCCTCAATTAAAGATTTATTAGGCAATAATATTTGGTATAGTTCAACAATTATACCTGTTTATAATGATCTAAAAGAACTTGATTGCATTATGATAGTTTCATATAAAACTACCAATCAAAAACAATCAGAAGAAACTTTAAATAAATACAAACACATTGTATCCTATTCAACTGATATGCTTGCTTTTATAGACAAAGATTACAATTATGTCTCGGCAAATAATGAATATTTAAAGGCTTTTAATTTAAGTTCTGATAAGCTAATTGGAAAATCGGTTATTGAAGTTTTTGGTGAAAAGTTTTTTAAAACAGTACTAAAGCCATATGCAGATCGCTGTTTAAAAGGTGAACAAATAAATTATCAAGAATGGTTTGAATTTGCAAAAATTGGCAAACAATACATAGATTTTACCTATTATCCATACCATACAAACGACAATTTAATTAGTGGTTTTGTAATAAAAGGAAAAAACATTACAAATAGAAAAGAAGCTGAAAATGCATTGTTACAAAGTGAAGCCACTGTTAGAAACAAACTAAAAGCCATTACCGATCCAAAAGGAGATATTAGTACGCTTGAACTTTCTGATATTATTGATGTTGATATATTGCAATCATTAATGGATGATTTTTATAAACTAACAGGTATGTTAGGTGCTGTGGTTGATTTATCAGGCAAAGTTTTGGTTGCTGTTGGATGGCAAGATGTTTGCACAAAATTTCATAGATGCAATCCTAACTCCCTAAAAAACTGCATAGAAAGTGACACTATATTAACCAAAGGTGTACCTGAAGGAACTTTTAAAGCGTACCACTGCAAAAACAATATGTGGGACATTGTTACCCCTATTATGGTTAGTGGCAGACATATTGGAAATGTTTTTATGGGGCAATATTTTTTAAAAGACGAAATACCTGATTTGGCGTTTTTTAAAGAGCAAGCCAAAAAATTTGGGTTTGATGAAAAAGAATATTTAGCCGCTGTTGAACGTACGCCACGTTTTACCAAAGAAGAGGTAAATACAGGCATGAAATTTTACTCAAAACTTGCCGGAATTATTTCATCACTAAGTTTTAGTGCCATTCAACAATCTAGAATGATTTCTGAACAAAAAATAACAGAACAAGCACTTCACGAAAGTAAAGAAAGGTTTGAGTTGGCAATGAATGCTTCAACAGATGGTATTTATGACTGGAATCTTGTAACCAATGAAATTTATTATTCTCCGGGATGGAAAAGTATGTTAGGTTATAAAGACCATGAGCTTCCAAATAATTTTTTGGTATGGCAAAAATTAACAGATCCAGATGATGCTGCAAAATCTTGGAAAATGCAGCAAGAATTAATTAACAATCAACGTGATCGTTTTGAAATAGAATTTAAAATGAAACACAAAAACGGGCATTGGGTTGATATTCTTTCTCGCGCAAAAATAGTTTTTGATGATCAGAAAAAAGCTATTAGAATGATTGGTACTCACGTAGATATTTCAGAAAGAAAGCATGAAGAAAAGATTTTAGATATTGAATTAAAATTATTTGAATACGCAATAAATCATTCAGAAGAAGAATTGCTTCAGAAAATTTTAGATGAAGCTGAATTACTTACAAACAGCAATATTGGTTTTTATCATTATATAGATCCCAATCAAGAATCTATTTCACTTCAAACCTGGTCTACAAATACAATTCAAACTATGTGTAAACAGAATATTGAATCTAATACACATTACCCTCTTTCACAAGCAGGTGTATGGTCTGATTGTATAAAAGAACGTAAACCAGTAATACATAACGATTATTTAAGTTTGTCTCATAAAAAAGGAATGCCTGAAGGTCATACACCTGTTACGCGTGAGTTGGTAGTACCTGTTATTAGAGCAAACCAAGTAGTTGCCGTACTTGGTGTTGGAAATAAAAAAACCGATTACAACGAAATTGATATTAAAAGCGTTCAACGTTTGGCTGATATTGCCTGGGAAACTGCTGTTAGAAAACAAGTTGAAGAAAATCTTAAAAACACATTTGATTTATCTCCTAGTATTATTTGTAAAGGAAACATTTTTACACAACACTTTATTGAAGCCAATAAAGCTGTAACACGAATTTTAGGTTATAGTGTTGAAGAATTTTTTTCAAGAAATTTTTTAGATTTTGTATACTTAGACGATAAGCGACGAACATTAAATGAAATGTTTAAACTTAGAGCAGGTGAAGAAATTACTTTTTTTGAAAATAGATGTATATGCAAAGATGGTACTTATAAATGGATGTCTTGGCATGCTACAAAAGCTGATAAAAATGGAATTGTAACTTTAGTAGGATCTGATATTAGTGAGCGTAAAATAATAGAACATGAAATTATAAAAACCAAACATTTTTACGAAAACATAATTGAAGGTGTACAAGATGGTATTTGGGTAACCGATAAAAACGATGTTATTTTTTACGCAAACAAAGCTACTGAAAGAATTGCAGGCGTTTCAATAGATTTAATTAAAGGAAAAAACATATTAAACGATTTTCCTTTAGAAACTACAGGAGATTTAATTGAATTTTATCAACAAGCAAAAAAAGAAAAAAAACCAGTTTGGTACGATATTAAAATTAACACACTATCACATAAAGATACCTGGCAAAACGGTTGGCTTATACCACAATACAGACATAAAAAATTTACAGGAATTATTTGTACAATTCGTGATATTACCCAAAGAAGACAAGCCGAAAGTGTTGTTAGAAAACTTTCTACAGCAGTACAACAAAGTCCGTCTACAATAACCATTACAAACACAGAAAAAATAATAGAATATGTAAATCCGAAATTTACAGAATTAACAGGCTATACAAGTTCTGACGCTATAGGTAAAGAGCTAACTATTTTAGAATCAGGAAAACAAGATGCAAATTTTTACAAAAAAATGTGGGAAACAGTCGCATCTGAAAATGTTTGGAGAGGTCAATTTAAAAACAAAAAGAAAAATGGAGAAATATTTTGGGAAGCAGCATCCATCTCGGCAATTTTAAATGAATCGGGTAACATAATTAATTACATTAAAATAGGTGAAGATATTACCGCCCAAAAACATACAGAAGCAAAACTAAAAATTGCGCTTGAAAAAGCATTAGAAAGTGACAGACTTAAAAGTGCATTTTTGGCAAATATGAGCCATGAAATAAGAACACCAATGAATGGTATCTTAGGATTTATAAATTTACTTAACGAACCAAATTTAAGCAACTCTCAAATTGAAAAATACACCACAATTATAAATAAAAGTGGAGACAGACTATTAAAAACCATTAATGATATAATTGATATATCAAAAATTGAAGCTGGAGAAATAGTTGTATCAAGTACCGAAACCTGTATAAATACAGAATTTGAAGAACTATATTCATTCTTTTTACCTGAAGCAAATCAAAAAGGAGTATCGCTATTTTTAGATCCACCAAAATCTAAAGAACCCTTAAAAATAATAACAGATAGTCACAAACTTCATGGAATATTAATTAACCTTATAAAAAATGCCATTAAATTTACTGATGAAGGTTCTGTAACATTTGGTTTTAATTTAAGAGAAAATGCTATTGAATTTTATGTAAAAGATACAGGTATTGGCATACCTAAAGACAGAATTAATGCAATATTTAATCGTTTTGAACAAGCAGATATTGATGATAAAAGAGTATTTGAAGGATCGGGATTAGGACTGGCCATTTCAAAAGCATATATTGAAATGTTAGGCGGTAAAATATACGTAGAATCTGAAGAAGGAAAAGGATCTACATTTAAATTTACAATTCCTTATTTAAAAGACGAAAAAAATGAAATAAAAGAAACATTTGAAACTATAGAAAACGAAAACATAAGTACAAAAAATTTGAATTTACTTATAGTTGAAGATGATGAAATAAGCGCCGTATTTTTAGAAACTATACTAAAAAACGATTTTCGAAAAATATTTTTTGCTGAAAACGGAATAGAAGCCATTGAATTATGTAAAAACATACCTGATATTGATTTGGTATTAATGGATATTAATATGCCCAAAATGAATGGTTACAATGCTACAAAAGAGATAAGAAAATTTAACAAAGACATTGTTATTATAGCACAAACAGCCTATGTTATGTCTGGTGATGAGCAAAAAGCCATTGAAGCAGGATGTAACGATTATATATCAAAACCAATAAACCGTAAAAAATTAATTAATTTATTAAAAAAAACAAAAAACAAATATTCACTTTAAAATTAAAAAATTAAGTATCTATTTCTTTTGTAGTTACACTTAAATTTTTAAATTCGTAATAAATAAAAAGCTATTAAAAACCATCCACACTAAACTGATAAAATTGAACAAACATACGTTTATCCGGAAAATATTACCTATAAACAGTTGGTTTAGTTTGGATATAACAAGTTAGCACACATAAAAAAACCGGAAAAATGAGAATATATTTAATCATATTAATTTTAATTTCGACTATCGATTTATTCGGACAAAATAAAGAAACAAAACCCATTGAACTTTCTGAAATAAAATTATGCGAATTAACATTATCTGAATTAAAGCAACAAGATGAAAACTTAAAAGAAGTTGAGTTAATTGAAATGGATTTATGTTCTGATGGCTTTGTACAAGATGCAAGATATGAGAATAGAAAAGGTTATATATCAAAATATTACAAAGGAATAATATTTCAAAAAGATAATTACACTGAATTGATTTCTAAAATCAGATTAACAAAAGAGTTTAAAGGAAAATTACCCGACGGAAATTATATTGACCTTTCAAATTTAACAGCAGAGAATGTTCTTGAAAAATATCCTAAATTGAACACTTGGAACTCAAGAGGTTGTTCAGATTATTGGAGTTTGACTGATGAGCACTTTTATTTCTACGTAGGTATTGAGCAGGAAAAAGAACCTCGATATCCATTGGATGAAAAATACTATTTAACAAAGCCAATTGAGGGAATTGATATTATTACAAATTGTTCAGAATACACACAAAAAAATAAAATAAAACAAGAACCTTTAATTATTCTAAACGGAAAAGAAGTTAGTAAGTCTGAAATTGAGAAATACAACCCTGAAGATATTGAATCTGTGACAGTTTTGAAAGAAAGTGCAGTTGAAAAATATGGAGAGAAAGGAAAAAACGGAGTGATAATAATTAAAACAAAATCCGAATAAAAACGTGTGCTAACACCTCATATAATTTATGCTTACATTCGAACTAACATTAACGACAAACATTCAACAAACGATTTGCTACGGCAGAAAAATCTCCGATTTTCCAGTCGCACAAATCATATAAAAACTCGTTGGCTAAAATAGCTCGGATGAATTTTTTCCGGTCAGAAATAAAACAGATAAAATTGAGTTTAATAAAATAGATTTATAAGATAAAAACAGTCGGAGAATTGATTCTATTTAAAATTCAATAAAATGAGAAAATTGATTTTTTTTTTAATTAGTTCAATGACAAATTAAATAAAAATGATAAATTTGAGTTCACTTCTACTCTACCGATTTTGAGAGCTGAAACGTAAAAAACTTAATGAAACGGAGAAATTTAAAATCAGAGCGGATTTGAGCATCGAATCGGATTTTTTAGCATTGAAACGGAGAATAATTGCAGAACGCTAAAAACAAGTAAAAAGATAAATTAATAACAAAAAAGATAAGGATTTTTATAAAAAACAAGAATGACAAATCTCGGAAAGTACTAAAATTCAATTATCAGCATAGCGTGTCGCTAAATTAGCCAACAACTCATAAAATTTATGCTTAAATTTGATTTAGTACAAACGACAAACATTCAACAAACAATTTGCTACGTCCGAAAAATCTCCGATTTTCCAGTCGCACAAATCTTATAAAAGCCCGTTGCAAAACATATTAGCGGAGGAGTTTGTCGTAATAATGTTCCGTAATATGCCTTTTTATTTTTTTCCCTTGCCTTGTAACACTTAAAAATTGTAAATATGAATAAGCATCAGCAATTAGATTTAATTCTTAAATATATGTCTGAAAATCTTGATTCAATACCAAGAAGACCAGATTCTATAATTAGACGTGCTAAATTGAATATTGATAATACAGAATCATATAGAATGTTTATAAAAATGTTATCAGACGGTTATGTTTATGAGCATATAAATGATAATAAAAAAACATTAACTTTCGGAATATCATATAATGGAATTATCTTTTTAGCTGATGGAGGTTATTCATCATATTATAGTAAAAATAAATTAAAAAATTTAGCATTAAAAATATCGAATATAACAGACATTATAATTAAACCTATTGGTGTTTTTACTGCTATATTGATTAGTGCTTGGTATATTGTCAAGTTGCTTGAATTTTTCGGGATAATTAAGTCTTGCGTAAATTAAAATTGATATAATAATTATTATAGATATCCATAATACACTACCTAAAAAAAACATTACGTAATTTATTAATTTATCATAAAATAAGGCTTTTTCATATTCTGATTTATAAAATATATTTTCCATCGTTTCTAAATCTTTATTATAAAACGAGAGTAATATTTTTAAACCGCCAACTATTTGTTTTCTTTTGGCTTACCAGCCATTTGCCAACGCTCAAAAAAAATAAAAACTGTGGTCTTTGTCTTGGATTCAGTTTTCGAGCTTCCCTAATACGTTAGGCAACTGTTAGCATATAAAAAATTACTTCTCTATTGTTAATACTATATTATTTTTCTTTAAATTTACTTCCGTAACGCCTGAAAAGAAGTGTTTATTTACACGTAACTTTTCATATACACGCCGTTAGGTAACATGCCATCGGAATTCTCTCTGAATTCCTTATTTTGAGTTATTTAATTAAAAATCATTTAATTGTATGAGAAATTACACAAAAAGCTCATTGAAATAAATAGAATTGAGCAACGAATTCTATAAATGTTTAAGATAAAATAACAAATTTCAGATTTAAAAATGGCGGAGTTTGAGCGTTGGAATTTGAATGTTGGAATACTTAAGATTTCAGAAAAATATAAACTAAAAAGAGAAATCTCGGATTTTAAAATTATGGCGGAGTTTGAGCGTTGAAATCTATATGTTGGAATACTTAAGATTTCAGAAAAATATAGTTAAAATGACAAATCTCGGATTTTAAAATTATGGCGGAGTTTGAGCGTTGGAATTTGAATGTTGGAATATTTAAGATTTCAGAAAAATTCAACTAAAATGAGAAATCGTCAAATTTGACAATTATGTAAAATGAGGTTTTGATACGTAGAAATTTAGGTCAGAAAGATTAATCCGAACTCAAAAGCACGTTACCTAACAACTCATAAAATTTATGCTATAATTCGAACTAATAGAAAATTTAAAATATTAAACAAACAATTTGCTACGGCTGAAAATTATCGTATTTTTAAACCGCACAAATCTTATAAAAGCCCGTTAGCAAAAATAGCTCGACTGAG